>DATMER010000048.1:0-17930 GCA_035556715.1 Thermoanaerobaculia bacterium
CAGGAACTTCTTGTCATAGTCCAGCATGTGCAGCCGGCCTTCGAGGTCGGTGAAACACACGGTGACCGCCTTGATGCGCTTCTCGTCGTTGAGATAGCGCATCCGCTGTTCGCGGACCACGTCGGCGGGCCGCCGGGCCAGCCGCTCCTCCTTGGCCTGGAGGTTCATCTCCTCCAGTTGGTCGTAGGGGATCTCCAGAAAGTCGCGCAGCCCCGGATGCGAGGAGCGGGGCGCCGGCCGCGCCATCTCCTCCAGCTTCTCCGGGGTCATGGCGGCGAGCGCCTCGGCTCGGCTCGGCTCTGTTGGGGTCATGGTTTCTCTCCTTGGGTTGGCGCGCTGCTCTTTAGCCTAGATTATACACGAACTAATCTAGTCGTCAACATAGTTAGGCTAAATATACGCTGACTTAGGTCAATTGCGAGCCTAACCCTGCTGCGCTCCCCTGCGCCGCCGACCGTCGCGCAGGTGACGTCGAACAGGGGGGCGCCTTCCACAGGTGCCTGATCGCCCTGTCCGGGAGGAGCGCCCGGACGCTAGGTGGACACTACGTGCCTGGCGAGTGTTTAGCGCGGCGGGTGGCCGACGGGAGGATCCTGCGACTGCTCAAGCTGTGGCTGAAATCGCCGGTGGAAGAGCGGGATGAGAGGGGCAACCGGCGGATGACGGGCGGCAAGAAGAGCAAGCAGGGGACTCCTCAAGGCGGAGTGGTCTCACCTCTGCTGGCCAATATCTAACACCCTGGCCGAAGCTGCAGGACCGGCTCAACCGACTTCTGTCGGGATGGGCTGAGTACTTCAGTTTTGGTTTCACGGACCACGCCTACGACGCTGTCGGCTGGCACGTGAGGGCGAGGGTTCGATAGTTCCTCTGCCGGCGGCACAAGCTGCCCGGCAGCGGGACCGGCCGATTCGGGTACTCCGAGATCCATGGCAAGGTGGGAGTGATCGAAATCCGCCAGAGGCGCCTGCAAGGAAGTCCCGTGCATGCCCTCTTCAGGAACAGCCGAGCCCGAAGACAGCGCCGCATGCGGCGATTGTAGCACTCCACTTCCAGCGGCTCGTACGTGCTCCCCGGGCGCAAGGCCGAGGCTTGATTCAGCCCCGGCCGTCCGGCTACGCTTGCCGACATGAAGACGCACCGGATCCTCTGCGCCGTCGCGCTCGCCCTCTCCCTTCCCGCTGCCGGGCAGCCGGCGAAGTCCCCCGAAATCCAAAGGCTGGAGGAAATGCTCCAGACCGCTCCCGACCATGGGGGTTTGTGGCTCGCCATGGCGACCGCGCAGGCCAAGGCCGGCAACAAGGTCGAGGCGTTCCGGTGGCTGGAGAAGGCCGTTGACCTGGGGCTCGACTTCGACCTGCCCGACGAATCGCCTGACAAAGCGGCCTTCGCGGAGCTCCGCGAGATGCCAGGGGTGAAGGAGCTGCTCGCCAGGGCGGCTGCGTCCAACCGGCGCGTGGTGAACCGCGGCCGGGTGGCGTTCCGCATCCCGGAGAAGGATCTCATCCCCGAAGGGATCGCCCACGATCCGGAGACCGGCGCGTTCTACGTCGGTAGCCTCTACAAGCGCAAGATCGTCCGGATCGACAAGGCCGGCAAGGCGAGCGACTTCACCGCGAGCGGCCAGGATGGGATCTGGGACGTCCTGGGCCTCAAAGTCGATCCGGCGAGGCGGACGCTCTGGGCCTGCTCGGGCGCGGGGCCGTCCTCGGGCGAGCTGGACGGGACGTCGAGCCTCTTCCGCTACGACCTTGCGACCGGGAAGTACCTCGGCCGATACGACCTCCCCGGACGGCCGCACCTCTGCAACGACATCGCTCTGGGCAGGGAAGGCGAGCTCTTCTTCACCGACAGCAAGGGCGGCATCCTCTACCGCCTCCGGCCGCAGGACGCCGAGTACCGGATGGAAACCTTGGTGGGACCAGGAACCTTCATCTACCCCAACGGTATCGCGATCTCGCCCGGCTTGAGCAAGCTGTTCGTGGCCGATTTCAAGAAAGGCCTATCGATCGTGAACCTGGCCACCGGACAGGTCCGACCGCTCCCCCATCCGGAGCGGGTACACATCGCCGGCATCGACGGGCTCTACTTCCACCGCGGGAGCCTCATAGCCGTCCAGAACTCCGCCGGCACCGATCGCGTCGTCCGCTTCCGTCTGAACGCCGCGCTCGACGCGATCGAAAGCGAGGAAGTCCTGGAGAGCCGCAATCCGCTCTTCGACATCCCGACCACCGGTGTGCTGGTAGGTGGAGCGCTCGCCGTCATCGCCAACAGCCAGCTCGACAGTGTGGACGGGCATGGCCACCTCAAGTCCGGCGTCGACCTTACGGAGCCTGTGATTTTGGAGATTCCGGTGGACTAGCCACTCGACCAGCCGTAGTCCCGATAGGTGAATTGGAACGTCCCATCGGGTTGGCAATCAAGGACGCCGAAGCCCTCGGGACATCCCCGTGCATCACCGGCTTTGAGCCTCTCCGCAGCTTCGCGAAGGCCGCAAGGAAGAGGCCATAGGCCTTCCGGAAGGCCTCGCGAGCTGCCTTGCTGGCAGCGTGGAAGCGCGGTGCGGGTGACTTCTTTGTCTTGGTCGGACTGGTGTGCGGGTGCTGTCGCAGGATGGCATCCGGGCCAAAATAGGTTCCAGGGGAGTGTAGAAGAGAAGCAGAAAAATCTGCCCCCAACTTAGGTCTCGCGCACTCCTGCTGCGTCTTCCATACGGCGTTTCGGCCACTCGGGCACGTAGATTCGCCTTGTTGAGGGTTCCCATCCAGACGTATGGAGCCTCTTTCCCGGCATTTGGACGTACCTCTCCCTTCCTGGAGTCGTCCAGCCCTCAAAAGCCTGATCAGAATCGCTCGGTGACGTCGATCACCGCCTGCTGCGGTGCGATCGCTCACACACGGACGAAAGGCAGACCCGGCGGAAAGCAACCATTGGGGAATCTCGCCGTGCGATCACCGGCTTTGAGCCTCTCCGCGGCTTCACGGAAGGCCGCAAGGAAGAGGCCGTAGGCCTTCCGAAAGGCCTCGCGGGCTGCCTTGCTGGCAGCGTGGAAACGCGGTGCGGGTGACTTCTTGGTCTTGTTCGGACAGGTATGCGGATGTTGGCGCAGGATGGCCGTCGGGCCAAGCGGCTCACGGCCTGTGCGCTTCCGCTCCGCCGCGGCGTCGGCATCGATCTCCTTCACCAGCCCCGCGATCAGTTCCCGGTACACCTCAGGGTTGAGGTGGCGCCAGCAGGGGAGCTGCGAGAGCACGACGGTCTCTTCCGTCGCATAGCGCCGGCGCTCGAAGTCCTCTCCCCGCAGCCGAGCCCGGTATTCCGCGGTCCGGTTGAACCAGGTGCCTCGAACGGGCTCGCCGCTGAGCACGGACTTCACCAAGTTGATGCCCGGCCAGTCCTCGACTCGGGCAACCAGCCCTTCCTTGACCCCGTTGGCCACCACATAGCGCAGCCGGTCGACCTGTGCCGCGGGCTCGTCGCTGATCACGATCGCCTCGTAGCGCCGCGACCAGACCTTGTCTCGCCACTTCCTCAGACGGGCGACCTCGCGGGCCACATTGGTCTGGAAGTAGCCCATGAAGTCAGACATGCGCTCTGCGTCCGGAACCCAGATCAGGAGATGGTAGTGGTTCGAGGCGACAAAGAAGACCGAGATTTCGACCGGGTAGAGCCGCTGAGCCTGGCCGAGGACACCGAGCAGGATGTCGTTCAGTACCGGATCGGGCCGGAGAAGGTAACGGCTCTGGATGGTACGGCAGGTGACGTCGACGAGGGCGCCTTCTTCTGGGATGAAGCGGAGTGGTCTTGACATAGTACCCGTGTAGAGACGGAAAACGGGTCCAAAATGTCATTCCTGGAAATTCTTCAGGACGCTTCGGCAAGCACCTGTCTTTCCGGCATAGACTTTCCACATGGACCAGCGCTTCCAGCCCGACCCCCGCTCGAACCGCCAGCGGATGCTCGCGACGGTGCGCCGGCGGGTGTGCGGACAACCAGCCGGCACATCGGCTAGCGCTCCAGCACCTTTACCGACCGGCCGCCGCTCCCCCGCCCTCCCCATCGCTCCTCGGTCGAATCGAGGAGCTTCTCCCATCCCGACGGCGCCGACAGCTCCTCTTCTCCGAAATTGAAGAGGATCAGGACCTCCCGGTCCCCATTCCAGCGCCGCATCACGATCGTCTCTCCCTCGACCTTGACCTCCAGGTCCCGCTTGCTCAGGTGGGCCAGGACGGGATGGGTCTTCCGCAGCCGGATCAGCTCCTTGTAGAAAGCGTAGAGGAGCGCGTTCGGCTCCCGCTCGCGAAGGGACGGATCGATCCGCGACCGCTCGAAGGTCTCCTCCGCCTGCGGGTCGGGGGCCTCTCCCTGCCAGGAGAAGGCCGCGAACTCCTCGCTCCTCCCCTCCCTCACCGCCCGCACCAGGTCCTCGTCCGAGTGGCTGACGAAGTAGAGGAAGGGGGCGGTCTCGCCCCACTCCTCTCCCATGAACAGCAGGGGGAGGAAGGGCGAGAGCAGCACGGCGGCGGCGGCGAGCTTCAGGCTCTCGAAGGAGACCAGGGAGGCGAGGCGCTCCCCCAGCATCCGGTTGCCGGTCTGGTCGTGGTTCTGGATGCAGATCACGTGGCGCGCCGCCTCGATCGAGTCGGCGGGCACGCCGTGCCGCCGGCGGCGGTGGGGCGAGCGCTGGCCGGTGTAGACGAACCCGCCCCGCATCGTCTTTGCCATCTGGTCGAGCGTGCCGAAGTCCTGGTAGTAGCCGGTGCGCTCGCCCGTGAGCAGGGTGTGGAGCGAGTGGTGGAAGTCGTCCGTCCACTGGCCGTCAAGGCCGCAGCCCCCCTGCTCCGCCGGCCGCAGGAACTGGAGCGTGTTCAGGTCGCTCTCGGCGATGGCATAGACGTGCCTCCCGAGGCGCGAGCCCAGCTCGTGGAGGGCCGTGCCCAGCTCCTGGAGGAACGGCCGCTCGGAGGCATCCGCGATGGCATGGACCGCGTCGAGCCGCAGGGCGTCGACGTGGTGCTCGGCGATCCAGTGGAGCGCGTTCTCGATGAAATAGCGGCGCACCGGGTCGGAGTCGGGGCCGTCGAAGTTGAGCGCGAGCCCCCAGGGAGTCTTGTACCGGTCCGTGAAGTAGGGGCCGAACTCGCCCAGGTAGTTCCCCTCGGGGCCGAGGTGGTTGTAGACCACGTCGAGGACGACCCCGATCCCCCGGGCGTGGCAGGCGGACACCAGCCGGTTCAGCCCCTCCGGACCGCCGTAGGAATTCTGGACCGCAAACGGGAGGACGCCGTCGTACCCCCAGTTGCGGGAGCCCGGGAACTGGGCGACCGGCATGATCTCGATCGCGTTGACCCCGAGGTCCCGCAACCGGTCCAGGTGAGGGATCACGGCGTCGAAGGTCCCCTCCGGCGTGAAGGTCCCGACATGCAGCTCGTAGAGGATGCAGTCGGAGAGATAGTGCCCCCGCCATTCCCCTTCCCCGCTCCAGTCGAACGACGGGTCGACCACCATCGAGGGACCGTGCACCCCTTCAGGCTGGAACCGGGAGGCGGGATCGGGCCGGGGATCCCGCCCGTCGAGACGGTAGGCGTAGCGGGTTCCGGGCCCGGCGCCCTCCACGATTCCTTCGAAGTAGCCCTCCTCACCGCGCTTGAGCGGGACCCGGAGCCGGCCGTCCAGCTCGACCTCCAGGCTTTCGGCAAGAGCCGCCCAGACGCGGAACCGGCAGCGCCGGTCTCCCAGGTAGAGGGCTCCCAAAAACCCGTTGTCTCGTTTCATCGCTCTTCCTCACCTGTTTAATTAGAAGCACTCTTCGAAGTCTGTCTCAGCAAACAGCTTCTGACCGTCGAGCTGAAGCATGAGCGGATCCATACGCCCCGCGTTGGGTTTCTGCCGTGGCCCGCCCGGTGGGGCCAGCCCTCGCCCTTTCCTCCAATGAGCTGTTCTTCTTTTTCAGGAGGTATTGTGAAAGGCAAGATCAAGCTGCTTCCCGTTGTTCTCGGCTCCGTTTTCATCCTGGGCCTGCCGCCGCTCCTGCTGCTGACCGCCGGCTTGGCTCCGGAGACGCCCATCCCGGCCACGCAGCCTGCCAACCCCTTCCAGGCTGTCGTCGCCGAGCGGTCCACCCTCGAACCCTTTTACCAGGAATGGCAGAAGAGCTATCTCGCGGCCGGAGGCGACAGCAACGTCATCATCACCGTGGGCTGGACCGAGGGCCTCTCCACCGAGCCCAGCGCCGCTCGCGGCGAGGTGGATCTCGACCTGGTCGACGGCATGGTGCGCGCCCAGGTGCGAGGCCTCGACGGGCCTGCCGACCTGTGGCTGGTCGACAACCAGGACGGACCCGGCATGACCGTTCAGCCGGAGCCGGGCGACCGCATGTTCCGCATCGGCCGGCTGGCGGACGGCTCTTCCGGCAAGATCGCGGCACGGCTCGGCCGCGAGTTCTTCCGCGACTTCGAGCTCGACCTGGTGGTGGTCTCGCCCGCCGGCAGGACGCCGGACGAAAGCCGCATCCTCCTCGGCACCCGGTCGTTCTTCGAGCGGCTCTACACGACCACCCGCGTGCAGGCACAGCGTTCGCGGGAAACCGCCCCGATTCCGGGCCTCCTGAGCCCAGGCTCCCTGGGGGCTCTCTTCGATACCCGCCCGGCCGAGGCAAACTCGGGAGTCCTCATCTCGCATGGTCTGGTCAGCCAGGCGGTGGGCGCGGGCGCGAACCTCTTCTTCCGCGGCACCTTCGGCGGCAACAAACGCACGTGCGGCACCTGCCACAGGGTGAACAACAACCAGGGGCTCGACCTCGACTTCATCCAGACGCTGTCCCCCCTCGACGCTCTCTTCGTGGCGGAGCTCCCGGCCTTCCTGGGCGGCGTGCCCGGCCTCGAGCGGCCGGACCTGATGCGCGACCACGCCCTCATCCTGGAGAACGCCGACGGCTTCGGCCCGCCAAGCCCGACCGTGAGGTTCACCATGCGCGGCGTGCCGCACTCGCTTTCGATGGCCCGCTCGATGCTGGCCCCCGCTGACGGCAGGGCTCCTGTCCAGCGCACGGGCTGGAGCGGCGAGGGTGCTCCGGGCACGGGCGCGCTCCGCCTCTTCCCGGTCGGCGCCGTGACCCAGCACTTCACCAAGCGTCTCAACCGGGTCTCCGGCGTGGACTTCGTCCTGCCGACGGACGCCCAGCTCGACCGGATGGAAGCGTTCTCCCTGGCCAGCGGCCGCCTCAACGAGCTCAACCTCGCCAACGTGACGCTGAGCAACTCCGGCGCCCAGGCCGGCAAGGTCCGCTTCGTGGCCACCGACGCCCGCTGCAACGGCTGCCACGCCAACGCCGGCGCCAACATCGCCACCGGCCAGAACTTCAACTTCGACACCGGGGTCGAGAAGGCTCCCGACCCCAGCCAGGCCACCGAGACCCATCCGCGCGACGGCGGCTTTGGCACCGCCGCCCGCGACTGCGACGGCAACGGGAGCAATGACTGCTTCGGCGACGGCACGTTCAACACCACGCCGCTGATCGAGGCCGCCGACACCGAGCCGTTCTTCCACAACAACAGCGCCGCCACCATCGAGGACGCGGTGGCCTTCTACACGACCACGGCGTTCGCCCAGTCGCCCGCCGGAGGAGGCACGCCCGTTCCGCTGACGGCGACGGACATCGCCAACATCGGCAAGTTCCTGCGCGTCATCAATGCCTCTTTCAACAACGCCATCTCGATTCAGCGCAACAACGCCGCCCTGGCCCTGGAGAACAGCGCCAGCACGGACCCCAACAAGAAAAACACCGTCAACATGCTGCTCTCGCTGTCCAACGTCGAGGCCCTCGACGCCTTCGAGGTCCTGAGCGACAAGAACCTGCACTCCGACGCCCAGTTCTTCCTCCTCAGCGCCATCAGCAAGAACACCTTCGCCATCTTCGAAAGCTCGACGAGCGCACGCAAGTCGCTGATCCAGAGCGCTCTCGCCGACCTCAACTTCGCGAAGTCCAGATACGGAAGCGGCATGAGCTTCACCCTGGGCGAGGGCAACCTGCTGTTCTGATCTCTGCCGGGCAGGAACGCCAAGGGCCCGGCCCCTCATCAGGGGCCGGGCTCCTCGTCAGGGGGAGAAGGGGTGATCTCCGGCAGTATCGGCGATACCGGCGGGACTGGAGCCTTCAGGAAGATCACGCCGAGCGGCGGCAGGTTGAGCGTCAATGACCAGGGCCGTCCGTGGAGGGGGATCGGCGAGGTCTCGACCCCGCCCATGTTCCCCCGCCCGCTCCCGTTGTACTCGGCGGCGTCACTGTTCAGCACCTCGGCCCAGAACCCGCGCCGGGGGACACCCACCCGGTAGTTCTCCCGGGGCACCGGGGTGAAGTTGATCACCACGAGAAGGATGTCCTCGCTGTCCTGGCTCTTCCGCAGGAAGCTCAGCACGCTGTTCAGGGCGTCGTTGGCGTCCACCCATTCGAAGCCGTCGGGCGAGCCGTCGAGCTCGTGGAGGGCGGGCTCGCCGCGGTAGAGACGGTTCAGGTCCTCCAGCCAGCGGGCGATTCCGGCGTGGCCGGGGTCGTCCAGCAGGTGCCAGTCCAGGCTCGTCTCGTGGTTCCACTCCCGCCACTGCGCCAGCTCGGCGCCCATGAACAGCAGCTTCTTCCCGGGCTGCGCCCACATGTAGCCGTAGAGCAGCCTCAGGTTGGCCAGCTTCTGCCACTCGTCGCCCGGCATCTTGTTCACGAGCGAGCCCTTGCCGTGGACCACCTCGTCGTGGGAGAGCGGCAGGACGAAGCTCTCGTTCCAGGCGTACATCATCCGGAACGTGATCTGGTTGTGGTGGTACTTGCGGTGGATCGGGTCCTCGGCCAGGTACTTCAGGGTGTCGTGCATCCACCCCATGTCCCACTTGTAGCCGAAGCCGAGGCCGCCGACGTAGGTCGGGCGCGAGACCATGGGCCAGGCCGTGGACTCCTCGGCGATCGTCTGGACGTCGGGAAACGCCTCGTAGACCTCCTCGTTGCAGGCGCGCAGGAAGGCGATCGCCTCCAGGTTCTCGCGGCCGCCGTAGCGGTTGGGGACCCACTCCCCGGCCTTGCGCGAGTAGTCGAGGTAGAGCATCGAGGCCACGGCATCCACGCGCAGGGCGTCGATGTGGTACCGCTCCAGCCAGAAGACCGCGCTGCTGGTCAGGAAGCTGCGCACCTCGTTGCGGCCGTAGTTGAAGATGTAGCTCCCCCAGTCGGGGTGGAACCCCTGGCGCGGATCGGCGTGCTCGTAGAGGTGCGTACCGTCGAAGTAGGCCAGCCCGTGCTCGTCCGTGGGGAAGTGGGAGGGGACCCAGTCCAGGATGACCCCGATCCCCTCCTGGTGCAGGTGGTCGACGAAGTACATGAAGTCCTGGGGGGTGCCATAGCGGCTGGTCGGCGCGAAGAAGCCGGTGGTCTGGTATCCCCAGGAAGCGTAGTAGGGGTGCTCGGTCACGGGCATCAGCTCGACGTGGGTGAAGCCCAGCCGCTTGACGTGCTCGGCCAGGGCCGGCGCGAGCTCGCGGTAGGTGAGGAACCGGTCCCCCTCCTCCGGGATGCGGCGCCAGGAGCCCAGGTGCACCTCGTAGATCGACATGGGCGCGGAAACCGCCTGCCGCGGTCCGCGCTCCGCCATCCAGCCGCCGTCCCCCCATTCGTAGGCGAGCTCCCAGACCACGGAGGCCTGGGCCGGCGGCACCTCGGCATGGAAAGCGAAGGGGTCGGCCTTGTCCGCGGAATAGCCGCCCGCGGAAGGATGGCCGGAGACCATGTGGTACTTGTAGCGCGCCCCCGGTCCAACTCCCCGCAGGAAGCCCTCCCAGATACCGGTTCCCTCCCGGGGCGCCAGCGGATCCGCCGTCTTGTCCCAGCCGTTCCAGTCGCCGATCACCGAGACCCGCTCGGCGTCGGGCGCCCAGACAGCGAACCAGGTGCCGTCTTCCCCGTCCTCCGTCCCCGGATGCGATCCCAGGTGGTCGTAGAGCCGGTAGTGGGTCCCCTCGTTGAAAAGGTGGATGTCCTGCTCGGATATTCGGCTCGTCATTGGCTCACCGCCCCCCCTCCTTCCGGATGCCGTCCACGCGCCGGAGGGCGTCCACCACCTCCGGCTTCGTGGAAAGCTCCTCGAACGTGTAGCGGGCCTTGCGGCGCCAGTTCGGCCGCTCGTCGTGGGTGCCGGGCACGTTCTGCGGCTCGGTCTCCCCCCAGAGGTCCTCCAGGTTGATCAGGACCATCCGCGCCGGGCTCGACGCCAGCCAGTCCAGCCGCCTGCGCAGGACGCCGGCATACTCCCGCTCGCCCCCCCGCTCTTCCGGCGGCAGCGGCGGCAACTCGTCGATCATCTTCTGGCGGATCGCGCCCCGGCGCTCGCGCTCTTCGCGCGCCTGCTGCTCGTCGAAGAACCCGAGGTCCTGCAGATCGGCCACATCCCGCGCCTCCCAGAACGAGCGGAAGGTCGGCATGTCGTGCGTGTTCAGGCTGGCCACCGAGCGGGCCGGAGGCGGCCGCAGCCCCTCGCTGCCCGGCTGCAGCTCGTACTGGACCACGTACATGCCGAGCACGTCGTGGCGGTCCATGGCCTCGCCGATCTCGGGCGGGACCGTGCCCAGGTTCTCCCCCACGATCATGGCCTTATGGCGGTGGGACTCCACCGAGAGCACCGCGAACAGCTCCTCGACCGGATAGCGGACGTAGACGCCGGCCGAGGCCTCCATGCCCCACGGAATCCAGAACAGCCGGTAGAGCTGCATCACGTGGTCGATCCGCAGCAGCCCGGAGTGCCGGAGGTGATGGCGCAGGGACTCGATCAGATAGCTGTAGCCGTGCTCCCGCAGCCGCTCAGGATGGAGCGGAGGGGAGCCCCAGGTCTGTCCCTTGGTGAAAAAGGTGTCCGGCGGTGCCCCGGTCGAGATCCCCTCGGCAAACAGGTCGCGGTAGCGCCAGACGTCGTACGAGTTGCCGTGTACCCCCAGGGGCAGATCGAGATAGAGGCCGGGGCCGCGGCGCCGCGCCTCCTTGGCCATGGCCCCCACCTGCTCGTCCGTGATCCACTGCACCCAGAGGTGGTAACGCCGGTCGTCCTCGTCCCAGTCCGCGGGAGCGAGGGTCCCCTCCCGCAGCCGCTCCGGCCACTGCTGCCAGGGCTCGCCCCGGCGCTCTCCCACGGCCCGGAAGGCCGCGTAGGTCTCCAACTCCGGCCTGGCCTCAGCGAACTCCTCGAAGGCGTCCCTCCGGTCCGGGCTGGGACGGATGAAGAATTCCTTTGCCAGCTCCTCCAGCACCCGGCGCTTGAGGCTCATCTGCCGGGCGTAGTCGACCGTCCAGTCCTTGCGGAGCGACTCCACCTCGCGGCGGAACTCCGGCGACTGCATCAGGCGCTTCGCCTCGGGGCAGTCCTCCAGCTCGGGCACCCGCCGGGGATCGAGATAGATCTCGTTCCAGAACAGCCGGCTGGCCGGCGCGTAGGGGCTGGGCTCGAACGGCTCGTCGAGGAACGAGGACAGCATCGGCAGGGTTCCCACCACGCCGCCGCCCAGGCTCGCGGTCCACTCGGCGAGCGTCTCCAGGTCCGAGAAGTCGCCCATGCCCCAGCTCTCGCGGGTCCGGAGAGCGTAAAGAGGCAGGAACACCCCCCAGAGCGGCTTGCCGTCTCCCCCATCGCCCCCATCGCCAGTATAGACGCGGGTGGGAGCGGAGATCACCAGGGCCTCGCCGGACCGCCCTCCGGACTCCACCCGCAGGTGGTGGTATCCGGTCGGAAGGTTGTCCGGCAGGCTCAGCAGGCGTCCGGACGGGTCGGCCATGGGGAGGGACGACAGCTCCCGGTCCCAGGCAAAGCGCTCTCCCCCCTCCAGGTCGAAGCGGATGGCCAGCTTGCCCGAGTCCGAGCCGAACCGCAGCACCGTTTCGGGTGCGCGGCCGTCCCAGGCCACGAGCACCGGCTCGATCACCCGCCCGGCCAGCTCCTGCTGCCGCTCGCGCAGCGCCTCGGCCGCGTCCTCAATGCGGTCGAAGCCGGCTCCAAGGGCGCTCAGGACCGCGACGAGCGACTCCCGGTCCGCCTCGACGTGCCTGCCGAGCGCGTCGTCGTAGGAGGTCTGGACCCCATAGAGGCGAGCCAACTCCCGGAGGTCGTCCTCTTCGGCCATCACTCCCCCTTCCCCAGGATCTGGCGGATGCCCTGGAGCGGGATCCGGACCCAGCCGGGCCGGTTGTTCAGCTCGTAGGCCAGCTCGTACACCGCCTTCTCGAGCAGATAGACGTCCATCAGCATCGCCAGCTCCTCCCGCGACGCGGGCACGAACGACGAGCCCCAGGCGCGGTCCAGGTAGGCGCGCAGGAACGTGGCCGAGACCCAGCGCTCCCAGTCGAGCGCCCAGCTCTCCAGGGCCGGGAGCGCGACCGGCTGCACCACACCCGCCTCCGCCTCCTCGAACAGCCGGGCATACGCCGCGTACTGGAACGAGCGCATCATGCCGGCCACGTCGCGGAAGGGCGACCGTTTCATCCTGCGCTCCGACAGCGGCCGTGCCGGCTCCCCCTCGAAGTCGAGGATCACGAAGTCCTTGCCCGTGTAGAGCACCTGCCCGAGGTGGTAGTCGCCATGGCAGCGGATGCGGGTGGCCGAGACCTTGCCGCTCAGCAGGGAGCCGAATCGGTCGAGGACGCGGTCCTGCGCCGCGAGGATCTCCTCGGCCTCGGGCCGCGCCGCCTCGGGCAGGTCGCCCAGGCGCTGGCGCAGGACCTGGAAGGTCCGCCCGGTGAGCGTGCGCATCGACTGGTAGAGCGAGCGCTGGTACAGGAGGGAGAACGCCTCGGGTGCGAAGTCGGGCTCGTCGGGCCGCGAGGCCAGGGCGATGTGCATCTCGGCCGTGCGCTGGCCGAGGAGCTCCGCGGACTGGAGATAGATCCCGATCCGCTCCCGCACCTCCGTGGGAGCCTCGCGGGCGGCCAACTCCAGGAGCGGCTCCCGGGGCACGGCGGCGGAGATGTGGTCCCCTCCCAGGCTCATGACCCGCTCGAAGTACCGGCCCAGGATGTCCAGCGTGTAGGTCCAGGCATCCCCCTCGTTGGGGATGAAGGCGTGGAGGATGCCCAGGGTGAGCGGCTCGCGGCCGTTGCGCACCTCCAGCCAGCCGGCGACCGGAGGCGCGTGGCGGAAGGTGGTCCGCTCTGTAAGAAACCGGCCGATCTCCAGGTCCGGATTGATCCCCTCCTCCAGGCGGCGGAAGAGCTTGAGCACGAGCCGGTCCCCGAAGCGCACCGACGTGTTGCTCTGCTCACCTTTCAGGATCGACGGCTCGAGCGCGCTCCCCTCCCCGATCGCTTCGCGCAAAGCGGCCGCCGGATTGCCGGCCAGCTCCAGGCTGGTTCCCTTGAAGCGGCGCCTCCGGGAGACCGCGTCGAGCAGGCCGCGGGCGAAGCCGGTGTCCCAGATGGCGTCGTAGAGGACTCCCGTCCCCCCGGGCGCGGCGGACTGCAGCCGGGCGAGCACCGCCGGCCGCCAATCGCGCAGCACCTGCTCGGCCCTCTCCCCGTGCGCGAAGGCCAGGGGCAGCGCGTAGGTCTCGGGCTCTCCTTCCGTGTATTCGACGGAAATCAGGACCAGCCGGGCGTCCACCTCGCCGGGGACATCTTGCTGGGAAAGCTCCAGGGGGATCGGCTCCCTGATCTTCAGATCGCGGATCGTCCGCGCCTTGCTGCCGAACCAGCGCCGCGTCGGGAGCAGGCCCGCCAGCGCCCTCTCCAGATCCTCCTTGCAGCGCCCCTCCAGGCAGCTCTCCCAGGCGCCCGCAAGGGCCAGCTCCGGGATCTCCGCCTCCGAGCCGAAACCCCTGCGGCGCTGCCGGAGCGGCTCCGGCTCCATCTCCAGCGTGAACCAGTAGAACGAGTGCGGACCCAGCGTCAGCAGGTACGGCAGGTCCCCCACCTTCGGAAACGGATTGTGGCCGAAGAGCTCCACCGGCGTGGCTCCCCGGTATGCCGACAGGTCGAGCTCCACGTGCTGCACGAAGCGCGACAGGTTGGCAACGACCAGCAGGGTCTCCTCCTCGTACCGGCGCAGGAAGGCGAGCACCCGGTGGTTCTGCGGATGGAGGATCTCCAGCGTGCCGCGGCTGAACGCCCGGTGCCGCTTGCGCAGGGCGATGAGCCGGCGCGTCCACCAGAGCAGCGAGTGCGGGTTCCCGTGCTGCAGCTCTACGTTGACCGCCTCGTAGTGGTACTCGGGGTCCGTGATCACCGGCAGGAACAGCTTCTGCGGGTTGGCCCGGGAGAAGCCGGCGTTGCGGTCCGCGCTCCACTGCATGGGGGTGCGGACGCCGTTCCGATCTCCGAGATAGATGTTGTCCCCCATGCCGATCTCGTCCCCGTAGTAGAGGACGGGCGCGCCGGGCAGCGAGAAGAGCAGGCCGTTCATCAGCTCGATGCGCCGCCGGTCATTGCCCAGGAGCGGAGCGAGACGGCGGCGGATGCCGAGGTTGATCCGCGCCCGGGGGTCCGAGGCGTAGACCCGGTACATGTAGTCCCGGTCCTCGTCCGTGACCATCTCCAGGGTCAATTCATCATGATTGCGCAGGAAGATCGCCCATTGGCAGTTGGATGGGATGGGCGGCGTCTGCTGCAGGATGTCCACGATCGGGAACCGGTCCTCCATCCGCAGCGCCATGTAGAGCCGCGGCATGACCGGGAAGTGGAAGGCCATGTGGCACTCGTTGCCCCCCCCGGAATCACTCGGATCGCCGAAGTAGGCGATCGAATCCTCCGGCCACTGGTTGGCCTCCGCGAGCAGCATCCGGTTCGGGTACTTCGCGTCCACGTGGGCGCGCAGCTTCTTCAGGTACTCGTGCGTCCGCGGCAGGTTCTCGCAGTTCGTGCCCTCGGCCTCGAAGAGATAGGGGATGGCGTCCAGGCGCAGGCCGTCCACCCCCATGTCCATCCAGAAGTCCAGGGCCTGGATCACGGCGCGGTGCACCCGCTCGTTCTCGAAGTTGAGGTCCGGCTGGTGCGAGAAGAACCGGTGCCAGTAGTAGGCTTTCGCCACCGGGTCCCAGCTCCAGTTCGAGCTCTCGAAGTCCTTGAAGATGATGCGGGCGTCGGCGTACTTCTCGGGCGAGTCGCTCCAGACGTAGAAGTCGCGCCAGCGGCTCCCGGGCTCGGCGGTGCGGGCGCGCTGAAACCACGGGTGCTGGTCCGAGGTGTGGTTGATGACCAGCTCCGTGATCACCTTCAGCCCGCGGCGGTGGGCTTCGCGCAGGAAGACCTTGAAATCCTTGATCGTGCCGTAGGCCGGGTGGACCTCGGTGTAGTCGGAGATGTCGTAGCCGTCGTCCCGCCAGGGAGAGGGGTAGAACGGAAGCACCCAGATGGCGGTGACGCCGAGGTCCTGGAGATAGTCGAGCTTGCCGGTCAATCCCTTGAAGTCGCCCATGCCGTCGCCTGCGGCGTCGGCGAAGGCGCGGACGTGGACCTCGTAGACGACCGCGTCCTTGTACCAGAGCGGCTCGCGGTCCGTGTCGTCATCCCGGCGACGGTCATCCTCGGCCATCGGGCCTCCCTCAGGCGAAATAATCGAAATCCTTCTCGGAACGCGCCCGCCACCGCACCCGGAACACGTGGGCCGCCTGCTGAGGATCGAGCTGGACGAAGTTGCGCGTTCCCTGCCAGAGATAGCGCGCGCCCGTGAGCAGGTCGTGCACCTGGAAGCTCTGGTCCGGCTCCACGCCGATCGCTTGCAGATCCAGGTCCACCCAGCTCGCGTGCGTGTGGAAGGGGTCCAGGTTCACCACGACCAGGATCACATTCCCGCCGATATCGCCGATACCGCCGTCCTCGCTGGTCTTGCTGTACACCAGGATCTGATCGTTGTCCGAGCCATGGAAGCGGAGCGTGCGGTCGATCTGGAGCGCCGGGTTCTCCCGCCGGATGCGGTTCACCAGGGCGATCAGCTCGCGCAGGCTGTTCGGGTCGTCCAGGTCCCACTCGCGGATCTGGTACTTCTCCGAGTCCAGGTACTCCTCGCTCCCCCGCTCCTTGGCCCGGTTCTCCAGCAGCTCGAACGCCGGACCATAGATGCCGTAGCTCGCGCCCAGCGTGGCCGCCAGGAGGAACCTCTGGGCAAAGGCCGCCCGGCCGCCGTACTGAAGCCGCTCCGTGAGGATGTCCGGCGTGTTTGGCCAGAGGTTCGGGCGGAAGAACTCGCGCACCGGGGTCTGGGTCAGCTCGGTGAAGTACTCCATGAGCTCCAGGCGCGTGTTGCGCCAGGGGAAGTAGTTGTACGACTGGGTGAAGCCGAGCTTGGCCAGCCGGTACATGATCCTGGGCCGGGTGAACGCCTCGGAGAGGAAGATCACCTCAGGGTTCTCCCGCTTCACCTCGCCGATGAGCCACTCCCAGAACGGGAACGGCTTCGTGTGCGGGTTGTCTACCCGGAAGATCCGGATCCCCTCGCGGATCCAGTGGTCGAAGACGCTCTTCAGCTCCTGCCAGAGCGCGCGCCAGTCCCCGGTCTCGAAGTCGAAGGGATAGATGTCCTGGTACTTCTTGGGCGGGTTCTCGGCGTACTGGATCGTGCCGTCCGGCCGCTTGCGGAACCACTCGGGATGATCGCGCACGTAGGGATGGTCCGGCGAGACCTGGAAGGCGACGTCCAGGGCGATCTCGATGCCGAGCTCCCCGGCCCGGGCCACGAAGCGCCGGAAGTCCTCGATCGTACCCAGCTCGGGATGGATCTTCTTGTGCCCGCCCTCCTCTCCACCAATCCCCCAGGGGCTCCCTAGGTCGTCCGGCTCGGACTGGGGGTTGTTGTTCTTCCCCTTGCGGAACGTCTTCCCAATGGGATGGATCGGGGGGAGATAGACGACGTCGAAGCCCATCTCCGCGGCATAGGCGAGGCGTCGCTCCGCATCGCGGAACGTGCCATGGCGGCCGTCCCTGCCCGTGGAGCGCGGGAAGAGCTCGTACCAGGAGGAGAACCGGGCGCGCTCGCGGTCCACCACGATCCCCAGCTCCTTGCCGTAGACCGCGGCCTGCCGCCGGTCGGCGTAGCGGTCCATGAGCTCGGCCAGCTCGTCCTCCATGGCCAGGGAGGTGCGGCCCGCAAGGTCCTCCCCTTCGGAAACGTCCGCCGCCAGATCCTCGAGCACCCGGGCGTCGGACTTCTTCCTCGCCTCCCGGGCCCGCTCGGCCGCCTGGCGGATCAGCTCGGCGCCGATGAGGAGGTCGACCGACACGTCCTGCTCCGCGTCGACGCGCTTCCTGAGATCGCGGCGCCAGGTCTTGAAGCGGTCCACCCAGCCGCTGACGGTGTACAGCCACCGACCCATCTGGGGCACCGTGAATTCCGCCCGCCACCGGTCGTTGCCCAGGGGCTCCATGGGGACCTCGGTCCACTTCGCCGCTGCCCGGGACCCCGCCTTCGGGGCAGGCCGGTGCAGCAGAAGGCACGAGATCGCGTCGTGGCCGTCCGTGAACACGTCGGCCTCGACGACCACCTTCTCACCGACCGTCCTTTTGATGGGGAACCGCCCGCAGTCGATCTCCGGCTCGACCCCTTCGATGATGACCCGCGCCCTGCCCGTCTCGTCCTTCATCCGCGTCCCCCTGACGTTGCAGGTCGCCTGCCAGCCAGCCGCCGGCCGCGTCCTGCCCGGTGGAGGTTTACCAGACTCGGGCGGGGGATGCTAGTGCCGGGCCCTCACCCCCGTCCCCTCTCCCGGCCGCACGCCCGGACCCCCGGGAGAGGTGGGCGTGACTGCGCCAGCCTCTTCTCCAACAGTGGCTCCGGCCTCTGAGCCCCTACCTTCCTGACATATGTCCGACCGGTACAATGTGCCGATTGGGGATACCTCAGGGAGGAGACTGACATGGGAATTCGTAACGCAGGCCTGGAGGAACTGGCGCGGCTGGAGAGCAAGACTCTGGATGCCCGGTT
>DATMER010000049.1:0-232011 GCA_035556715.1 Thermoanaerobaculia bacterium
GTTCACCAGCTTCAGCGAGGAGGCCCCGTTCACCCTTCGCCGCAAGCGTCCGAACCTCTACCGGTTCGACTCCAGGATGATCCAGAAGGAGATGATCCTCGCTCAGGATGCCCGGGGGCCCTGGTGGCTCTATCCTCTCTATGGGATCGAGAGCCCGGGCAAGATGGAGGAGGCTCCCGTGGTCGTCATGACCGCCCGCGATGCGGAGATCGAGCCGGCCCTTTTCGGCTATCAGGAAAAGGGCCACAAGGTCGTCCTGGCCGGCCGAGGAAACGTGAACGGTCAGGAAACCCTCCACCTCGAGCTCACCCGGTCCAACGGCTGGGTGGAGACCTGGCACCTCGATCCCCGGACCTACCTGGAGGTCGCGGTCGACTCGAAGGTCTTCGACTACTCCCAGACATCCGAGGCGATGCAGGAGCGAGCCTGGTTCTCCGACTTCCGGACCCTCGACGGCCTGGTCATCCCCCACCGGATCGAGAAGGAGTACGGCGCCCGGCACACCGTAACGAGGGTCGAGAGGATCCGCGTGAACCCTGAGGTGGAAGACGGGGTGTTCGCGATGCCTGCCACGTCATCGGGTACAGCATCCAGTACACCACCACCCCGGTGACCCAAGGAGAAGTGCGGTTGCCGGGCACGACTTCACCGCGTTGCCGAACTCGGCAGGTGGTCGGTAGGAGTGTCCGAGAACGTAGTGACCGTACAATGCGGCGAACGGTCGAAGCGAAGGAGGCCACGATGTCAGACGAACAGATGCCCTTCATCACCCTGCCCACGGACGAGGAGATGCGCGCCCGCAGCGAGGGGTCCGGGATGAAGCCGGTCTACAACTTCGGTTTCATCGGCGGGATGTCGCGCCTGCTCGCCGCGCACGGGCGGATCGGCAAGGCCATGCAGGGAGCGTTTTACGAGATGATGTTCGCGCACGGGGCGCTGGACCGCGCCGAACGCGAGATGCTCGCCGCGGTCGCCTCGGCGGCCCAGGACTGCGAGTACTGAACGGAATCTCACGCAGAGTTTCTGCGTGTCGAGAACAACGATCCGGAGCTGGTGGAAGCCATCAAGCGGCACCGCTGGCGCGAGCTGGCCCACCTCACACCGCGGCAGCGGGCGCTCTGTACGCTGGCCGAGAAGCTGACCCTGACGCCGAGGGAGATGACGGCCGAGGACTGGCAGCCTTTGCGCGACGCCGGGTTGGACGAGCAGGGCCTCCTCGAGGTCGCCCACATTGTGTCCATCTTCAACTACTTCCCGCGCATGGCCGACGGATTCGGGTTGAAGCCCGACCCCAGGCTTCGCGAGGCGGCTGCGACCGGCGTCCCGCTCCAGAGAGAGTCCTAGCCCGCCGCTTCCCGGACTTTGCGAGGAGGGGGATCTTCAGACCCGGGACGATCACTCACAATAAGTCCCGAGTCGTTCATTTCGCCGCAGTGGTATCCTGCGCTCCGTGAGCGGTTTAGTCCTGTGACCGACCTCGTGATCTGCTTCGCGACGGCCATGGAGGGCGAGGGGTTGCCACGTGTGGTCGCCGGACGCTCGCTCGCGCTCCTCCGGACGGGTGTAGGCCCTGTGAACGCCGCCTTCGCGCTGACGCGGTATCTCGCGGAGCACCGGGCGGGCGCGGTCATCTCCTGCGGCGTCGGAGGCGCGTATCCCGGCTCGGGGCTCGAGCCAGGCGACGTCGCCTGGGCGGAGAGCGAGACCTACGGCGATCTCGGCGCCGAGTCCGCCAGGGGCTTCCTGGATATGGAGGCGCTCGGGTTTCCCGTGATTGATCCCGTGATTGAGGGGGACCCGCCTCTCTTCAACCGCCTACCGCTCGACCTCTTCCCGGCAGGCCGTGGCGCGCCCTTCGTCACCTGCGCCACGTGCACGGGAACCGACCGGAAGGCTGCTGAGCTCGCGGCGCGCACGGGCGGTGCGGTCGAGTCGATGGAGGGCGCGGCCATTGTCCATGTTGCGCGGCTCATGGGGGTGAGGGTGGGCGAGGTGCGTGGCATCTCCAATGCGGTCGGCTACCGCGACCTAAAGCAGTGGCGGTTGCGGGAGGCGGCGGCCGCGGCGCGCGCGGCGCTCGTCGCCTGGATCGAGGAGACCTGGATCGAGGAGAACAAATGCTGAGCCTCGCCATCTCTCCCTGTCCCAACGATACCTTTATCTTCTGCGCGATGGCCTCCCGCTACCGGCTCGCGCTCGACGACGTGGAGGCCCTGAACCGCCGCGCGGAGGGCGGCGAATTCGACGTCACCAAGATCTCGGTCGCGGCCTACGGCCGCATCCGTGACCGCTATGCGCTGCTCCGCGCCGGAGGCGCCGCGGGTTTCGGAGTCGGCCCCCTGCTCGTGGCCACCGCGCCCCGGGAACCCGGGGGGAGGATCGCCGTACCTGGAGAGCGGACGACCGCCGCGCTCCTCCTGCGGCTGCTGGGCGACTTCGAGACCGTCTCCATGCGCTTCGATCTCATCGAGGACGCGGTCCTTCAGGGAGTGGCGGACTGCGGCGTCCTCATCCACGAAGGACGCTTCACCTACGAGCGCAAGGGGCTCGTCAATCTCGCCGATCTCGGCCAGGTGTGGGAAGAGCGCATGCGCTGCCCGCTGCCTCTGGGCGCGATCGCGATCCGGCGCGAGTTGGGACCCGACGTCGCACGGCGGATTGACGGCGAGATCCGCGAGAGCCTCTCCCGCGCCCGCGCCCACCCCGGTGAGTGCGCCGAGTTCGTGCGGTGCCACGCGCAGGAAATGTCGCCCGACGTGATCCGAAGCCACATCGACCTCTATGTCAACGATTACACGCTCGACCTCGACGAGGCCGCTGTCGAGCGGCTAGTGACGCTTGGAGAAAGGCAGGGGCTTTACCCGCCGTCGGAGCAGCCGATCTTCGCCTATGGATAGGCGCCGATCAGCGTCGCCTCCGGCCGCCGGAGGCGGCGGATGCCTCGAACGAGCGATAGGATCAAGATGACTCCGATCACTCCGAGCGCGATCGCGACCGACAGGTTGATCCACTTCGCAAGCTCATGCACGGCGAGCTCGCGGCCGTCTGAATTCGGGACGGCGACCTCGGTCCACGGTCCCGCGGAGAGCAGGTAGCCCATGAGGACCAGCCCGGCGGCGTCGAGCCCGAGGCGCAGGGCGGAGCGAAGCCGCGTCCACCGGGGCCGGAAGGTGTTGACGGCAGCCATCGCCACCGAGGCCAGCGCCAGCAGCAGGATGGGCCAGTACAGGTTGTCCCACACCAGCGTCAGCGTGAAGCGAACCTCGGGGATCGACGGGAGCCGGAGAACGTCCAGCCACCACAGGGTGAAGATCAGGTCTCCCACCATATCTCCGATCGATTCGGAGCGCGAGATCCGGTCGGGATCGCGCGCGACGGGAACCTTCCGTGGGGTCCATCTCTCCAGCGACCCGGACCGAATCTGAGATTTCTCCGCAACCGCAAAGCCCACGGTAATGACGGTGAAGGCGAACACGGCGATCAGCAGGAGGGGCTGCAGGGTTCCGATCAACTCAAGGCCAGGATGCTCGGCGCGATAGGAAGGCACGAAGATCCCGTAGAAGAGCCAGACCAGCAGCCACGGCAGCAGGTAGCACAGGGCCACCATCTTCAGCACGAAACGGTAGACGGGGAACAGCGCCGGACCGATCAGGTATTGCTGCGGCGCGTAGCGCTGGGCGACGAGCAGCGGATGCCCCCATCGCTGGAGGATGGCTTCCACTTCGCTTTCGTCGAGCTTGCGGCCGAGCCCGGCCTCCTCCTCTTCGATCTGCGATCGGAAGTCCTCGGACAGCTCCGCGACGACGTCCTCCTTCTGCTCCTTCGGCAGCAACCATTTTACCGACTGCAGGTAACGATCGAGAATCTCCATGGCGTCGCTCCTTACAGGATTTCGTCCAGCGAGGAATTGATGCGCTTCCACTCGGCGACGAGCTGCTTGAGGATCAGCTTGCCTTCCGGGGAGAGACGATAGAAACGTTTGGTGCGCTTGTCCTCTTCGAGCCATCGGCTGACCAGCAGCCCCTGGCTTTCCAGGCGGCGGAGGAGCGGGTACAGCGTACCCTCCTCGATGGCCATCCCATGATCCGCCAGGGTCTTGCGCAGCGTGTAGCCGTACTGCTCGGTCCGTAGCTCGGCGAGCACCGCGAGGATCAGGCTCCCGCGGCGGAGCTCGAGGCGGAGGCTTTCAAACAGGTCGGTGTTCATAGGTGTATGCTGCATAGTGTGTGACACACAGTATGTGGCGCACAGTGCAGGCTGTCAAGCCCTGGATTTTGGCTCGGGCGGCGTCTGCGCTAGAATGAGCCGCGTTGACGACCACATCGCCATGGCGGCTCATCGGACGTGTGCTCACGTTCCGTTTCGACGGAGATGAGCTGCACGGAGCCACGGCCCGGCATCTTGCCCTGGGGCTCGCCTTCGCGTGGCTCGCCGGTATCGGCCGTTACTGGGACAACCCTCGCGCGGAGCTGTTGCAGCGCCTCGGCCTCGGCTCGGTCGCCTACGTTCTCGTCCTGTCGACGTTCCTCTGGCTCCTGTTCTATCCTCTCGGCCCCCGGCGGTGGTCCTGGCTCTCCGTCGCGGCCTTCATCGCCGCGGTATCGCCCCCGGCGCTGCTCTACGCAATTCCTGTCGAGCGGTTCATGCCGCTCGAGGTCGCGCGGGCCACGAATTTCTGGCTTCTGGCGGTCGTGGCCGTCTGGCGTGTTGCTCTCTACGGGGTGTTTCTGCGCCGGTATCCCGGGTTCCGCGGCAACCGGCTGATCGTCGCGCTGCTTCTTCCACTGGTCCTGATCGTCGTCAGTCTCACGCTGCTGAACCTCGAGAAGGCCGTCTTCGAGATCATGGCGGGGAACAGCGAGAACCGGGGCACCTCGGCGGATGGCGCCTATGAATTCCTCGTCGTCCTGTCGCTCTTCTCGCTTTACGCCGTGCCCGTTCTCGCTCCCATGTACGCCATCGGGATCTTCCAGGCCCGAAAGGAGAGGAGTGCGGAGGCGGGGCCCGCGGAGCTTTAGCGGATCAGCGACTTGTAGCTCTTGAGGTGCCGGATGGCGGACTTCTTCCTGTCCAGGCTCTCGTAGATGCAGGCCAGGTTGAAGTGGGCGTCGGCGAGCCTGGGGTCGAGCTGGAGGGCTTTGTCGTAGACCTCGATCGCCTCGTGCGGACGGTCGAGGTCCTGCAGGGCGACCCCCAGGTTGAAGAGGGCGGTGGGGTCGTCCGGCCGCGCGGCCAGGGCGCGGCGGTAGCAGGGCTCGGCGGCGGCGGCGCCATCGGTTTCGTGCAGGAGCCGTCCGAGGTTCAGGTGGGCGTCGGCCAGGTTGGGATGGAGCTCCAGGGCCTTCCGGTAGGCCTGGATGGCCTCGGCAGGATCCTCGTCCTCGATCTCGACGCCGCGCTCGTACCAATCCTCCACGGCCTCCGGCGCCTCGGGCTCGGCCCCCTTTCTGCGTCCGCGCTCGTCCGCGCGCTCCAGGGAGGCCGCGCCTCGCGCCAGCTCGGCGACCTCGAAGTCGAGCATTGCCTGCCCGGACTCGGGGTTCCAGACCTCGCGGCCGTCGCGCACCACCACGTGGTGACCCTGGGCCGAGATGCGGACGCCCGTCAGGGGACGGCCGGCGGGGAGCTGCTCGCGGAGGTTCCTGAGGGCCAGGAGGATGCGGCGATGGGGGACGCGGGCCGCCAGGAGGCCCTTGGCCGTGCGCAGGAGGATCAGGTCCTGGAAGGAGAATCGGTGCTCGCCGCGAGGCCCCTGTCCGGGAGACAGGAAGCCGGCGCGCACGTAGGAGCGGACCTGGGCGACCGACAGGCCGAGCAACGCGGCGACGTCACGCGTCGAATAGCCGCTCGGGCCGGGGGTACGCTCCGTCTCGCCCGGTGAGCTGAGAAAGGCGGGGCGGTTCATCGCCCCTCATTGTACTCCCGGAGCGCTCCCCGCGCTTCAGCGTTTCGAGCTTCTCTTCTTCGGCGCGGCCTCACCCTCCTCGGAGACGGCAACCTCTTGCGCGGTCTTGCGGGGGGAGGACTTGGGCGGCTTGCGCGAAGCGATCGGGATCGGCTCCTGCGTCTTGCCCTTGGGCTGACCCTGAGGCTGAGCAGCCGCGAGGCTCGCCTTGAGGGCTTCCATCAGGTCGATGATCTGCGCCTTCGGCGCCTCGGGCGGCGCTGCCTTGATCTCCTGGCCCTGGACCTTCTGCTCGATCAGGTCGCGGGTGCGCTTGCGCACGGTGTCCTCGTAGGCCTCGGGGTGGAACTCGTCGGCGGCGATCTGCTCGATGAGCTGCATGGCGAGCCGCAGCTCCGGCTCCTTGACCTCCGACGGCGCGACCGGGACTTCGGAGAAGTTCCGGATCTCGTCCGCGTAGCGGAGCTGCTGCATGATCAGGCCTTCCTGGTAGGGGCGGAGCAGGACGAGGTAGTCCTTGCCGCGGGCGGCGTAGCGGGCGACCGCCGCGCGGCCGGTCTTCCGCATCGCCTCCGAGAGCAGACGGTAGGGCTTGTCGCCCCCCTTGTCCGGACCCAGGTAGGTCGCCTTCTCGAAAAAGACCGGGTCCACCTCTTCGGCGGGGACGAACTCGGTGATCTCGATGGCGTTCGTCGGCTCCGGAGTCAGAGCCTTCAGCTCTTCATCCGAGAACAGGACGTACTGCCCCTTGGCGTATTCGTAACCTTTTATCATTTCGTCCCGTCCGACGACCTGATCGTCGGTCGGGCAGATGTACTGTTGCTTCAGGCGGCTACCACACTTCCGGTGCAGCATGTTCAACTGGATCCCCGACGAGGTCTCACCCGTCGAATACAGCTTCACCGGGATCGTGACGAGTCCAAATGAGATGGTTCCGGAGGCGAAAGGTCGAGCGGTCATTGCCATAATATACCATTGATCTGCAATGTCCGTGCACAACCCAGGTAAAGCTGATCCATCCCGACTTTCAAAGGAAATTCGAAAGGAGCTGGAGCGCAACGGCACTGCCCGAACCGGAGTATCGGCATTCGACGTCGAAGCGATGAAACCGGAGGTCCGCGATCTTCCTTTCACGAAAAAAGGTTGGGTTTTCGAGCTGAAGTACGACGGCTTCCGTCTCCTGGCCGAAAAGACGGAGGACGGCGCCCGTCTCGCCTATCGCAGCGGCCGCGACGCGACGCGGATCTTTCCGGAGATCATGCGCGCCGTGAGCGATCTTCCTTTTCAATCACTTTTACTGGATGGAGAGGCCGTGATCCTCGATGAGGTGGGACGTCCCGACTTCCAGCGCCTGCAGCGCCGCGGCCAGCGCACACGATCGATCGATGCCGAGCGGGCGTCGATTGACAATCCCGCGGTTCTCTTCGTATTCGATCTTTTGTCCTTCGAAGGGTACGACCTGCGCCCGCTGCCGCTGTCGGTCCGCAAGTCGGTGCTGCGCCGTGTGCTGCCCGCCGGCGGCCTCCTGCGCTACGTGGAGGAGGTGCCCGAGCGCGGCGAGGACTTCTACGCCGCGGTCTCCGGGATGGGGCTCGAGGGAATCGTGGCCAAGCGGGAGGACTCTCCGTACCGCGGCGGCTACTCCAGCCACTGGCTGAAGATCCGGGTCGACCGGACCAGTGACTTCGCGGTCGTCGGCTACGAGCCAGGTCCGGGAGGGTTCCGCTGCCTCCACCTGGCCGCGAGCGAGGGTTCGGGGCTGGTCTATGCGGGAACGGTCGGCAGCGGTTTCGACAATCAGGAGCAGACCGAGATCCGAGCCCGGCTGGAGCCGGCCCGCCGGCCGAATCCGGCCGCGGACGGTGCGCCGAAGGAGAAGGGCGTGGTCTGGGTGGAGCCTGAGCTGGTCATCGAGGTCCGCTACAAGGAGCAGACCCGCGGCGGTCACCTGCGCCAACCGGTGTTCCTGCGTCTGCGCGAGGACAAGACGGTCGACGAGTGCCTGCGGCCCTCGGAAGCTCCGGAGGAGGAAGAGACGCCGGAGCCGCCTCGAGAGGAAAAATCGGGACCGCGCTTCACGAACCTCGACAAGGTCTTCTGGCCCGGCGAGGGCTACACCAAGGGGGACCTGATCGGCTATTACCGCGCCGTCTCCCCGTGGATCCTGACCTATCTGCGTGACCGGCCGCTGGTGCTCGACCGCTACCCGAACGGCATCACCGGCAAGTCGTTCTTCCAGAAGAACGCGGGGGACGGCGGCGAGTACTTTCTCTGCAACAGTGAGGACGACCTGCTCTACCTGGCCAACCTCGGGGCCATCCCCCTCCACGTCTGGTCGAGCCGGGTGGAGTCGATCGACCGGCCGGACTGGTGCATCCTGGACCTCGATCCCAAGGGGGCGCCGTTCCGGGACGTGGTGCGGATCGCGCTCGCCATCGGCGACCTGTGCGACGAGATCGAGCTGCCGGCGCTGGTGAAGACGAGCGGTGGCAGCGGCCTGCACATCCTGATCCCCATGGGCGCGCAGTTCGATCACGACGCGGTGCGCCAGGTCGCGGAGCTGCTCGCCCGGGTCGTGGTCGACCGCCTGCCGGCGATCGCCACCACCCTGCGCTCGATCCCGGCGCGGAAGGGGCGGGTCTACGTGGATGCCCTGCAGAACGGCCGCGGCAAGCTGCTGGCAGCGCCTTACAGCGTGCGGCCGCACCCCGGCGCGCCGGTGTCGACCCCTCTGCGCTGGAGCGAGGTGAGCGCGAAGCTCGACGTGCGCAAGCTCAACCTGAAGACCGTCCCGAAGCGCTTGGAGAAGCTGGGCGAGGACCCGCTACGCCCGGTGCTCGAGCTCCGGCCCGACCTGATGAGCGCGCTCGGAAAGCTGTCTGAGCTGATTTAAGAAAAAGCCCCCTCCGGTTGGAGGGGGCGAAAGATCGAAACGGTCAGTTGCCTCTTACTGGCAAGCCGTGACGGTCACGTCATCGAGGAACCAGCCGTCGCCGGTCACGCTGCAGTCCGTCATGGTGGTGAAGCCGATGCGGACCGGGAGCCCGGCGCAGCCGCCGGTTCCACCCGTGGCCGCGTTGCAGGCCGCGTCAAGGTTCACCGTGGTGTTGGTGAAGGTGGTCGAGTTGCCGGTGAAGATCGACGCCCCGGCTGCGCCGGCCGGAGCGCAGTCCGCCGCGAGCGTGCCGTTGTAGGTGGTCCCGGACAGGATGGCCGAGGCCGGGATGAAGAAGTAGTTGGCGCCGTCGACGGAGATGGTCAAGGTGCCGCCGTCATAGCCGGTCTCGAAGGCGCGGCGGTGCCAGAAGGAGAGGCGCGTGGTGTTGGAGCCGGCCGGGACCGTGATGCCGGCGGCGCCGTTGGGCTGGGCGAAGTTGAAGTTGTTGCTGGTGTAGTCGGCGGTGCAGCTCGTGCCGCCGTAGCGGAAGATCTTGGTCCCGGTCTTGGCCGTGCAGGTCTGGATGCCGCGCCATGTCGCGGTCGTGCCGTTGCCGCCGAAGCTGCCGCGCGTCCAGTTGGAGAGGCCCGTGCCGGTCTCGAAGCCGTTGGTGTAGAGCGTGGTGGTGGTGCAGCCGGTGCAGACCGAGGTGGTGGCCGAGGCCTGGTTGGAGTTGCCCGACTCGCAGGTGGCGCTGTTGGCCGCGCGCACGACGTAGAAGTACGGCGTGTTGCAGGTCAGGCCCGTGTTGGAGAAGGACGTGGTAGCCGACGTGCCGACCTGGGTGTAGGGTCCGCCGGAGGTGGCCGAGCGCAGGATGTGGTACTCGGTGGCGCCGGAGACCGCGCTCCAGGAGAGGTTGATCTGGGTCTGGCCGGCCGCCGTGGCGGTCAGGCCGGTCGGGGCTGCCGGCGGAGTGCAGGGAGCGCCCGCGGGGACCACCGGCGAGCAGGTCGAGGGCGCGGAGGCGCAGGCCTCGTTGCCGCTCGGCTGGGCCGTGACCTGGTAGTGATAGGTGCGGCCGTTGGCCACCTGGCTGTCCACGAAGGAGGAGCCGGAGACGTCGTTGGCGATCTTGGTGAAGCCGGCGTTGCAGCCGCGCTCGCTGCGGTAGACGTCGAAGACGCCGGTGGAGCCGGACCAGCTCACCGTGGCCTGGTTGTTCCCTGCGGTCAGGGAGATGGCGGGCACGGCCGGCTGGGCGCAGCCGCGGAAGTTGGTGTTGGCGCCGGCGTCCGTGGTGCAGGCGATGCCGTGGCGGTTGAAGGCCGCAAAGAGGTTCGCCGAGTGCGGGGTGCCGTTGGCCAGGTTGCCGTCATCGTCGTCCACGGCGCGCATGGTCTTCCACAGCGAGCCGGTGTTGCAGCCGTTGGAGGTCCAGGTGCCGCTCGCGGTGCAGGCGAACGCCGCGGTGGCCGTGGAGCGGGAGAGATACCAGAGCCGGTCGACGGTCGCCCAGGCCGCGCCGGAGCCCGGGCTGGGCAGGTCGCGGTTGGCGAGGTCCCAGAGCGCCTCGGAGGAGATGTAAGACTCGCAGTGGCCTTCCCGGCCGCAGGGCCCGCGGTAGGTCAAGCTCGTGGGGCAGCGCGGCTGGGTGAAGTTGGCGACGGTGTGCGGCGTATTGGAAACGCGCTTGGCCCAGTCGATATCGCGCACGCCGGTGCAGGCGGTGCAGGCATCGCCGTAGCCGCCGCAGTTGGAGCCGAGGAAGCCGGAGCCGACGCAGGAGGTGTGGGTGGCGAGGGCGGCGGTGAAGTCGCCGTAGGTCTCGCCGGTGCCGTTGTCGGGGGAGGAGCCGTTGCCGTCGTTGGTGTCGAGTCCGTGGCCGTACTCGTGGAGGGAGACACCCTCGATCTCACCGGTGTTGCCGCAGCCGCCGCCGGAACGGTAGAAGTTGATCGTCGAACCGTTCCAGAAGGCGTTGCAGGTCTGGTTGATGTTGACGTTGGCGGTGAGCTGGGCGGTCAGCCAGGGGCGGGTGATCCAGCCGCGGGCGATCTCCTTGGCGCGGTTGACATGGTAGAACTGGCCGCGGGCAGAGAAGGTGTTGCCCGCTCCGCCGACGCCCGGCGTGGTGCAGTCGGTGCCGGTGGTGCCGCCGAAGAGCAGGTCGCCGCTGCCGTTGGCGGCGAGGGAGATGGCGCCGCAGTTATCCAAGACCCGCACGAACTGGCCGGCCAGGGTCGAGGTGACGGTGCCGCCCGGGAAGGTGTAGACGCCCGCCGAGTTGGTGAAGCCGCCCGAGGAGAGGTTGGCGAAGGGCATCGGCATGCCGCTCTGGGGGACGCCGAGGAACTTCACGCTGCCCGTGGCCTGGGCGTACTCGTTGATGTCGCGGAAGTCGAGGACCTCGCCGGAAGCGGCGTCGATCCGGCCGCGCCAGGTGGCGCCTTCGCCCGCGCGGTTGAAGGTGAACTGCCAGGCGGCAGCCAGTCCGCGGCCCTTGCCGAACTCGAACTTGTCGTTGAAGCGGACGTCCTCGATGGCCACGGGCAGGAGCCGGAGCGAGCCGTTGTCGAGGAAGGTGTCGCCGGCGCGCATGCCGCCGACGTAGGCGGCGAGCACCGAGAGGGCCTGCTCGCGGGTCAGCTTCGCCTTGGGCGCGCTGGCCTTGGGCGAGGGCAGGTTCTCGCTGCCGAACTGGATCAGGTTGCCGTGGTTGATGCGGAAGACCACGCGGGCGCCTTCGACCGCCAGGCCGTCGATCTCCACGTTGTAATCGAGGTACCAGAGATAGTCCGAAGGATTGCCGGACCGGTCCTTGTCCAGCTTGAGGGACTTCACATCCACGCCCAGCAGATGGGCGACCTTGGGCAGGAACGAGCCGGAGATGCTCTCGAGAGTCGAGAGGTCGGCCTTCTTCTTGCCCTTGAGATGGCCTGCGATGTCTTCGGCCTTGAGGCCGTTGCCGCGGCCCGGCACCCAGGGCACGCCCGCGCCTTCGGCGAAGTCGACGCGGCCATGGCGCTTGTCGACCTGGGCCTTCCAGTCGCCGTTGGCACCGCGGAACGCGTGCCACCCGTCGCGCACGGTGGGCTCGAGCAAACTCTGGGCGTCCTCGACCTGCTCCATCACCGGCTGCGCGACGAGAACGTCGGCGGAGTAGGCCAGGGCGTCGAGATCATCGGCGGCTTCCTTGATGACCTGAGCATTCGCCGGCAGCGCCGGCAGGGCCAGCAGGCCGATCAGGGGCAGGATTGCGGTAATGCGACAGCTGCGGACATTCATACCTTGTCTTCCTCCTCGAGAGGGTTGAGGGACGACTGTGCTGCCGAAAGGGTCACTAAAGAGGATGTGTGCCTGTCGAGGGGAAAAGCGCGCCCGGGGCCGGAGACGAATCTCCGATCCCGGTATTCAGAAAACTCTTACTAGCAGAAAAGTCTACTCTGCGAAGTAGCCGTTCACGTCCAGCACGAAGTGGAGCGGCAGCGCGGTGGTGGCCTTTACGCTGATCTCCCCGTCCGGCGACAGGGAGACCAGGCCGTTGTTGCCGCGGCTCGCGCCCGCCCGGAAGCTGATGCCGCTGGTGAGCGGCGCCACCTGGTCGGCCCGGAACAGGTTGAGGTCGCCCGGCGCGCCGGGCTCGACCGCGGTGATGTTCACCGACACCGACCTGGTCCCGGCCGGCACGCCGCAGAGCCCGGCGACCTGGAAGGTCCGGACACCGAGGGGCTGGAGGGCGGGCGCGTGCGTCGTGCGCGTGTCCACGGCGCGGCAGGGGGCCACGGTATGGAAGTCGAGCGGCGGCGCCGGCCCGTCGTCCTGGGCGACGCAGGTGGAGACGCTGACGTCGTCGAGGAACCACCCCAACCCGTGGATGATGCAGTCGTTGATCGCCTCGAAGCCGATCCGGACGGTGCGGCCCTCGCATCCGCCGCTGCCGCCGAGCGCTATGTTGCAGGCCGCATCGAGGTCGACGTGAGTCTGCAGGAAGCCAGGGTTGCCGCCGGTGAAGGTCGGGGTGCCGGCGGTCCCGGGAGGCTGGCAGTCGACTGCGATCGCTCCGTTGTAGGTCGCGCCCGAGAGGGCCGCGGCCGGTACCTGGACGTAGCTCCCGCCGTCGACGGAGATCTTCAGCGTGCCGCCATCGTAGCCGGTCTCGAAATCGATGCGGTGCCAGAAGGAGAGCTTCGACTTGGCCGCTCCGGAGGGGACCACGAAGCCCGCGACGCCCTGGGGACGGGCAGCGCCGCGCTGGTTGGGGGTGTACGCGTCGGAGCAGCCCGCGCCGCCGAAGCGGAAGATGCGGCTGCCGCCGTGCGCGGGGCAGGTCTGGATGCCGCGCCAGCTCTGGGAAGAGCCGGGGAAGCTCAGCTCCGCCACGGTCCAGTCCGCGAGCCCGGCGCCGGTCTCGAAGCCGTTCTGGTAGAGGGTGGCGGTCTGGCACGGGGCTGTCGTGGCCGAGGCCTCGGCCGACTCGCCCGAGACGCAGCTCTCGCCCGAGGCCGCGCGGACCACGTAGAAGTAGGCCGTGCCCGCCTCGAGACCCGTGTCGAGATAGCCCGCCGCCGGAGCGATCACGCCCCTGACCAGGGTCCAGGGCCCGCCGGAGGTGGCCGACCGGTAGACGTGGTACTCCACCGCGCCGGGGACCGCGTCCCAGGTGATGTTGATCCTGTCGATCCCCTGCGCCGCGGCCGCCACGCCGGTGGGGGCGGGCGGCGGCGTGACGCAAGGCGGCTCCTGCGGCATGGCCGACTGGCACTCGGTGGGCGGCGCGGCGCAGGCGCCGTTGCCCGCGGCATGGGCCACCACCCTGTAGGAGTAGGTCAGGTTGTTGGCCACCGTGAGGTCGTTGAAGTCGGCCGCGGCCACGCCGTCGGCGATCTTCACGAAGCCCGCGCCGCAGCCGTTCTCGGAGCGGAGCACGTCGTAGGTGACGCCCGGGCCGGAGCTCGTCCAGGAGAGGGCGACCTGGCGGTTGCCCGGGGTCAGAGCCAGGGTTGACTGCGCCGGGGGCGTGCAGCCCGAGAAGCAGACATTGGCCCCGGGGTCCGAAGCGCAGGCGATGCCGTGGCGGTTGAAGGCGGCGAAGAGATGGCACGAGTGGGGTGTGCCGTTGGCGAGGTTGCCGTCGTCGTCGTCCGCGGCCCTCATCGTGCGCCACCAGGAGCCTGCGGAGCAGCCGTTCGAAGTCCAGGGGATGCTGCCCGTGTTGCAGGTGAAGGCCGAGGTGGTGGTGGGCCGGGAGAGATACCAGAGCCGCTCGGTGGTCATCCACACCGCGGTGCTGCCAGGGTCGGGCAGGTCGCGCGCGATCAGGTCCCAGACGGCCTCGGACGCAACGTGCGATTCGCAGTGCCCCTGTCTGCCGCACGGGCCGTCGTAGCCGGCACCGCTGCCGCAGCGCAGGCGGGTGAAGTTCTCCACCGTGTGCGGGGTGTTGGAGACGTGCTTGGCCCAGTCGATGTCCCGGACGCCCGTGCAGGCGGTGCAGGCGTCGCCGAAGCCGGTGCAGTTGGTGGTCCGGAAGCCGGGGCCCATGCACGACTCGTGGAGCATGAGGGCGGCGGTCACGTCGGCGTAGGCCTCCCCTGTGCCCATGTCGTTCGAAAAGCCGGCGCCGTCGAACTCGTCCAGTCCATGGCCGTACTCGTGCAGGGACACGGCCGCGATCTCCCCGGTGTTGCCGCAGCCGCCGCCGGAGCGGTAGAAGTTGATGGTCGAGCCGTTCCAGAAGGCGTTGCAGGTCAGGTTGAGGTTGACGTTGACCGGGAGCTGGGCGTTCAGCCAGGGGTTGGAAGGCAGCCAGCCGCGGCCCACCTCCTTGATGCGGTTGACGTGGTAGAACTGCGTGCGCGCCGAGTGGGTGTTGCCCGCCCCCCCGGAGCCCGGGGTGGCGCAGTCGGTGCCTGCCGAGGTCCCGAAGGCGATGTGGCCGAAGCTTCCCGACCCCTGGGAAATGGCGCCGCACTGGTCGTTGATGTCCACGTATTTCCCCGTCAGGGTGGACGACGCGCTGCCGGGATTGATGAAGAGGCCGGAAGAGCTCGTGAAGCCGCCCGAGGAGAGGTCGGCGAAGGGCATGGGCCGGACGACCTCGTCGTTGAAGATGTAGGACTGGGGGTAGACGCCGCCGGAGACCTGGGCGTAGCGGTTGATGTCGAGGAATTCCAGGACCTCGCCGGTGGTGGCGTCGATGCGCGCGCGCCAGGTGCCGTTGGAGCCCCGCCGCCGGAAGGTGAAGTCCCAGACCCGGACCAGGCCGCGTCCCGCGCCTTGCCGGTCCGCCGCGGGGAGCAGCCGCACCGTGCCGCGGTCCACGAACGTGTCCGCGGCCGAGAGCCCGCCCACGTGCGCGGCCAGGATGGCGAGCGCCTCCTCGCGTACCAGCTTCTGCGGCGGGGTCGGAGCACCGGGCGACGGCAGGTTCTCCGTCCCGAACTGGATCATGTTGCCGTTGTTGACCCGGAAGACGACCCGGGCGCCTTCCACGGCGGTCCCTTCCCGCTGGACGTCGAAGTCCACGATCCAGAGGTGCGGAGCCACCTGGCCGGACCGCTGCGGAGAGAGCACGAGGGCGGCGGGGTCGACCCCGAGCATGCGGGAGGCGCGGGAGAGGAAGGCCCGGGCGGTCGCCTCCAGGTCCTGCAGGTCTGCCGTCCCTGATGATTCCGGCGCGGTCAGCGAGTTGCCGGCCCCGGGGATCCAGGGGATGCCGGCCCCCTCGGCGGAGTCGACGCGGCCGGTGCGGCGGTCAAGGTAACCCTTCCAGGGATCTTTGGTGCCGCGCAGGAAGCCCTCCCAGCCGGACCTCACCCCGGCCTCCAGGCCGGTGGAGGCGCTCTCGATGCTCCCCTGCATGGCGCTGTACGCCGAGGGCCGCAGGCGCGGATCCACGATGGCGAAGGCGTCCAGTGGGTCATCCGCGTCGCGCATGACCTGGGCACCAGCCCCGCCCGTCAGGAGCAACAGAGCTGCGGCGACAGCGAAAACAGCGGTCCGGCTGGAAAACATGGAAACCCCTCCGAGGCTCAGACCATCTTGATGGGAATGGCCTCGGAAGTCTGCTTCATTTCGCGCCCTATTGGAACGGGGGTGACAAACGCGCCGAGTTCTGCTAGATTGATCTGGCCCTGAAGGAGACCGTGTGGCAGCACGCCTCCTGTAAAGACGGGCTACTTCGCAGTGTCAGGAGTGGAAAACGGGGGAGCCGGAAGGCTCTCCCGTTTTCATTTCACCATGTGCTCTCCAATGCGTCTCTTCTCAGCACTCCTCTTGGCCCTGGCCCTGCCGGCGGCCGGGCAGGACCGCTCCCTCTCCTGGGACGAGGTCGCCGTCACCGCCCGCCTGGACGAGCGCGGCACCCTCCACGTCCGCGAGCGCCAGACCTTTCTCTTTGACGGCGACTGGAACGGCGGCGAGCGGAGCTTCCGGAAGCGCTTCAACCAGGAGCTCGACCTCCAGAGGATCGCCCGGATCGATTCCGGCGGCCGGGAGATTCCCCTCGCCGAAGGGGACCTGAGCTCCGTGGACCAGTACGACTGGGCGGACAGCGACACCCTCCGCTGGCGCAGCCGTCTCCCCTCCGATCCTCCGTTCGAGCAGACCCGGATCACCTATATCCTGGACTACACCTGGTCCGGCATCCTGATCCGCGACGGCGACCTCTACCGCCTCGACCACAACTTCGGCATGCCCGACGCCGAATGGCCCGTCCGGCGCTTCGTCCTCGACCTCGAGATCGATCCTGTCTGGCAGCCTCTCGCCGCCGTGCCCGCCCACCTGGAAGAGCGGGACCTCGCGCCCGGCAGCGACGTGCTGGTCCGGGCCGGCCTGCGCCACACCGGAGGCGCGACGGCTCCCGATCCGGGCGCGGCCATCGTCCCAGTCTCCTGGCGCTGGGCCGCCTTCGCCGCTGCGCTGATCGCCATGGCCGTCCTCTACGTCCAGTTCCGGCAGGCAGAGGCCCGGCGCGGGCGCTTCGACTCCCTGCCCGTGCCGCGGGAGTGGGACGAAGCCTGGCTGCGCGAGAACGTGCTCGACCTCCTGCCCGAAGAGGTAGGCGCGCTGTGGGACCAGAAGATCGGTCCCCCCGAGGTCGCCGCCGTGCTCGCCCGGATGGTCGCGGAAGGGAAGCTGGAGACCTGGACCAGCCCGGGCTTCACCCTGTTGGGGATCTCTTTCACTCCGGGCATCCTCCACCTGCGCCTCAAGGTGGAGCGCCACACTCTCTACGGCTACGAGCGCCAGCTCGTGGACAAGCTCTTCCTGCATGCCGACGAGACCGATACCAACAGGGTCCGCCAGCACTACAAGAGCACGGGCTTCAATCCTGCCGGCGTCATCTCCGAAGACCTGGAAGCCCGGCTCGGGCTGCGCCTCGGGGCCTTCCCCGCGCCCGGCCCCCGCCGGACCCTTTTCCTCTCCCTGGGCGCCGTGGCCCTCTTCGCCCTGGATGCTCTGTTCCACCCGCTCTCGACCCTGGTCCTGTTCTGCATCCTCCTCTTCGGCCTCGTCTGGCTCTGCCTCGCCGGGGGCATTGCCGCCTACGCCTGGCGCAAGCGCACCGAGCGGCTCGACCTGGCCTCGCTGAGCTTCCTGGTGCCGGGGCTCCTGGTCTGGCTCTGGTGCGCGCTGGCCGCGTTCCACCGCGAGTGGCTCGGGCTGCAGTCGGGCCTCTACCCCGGGGTGCTCGGCGTGCTGGGGCTGGCCCTGGTGCCGGTGGCGGTCTGGAGCAGCCTGCTCAACAACGCGCGCTCGCGGGAGAGCGAGGCGGCCATCCGGAAGCGCCGCCTGCTGGGAGCGGGCCGGCGTCTCCTCCGCAGCGAGCTGAAGAGCTCCCACCCCCGCTTGCAGGACGAGTGGCTGCCCTACCTCCTGGCCTTCGGCCTCGGAGGGGAGGTGGACCGCTGGTTCCGTGCCTTCGGAGGCGAGAGCCGCGGCGGCGGATCGTTCTCCGTGCCCTCCAGCAGCGGAAGCATCGGCGGCATGAGCTCCTCAGGCTCCGGCTGGTCGGGCGGGGGAGGGCAGTTCGGAGGCGCGGGAGCCATGGCCTCCTGGAGCGTGGCCGCGGCGGGGCTGGCCTCAGGCGTCTCCGCGCCGAGCTCGAGCGGCTCGGGAGGCGGGGGCGGGGGCGGAGGCGGCGGAAGCTCGGGCGGGGGCGGTGGAGGAGGGTGGTAGGACTCGGACGGATCGAGGATGGCGGGATCGGCAGCCGTCACGGCTGCGATCCCGCCATCTCTTGCCCGCTACCTACTTCTTGCGGTGATAGTGCGTCTCCATGAACTGGTTCCACTTCCCGTCCTCGCCCTGCACATTCCCCGTGAACACCCGGTGGTCGTCGCTTTTCATGTTGATGATGTCCCGGTACTTCGACGTCTTCCCCTCGGCGCCGCTGAAGTCCGGACCCTCGGATTCGAGCGTCAGCACGTTCCCGGTCTCGTCCAGCCAGCCGTCGTAGACCCACAGCTTGGTCATCATCGATCCGACCCAGGTCCCCACGAACCGCTTCGTCTGCGGGTCGAAGCCGATCGTGATCAACATCGTCGCCGGCTCTCCGCCGGGCATCTCGCCGCGTCCCTCCCCCTGCACCCAGATCCCGCCGAGCGAGCGCACGCTCTCCGTCCCTGTGACCTTCTTCGGTGGCTGGCCGTCCTCCCCGGGCACCTCGTGCTCGTACGTCCATTCGCCCACGAGCTTCTGCAGCCACTGATGTTCCTTCTGCGGTTCGGGTTTCGGCATCATCGCGATATCTCCTGTGGTTTGTGTTGACGTTTATCCGTTGTAGGCCCGCTTCAGCTCTGCGATGTCGAGCTTCTTCATCTTGAGCATCGCGTTCATGGCTCTCTTCGACTTCTCGGACTCGGGATCCTTGACCAGCTCGGCCAGGATTACGGGGACGACCTGCCAGGACAGGCCGTACTTGTCCTTGAGCCAGCCGCACACCTGCGCCTTCTCATCCCCGCCCTCCGAGAGCTTCTCCCAGTAATAATCCACCTCGTCCTGGGTCTCGCAGTTGATCTGGAACGAGACAGCCTCGTTGAACTTGAACATCGGACCGCCGTTGAGCGCGGTGAACCTCTGCCCGTCCAGATCGAACTCGACCGTCATCACGCTTCCCGGCGGTCGCCCGTGGATCTCCTGCCCGGCTTCTCCATACCGGCTGATCTCCACGATGCTGGAATTCTTGAAGACGGACGTATAAAACCGGGCCGCCTCTTCGCCCTGGCTGTCGAACCAGAGACAGGGGGTGATTCTTTTAAACGCCATGCTTTCCTCCTATCGCCCGATATCAACGGCCGATGTCAACGGTGATACCGCGCCACTTCCCTTGGTTGAAGCGGATCACGCTCAGCGCGCACCGCGTCGCGTGACCCACGAGGATTGCGATCCAGATGTCGATCGGATCCAGCCTGCCCGTCTGCTGGATCACGAAGCAGATGCTGAGGGGAACAAGGATCTGCGAGACGATCGAAATGTAAAGCGGGCTCTTCGTATCGCCCGTACCCTGCAGCCCGCCCGTGTACGTGAGAGCCACGGCGATGAAAAGGCCCGACACGCTCAGCACCCGGAGGAGTTGGACTCCGATCTCGACCACGGCAGGCTCGTTCATGCCGAAGATCGCGAGGAGCTGGCGCGGAAGGAAAAAGAAGAAGACCCCGGCGAGCGCCGCGCCCGCGAGCCCGAAGCGCGCCGCCACGTGCACCGCTGCATCGGCCCGGTCGGGATGGCCCGCTCCGAGGTTCTGTCCGGCGACCGCGGCAGCCGCGCCCATCAGACCGACCGACGTCCACGTGATCAGCGAGAAGAGCTGAGTATAAGAAACCGCGAACGCCGCCTGCGCCGCCGCGCTCTGGGCGAGCGAGCCGATGAACGCGAGCAGGAACACGCCGCCGACGTTCATCGCGATCCCCTGGATGCCGGTCGGCAGGCCGAACCGGAAGAGCGACTTGATGATGCTCCAGTCCGGGCCGAACCCCTGGCCGCGAGGGAACGACACCACCCAGCCGCCGCTCCACAGCTTCCAGAGCGAGTACAACGCCACGAGCCCCGACGCCATCGACGTGCCCATGGCCGAGCCGGCGGTGCCGAACGACGGGATGGGACCCCAACCGCGGATGAGGATCACGTTGAAAACCAGGTTCAGCACGGTCATCGCCACGCCGAGAACCATGGGAGTGCGCGCATCCCCGGCCGAGCGCAGCGCGCCGCTCAGCATGAAGAAGACCAGCATGCCGCTGCTGTAGACAAACATGATGCGCAGGAACGGCAGCGCTTCGGCCACCACGGCCGGCTCGGCGTTCACGAGACCGAGCAGCCAGGGCGATGCGAAATACCCGACCGGCGCCATGATGCCGAGCGAGAGGAAGATCGCGGTGAGGAACGCCTGGTAGACCGTGCGGTTCACCTTCTCCTCGTCGCCCGCGCCCGCGAATCGCGCCACGAGCACGCTCATGCCCGTGAACAGCGACGAGATGAACACGATGACGATGATGAAGATCTGCCAGCTCACGCCGATCGCGGCATTCGCCGTGAAGCCCACCAGGTTGCCGACGAGCGCGTGGTCGACGATCCCCTGCAATCCGCCGATGATGTTCGTGAGCATCGTCGGCCACGCGATCTTCCAGACCGCGGGAAGCAGAGGTCCCTCGACGATGGACCGGTCGTAGCGGGGCTTGGCCGGCTCGGCCACAAGGTCGGGCTTGGTTGCGGGTACGCTCAGAAAGGCCTCCGTCGTCGGCATCGTGCTCTCCACACCCTGAGGACGAACGGGGTGGCGCCGATCCGACAGCGGGGACGATTCTAGTTGCGGGGGCTCTGCTCCTCCAGCATTGCGGGCAGCAGGTGCTCGGCCAACAGGCGCTGGGTGAGGCGCGGCGCGTTGGGCACGCCGAAGTTCGTGGTGGTGACGACGGCCACTACCCCATGATCGCCGAGATCGGGGAACACCTGCACCGTGTTGCCGCCCGTGCCGTTCATCGCGAAGGAGCGGATCTTCTGGGAACCGACCGTAAACTCGTGCAGCCACCAGAGATACCCGTAGCGGGTCGTCTCGTCGATCTGCGCCCGCGGCTCGGTCGAGGCCTTGACCCACTCGGCGCCCACAATCCGCCGTCCCTCCCACACGCCGCCGTCCGCGTACAACTGGCCCAGGCGCAGGAGGTCGCGGCTGCGCAGGCCCAGCCCGCCGCCCGCCTGCGCCAGGCCGAGCGGCGAAAGCTGCCAGTCCGCGCGCGGAATCCCGAGCGGCGCGAACAGCGAGTCCCGCGCGAAGTCCTGGAGCGGCCGGCCCACCGCCTTCTGGAGCACGGCGCCGAGCGTGGTGACCCCGGCCGTGCAGTAGCTGAAGCTACGTCCATAGGGAGAGTCCTCGGGCTTCGGCGTCCAGGCGGGGAAGCCCCGGACCGGCAGATCCAGGTAGAACCCCACCCAGTCCTCGATGAGATACATCCGCTCCTCGTTGCCGCGCGAGAACGGGTTCCAGTCATCGCACTCCAGGAGCGAGCTCATGGTGAGCAGGTCCTCCACCGAGATCCTCTCCTTGCGCGGATCGGGGTGCGCCCATGGGCTCCTGTCGGAGAGGAACGGAGCGATCGGAGCGCTCACCCCCGGCAGCCTGCCTTGCTCGATGGCGATGCCGGCGAGGATGCTTGCCACCGTCTTCGTGGCCGAGCGCGTGTTGCGCAGCGACTCCGCGCCGCCTTCGTCGAAATAGACCTCGTAGACCAGGCGTCCGTCGCGGGCGATGAGGATGCTGGTGACGTTCTGGAACTCTCCGGCGCGGATCGCCTTGGTCATGGCTTCGAGCCGGGCAGCCTCAGGGGTGGTGGCGAGCTGAAAGGAGAGCGCGGTGAGCAGGAGGGGGTTCATGGCCGTGAGGGTACGGTCCTGTCCGCCCTTCTGTCTTGTACGGAACAAACACGGCGCTCAGAAGAGACGATCCGCGAGATTACCGTGCCGGTACGCCGACGGAGTCACGCCGAACGCCTGCCTGAACGCCTTCGCGAGATGGCTCTGGTCCGCGAAGCCGCAGGCGAGGGCGACCTCGGCCAGCGGCGCCGAGCTTCCGGCGAGGAGCGAGCAGGCCCTCTCCAGCCTGCGCTCGCGCAGGTACTCGCCCGGGGTGCAGCCGAAATGCTGCCGGAACGTCCGCGTGAGGTGCACCGGGTGTACGCCGACCGCCCCGGCAATGCCCGCGATGGACAGCTCCTCGCCGCAGGCATCATGGAGGAGCTCCCGCGCGAGGCGCAGCCATCCCGGGGAAGACGGCTGCTCCCGGTCGAAGGCCTGGCTCGTCCGCGCCAGCAGCTCGAGGCAGAGGGCCTCCGCCACGAGCGAAGACGTCCCGTCCGGAGACAGGCACTCGCGCGCCACCCTCCGAGCCAGCGCGACCAGGTGCCGCGGAAGGACGGAGGCCGCGTCCGGCAACGGAGCGCAGCTCGCGGCATGGCGCAGGGCCGGCGCCTCCACGGAGATCGTGAAAAACCTGCCGCTCCTCGACCGGAAGCAGTCGCGATGCGTGGTGCCCGGGGGGTTGTAGATCAGGGTGGGAGCGCCGCAAAGCTCCGGCGCCTCGCGGGCCGACGTCACGTAGACGCCCGACGTCACGAGCACGAAGTGGGCCTCTTCATGCGTGTGGCGAACGACCTCGCGCTCCGGAACCGTGGGAGACAGGTGCGCCAGCGCGAAGCCCCGCACGTCGAGAGAGCTCTGCTCCCTCCCGAAGAACTGTCCGAACGACAGCCGCGGATCCCGAGAGTCTGCCGGCCTCATGCGCTCACCAGAGTACGCCATCGGCAACCCGGAGTTGCAGCCGTTCCAATTCCCCTGATCCCAGAGCCCCGGAGGGGCTCCGGAAAGGGTGGAGCCCACTCCCTGCTGCTCGCCCAGGCGCTCGTCTCCCGCATCCCTGGCCCCGGTCTACGCTCGTACTTCGACGGGGTAGGGCTTCAGGACAGGGCGGGAAGTCTGAAGTCCGCCCGGATTGTCTCGAATTGGCGCGGTGCGCCGGGCCGCCGACCTATGGAACCTGCAGCCGGTCGTCTTCTTCGCGCGTCAGCAGCCATGCGTGAAACTCCATACCAGGAAGCCGTTTCCTGAGCATGGGAATCAGCTTCGACACCACTGATTGGTGGGAAGCCTTCTCGACGCTGGGCAAGACATCCTTGGGAAGTCCGCGATCGAGAATATCCCTTGGAATCTCGAGCTCCCGCGGATGTCTGTACGCCCCGCAATCCCGGTGATCGAGAATGACGATCCGCTTGATGTCATGCCTCAAGAACAGTGCGGCTTCGACGTGCTGGACAAGGACGTCCTGCCAGTCCATCCGGCACGCTCCGAGCGACGCTCCTGCGAGGATGAACTGATCATAGGCCGAGGCCGGAAAGATCCGCGCCATCGCATCGAGAACCCGGCGCGGGTAGCGGTAGTCGATGCAAGTGAGAAGCAGCGACATTCCATCCTTCCCAAGGATCTCGGAGGCGTAGGCCTCGAAAGTCATGGGCTCCTGGACACCCTGCAATGCGTCATCGCTCATGCCGTGCCTCCTCGCGCCGCCGGTCGGTTTGGTCGGTTGGATCGAGCCTACGCGAGGCGTCGGAGGGCGTCAATCGTTTCTCCCTGGGAGCGCCGGCGTCCTCGCCGGCATCTTGCCCTGCAAGGCCGGCAGGGATGCAGGCGGTCCCAGGGAGCCCGCTTCCACGATAAAATCCTGCAAGAGCCCGAAAGGAGGCCTCGCATGGACCTGAAGCTGCTCGCAGATGCCCTGGTGACCACTCTCGCGCCGGTGTTGCCGTTTCTGATCGCTGGTGGCACGGAGGCAGTCAAGGCGGCCGGAGAGAAGGTGGGGGAGGGGACGGTCGAGCTGGGCCGCAAGCTTTGGGCAACGCTCCGCAAGCCGGTGGAGGAGAACCCCCGCGCTCTCGGAGCGGCCGAGGAGGTCGCCGAGGCTCCGGACGACGGCGATGCCCGGGCAGGATTGCGCCGCCAGCTCGTGAAGATCCTCGAAGCCGATCCCGATCTGACTTCCGAGGTGGCGAAGCTCCTCGACTCCGCGGGACGGGGCACGTCCTACCAGGCGAGCCTTCAGGGCTCGGGCGCCATTGCCCAGGGACCGGGCGCGGTGGCGGCGGGAGAAGGAGGGATCGCGGTGGGCGGAAGCGTGACGGGAGACGTCAGCGCCGGGCGGAAGGCCAATGACCGACCCTGATTCCGCGAGCGAGCTCGAGCGCCTCCGAGCTGAGCTTGCCTCTCTCAAAGCTCAGCTCCAAGGTTCGGGCGCCATCGTCCAGTCGGGCGGAGTGGCGGCCGGGGCGGGAGGAACAGCGGTGGGGCGCGACATGGTCACCAACTATGTCCAGCCCGGTCCTGGAGCGGACGCCGACACTCTTCGCTCGGCCTATCTCCAGCGTCTCGTGAGCCAGACAGAAGCTCTGGCTCTCTCGGGTGTCGATCCTGCCTTGGCGAACGACCGCGAGGCGCGGCTGCGGCTCGATGCCGTCTACACCGCCCTGCTCACCACGAGCACCGACGAGAGGAACACCAAGGGCCGTCCTATCCCGGTTCCGGAGAACCGGCCTCGGGCCCTCTCCGCCTTGGCGCTGCTCGACCGGCAATCCCGGCTCGTTTTGCTCGGGGATCCGGGGAGCGGCAAGAGCACCTTTGTGAATTTCGTCGTCCTCTGCCTGGCGGGAGAGGCTCTTGGCCGGCCGGACGTCAACTTGAAGGTGTTGCGCTCGCCCCTGCCGGCAGAGGAGGAAGAGGAAGCGAAGAAGCCTCAGCCCTGGCGGCACAAGGCGCTCCTGCCGGTGCGTGTCGTACTGCGGGACTTCGCGGCCACGGGGCTGCCGGAACCGAGAGAGGAGGCGACGGCGCAGCATCTCTGGTCCTTCCTTGAGCGCGAGCTGCAGGCGTGTGGGATCGGAGAGTACCTGCCGCACCTCAAGCAGGAGCTGCTCGCGAAAGGCGGATTGGTGCTGTTCGACGGGCTCGACGAGGTACCGGAGGCGGAGGCTCGCCGGCAGCAGATCCGGCAGGCGGTGGAAAGCTTCTGCCAGAGCCTGGGAAAGTGCCGGGTCCTGCTGACCAGCCGGACCTATGCCTATCGCAACCAGGAGTGGAAGCTGCCGGGCTTCGCGGAAGGGGAGCTGGCGCCGTTCAGCCGCGGCCAGATCCACCGCTTCATCTCGCGGTGGTACGAGCAGATGGCCGCTCTCGGCCGGCTGCCGGAGGAGGACGCGCGGGGCCGCGCCGTACTGCTCGAACGCGCGGTCTTCACCGGCGACCGCCTGCTCGGTCTGGCCCGGCGGCCGCTGTTGCTGACCCTGATGGCAAGCCTCCACGCGTGGCGCGGCGGCAGCCTGCCGGAACGCCGGGAGGAGCTGTACGCCAGCGCGGTCGACCTGTTGCTCGACGTCTGGGAGAAACAACGGGTACGGTTCGATGCCCGCGGCGAGCCGGTGCTGCCACAGCCGAGCCTGAGCGAGTTCCTGAACGTGGGAAGAGAGAAGGTCCGCGCCGTGCTCGAAGAGCTGGCTTGCGAGTGCCACGGAGCTCAAGCCGACACGACCGGCACCGCTGACCTCGATGAGGGGCGCCTTGTGACAGGCCTGTTGCGCCTGAATCCGGAGGCGAAGCTCGGCCTTCTCGTCGAGTACCTCCGTGACCGGGCGGGCCTTCTGGAGCCCCGGGGCGTAGGGGTGTATACGTTTCCTCACCGCACTTTTCAAGAGTACCTGGCGGCTTGCCACCTCACCGGGGAACGCTGGTGGCCCGACCGGGTGGCCGAGCTCGCGCGCAGAGATCCGGCCCGCTGGCGGGAGGTGGTGCTTCTCGCCGGAGCCAAGGCGGCGCGGGGAGCGGTGCCGAGCGTCTGGCAGCTCGCCGAAGCCCTCTGCTGGCGGGAGCCGGACGATTCGGAGAGCGGCATCGAGGACGCCTGGGGAGCCCACCTCGCTGGCCAAGCGGTGGTGGAATCGGCGAATCTCTCCCAGGTCAGCCCTGCCAACCGGCCGAAGCTGGAGCGGCTGCAGCGCTGGATGGTCCGCCTGCTCGGGGACGGCCGTTTCCCTGCTCCCGAGCGGGCTCTGGCAGGTCGCACCCTGGCGAAGCTGGGCGATCCGCGCTTTGATCCGGACCGCTGGTTCCTGCCGCGGGATCCGCTCCTGGGTTTTGTGGAGATCCCCGCCGGCCCCTTTTTGATGGGGAGCGAGGAGAGTGATCCTGACGCTTACAGAGACGAACATCCTCAGCACGAGGTGAGTTTGCCAGCCTTCTACATGGCGCGGTATCCGGTGACGGTCCAGCAGCTCTCCGCGTTCGTGGCGGACAACTCCCAGGATCTCCAGGATCGGCGAGCTCTGGAGGGGCTCTCCAATCATCCGGTAGTCCTCGTCACCTGGTTCGAGGCTCTGGCCTACTGCCGCTGGCTGGGGGAGAAGCTGAAGGCGGAGGCGGTAGAGCGCCTGGCGTCGGGAGCGGAGCCGCGGGATCTCTGGGAAGGCCTCGCGAGCGGGCGGCTGGTGGCGAGCTTGCCTTCGGAGGCGGAATGGGAGAAGGCGGCGCGGGGGACCGATGGCAGGAAGTACCCTTGGGGTGAAGACTTCGATCCGGATCGGGCGAACGTTCGCGAGAGCGGAGTCGGCGCTGTCAGCGCGGCTGGCTGTTTCCCCGGCGGGGGGAGGCCGTTCGGCTGTGAGGAGATGAGCGGCAACATGTGGGAGTGGACGAGGAGCGCTTTCAAGGAGTATCCCTATATAAGGAAGGACGGCCGAGAAGATTTCGAAGTATCGGCGCAAGTTCTCCGTGCTGTGCGGGGCGGCTCGTGCTTCTACTTCTCCAGGCGCGCCCGTTGTGCGGCCCGCCTCAGGCACGAGCCGGGCGACCGCCGCGACGTCATCGGGTTCCGTGTCGTGGTGCTCCCATTCTCCTCTGATCTCTGATTTCTCTGGTCTCTGAATCTCTGGACTGCTTCTTTCGGAGGGGGGAGTCCAGAGGGGGGCGTCCGGAGCGGGTACCAGGACATGCCTGGGCGCGGGGCACGGTATCTGTGGGCGCACCGTCGTGCCATCTGTGCTAGCCCATGCTTTGGCATAGGCCGCCTGAGGCGGCCGGGCCGGGGAGGACGTAGTGCAATCTGAGCGAGTCGTGCGCCTGTTCCGAAATGGGCGTAACCAGGCAGTCCGCATTCCGCGAGACCTTGAGCTCCCCGGTAGCGAGGCCTTGCTCCGGAAAGAAGGGGACCGGCTGATCGTCGAACCGATGCCCCGGCGGTCTCTCCTGGAGGTTCTGTCCACGTGGGCTCCTCTTGATGAGGAGTTTCCGGACATCACCGGCTGGGAAAGCCGATCGGGCCCAACGATCTGTTGATCGCAGCCCACGCTCTGGCGCTCGACCTGACGCTGGTGACCGCAAACGTCGAGGAATTTGCCCGGGTACCGGGTCTCTCCGCCGAAAACTGGCTCGCCTCCTGAGGGTACCGGGACATGCCCGGGCACGCTATGCTCCCGCGGTGAAACGCGTCATCCTTTACGGTCTGGCCGGCGGCGTGCTCATCGCGCTCCTCAAGGTCCTCGAGTACAAGCACTTCGTCCGCGCCTATCCCACCGAGATCTATGGCGGCCTGGTGGCGGTGATCTTCTCCGCCGTGGGCATCTACTTCGGGCTGCGGTGGGCCCGGCCCAAAGAGGTGGTGGTGGTCAAGGAGGTCCGGGTCCCGGAGGGCGGGCCCTTCGTGCTCGACGCCGGGAAGCTCAAGGAGCTCGGCATCACCCAGCGGGAGCATGAGATTCTCGGGCTCATCGCGGAGGGGCTGAGCAACCGGGAGATCGGCGAGCGGCTGTTCGTGTCCGAGAACACGGTCAAGACCCACTCGTCCCGGCTGTTCGACAAGCTGGGGGTCAACCGCCGGGTCCAGGCAGTCCAGAAGGGGAAGGAACTCGGCCTGATCCCCTGAAACAGGGAGTCAACCGGGGTCAACCCGGGGGTCAACGAAAGTATGATTTCCGGGTTTCAGCCCGAAAATCACCCGAACGCAGGACGACGGGCGCGGCACCGCGGCGGCAGACTGCGGGGCATCACACAGGAGGAAACGGCAATGAAAAAAATCGTGCTCCGCTTCGGTCTCGCGTCGGGTGCCATTCTGGTTGCGATGGGGGCAGTGATGCTGCCTCTATGCATGAGCGGGACCATCGACTTCGACGGCGGCGAGGTCCTTGGCTACAGCGCCATGGTCCTCGCGTTTCTGCTGGTCTTCTTTGGCATTCGGTCCTACCGCGACAACGTCGCCGATGGGTCGATCAGCTTCGGCAGGGCCTTCAAGGTCGGCATTCTCATCACGCTGACCACGTGCGCGATGTACGTCGTGGTCTGGGAGATCACCTACTTCGGCTTCTACCCGGACTTCCTCGACCAGTACACCGAGTACACCCTCACGAAGATGCGCGAGGACGGGGAGAGCGCGGCAGCCATCCAGAAGACGACGGCGCAGTTGGCCACCATGGCGAAGTACTACGACAACGTGTTCTTCAACGCCGGCATCACCTTCCTGGAGGTCTTCCCGGTCGGCCTGATCGTGACGCTGGTCTCCGCCGCGATCCTCCGCCGGAAGCCCCCCCAGGAAGCGCCGGCGGGGGCTGTGGCGGCCTGAACGTCCGTCCGCGTCGCGATCCAGGAGGCCTTGCAGAGATCCAGGGGAAGGCCGGGGGGCCTGCCGCCTACGGCTCCGAGCCGGCCTCCCGCTTCTTTCTGTACAGCCCCTCGTTGTGCGCCCGTCCCTCGCGGATCTGGTCGATGCGGCCGTCCAGGGCCCAGCGGCGGAGGGTGGTGGCCACGCTCCGAGGGTCGGGCCGGCGGCGGAGCTTCGCGCCCCAGCGCTCCTGGATGGCCCGGGTCACGGTCGTGGCTCCGAACGTCTGGTCCGGAGGCAGGTCCTCCAGGACGCGGGCCATCATCCGGCTCAGCGACTTCCTCCTGCGGAGGTCGAGGTCGTCGGCAGGACCGGGCGAGGGCGGCGCGACCGATTTGTCGCGCTCCAGCAGCTCGCCGGCCGCGACGGCCGCGGCCCGGAACGCGTCCAGATGTCCCTGCGCGGCATCGAGCTCGGCTTGGTGGAGCGTTACCTTCTCGTGATGGAACGCCTCCTGCCCGGCGTGCAAGTCCAGCAGCTTCTGGTGATGCACCACCCTCGCCTCCAACTGCGCCACCATCTGGGCAATCGACAGATTCAGGCTCACGGCTCCTCCTTGTCGCAGATGAGCGCATGCTGCGGCAAATGCCAGCCTCGCTCGGATTCAACGTCGCAGACAGTCGCAGAATAAGGATGGATGTCGCCATCCGTCTTTCCATTGCAATAATCATAAGGGAGAAGCGGCCGCGAAGCCATTCGTTGCGACGAATTAAGGAAGCGAGGCGACAATCGAAATTAATGTGCGACAAAGAGAGGGGAGTTGGAGAGTTGAAGTGGATTGGCGCGGCATCGGACCAATTCCAGGCAGGTACGAGGAGAGGGTCGCGACAAAATGGTCTGGGCGAAGAATGTCGAGGATCTCTGGGCGGAATCTTGCGGGCCGGAAATCGTTCTGGGAGACCTTGTGCGACAATGAAGCGTTCGGCGCGACATTCAGGGAGCTGCCGATGCCCTGACCGCCCGCCCCACCCGCAGTCCGTCGTGCAGACGGTAGGCGTGCTGAGCGGTCGCGATCGCTCCCGGTTCCTCCAGCCGGCCGCGCAGCAGATGGAGATGCCGGGCGGCCGCGTTCGTGGCCTCGGCCCGCAGCGCTCCCTCGGGAGCCAGACGCTCGCCGACTTCCAGGACCGGCACTCCCTCGCCCTCCTCCAGGCGGTCCGCGATCAGCCGTTCCCAGGTGACGCCCTCCTGGCTGCCGGGCTTGAGCTGGACGCGGCGGGTGAGCGCCCTGCCTCCGAGAGAGAGCCCTCCGTCCGCATCCCGCCAGAGGACGAGGTCCATCGCTTCCTCGACCTCGCGGCGGTCTTCCCCGGTTGCGCCCACGGCGGTCTTTCCCAGGCGCCAGGGGAAGCGCCTGTCCAGGTGGGAGCGCAGCGCAGGGACGACCACCCTGGACAGCTCGTCCTTCTCGATCACGTCCCGCGGATCGAAGCCGGCTTCCACGAGGTCGCGGCCGAAGGTGGCGCCGTAGCCGCGCTTGTTCGAGAAGAAGCGGCAGGCGGGGGGGCGCGAGGCGAACATGCCTCGCACGGTGGCGGCCAGGTAGATCGATTCCCACCAGCGGTCCGCGGGCAGGAAGGCCAGGGTCGAGAGCTGGATGTCCTGGACCAGGAGACCGCCGGGCCGGAGCATGCCGGCGAGCGTGCGGCAGAAGGCGTTCGTGGCTGTGAAGACCTGGGGGTCCAAACCTCCCGAGGAGGTCGCCGCCGCCACCTGGAGCTCGGGCCAGGCTGCGAGCCAGCGTTCGACCGTGGCGTCCGTGTCCGGCCCGGGCCGCTCCAGGCAGAGCACGGTGGTCTGGGCGAGCAGGTCCGGGGCCAGCTCGGACAGGGCTTCGAGGAGCTGGGTGATATGGTAGAGATGGTCCTCGACCACGACGATCGGACGGCGATCGAAACTGTTGGCCTCCCTCCAGGTCATGGCTCTACTTTATCCCCGGCGGTCTCCCTGGCTCCTCTACATCGGGGTGCTGCTCTTCGTCATTCTCGCCTGGATCTCCGCGCATGCCATCCACCGCGAGTGGCAGCGCCGGCTCGGAGAGGAGCGCTCCGAGACTCTCTACCAGCTCGTGCAGGACAAGACGCCGCCGCGGCCCACCGAGACCCCGGGCATCTCCGCCTGGCTGCACCTGGCGCTGAAGCGCTATGCGGCCACCCTGGACCACGGCGAGGTCATGACCTGGGAGGATCGCCGGTCCGTGCCTCCCGGCCTGGCCGGGCTCCGCGACCTTTTGTCGATGCCGGTCGAGCCGTCAGCGGCTGAGCCGCGCCTGGTTTCTCTGACGAATGAGGAGACGAGCCTCCAGTTCCGCGCCCAGCGCTTCGCGGAGATCGACGGACACTGGCTCGTGGTGACCCGGCGCAAGGCGCTCGATGCAGGCGATTCGGCCTCGGACCGCTTCCTCGCGAGGACCGGTCCCCACCTGCTGCGCCTGGCCCGCCGCGTTTCGGCCGGCTCGCCGCGGGTGGTGCGTGTCTACGCCCTCTCCGAGGACGGCACGCTGGTCTCCATGCCGCTGGCCGAGCTCACCGCGGACCCGGCGGTCCGGCGGCGGGCGGCTCTCGACGAGGGGCGCGAGTTCCGCAAGGTCCCGCAGCTCCCCAACTTCGTCTCCAATGAGTTCTTCTTTCAGTTCGACTTCAGCCGGCCTGCCGGGCAGGTCTACTACTCGGGCCTCTACCTGGACCTCGGCGGCCAGGGGGTGGTGGCCACGATCATCGTCCCCTATGTCGATGCCGGCTCCCTCGGCGTGCTAGGGACGGACGTGGCGTTCGACGTCGATTGGAAGGCCTTCGCGCGTCAGATCGAGCCGCCCATGGTGGCCGAGGTGGTCCGCCTGGGTCCGCTCCCCGAGGGGCGGTGGCGGCCTTGGAGCGATGTGGAGGCCGCCCTGCCCCAAGTCAGCCCGCTCGCTCCGGCGGTGGCCTCTCTGGCAGGACGCGAGCGACGGGAGGGGCTGTTCGTTGCGCCGGGCTCGGTGCAGGAGGCGGTGGTGGAGGGGCAGGGCGCCGTGGCCGCTCTCCAGATGGCGGCGGATACCTGGCTCGTCGTCCTCTTCCCAAGGACCGGCGCGACGTCGCCGATCCTCAGCCTTGGATTGCTGAGCGTCCTCTTCCTCCTCCTGGTCGCGGGCTTTGAGGTCCACCGCCGCCGGGCCGAGCAGGCGCAGGACAAAGCCGAGCGCGAGCTGGCCGAGAAGCAGAACCTTCTGAACACCATGCAGGTCCCCCTGCTGGTGGTGGACCCCAACTCCGACGTAGTCGTGTTCGGCAACGAGGCGGCCCGCCGGCTGGGTATCGAGACGGGGGTGCGCATGGCCGACCTGGTGCCGGACGACGAGCGCGCCCGGCGACATTACGAGCACATGCAGATGGCCGGTCCCGACGCGCGGCGCGCCTACGGTCTCCCCCTGCGGCTCAACGGCGAGACCCGCTATGCCGTGGTGCGTTCCGTGGCGGTCACCGCTCCCATCGAGGCGCTGCACGCGGACGAGCGTCACCGCCTCGGCGTCCTCTTCCTGTTGGAGCCCGAAAGCGACCTCGCCCTCCTCACCGAGGACCTCGTGGCTGGCGCGCAGGGGGAGGAGCGCCGCAAGCTCGCCGGCCTTCTCAGCCACGGGGTGGATACCCTGGTCCGTGTCCTCGCCCGTCTCGCGGGCAGGGGAGAGGAGGACTTCGTGTCCTGGCTCGCGGGCTATGTGGACCGCCGGGTCCACGTCACGGCGTGGCTCTTCGATCATTGGGATGCCGAGCCGCCGCTGCCGCCCGCCAGCGCCATCGAGGCGGGGCAGGCGCGCGAGACCCTCTCCGCCTTGCAGCGGGTCTTCGCCCTGGCCGCTGCCGATCCCGGGCTGCGCTCCAGCCTGCACTGGGACAACGGTGTCCTTGCCAGTCCCCCTCAAGGCGACATCCCCGCCGTGAGCCTGGACTGGCCGCCGGAGGTCTGGTTCCCCCTCCCGGTGCGCGGCGGTTTCGGTCTGTTTCTGGAGGAGGTCCTGGTCAACGCCATCCGGCACGGACGCCCCGGCACGACCCCCCGTCTGACAGTGAGCTACGACCCCGGCCGCGCCGAGCTGCTCTTCGAAGCCGAGAACGAGACCTCGGACGCCCGGCGTCTCCGGGGAGAGCCCTACGGTGGCCGGCGTATCCTGGAGCGCCTCGCCCGCCTCTTCGGATGGGAGGGGCTGGCGTTCGAGGATGGCACCGGGACGTTCCGGGTGAGCTGGCGGGTGCCGGTGAGCGAGCGGGCGGACCCGGGAAGCCCGGACTGAGCCGGCCACGCCATGCCGCACGAAACAGCCTGGCGTGGCCGTGATTCACGAGCCTACTTCTTTCCCTTGTTGGGCCTCCTCTGGGCCGCGAACATGGCGCGCAGCGTCTCCGCCTCCCCCCGTTCAAACTCGGGGATCGGCAGCTTCTCGATTGCTGCCTGGGCCGTTCTCAACGCCCCGAGCGCCTCCCTCTGCAGAGTGCCGTTCTCGACCAGCGTCGGAATGACGATTTCGAAGAGCGGGATCCAGCAGGCCTGGACAGAGGGGGCGTACAAGGTGATGCAGTGGTGCTCGTCGCAGCATGCCTGCACCACCGCCCTGTCGGTCGCCCAGTTTCCAAAGAGTTGACCTTGCGACCACCAGGTGTGGGCCGAAGCCCGGATCACGTAGCAACCGGGAGGAACCTCCACGTCGGCATGCCCGCACGGCGCCGGCACATTGTCATACTTCTTGCCGCACCATTCGAGGACCTTGCCATCGCAGGTCATGATGGCCACCACCCAGTCCCGTTGCGCCATCTTGCACGGATGGCCCAGATCGGTGATCCATATGTTGAGACGTGCCATTCCCATAACGACCTCCTTGGTCTGTGATTCCGGTTTGTCCCTGCTTGCGAAGGCGATCTCTTGGTATTGATCAATCCATGGGGCTCACCCCCCTTCGGCGGGGACCAGCATGGCCATCTTTTGATGCTTGCGCTGGGCGTTAAAGAGAACTACGTTGGGAAGAGGGGAATCCCCTCACGACGGCCTAGCGGCCGCTCGCTGCAGACGCAGCCCGTTAGCAAGTGAAAGGCAATAGACTAGGCGGGTATGAGAAAGGAGCCTGCATGAGGAGATCCGCTGCCCTCGTCCTGCTGATGCTGTTCGTCCTGCCTCTCTCCGCCCTCGCGGCACCCCCTCCGGAAGACAGCCTGGCCGCCCCCCTTCAGGTGCTGGGGCTATTCGACACCGTCCGCGTGCGCCGCGACGTCCACGACATCCCGCACATCTTCGCGAAGAACGACCGCGACGCCCTGTTCGCCCTGGGCTGGGTCCATTCCCAGGACCGCTTCTTCCAGATGGACCTGCTGCGCCGCACCTTCAGCGGCACCCTGGCCGAGCTGGTTGGGGAGGACGCCCTGGATTCCGACGTCGAGGTACGCACCCTGGGCCTGCGGCGCGCCGCGGAGGCCTCGCTGCCCGCGCTTAGCCGCTCCACCCAGGTCTGGCTGGAGTCCTATGCCCGCGGCGTCAACGCCTGGCTCGCCGATCCGGGCAACTCGCTCCCCGCGGAGTACGGCCCCCTGGAGCTGACCCGTGCGTCCGTCCCGGCCTGGACCCCCGTGGACAGCCTGGTGATCACCAAGGGGCTGGCCTTCAGCCTCTCCTTCGACCTGACCGACATCGACCTGACCGTGGCGCTCTCCGCCTTCCAGGAGGCCGGGGAAGACGGGGGCTTCAACGGCGTGGCCCTGTTCAGCCAGGACGTCTACCGCGCCGCGCCGTTCGACCCCACGGTGTCGATCCCGGGCCGCCGGCTGCGGGAGCCCCGGGCCTCGTCCGCGCCCGCCTACCTGGGCCGCGCGGCCAGGCTCGCCCGCCTCTACCGCGAGCGCGCCCGGGCCGTGCCCCTGCTGCGCCAGGCCCTGGAGCACAAACGGGACCGCGGCAGCAACTGGTGGATCGCCAGCGGCCGGTTGACCGAGACGGGGCGGCCTCTCCTCGCCAACGACCCGCACCTCGGGCTCGATACGCCGAGCATCTTCTACGAGGCCCAGCTCCGGGTCGTCCCCGGGCACACCGAGCCGATGAATGCCTTCGGTGTGACCTTTCCGGGCGTCCCTGTCATCGTCCTGGGCTGCAACACCCGCATCTGCTGGGGGGCCACCACGAACCCCATGGACGTCACGGACGTCTACCTGGAGAGGCTGGTCCTGGGTCCGGGCGGAGTTCCCACCGGGGTGGTCTTCGGGGGGCAGACCAGGCCCGTGGCGCTCATCCCCCAGGCCTTCCGTGTGAACACCCCGGGCGACACGGCCTCCGACAACCTGGAGGACGCGGGGATCGGCCCGCTCGAAGGGGGATTGACCCTGGTCGTTCCGCACCGCAACAACGCGCCCATCGTCCAGGTCGACCTCTCGGAGCCCGCCGACGCCTTTGCCCTGTCCGTGCAGTACACGGGCTGGGGAGCCACCCGGGAGATGGACGCTTTCCGCATCTGGAACCGGGCCGGGACCCTGGCGGAGTTCCAGCAGGGCCTGCAGTTCTTCGACGTCGGCTCGCAGAACTGGGCCTACGCGGACGTGGACGGCAATATCGCCTACTGGACGAGCGCCGAGATGCCGCTGCGCGAGGACCTGCAGAACCTGGAGCGGGCGGACGGCGGCGTCCCCCCCTTCCTCATCCGCGACGGCACGCACACCCTGAGGCACGAGTGGCTGCCTCTGACGAATCCGCAGCCGGGGCAGGCCATCCCCTTCGCCATCCTGCCGCAGGCGGAGATGCCCAGCGTGATCAATCCCGGACGGGGCTGGGTGGCCAACGCCAACAACGACCCGATCGGCACGAGCAACGACAACAATCCCTTGAACCAGGAGCGGCGCGGCGGCCAGGGCATCCTCTACCTGGGCATCTCCTACGACCGCGGCTACCGCATCGGCCAGATCGAGCGGCTGCTCGAGGCCGAGTTGGCGAGGGACGGCAAGTTCTCCGTGGAGGACTTCGAGCGCATCCAGGCCAACAACCAGCTCCTGGACGCGCAGGTCTTCGTCCCCCACATCCTCCAGGCGTTTCAGAGGGCGAGGGTGGCGAGCGCCACGTCGGCCCTCGGCGCCCTGGGCCGCGACGCCGGGATCGTGGAGGCGGTGGAGCGGCTCGGTGCCTGGGACTTCAGCACGCCCACGGGCATCCACGCGGGGTACGACCCGTTCGACGATCCCTTCGACCTGCCCGAGCCGACGCCGGCCGAGATTCGGAACAGCGTGGCGGCCACGATCTACTCGGTCTGGCGCGGCCAGGTGGTGCAGCGGGTGATCGACGGCACCCTGGCGAGGGTGGGCCTCGGCGACTTCGACCCGGACGGCGACGTGGCCCTGGCCGACCTTCGCCATCTCCTGGAGAATTTCTCCCGGAACCAGGGACGCGGCGCCTCGGGGATCCAGTTCTTCACCGACCCTGATGCCGCGAACCCGTCCCAGGCCCGCGACCTGGCCCTGCTGGAGAGTCTGGACGCGGCGCTAGGCCTGCTCGCCGGACCGGCCTTCGCGCCCGCCTTCGAAAGCTCAACGGACCAGGACGACTACCGCTGGGGCATGCTCCACCGGATCGTCTTCGATCATCCGCTGGGAGATCCGTTCAACATCCCGCCGCGCGGCGGGCCGGAGCACCTGGCGCCGGACCTGCTGGGCGTGTCCCGCTCCGGAGGCTTCGGAGCGGTGGACGCCTCCGGGCACAACGTGCGCGCGGACAGCGTGAACGAGTTCATGTTCGGAAGCGGCCCGGCGCGGCGCTTCATCGGGGAGATGAAGCCGGAAGGCCCGGTGGCGGAGGAGGTGATCCCCGGAGGCCAGAGCGGCGTCCCCGGCAGCCCCTTCCAGGTCGACCAGCTCTTCCTCTGGCTGACCAACCAGTACCACCCCTGGCCCTACCGTCCGGCGGATGTGGCGGACGCGACGGTGCGGGAGGAGTAGGGGGAGAGGGGGTTACTCGGTGACCACGATCCGCCGGCCCTTGGAAAGGTTCTGCAGCACCTGCACCTTTCCATCCGGCCAGCGGATCGTGAGCCGGTCCGCTTTTTCCGCGGTCCCCATCCCGAAGTGGAGGGTGAGCGCGTTCTGCGAGAGATACGAGGCGCCGGTCCGGACCTCGCGGATCTGCTTGCGGCCGCCCGCCTCCAGGTCCACCCGGGCTCCGACCGCGCCGGTGTTCTTTCCCCGTCCGACAAGGTCCACCTGGAGCCAGCCGCCCGCGGGTGTGGTCACGTTCTCGTAGACCTCGGACAGGTCGTCCGAGCTCGTGAAGACCAGGTCCAGGTCGCCGTCGAGGTCCAGGTCTCCGGCCGCGAGCCCCCGGCTGGAGCGGACCACGTCGATCCCGCCGTCCTTGATCTCGCGGAAGACTCCCTTACCTGTGTTCTCGAAGAGCTGGTTGCGCTGTTTGTAGGTCGTGCCGGTCCCAAACAGCTCGGCGTTGTGGATGATGTGACCGTTGGCCACCACGGTGTCCAGGTCGGCGTCCTGATCCAGGTCGGAGAAGACCGTGCCGAAGCCCACCATGTACATCGAGGGCTCCGCGAGCTTCGAGGTGTAGCGCGCGTCGATGAACAGCATCGACCCCTGGTTGCTGTAGACCGCGTTGGTCTGGAGATCGAGGTGGGTCTTGATGATGTCCAGGAAGCCGTTGCCGTCGATGTCGCCGAAGTCGACACCCATGCCGGCCTCGGGCTTGCCCAGGTCGGAGAGGGCGGTGCCGGAGATCAGCCCGATCTCCTCGAACTTGCCGTTGCCCTTGTTCTCGAACAGGTAGGCCGGGTTCATGTCGTTGGCCACGTAGAGGTCCTGGTCGCCGTCCCAATCCAAGTCGCCGAAGATGACGCCCAGGCCGTTCCCCGTATCCGCGGGGAACCCGGCCGCGGTCGTGGCATCCTCGAACGTGCCGTCCCCCCGGTTGCGGTAGAAGCGGTCGGGGAGGCCGATGAAGACGTCCGGATGGCAATAGGAGCGCAGGTTGAGCCGCTGGTTGCCGCAGACCGGGTTCTTCTCGAAGGAGAAGTCCACGTAGTTCGTGACATACAGATCCAGATCGCCGTCGCCATCGGTGTCGGCGAAAGCGGTGGACGTGCCCCAGAGGGGATTGCCGAGGCCGGCCTGGGCCGTGGCCTCGGTGAAGGTGCCGTCGCCGTTGTTCCGGAAGAGCTGGTCAGGCCCGAAAGCGGAGACGTAGAGGTCGACGTCGGAATCGCCGTCCACGTCGCCGGCCGTGGCGCCCATGCCGTAGGAGGTGACGCGGATCCCGGACCGCTCGGTCACATCCACGAACCTGCCGGCGCCGTCGTTGCGGAGCAGCACCGATCGCGGCGCCTCTCCCTTATAGCCCGGCATGGCACCGCTGTCCACGTAGAAGACGTCGGGATCGCCGTCGCCGTCATAGTCGAACAGGGCCACGCCCGACCCCATGGTCTCGGGCATGTAGAACTGTCCCGACCCCCCGTGATGATGGCGGTGCGACAGCCCCCACGCCTGGCTCACTTCGCGGAAGCGGAAGTCGGCCGCGGCGGGGGAGGCGAGGAGGACGAGGAGGGCAAGAAACCGCAGCGATCTCATTCGTGTCCCAGAACCCGGTGCGGCCGGTAGGGCATTTCCAGGTCCTTTCTCTCCTCTTCGTCGAGCCGGATCTCCAGCGCGGCCACGGCGTCCTCCAGGTGCTCCATGCGGGTGGCGCCGATGATCGGGGCAGTGAGGCCGGGCTGGTGGAGGAGCCAGGAGAGGGCGATCTGCGCGGGCTTGACCCCCTTGCGCTCGGCCAGGGCGACGACGCGGTCCACGACCTCGTAGTCCTCGGGCTGGTAGTAGAGGTCGTGGGCGAAGGCGTCCACCTTGCCGCGGCGGGTCTCTTCCTGGCCGCGGCTCCGCTTGCCGGCCAGGAAGCCGCGGGCGAGCGGGCTCCAGGGGATCACCCCGATCCCCTGATCCAGGCAGAGGGGGAGCATCTCCCGCTCCTCCTCCCGGTAGACCAGGTTGTAGTGGTTCTGCATGGAGGAGAACCGCGTCCAGCCGTGGAGATCGGCCAGGTAGAGGGCCTTTGCGAACTGCCAGGCGTACATGCTGGACGCCCCGATGTAGCGGACCTTGCCGGAGCGCACGAGATCGTTCAGCGCGGACAGCGTCTCCTCGATCGGAGTCTCGGGGTCCCAGCGGTGGATCTGGTAGATGTCCACGTAGTCCATCTTCAGGCGGCGGAGCGAGGCGTCGATCGACTCGAAGATGTGCTTGCGCGACAGCCCACGGTCGTTGGGGCCGTCGCTCATGGGGAAGAATACCTTGGTGGCGACGACTACCTCCTCGCGCCGGGCGAAGTCCGCGAGCGCCCTCCCCACGACCTCCTCGCTGACGCCGCGGGAGTACATGTCCGCCGTATCGAAGAAGTTGATCCCCAGGTCCAGGGCGCGGCGGAGGAACGGACGGCTGTCCTCTTCGCCGAGGATCCAGTCGCGCCATTCGGGGTTGCCGTAGCTCATGCACCCGAGGCAGATGCGGGAGACTTTCAGGCCGGTGCGGCCGAGGTTGACGTAGTCCATGGCCGCGATGCTAGCACCGGCTCAGGCCTTCTCGGCGGAGGCGCTCATGAGGACGCTGAGCGGGCGCAGCCCCTCCACGTTCTCGCACACGATCTTGAGGGTCGAGGTGATCGGCACGGCCAGGATCATCCCCCAGGCTCCCCACAGCCATCCCCAGAAGATGAGGGAGAGCAGCACGAGCACGGGACTCAAATCCAGGCTGTGCCCCATGAACCGCGGCTCGATGACGTTGCCGATCGCGAACTGGAGCGCCGCGTTGAGCGCGGCGATGAAGAGCGCCCAGCCCGCGGACTCGAACTGCAGGAGCAGGAAGATTGTGGGCAGCCCGACCGAGATGATCGCGCCCACGTGCGGGATGTAGTGGGAGACGAACGTGAGGAACCCCCAGAGGACGGCGAAGTCCACGCCGAACGCGGCCAGCAGCAGCGTGACCAGGAAGCCGTTGGCCAGGTTCACGAGGGTCTTGGCGAGGAGGTACTTGCGCACCTGCGTCTCGATGTTGTCGATCACGGCGGCCACGCGGTCCGCCCGGTGCGCGAGGGCGCGCTCGAGCTTGTGCGGGAAGCTCTCGCTGCCTGCCAGGAGGAACACCAGGTAGAGGAGCACGAGGAAGAGCTCGTTGAAGAACACCAGGAACGAGCCGACTCCGGCCGCCAGGAGCCCGGTCATCGAGGACACCTCCACGGCCTCCTGCCACTGGAAGCGCTCCACCGGCTCGCGCAGGAACGGGAACGTGGCGACGAGCCGCTGGATGGTGTCGTCCACCAGTCCGCCGAGGCGCGCTTCGTAGCGGGGGAGGCTCTCCCGGAACGACAGCGCGCTGGAGTAGATCACCCACGAGAAGGCGACCAGCATCGCCGACACCCCCACGAGGAGGAGGACGATCGCCAGAGCCGAAGGCACCCGGGACCGCCGCAGCGCCATCATCGCCGGGACGAAGATCTGGGCCAGGAAGACCGCGACGACGAAGGGGAGGAGGATCGCCTTCAGCGTGTGAAGGACGAAGCCCAGGGCCAGGAAGACCAGGATCCCCAGGAACACCAGGATCAGCTTGGTGTCGCGCATCGGACGCCTCCTCCCCGCTCGGTGCAGCTCGGTTGTGGAAGGGAAGCCTACAATACGAGGCTTCTGCCGAGAAGCGCGCCTGGTCAGTTGGTGACGGTTATATGGACCACCCCATAGTCATACGCGGGCTCGCTGCACCAACCTTCAAAGCACTGCACACAGCCGTAGAGGGTGTAGTGGATGGTGTCGCTTCCCACATAGTTCGTAGCGGGCGTGTACTTGACGGCGTCGATGCCCACCAGCTCTGCGGTTCCGTGCAGGGGCTGCGAGAAGCCCACCAGGTCGTTTTCCCAGGTGTCCGTGTCGCCCATCAGCGGACTGAAGGTCACAGGGGTGTTCTTCGCCGTGGTGACGTAGTCGTCCACGGCGACCGGATACACGACCTGGCAGGACGTTGCTGCCGGGGCCGGAACGCCCAAGGCCAGGTGGGGGGCGGTTCCCGGGTCAGGCGAAGCGGCGACGAGAGGCAGGGACACGACGGCTAGCAGCAAGACGTTCATCATGAGCTTCCTCCGACGGTGGAAGGTTTCGTTGACGTGAGCAGCCGAACCGGGCGGAAGCATACATCAACAAATAGCTAGTTGTGAATGTCAGGCCGGGGTGTAGCTGCGGCTTCCAGCAGTCGGTCGAGGTCCTCGCGTTCCAGGAGCCGTCCGCGCAGGACCACGGCCTCGATCCGTCCGGTGTTGCGGATATCGGAGAGCGGATCGCCGCCCAGAAGCACGAGGTCCGCGGCCTTGCCGGGGGAGATGGTGCCCATCGTGCCCGCCGCGTTCAGCAGGCGAGCCGGTTCGGTGGTCGCCGCCCGGAGAGCCTCCATCGGGCTCAGTCCAGCTGCGACGAGGAGAAGGATCTCGTCATGCACGGCAAAGCCGGGCAGTACGTCCCGTCCGGCGAGGTCCGTGGCCACGGCGATGGGCACTCCGGCCTCGTGCATCCTCCGGACCATCTCCTTGCCCAGCTCCACGAACTGCGCTCGCCGGGCGATGTTCTCCGGATTTCGGTCCCGGTCGGTGACAGGAAATTGATCCCCGTACTTCCGCAAGGAAGGGGAGACATAGCGCAGCCGGGGGTCCGGGTTGGCCTCAAGCTCCGCGCGCCGGGTCCGGAGGTCATAGGCCACGATCGTGGGCACGAACCACGTGCCGTGACGCGCGAAGGTTTCGGCAAGGACGGGTAGCTCGTCCCGCGCCCATTGGGGCATGGCTTCGATGGCCGCGGTCTCGTTGGAGAAGCGGGTCTGGTAGGTGCCCTCGATCAACGTCGCGATGTGCTCGACGCTCCGCTGGCCCGCCTCCACGGCCTCGGCCGGCTCCACCGTCATCGGGACGTGGCCCGCGAAGGGGATGCCCCGCTTCTGTGCTTCCGCGGCCAGGGCGAAAAAGGCCTCCCGGGGAACGGCGTTGTGGATCTTGATGAAGTCGACGCCGAGCTTCTGGAGGCGGGCGACGGCTGCCCGCGCCTCTTCCGGATTGGTGATCTCCAGCCGGTGCGGGAGCCCGGGCTTGGGACCGTCCACGGTCGGACCCGCGAGGAAGATGCGCGGACCCACGAGCTCTCCCGCCTCGATGCGGGAGCGCCAGGCCTTCAGGACCTCCAAGTCGCCGCCCATGTCGCGGACTGCCGTGACCCCGTTGGCGACCATCACCCCGAGATCGGTCTCCTCGCCGAAGGATACGTGGACGTGGGCATCCCAGAGGCCGGGGATGAGGAACCGCCCGCGGCCTTCGATGACCCGAGCGCCGCGGACCTCCAAGGCGTCACCGATCTCCTGGATGACTCCGGACCGGATCAGCACCGAGACATGCTCGCGGGGAGGAGCCCCGGTGCCATCGATCAGGGTGACGTCGCGCAGCAGGAGAGCCGGAGCCTCGGTCGAGCGGCCCGGTGTCCGGCCTGCGCAGCCACCCAGCGCGAGAAGGAACACGATCGCGAGCGTTGCCCTGGTCACAGGTCCTCCTCCCTCAAAGCTCTGCCACAATAGCAAGGTCTGCCGAGAAGGAGACCATCATGAGGCGCGCGCTGATCGTCCTGGTTGTCCTGGGGTTCCCGACGTATCTCGGAGCGCAATCCGCTCCGGACCTTGCCACGGCCGAGGTCGTGGATCTGACTCATCCCTTCGACGAGAAGACGCTCTACTGGCCGACGTCACCCTCGGCCTTTCAGCTCACGGAGCTGTTCAAGGGCAAGACTCCCGGCGGCTACTTCTATGCCTCGAACTCGTTCTGCACCCCGGAGCATGGAGGCACCCACTTCGACGCGCCGATCCACTTTGCCGAGGGACGCCGAACGGTCGACCAGGTGCCGGTCCGGCAGCTCATCGCCCCGGCGGTGGTGATCGACGTCTCGCGGCAGGCATCCTCCGATTCCGACTACCGGCTGACTCCCGAGGACGTGCGCGCCTGGGAGGAGCGCAACGGCCGTATCCCGGAAGGCGCGATCGTGCTGCTGCGCACCGGCTGGAGCGCCCGCTGGCCCGACCGCAAGCGCTACCTGGGAGATGACAAGCCCGGCGACGCCTCGAATCTCCATTTTCCGTCCTACGGGAAGGAAGCGGCCGGGTTTCTGGTCAAGGAGAGGAAGGTGGGAGTCCTGGGAGTGGACACGGCCAGCATCGATCACGGTCCCTCGAAGGACTTCATCGTCCACCAGACGGCCGCTGCCGCCGAGGTGCCGGGGCTGGAGAACTTGACCAACCTCGACCGGCTCCCCGAGACCGGCGCCTGGGTGATCGCCCTGCCGATGAAGATCGCGGGAGGCTCCGGGGGTCCGGTGCGGGTGGTGGCGCTGCTCAGACGTCGGTGATCTTGATGGACCGCGCTTCCGCGTCCTCTTCGACGAAGCGAAGGAGCGCGTCGCCCTCCCGTTCAAGCTCCGCAATCGTCTTCTTGGCGAGCTTGCCAAAGGGCTCCAGGATCAGGTCAGCGGTCTTCCTCTTCCGCTCGACCTTCCAGGTGCCGGCGACGAAGCCGTCCACCAGGAATGTGGCGCGGACCTGGAGGTTCTTGAGCGTGACCTTGGGGCGATGCTCGTCAGCGATCACCCGGGTGCGGTCGTCATGCGCCAGCACCAGGTTGTCGAACTCCGGCAGGAACCGGACCGGAGCCGGAGTGTCTTCAGGTGGACGAGGAGCCTCCGGGAGATCGAACAGCTCGCGCTTGCGCTCGTCGCGGAAGGTGACGAGCTCGGAGCGCAGCTCCTCGAACGCCTGACGCAGGGATTGCAGACCCGACCAGACCTGGGCATCCCGGGGAGTGGCGGGGCCGAACGCCGCAAGGTAGCGCCGGACCAGCGTGTGAGCCGGGGCCTCCCCGGTCGGAACCTTCTTTCCAAGCCAGTCGTCGGCGAGAGCGAAGTCCGCGGCACTGGGGAATCCCCAGGGATCGTCCGTGGGCACCTGCACGAGCGGAAGGTGCATGCGGATCGCATACGCCATGGCGCGCTCGTCCGCCTCCGGGTTCTTCGCCTTCAAGTAGTTCCGCAGCGCATCGAAGGTGGCCGGTTTGCCGCCGAAGAACGAGCGGGCTTCGGCTTCGAGCGCGTCCATGTCGAGATCCTGCGCCCGCTCGCGGAGGATCGCCTGCATGCCTTTGGTGAGCATCGGCTGCAGAGGACCTCGCAAGGCCAGGTAATCGGCGGCGGACATCAGGTGCAGCGTGCCGCGCATCGCGGTCGGGCGAACTACTTTTCGCTGGCGGAGAAGCTCGAGAAGATGGTTGCGCTGAAAGCCTTCGAGGCGCGTCCACAATCCCACGAATGGAGGCCGCGCCAATTGGGCTTGCAATCCAACGAGCCGCTCGACCGCTGTAAGAGCAGGCGTTGTTTCTCGCGAGAGCAGCGTCTGCCTCGCGAGCGTGGCGCGGTTGAGCTGGCGGATTGTGAGAGTAGCAGTCATTTTATATTGAACCTATCGGAAATCGTGGCTCGGCACCGCCACCAGCCGCTTCAACGACCAGAACCGTTCCCCCTTCACCGATAGCGTCCCATCCCGCTTCTGAAGCACCCCCTCCACCACCAGCCCGGGTGAGCCCACGATCAGCTTGCGGTGCTTCTGGAGGAGGTCGGGGGAGACCACGGCCTGGGACATGCCGGTCTCATCCTCCAGGGTGAGGAAGAGGAGTCCCTTGGCCGTGCCGGGGCGTTGCCTGACGATCACTGAGCCGGCGGTGCGAACGCGGTCTCCGTTCTGGAGATGGGCGAGGTCGGCGGCGGAGGTGACACCCTTGGCGTTGAGCGTCTCGCGGATGTAGGTGAGCGGGTGAGGGCCGATCGTGAGCTGGACTCCGGCGTAGTCGGCTTGGCTCTCTTCGACCTCGGACATCTCGGGGAGCGGCGAGGGCTCCGGATCGGGGAGACGGTCGAGGAGGGGACCGGCGTCCTTGGCGAGACGGGCGACCTGCCAGAGGGCGGCTCGCCGGGTGAGACCGAAGCAGGAGAGCGCTCCGATCGAGGCTAGGACCTGAAGCTCGTCTTCGTGGAGATCGCAGCGGCGGACGAGGTCCTCGGCGTCCTCGAATGGCGCCTTCGCCTGCTCCTGCTCGATGGCGAGCCCCGCCTTGTGCCTCAGGCCCTTGACGAACTTGAAGCCGAGACGGATCGCTCCGGCAGGCGGCGCCTCTCCGGTCCTCGAGTCGCGGGCACCTTCGGGGATCTCCCGGTCCTCCCAGCGGCACTTCCAGCCGGAGCGCTGGACATCCACCGGCCGGATCTCCACCCCGTGCCTTTGCGCGTCTTTCACCAGAGTGGCGGGGTGATAGAAGCCCATGGGCCAGGCGTTCAGCAGGCCGAGGGTGAAGGCCGTGGGGTGGTGGCACTTGAGGTAGGCGCTGGCGTAGGCGATCAGGGCGAAGCTCGCGGCGTGCGACTCGGGGAAGCCGTAGAGCGCGAAGGAGGTGATGGACTGGACGATCTCGTCCTGGGCTTTTCCTACGATGCCGTTGGCGGTCATCCCCTTGCGCAGCTTGTCCACGATGGCCTTCATCTTCTCCACCGAGCGCTTGGAGCCCATGGCCCGCCGCAGCTCTTCGGCCTCGCCGCCGGAGAAGCTCGCCGCCACCATGGCCACCTTCAGGAGCTGCTCCTGGAAGATCGGCACTCCGAGCGTCCGCTTCAGGATCGGCTCCAGGCTCGGGTGCGGATAGACCACGGGCTGGCGGCCGTTGCGGCGCTCGAAGAACGGGCTCGCCATGTTGCCCGCGATCGGACCCGGACGGATGATCCCCACCTGGATCACGAGGTCGTAGAAGCGCGTGGGATGGTTGCGCGGCAGGGAGGCCATCTGCGCCCGGCTCTCCACCTGGAAGACGCCGATCGTGTCGGCCTGCTGCAGCATGCGGTAGACCTTGGGATCGTCCGGCGGCAGGTGGGCGAGGTCGACGTGCGTCCCCTCGTGCGTCCGGATCATGGGCACCATCACCTCAAGGGCGTTGAGCATGCCGAGGCCCAGGAGGTCGACCTTGATGATGCCGAGGTCCGCGCAGTCGTCCTTGTCCCACTGCACCACGACGCGGCCGGGCATGGAGGCGGGCTCCAGGGGGACGACCTCGTCGAGACGGCCGGCCGCAATCACCATGCCCCCCGAGTGCTGCCCCAGGTGGCGGGGGAGGTTGTGGATGCGCGTCCAGAGGTCCGAGAAGAGCTTCATCCGCGGCTCCCCGGGGTCGAAGCCGGCCGCGGTCAGCTCCGTGGCAAAGGTCTTGGTCTCGCCGCTCGCCACGTCCCAGCTCCAGCTCCCGAGCTGCTTGGCGAGCCGGTCCACCTGCTCGGGCGAGTAGCCGAAGACCTTGGCCACCTCGCGGGTCGCGGAGCGGTCGCGGTAGGTGATGACGTTGGCGGTCATGGCCGAGCCGCGCTCGCCGTACCTCTTGTAGACGTGCTGGATGACCCGCTCCCGCTGGTCGCCGGAAGGGAGGTCCAGATCAATATCGGGCCACTCGCCCCGCTCCTCCGACAGAAAGCGCTCGAAGAGGAGATCCATCTTCACCGGATCGACCGCCGTGATCGAGAGGGCGTAGCAGACCGCGCTGTTGGCCGCCGAGCCGCGGCCCTGGGCCAGGATGTTCTCCCGCAGGCAGAAGTTGACGACGTCCCAGACGATGAGGAAGTAGCCCGCGAGGTTGAGCTTCTCGATCAGGTCCAGCTCCTTCTGGATCTGCGCCTGCGCCTTGGCGGTCAGCGGCCGGAAGCGCGCCTTGGCCCCGTTCCAGGTGATGTGCCGGAGGTAGGAGGCCGGGGTCTCACCCGGCGGCAGCGGGTACTCGGGGAAGCGGTAGCCGAGGTCGGCCAGGGTGAAGTCGAGCCGGCCGGCCAGGCGGGCGGTCTCCTCGATCGCCTCGGGCAGGTCCGCGAACAGGCGGGCCATCTCGTCCGGGGACTTGAGGTGCCGCTCCCGGTGGGCAGCGAGCAGGCGCCCGGCCGCGTCCAGGGTCGTGTGGTGGCGGATGCAGCTCAGCACATCGTGGAGCGGCTTGTCTTCGGGCCGGGCGTAGCGCGCCCCGTTGGTGGCGACGAGGGGGAGCCGCAGCTTCCGGGCGAGATCGATCAGCGCCCGGTTGCGGTGCTCCTCGTCCCGCAGCCGGTGGCGCTGAAGCTCGACATGGACCCGGCCTCCGAAGTAGACCGCGAGGCGCTCGAGGAGCTTGCGCGCCGGGTCCAACCCTCCCTGGGCCAGCTCGCGGGCCACGGGACCCTCGTCGCCGCCGGTCAGGCAGTGGAGCCCTCCGGCGTGCTCGGCCAGGAGGTCCCAGGTGACCCGCGCCTCTCCCTTGGGACGGTGGAGGGCCGCGGTGGTGAGCATCCGGCAGAGATTCTTGTAGCCGGTCCGGTTCTCCACGAGCAGGGTCAGCCGCTCCCCGGTGGGGATGCCGACGACCCTCTTCTCTTTCTCCTGCGGCTCGGGAACCAGTCCAAGCGGCCCTGCCCGGCCCGACCGCTGGATCTGCTCGGAGATCCCCGGACCCTCGTCGAGCACGACCTCGGCTCCGACCAGGGCCCGGACCCCGGCCTGCTTCGCGGCCTGGTAGAAGCGCGGCGCGCCATAGACGCCGTTGGCATCCACCAGGGCTACGGCGGGAAGTCCCAGCTCTGCGGCACGCTGGACCATGTCCTCTGGCAGCGAGGCGCCGTTGAGGAACGAGAAGGCCGAAGCGGTGTGAAGCTCCACGTAGGGGGAGGACGGTCCCGAGCGCCTGGGCTTCGGCTCGTACTCCCGCTTCTTGACCCTCTCCTTCTTGGCGCCGGGGGAGCTCTCCAGGGCCGGCAGGTCATACCCGAAGTCCCGCGTGGGAGGGGAGGGCGGAGCATCCTCTTTCTTCGCCACTGCCTGAGGTTAGGCGGTAGAAGGGCGTAAGTCAACCTCAGTACGATCCCGGAGGGTCGCTGGCCGGAAACGACTCGTCCGAAGCTTCTTCGACCGAATCGTCATGGTCGATCCGCTGGTCATGGGGCTGGTTGGGGGGAGGGTTCTCCTCCTTCCGCTCCTGGTCTTCTTTTCCCTCGATCTGATCTTCCATGGGATTCACCTCCGCATCCAGGAGCTTCAATCCATGTGCCAGGGTATATTCCGCGAGTGAGCTTCGACGGACGTCTCTTCCTCGGGCTCCTGGTTCTGCTGGGAGCGATGCAGGTGGTGTGCTGGCTGCTGGCCAAAGGGCTCGGGAGACGGCTGGAGCGGCACGTGATCGCCCTGGGGATCGCGCTGCCCCTCGTCTTTCTGTTTCCATGGCTCGACCGGACCCGGCTCCTGGTGCCGGCCGACATCCTCCAGAAGGCGATCCCGGGCGCTCCCCTGGTGGAGACGACCCACCGGCACGACCTGCTGAACGACGCGGTCTACCAGTTCCTCCCCTGGGAGCTGGAGGTGCGGCACGCTCTCAGCGACCTGCGGCTTCCCCTCTGGTCCGACACGCTGGAGGGGGGCAGCTCCCCCTGGATCAACCCGCAGGCGGCGCCGGTCTCGCCCATCGCCATGCCGGCTAGGGCGCTCCCAATCCAGTACCACCTGCTGGCGACCCTGGCGCTGAAGATCCTCGTGGCTTTCCAAGGTACCTGGGTGCTCGCCCGCACCCTGGGAGTGAGCCGCTTGTCCAGCCTGATCGCGGGCGCCGGGTTTTCCCTCGGCGGCGGGATGATGGCCTGGTCCCTCTTCCCCCACACGGCGGCACTCGCCTGGGTCCCTTGGCTGACCGCGGCCGTCATCCGGCTGTTCCGGGATGGGAGAGCCCAGGCTCCAATCATCGTCATCGCCGCCCTCCTCACCGCGGCGCTGCTGCTGTCCGGACATCCGGAGACCGCGGCGGGGGGCGGGCTGTTCGCCGCCGTCTGCGGCCTGTCGCTGGCCCGGTACCGACGAAAAGGGAGCTTCGTCCGCGGGCTGGGGGCCGCAGCGGTGGCCGCGGTCCTGGGATTCGGGCTGGCCGCGCCGCAGATCCTGCCGTTCGCCCTCCACCTGCCTCATTCTCAACGGGCGCAGGAGACCCTCGTCCACGAGATGCCTGCCTACTACGTGGACCTGAAGAACCCCTGGACCTGGTTCCTGCCGGGCTTCGGACGGCTCGTGCTCTCCCCGGTCAACCCGCGGGTCTTCGGCCGGCCGTATCAGGACGAGTTCCGCGGCCCCTTCAACTGGGTGGACTCGGAGAGCGGCTACGCCGGGCTCGTGGCCCTGGCCGGATCGGTCGTGGCGCTGATCGCGCTCCGGCGGAGACGCTCCTGGCCGTTCCTCGCCTTTGCCGCGGCGAGCCTGCTCCTCGCGGCCCAGTTCCTCCCCTTCGCGCATGTCATCTACTCGGTGGAGGTCCTGAAGACGGTGGCCTGGACGCGGTTCCTGCTCGTCGGGTGCCTGGGCCTTGTCATCGCCGGGGGGATGGGGATCGACCGGCTGTTCCGCTCGCGGCGTCCGACCGCCGCGGTTGCCGCCTGGATCGCCGTCGCGCTGGGCGCGGCCCTGAGCCTCGCCGCGCACACCGATCCCTACGTCCTCGCGCTCTGGGGTCTGATCGCCGCCTCGGCCTTGATCGGCGGGAAGATCGGCTGGAAGCGTCCGGCGCTGGGCGCGGCCGGGCTCGCCCTGGCCCTCGCTCTCGACCTCGGACCCTGGGCGCGCAGCCACCTGCCGAGCAGCAGTCCGGCGCTGTTCTATCCGCAGACCGACTTCCTGGCCGTCGTCAAGCAGGAGGCCACCGGCTCCTGGAGAGTGGCCGGGGAGGACCGGATGCTCTTCCCCTCCCTCCTCTCCGTGTATGGGATCGCGGACGTCCGGACGCACAACCCGCTGGCGCCCATGCCCTACCTGAGGACCCTGGAGGCCGCGTTCGGATTCGCCCCCACGACCGCGAACTACTTCCCCGCGTTCGGGGGGATCGACCACCCCTTCCTCGATTTCCTCAACGTCCGCACCGTGACCTCGGTGGCCGCGTTCCCTCCTCCCAGGACCCTGGAGCGGATCGACGGCGACCGCTTCGGCCACTTCCGCCTCTATCGCAACCCCGACGCGTTGCCCCGCTGGTTCCTGCCCTCCGGGGCCGAGGTGATCCGGGAGGCGGACGTGGAGAGATGGATCACCTCCCTGAAAGACCCCAGGCGGGTGGCGGTCTTCGAGGACAGGGCGAGCGGCTGGGTGGGGCAGTCGGGAGAGGTGACCTTGGTCTCCTTCGCGTCAGGGCGGATCGCCCTGGACGTCCCCGGCTCCGGAGACCGCCTGCTCGCGACCTCGCTCCTCATGCCCGAGGGATGGAAGGCCGGGCCGCTGGAGACGGTGGTGGTGAACGGCGCCTTCCTCGGGGTCCATGTCCCGCCGGGGGTCTCGCGAGTGGAGCTGAAGTACTCTCCCCCGGGCTTCCTTCCCGGTCTAATGATCGGAGGGCTCTCCCTGGTCCTCCTCGTGGCATATGGATTGAAAGCCAGATTTGACCCCCGGAGACAAAGCCCTCTCCACCGGAACGGGGGAGAGGGTTGGGAGAGGGGGAGTGGGATCAATTGAAGATCTACCCTGGACAGCCGTATCCGCTGGGGGCCACCTACGACGGCGCCGGCACGAACTTCTCCGTCTTTTCGGAGGTGGCGGAGCGAGTCGAGCTCTGCCTCTTTGACGAGGCCGGCAAGGAGACGTGCTTCGAGCTGCCCGAGGTCACGGCGCTCTGCTGGCACGGCTACCTGCCCAACGTGGTGCCCGGCCAGCGCTACGGCTACCGGGTCTACGGCCCCTGGAACCCGGCCGAGGGGCACCGCTGCAACCCGGCCAAGCTCCTGCTCGACCCCTACGCCAAGGCGGTTGACGGCGAGGTGAAGTGGGACGAGGCCGTCTTCCCCTACCGCTTCGCCGACCCCGAAGGCCCCCTGAACGACGCGGACAGCGCCCGATTCATGCCCAGGTCGGTGGTCATCAACCCCTTCTTCGACTGGGGCAACGACCACCTGCTGCGGACCCCGAGGCACGAGACGGTCATCTACGAAGTGCACGTCAAGGGCTTCACCCGGCGCCATCCGGACGTCCCGCCTGACCTGCGCGGCACCTACGCCGGCCTCGCCCATCCGGCGGCGATCCGGTACCTGAAACGGCTCGGCGTCACCGCCGTGGAGCTCCTGCCGGTCCACCAGTTCATCCATGACAAGGAGCTGGTGGACCGCGGGCTGCGCAACTACTGGGGCTACAACTCGGTCTCCTACCTCGCGCCGCACAACGACTACGCCGCGGGCCTGCGCGACGGCGGCCACCTCGGCCAGCAGGTCCAGGAATTCAAGCAGATGGTCAAGACCCTCCACCGGGAGGGGATCGAGGTCATCCTCGACGTGGTCTACAACCACACCGCCGAGGGCAACCACCTCGGCCCCATGCTCTCCCTCAAGGGGATCGACAACGCCGCCTACTACCGCCTGGTGCAGGACGACCGGCGCTACTACAGGGACTACACCGGCACCGGCAACAGCCTCAACATGCGCCATCCCCACGTGCTGCAGCTCATCATGGACTCGCTGCGCTACTGGGTCCTGGACATGCACGTGGACGGCTTCCGCTTCGACCTGGCGTCTACCCTCGCCCGTGAGCTGCACGACGTGGACCGGCTGGCCGCCTTCTTCGACATCATCCAGCAGGACCCGGTCATCAGCCAGGTCAAGCTCATCGCCGAGCCCTGGGATGTGGGGGAGGGGGGCTACCAGGTGGGCAACTTCCCGCCCCTCTGGTCCGAGTGGAACGGCAAGTACCGGGACACGGCGCGCGACTACTGGCGGGGCGAGGCCCAGGCCCTGGGCGAGTTCGGCTACCGCATCACCGGCAGCTCCGACCTCTATGCCCTGAACGGGCGGCGACCGTCCGCGAGCATCAACTTCGTCACGGCCCACGACGGCTTCACCCTGGAAGACCTGGTCTCCTACAACGAGAAGCACAACGAAGAGAACGGGGAGGAGAACCAGGACGGTGAGAGCCACAACCGCTCGTGGAACCACGGCGCCGAGGGACCTTCGGACGACCCCGGAATCCGGGCGGCGCGCGACCGGCAGAAGCGCAACTTCCTCGCCACCCTGTTCCTCTCCCAGGGCATCCCCATGCTCCTGGGGGGAGACGAGATGGGGCGCACCCAGGGGGGGAACAACAACGCCTACTGCCAGGACAACGAGATCTCCTGGTTCGACTGGGAGAACACCGACGAGGCGCTCCTGGACTTCACCTCGAAGCTGATCGCGCTGCGCCGGGACCATCCCGTGTTCCGCCGCCGCCGGTGGTTCAGGGAGGATGGCAGCGACGTCGCCTGGTTCCGGCCGGACGGGGAGGAGATGGACGGCCAGGACTGGGAGAGCGGCTTCGCGAAATCGCTGGGGATGTACCTGAACGGAGAGGCGATCCCGACCCCTGACCCTCAGGGCAACCGGATCGTGGACAACAGCTTCTATCTGCTCTTCAACGCCCATCACGAGGCGCTCCCCTTCCGGCTGCCGAACCGGCCGGAGCGGGGAGAGAGCTGGGTGAAGATGCTGGACACGGCAGAGCCGCTCTCCGGAGAAGGGGAGCCGTGCTCTGCCGGCGAAGAGGTGAGGGTGGAGGCGCGCTCGCTGGTGCTGCTACGCCGCGCCTAGGTCTTTTTCCTGGAGTGGTACTCCACGCGCCGCTTCTCGATAGCGGCCCAGGCCTCTTCGATCGTGTCCACGAACATGACCGGCATCTTCTCGGACTTGAACATGTTCGTGGCAGTCAGGATCAGCTTGGCAAAGATGCGGGCCTTGAGGGGAGCCTTCAGAACCACGGCCCCGGCGATCGCCATCTTCTTCTGGATCTCCACCGCCTGCTTGCGCGTCATCGGGCTGACGCTCTCGAGCTCCGCGATGTCGCACAGGAAGAAGAGGCCGTCGACGTCCTTGCCGATGTTCCAGTGGCCGTCGTTGACCTCTTTCCCCTCCTCATCGGTCATGTCGCCCACGATCTTCAGATAGAAGACGTCGGGAGGGATGAAGCGGTTCGTGTGCTTGCCAATCTTGCCTTCGTCGCTGGCGGCGATCTCCGCGAGATTCGGGATCATGAGTCATTCCTCCAACTAGCCTTGCGTATTGCGGTCATGGCCCGCAAGGGATTCAAAGCCATTCCAGGTTTCGTTGCGCAGAGTGTACGCGACTTCGCCCGCGATGTCGATCATCGGCGCGGCCTCAGCGATCACTCGGCGATCACCTCAGCGATCACCTCTGAAGACGCAGGTCACGGTCGTGCCCTTGCCCGCGCCCGTATCGAGATGGAAGTCGGTCACCAGCTTCTTGACCGCCAGCAGTCCCTTGCCCATGCCGCGCTGCGATTTGTAGGTCCCGGCCCAGATCTCCTCCAGCTTGCGGGGCTCGATGCCGGGGCCCTTGTCCCGCGCCACGATGTGCAGGCTCGGACCGCGGTCGTCCTCCGTGGCGCGCAGCTCCACCGTCCCCTTGCCGGCATAGAAAACGATGTTCCTGGCCAGCTCCGAGACCGCCGTGGCCACCTTGACCGCCGTGAACTTCGACAGGCCGATCCGCACCGCCTCCGACCAGGCCTCCAGCCGCGCGGTGGCGATGTCCTTCTCCTGCTCCACGGCGAACGTCTTGTGGATCCCCTTGGCCGGAGTGGCGCCTCCCGCGGACGGGGAGGAGGAGCCCGGGGTTCCGGCGGTGGCCCCGGACCCCCCGGACGACCCGCCCGTCCCCTCGGTCAAGGCGCGCTCGCAGGCGGCGAGCAGCTCCGCGCTGCTGCCGCGGGCGAACAGGCGCAGCGAGCTCTCCAGCTCCTTGAGCACGGTCTGCCGCTCCACCGGGCCGAGCTGGCCCACCGGAGTCCGGGCCAGCCCGCCCAGGCGGTTGAAGATGCTCCGCTGCGTGATGGCGGAGATCGCTCCCGAGAGGACAGCTCCGACCGCGTCCTCTACGGTTCTCACTGGAAGAGCTCGAGCCTTTCGAGTGCGAGGTCCAGGTTCAGGGCGGTGTTGACCGAGTCCAGCTCGACCCCCATCTCGATCAGCGTCATGGCCACAGCCGGGCGGATGCCCACGATGTAGCACTCGGCGCCCATGAAGCGCACCGACTTGCCGATATCGTTGAGGATGCGGGTGATGTAGCTGTCGATGACCTCCACGGCCGAGACGTCGAGGATCACCCCCCTGGCGTCGGCGCTGCGGACGCGCTCCATGAGCGACTCCTGGAGGTCCAGGGCGAGCTGGTCGTGCAGCTCCGTCTGGATGCTCACCAGCAGACAGTTGCGGATCTGGATGATGGCCAGATTCTGGTCCGATGTGCGAGACCTGCCATCGGAGCCCGTCGTTGCGACCGTCGATCGCTTCACATGACCCTCCAAAATACGTTCCGGGACGATATGTTCATTGTTGCATTGCCCAAGAAATAGTGCAAGTCGTGCCGATTCCTCAGGCCTGCGCCGACTCCACCAGCGGCTGGAGCTTGACGAGGTGGCTGGCCGCCTGCTCACGCAGGAAGAACTGCAGGGCGTCGCGCAGATTGCGCAGCGTCCGGATCCCGGTCAGATCGACCCCGATGTGCGTCAGCGTCTGGGCGATGCTCGGGTTGATGCCCGACAGGATGCAGTCGGCGCCGAGCAGGCGGACCGCCTTGGCCATCTTGATGAAATGGTCGGCGGTCTTCGTGTCCATGGCCTCGATGCCGGTGATGTCCACGATCGCGGTGCGCGCCTGCTTGGCCACGATCGTCTCCAGCAGCGTCTCGGTCATTTCGGCGCTGCGCTGGCTGTCCACGATGCCCACGACCGGCAGGCAGAGGACGCCGGCCCAGACCTCGATGATCGGGGTGGACAGCTCGCGGATGGCGGCCTGCTGGCGCTCGATCGTCTCCAGCTTGGCCTCCAGCTCCCGGTTCGACTCCTCGGCCCGGACGAGGGCTTCGTTGAGGGCGGTCTTGGCGCCCACGAGCTTGCCCAGGAAGTCGGTGAACTCCATCTCGAGCCTGGCGAAGGAGTCCCCTTCGGCATCGCCGCGCATCAGGGACATGCAGTAATCGAAGTCGTCGATGGCGGCATAGGCCAGGGCCTGGATCAGGACCTCCAGCCGGTTGCGCGTGAACTCCACTCCCTCGGGTCCGTCCTGCGGTGTCTTCTTTGGCATTGGAGCTTGGACCTCGGCCTAGCGAAAGAAAGTGACGGTGATGGCCTTGCCGGTCTCACCCTGCTGATATTCGAAGAGATCGGCGAACCGGAGCACGGCGCCGAGGCCGGTCCCCAGACCGCCGCGGCGGAGCACCAGCGTGGGATCGATGGGGCCCGTGTCGTCGCAGCCGTCCTGCAGCGCGACTTCGAGGTTGCGGATCGGCGGCCCCTCGTCGCGGGCGACGACCCGGATGCCGCCGCGGGCCCCCGCCTCGGAATCGAGGATCACGACCACCTCGCCCTGGATGCCGTACTTGACGATGTTCGTGGCCAGCTCGGACACGGCGATGGCGAGCTCGGTGGCGCGCCGCCCACCCAGCCCGAACTGGATGGCCAGCTCCTGGGCGCGCTTGCGCACGATCAACACGTCCCCCATGGCGCGCACGGGAAACTTGCGCTCGACGGGACGGGGGGCGTCGGGCTCCGCCAAGATCGTTCCTGCTTCCGTCCCCGCCTCAGTACTGCGGTCAGTAGGAGCGGTCACCACTGCCGCCATTACCGCTGATGCCGCCGCCGCGCGTGTCGACCTTGCGGATGAGATGCTCGATCTGCTGCGTCTCGCGCAAATGGAACTGGAGCGCGTCGCGCAGGTTGCGCATCGTCCGGACGCCGGTCAGGTCCACCCCGATGTGAGTCAGGGTCTGGGCGATACCCGGATTGATGCCCGACAGGATGCAGTCGGCGCCGAGCAGGCGGACCGCCTTGGCCATCTTGATGAAATGGTCGGCGGTCTTCGTGTCCATCACGTCGATGCCCGTGATGTCCACGATCGCGGTGCGCGCCTGCTTGGCCACGATCATCTCCAGCAGCGTCTCGGTCATCTCGGCGCTGCGCTGGCTGTCCACGATGCCCACGACCGGCAGGCAGAGCACGCCGGCCCAGACCTCGATGATCGGGGTGGACAGCTCGCGGATGGCGGCCTGCTGGCGCTCGATCGTCTCCAGCTTGGCCTCCAGCTCCCGGTTCGCCACCTCGTGCTTGACCAGCGCCTCGGTGAGCGCCCCCTTGGCGGCCCGGAGCTCCTTGACGAAGATCATGAACGCCGTCTCGAGCTCGTTGAAGTCGTCCTCCAGCGCGTTGCTCTCGAGCAACGTGAGGCAGGCGTCGAACTCGTCGACCGACGCGTACGAGAGCGCCTCGATCACGTTCTGGAGGCGGTCGTTCGTGATCCGGATGGGAACTTCGACTTCTTCCGGCGTATCCATTCCTTTGGTCTCTCCTCAAGCGGCGCCCGTCGGCGCCGCCAAGCGTCTAGGTCGGGTCTCCTTCCAGCAGGGAGTCCGCCTCGTAACCCATCACCAGGGCGGTGGCGTCGTCGTGGTCCTTCCCCCATTGCTCCACGATCCGCCGGGCCACGCTGCCGGGAGCGCCCGGCAGGCACGTCTTGAAGTTGCCGCGGCTCGACACGCCGTCGCTCATCAGGCAATAGATGTCGCCCGGCTTCATCTGGAACGACATCACCTTCGACGTCCGCAGGTTGTGCCCCACGATGCCGGCCAGGCAGAACAGGCTCGGCGCGGTGCCGGACAGCGCCTGCACCTCGATGTTGCCCACGCCGCAGAACTGGCCCGCGCCGTCCTCCTCGACCTTCACAATGCCCACCGCGGCCCCGCGCGTGGAGCGCAGCTCCTTGTGGCAGCGCATCAGGATCGGCTCGACCGACAGATCCGTGTTGGCGCGGATCACCTCGTTCGCCTTCTCGGCCGCGACCCACGACTCAAAGCCGTGTCCGAGACCGTCGATGACCGCCGCCAGGAAAGTGCCATTGTTCTCTACAATAACAAAACTGTCCCCGCAAACGGTGAGACCCTTGAAGGGACGGCTGAAAGCGCCTGACTTCATCTCTCTCCTCGGAAGAGGCAGGTGACCTTGGTGCCGCGGCCGGGACCGGTGTCCAGGTGGAAGTCGTCCACCAGCTTCTTGACCGCCGCGAGGCCTTTGCCCATGCCCCTCTGCGACTTGTACGTTCCGGCCCAGATCTCCTCGAGCTTGCGTGGCTCGATGCCCGGACCCTTGTCGGTGGCCACGATCTGCAGGGACGGGCCGCGGTCGTCCCTGAGCGACCGCAGCTCCACCGTGCCCCTGCCGGCATAGAAGACGATGTTGCGCGCCAGCTCCGAGACCGCCGTGGCCACCTTGACCGAGGTGAACTTCGACAGCCCGATCCGCACCGCCTCCGACCAGGCCTCCAGCCGGGCCGTCGCGATGTCCTTCTCCTGCTCGATCGGAAGCCGCTTCTCCGTGGCGCCAGACGACTCCGCCCCGGTGTCCTTCGAAGAAGCCGGCTCGCCCGCGGCGCCCAGGACCTGGGCGCACGAAGCGATCAGCTCAACGCTGTTGCGGCGGGCGAACAGCCGGACCGAGTTCTCGAGCTCGGCCATGATCGCCAGCCGGTCCTGTGGCGTGAGCTGCTGGATGGGCCGCGCCGCCAACCCTCCCAGCCGGTTGAAAATGCTCCGCTGCGTGATCGCCGAGATGGTTCCGGCGAGGACCGACCCGACCTCCGTCTCCACCGTTTTCATGACTGCAGCAGCTCGAGCTTCTCCAGCGCCAGGTCCAGGTTCAGGGCGGTGTTGACCGAGTCGAGCTCGACACCCATCTCGATCAGCGTCATGGCCACCGCCGGCCGGATGCCCACGATGTAGCACTCGGCGCCCATGAAGCGCACCGACTTGCCGATGTCGTTGAGGATGCGGGTGATATAGCTGTCGATGACCTCCACGGCCGAGACGTCGAGGATCACCCCCTTGGCGTCGGCGCTGCGGACGCGCTCCATGAGCGACTCCTGAAGGCCGAGAGCCAGCCGGTCGTGCAGCTCCGTCTGGATGCTGACCAGGAGGCAGTTGCGGATCTGGATGATCGGCAGGCTGTCGTCTTTCACGCGGTCCCTCTCCCCCCGAGAGCACGAAATCCGGCCCCTGCGGGACGCTCCGCGCTCCGGCCAATCCATGCCTGTCTGGGGGTCGGTGCTGCAGCCCCCACCCTTCCGGCTATGGCGTCAGAGTTTGCTGCCGTGTTTGTAGCACATCGCTGAACGCGAGTCCACCTGGAAAGACGTAAAAGAGGAGGGGGCTCAGGGCAAAGAGGCGACTTCCTGGCTGCGGAGCGTCTCGAGGAACACGCGGTCCTCCCCCTCACGCACCCGGACCTGGGAGGCGGGGATGCGGACCAGCCGTCCGGCCCCTTCGTTGGCATCGCGGTCCCGCGGCCGGTCCCGAGGCACTGCGGCGGGGATGTCCCCGGCGTGCTGCCGGGCCCCGGCGTTGGCATGGGTGTAGATGTCCGTCTCCGCCACGGTCGGATCGGGATCGGTCAGCCGGGTGGTATCGTGCTCGCCAGGGAGGATCTCTCCGGCCTGGGGCCGCCCCGCGTGCTCGCCCGCGGCGTGCAGCGTGGGGACGATCTCCACGACGAGGAAGCCCTCCTCCACGTCATGGACCCGGCCGACGCGCACGGCATCGGCCGAGATCACGTCCCAGCCCTCGACGTTCGGCAGATCCACTGCGGACGGCCGCATGCTACGCGGCCTCCGCGAACACCGTTGCGGTCACGGCCTCCGCGTACTGGCGCAGCGCGGGAGGCTGCTGCTGGATGGTCACGCCCACCGCGGCGGCGCCGTTGTCCGTCACATCGTCGTCGCGGTCCGCCATCTGGGTCACGCCCCAGATCACCAACGCCAGCAACAGGAGCCCCAGGATCCAAGGCAGGATGCTTCGACGCTCTTTCCGCTCCACTCTGATCTCGGCCACATGCGCCTCCTTCGTGTGCTACCCGTGAAGTACCAGCTCCGAGCGTCGGCTCATGTGCTGCCGTACCGTCCTGCGGGGCTGTTGGAAGGGACGACCGGCCTGACGTCCGAAGGCTCCGATGCGATTCACCGCCCCGCCCACACGGCAACTGCAAAGCGGGTGCCTGCCTGGGGTTTCGACCCCAGGCGGGGATAGACTCGGCTCCTGAAAGGGGAAAACCCATGAAGACGCCCGCCCTCCTCCTGCTCTGCGCACTGGCGCTGCCTCACCTCGGCGCGGCTCAAGCCCCGCCGCCGCAGCCGCCTCCCTCCTCCGCGTCGGTCGAAGGCCCGGTCGCGGCCACCGAGGCCTGGCTCGCGCGCCTCACGCCCGAGCAGCGGGCCAAGTCCGACAACTACTTCGAGGGAGGCTACTGGCTGACCCTGTGGGACTTCCTCTACGGCGTGGCAGTCGCCGCGCTGCTCCTGGGCACCGGCCTCTCGGCCCGGATGCGCGACCTTGCTGAGCGGGTGGTCCGTTTCCGTCCGCTCCAGGTCTTCCTCTACTGGCTGCAATACCTGGTGCTGACCACGCTCCTCACCTACCCGCTGGCCCTCTACGCGGGCTTCTTCCGCGAGCACAAATACGGGCTCTCCAACCAGACCTTCTCCGAATGGATGATCGACTTCTTCAAGGGGATGGCCGTGGGCGCGCTGCTGGGCGGGATCGCGGTGGTCGGGATCTACACCATCTTCCGGAAGGCTCCCCGCACCTGGTGGGTCTGGGGGACCGCAGCCGCGGTCGTCTTCCTGGTGCTGATCATGCTGATCGCGCCGGTCTTCATCGCGCCGCTCTTCAACACCTACACCGAGCTCAAGGACCCGGGCCTGCGCGCTCCGATCCTTGCGCTCGCCCGGGCCAACGGCATCCCGGCCGAGCACGTCTACGTCTTCGACGCCTCCAAGCAGACCAACCGGGTCAGCGCCAACGTGAGCGGCGCCCTGGGGACCATGCGGATCTCGCTCAACGACAACCTGTTGAACCGGGTCTCGCCGGGAGGGGTCAAGGCGGTCATGGGACACGAGATGGGCCACTACGTGCTCAACCACGTCTACGAGTCCATCCTCTGGTTCGCGCTGGTGCTCCTGGCGGGCTTCGCCTTCCTGCGCTGGGGCTACGACCGGGCGGTGCGCCGCTGGGGCGCGCGCTGGCGGGTGAGGGGGATCGACGATCCCGCCGGCCTGCCGCTGCTCTCGGCCCTCTTCGCGATCTTCTTCTTCGTGATGACCCCGCTCAACAACACCTACATCCGGGTCAACGAAGCCGAGGCCGACATTTTCGGCCTGAACGCCGCCCAGGAGCCCGACGGCTTCGCCGAGACCGCCCTCCTCCTAGGCGAATACCGCAAGCTCCACCCCGGCCCGGTCGAAGAGTGGATCTTCTTCGACCACCCGAGCGGCTACCAGCGGATCCTGATGTCGATGAAATGGAAGAAGGAGAACGGGGGACGTTAGCGCGCTTGGTTCCCTGGGAGCGCCGGCATCCTGCCGGCCTATGCCTTGACTTCCATCAAATACGAAGTCAGGTGCCTGATCTTCGCGTCCTGCATGACGAATACATCGCAGAAGACGGCGTTCAGAAGGCCGCCATCTCTCCTGGAGGCGCGCACGCTGCCCTCAGCTACCACCACGTCGTGCTCTTCAGTCAAGCGAGTGACGCTTATCGTGGGGCTTCCTACGAAAGCGTCATTCTCAATCTCCTTGTCGAAGGCGCCCTTCCCTGTTATGTGAAACGCGCCAGGGATTAACCATTCGACGTCATCTGTCAGACAAGACAGAATTTCCGCGTAATCAGTCCTGGTGAATGCGTCCATGTACTTCTGCACAGTCTGCTTGTTTCGGCTCATGGCTTTGCCCTTGTTGAATTGGTGAGAGGATAACACGAGCTACACGTTAGCTGCTTCTCGTAGCACCGGCTGAGAGGGTCGTCGGTGTAGGGGCCGAACGGGGGGATGCGGTAAAAGCCCAACCGCTCGTAAAGCCCGATTGCTTCTCGCTGGTGAATCCCCGTTTCCAGGCGCAGCAAGGTGATGTGGTGAGCCTGGGCGTAGGCTGCCAAGTGAGAGAGCATCAACTTCCCGAATCCCAGTCCGCGAAATTGTGGACGCACATACATCCGCTTGATCTCGCCATACTCACTGCCCACCAATTTGATGCCGCCACAACTTGCAGCAGCCCCATCTGTGCGGAGCAGGAAGAACGCCACGCCCTCGGCAAGCAACCTCTCGACACTGAACCCATGTCGGCTTTCAGATGGATAAAGAGCTTCCAGATGGGTTTCCAACTCAGTAGTCAGGCTGATGGCATCGGGTGAATCTGGGCGTTCTCGAGTGATGATGGCTGACATAGGGATGATGCTACTCAGTAGTCTGTTTCAGGTGCTTCAGCCGAGTCAAGCAGGATAGCTCGAGACAGCGTTGAGCTGGCCATGTTATCCCAGACCAGCCAATGCTGGCTCAACGATTCCGCGCAGTGACAGAAGTAGAAGGCGCGGGCGGGAAGGCCCATGGAACAGCGAGTGAGCCTGAGAGAAGTCAAACATAACCTGACCCGGTGTATGAGGGTCGCCGGAGAACGGATCGTCATCACCCGATGCCGCAGACCCGTGGCAGTTCTTCTTCCTGCCCCGCCAGGAGCGCTTCCTGAGTGTGACGCAAGGAAGCGGGCCTGGAACGCCTGCTCGGTCAGAGCCGCCATCTTGGAGGACAAGCCCCGTCGCGGGGTTGGAAGGTGTTCGCTTCCGGGAATCCCTTATGGTCAGGTCGTCGTTGTGGTGGAGTTCCCCTTCGGAGCCGAAGAGGCATACCACGGTCTGGAATCCGAGGCCGCCCTCCTCCTCACCAGGTACCGCAACTCCACCCGGCGCGATCGAAGAATGTTCTGGGAGCGCCGGCTCCCTCCAAGCAGTTGCGCGAAGGGTGAGTTCAAGGGAGGCGTGACGCTGGTTGACCCATGCCGGGAGGAGTAACCAGCGATCAATATGCCAGGCTTTTGCATCACCCAGAAGAGTCGGGATTTTGGACAACCAGCATTGGCGAGAACCATGTCTCGTCCCATCCTCCAGCCGCGCTTGTTTCAAAAATCTGCTTGCGTGCCCACCATGCGGCGTACTCCAGAGATGCCGGAAAACGTCCCAAGCCTTCATAAAAGTGATGGGCGAAGTGTCTTGCAGAACGTCCTACCACCGGCCAACGATATCCAAAGACAGCAGGAACTCCGGCCTGTACCGCTGCGTCGATTAGTCCCAAATAAGAGGAACCGGCCGCTTCATTGATCAGTCGGATCTCGGCACCAGAGCAGCAGGAAAGGAAGAGCAACTGCGTCGGTGAGCCGGCCAAGAGACCAGCAAGGCGTGAGGCCCGGAGTTCCTCTGCACCATCTCCGCCAAAGGCCAACGCGCTGTTTTCGGGTCGTCCCCTATCAAAGCGCGCATGCCCCGCATAATGTACGAGATCAAAGGTTCTTTTCTGAAGAAGGGCTTCTCCCTCCTCAAGAGTGACCGAGTGGGAGAGATTCTCGGGCTCGACTTCGAGTCCAATGCCGACTAAAGCAAGCGCCCGGCGAAGGTCCGCGGCAACAGTTTGCACTTCCTTGACAGCGAACTCCTCTCCGGCCATCAGTAGCGCTCGCAAAGATCTTCCTTTTCTGCCTTGAATCAGATTCCGCCAAGAAGGACGGTTGGCCCGGGTCGTGACGATCTGTCGCGTGATAGGGTGACGTATGGCGAGTGGCCGCGTACCGACATGCAGTAGCTCAAATGGGAAGATGAGAGCGTCAGCTGCTCCTGAGAACCGGATCACCAACCTCTCTTCGCTCGCTCCAGCGCTTTGTTGCGCTCTTCCCCAGTCCTCAAGAAGGGTGGCGTTGTTCTCGAAGACATCCCGGAAGAGATCGCGTCCTTTGTCAGCCGACTGTAGACGCCATGCCTCACGTCGCTCTAGGTATCTCCTCTCCTCCTCCGAATCTTTTCGCCGCCGAGCCCTCAACCATCCCTCATGATACTCGTAGACCGCATCCGCCAACGCGGCCATTTCGCGCCCCCATCGATTGCCATCGGCGCTCACGACCAGACTCCCGCCGGAAGTCATCGCCCCTTGGACCGAGTACCTTATCGCTCCGGGTCCCCACTCCAATTCCAGGATCACCCGGGACTGGGGCCGCAGCCGATAACGGACGATCGCTTGCCAAAGGCGCGCAAGAAGTTCATTAATATCGCCTGTCTTTAGGAACTCGCCGTCCGGAGGTTTGACTTTGAAGTCGTCGGCTCCATGGTAGAAGCCTTTCTTGATGTCCTCAGGCTCTCCCAGGGCGGAAAGCATGAGGATCGGAACTTCTGCCGTCATAGGATCGAGACGGAACTCCCTGCATGTGGCGTAGCCATCCAGACGGGGCATCATGATGTCTAGAAGAATCGCGTCCGGTGGAGCTTCACGTGCGGCTTCTAACGCCTGAAATCCGTCGGCCGCCAGATGAACCTCATATCCGGCAGCACTGCAGGCATCAGATAGTGCCCTGAGGTAGCTTGTGTTGTCGTCTACGATGAGGATTCGCCCTAGGTTCATATGGGCTCCTCGGCAAATGGAAATCGGCTTACGGGGAGGGTGAAAGAAAAAATCGATCCACGACCAGGCGTCGATGTTAAAGTCATCCTGCCTCCATGCCGATCTATGTAAGCTTTGGCAATGGGTAGTCCATACCCAATTCCACCCCTCTCCCGGCTCAAAGAGTTGTCGGCTTGGTACTCCCACTCCCAAATCCTTTCAGCATGTTCGGGAGAGATTCCGATTCCCGTGTCCTCCACCGAAACAGTCGCTTCGCTTCCGGATCGGACAGCCGTGATCGTGATTGAGCCCTCCAGTCGATTGAACTTCAAAGCGTTCTCCACAAGATTGCTGAGCACTTGACTCAGGAGAAGCCGGTCGGCTGTCACCTCGATAAGTTCGGTAGTGTCACTGACTATTCTCACTTGAGCCCTCTCCGCCTCTTGGCGATACTTAGCAACGACATACGCGATGAGTTCACTGAGATAAAGGGGCTCCGGCGAAAACACCAATCGCTCGGCCTCTACTTTCTGGCGTGCCAGGAACTTATCCGTAAGCGCGATCGCCGTGGTAACCTCCTGCTGGAGTTGTTTGACAGACTCTGCCTGGGGTGCGGAGAGGTTGCCATAAATACCTCTTGCGAGGTTACCGACGTAGATCTGCGTCGTGGCTAGAGGCTGGCGAAGTTCGTGAGCGATCATTGCCAGCACCCTTGTTCGCTGTTCGTCCTTCTCTTTGAGATCTTTGACTGTTGCGGAAAGTTCTGCGAGTCTAAGAACCGTCTCGTGATATTCTCTTTGATGTTCCGGAACAGCTCTGACGATTGGGTTAGGTTGGTCTTTGTAGCTTTCCGTTCCCGCGTCCACCGCGTGAGGCAATAGCAATCTGAAGGCGCTACCCGCGCCAGGTTGGCTCTCTACGATGAGATCACCTCCATGGCCACGGGCGACGGATCGAGCCATCCAGAGGCCGAAGCCGCTGTTCTTCGCCTTGGTGGAGTAGAAAAGATCAAAGATCTTCGACAGCCGATTAGGTGGTATCCCGGTCCCGGTATCGATGACCTCACAGGAGACGAAACCATCGTCGTTACGAGTTCGTAAGGTGAGCACGCCTCCATCGGGCATCGCATCAACGGCATTGACGATGAGTTCGCGAAGCACCTCGATGACACGGCTGGCTGTTACGCGCACTGGTGGTATATCCTCAACAAGATCAAAACGAATTCCGATCTTCGCCGGTAGTGGAGGAGCGGAGCGAGCAGCCTCCTGCAGCAAATACCCGGCAGATACGGTCAAAAATTTCTCCGGATCTGGTCGGTTGGAAGCCGCTGCCCTCTTTAGCTCCTCTCCGAGATTGAGTACTCCCCGAGCACTCTCAAGGATGCTGTCAAGATAGGCGTCTATCGATTCGCTACCTAGATTTCTTCCGGTCAGTTCTTCTCTAATCCTCAGCACAAGTGTGTGGACCAGTCCTAAGTCATTGCCCAAACGATGGGCAATGCCAAACGAGAATTCACCTATTGCGCTCATTAACCTCGCGTCGTTGAGCCTCGCCTCGGCCTCATGGAGGGCTCGCAGTGCTCGGATTCGGTAAAGCGCGCCAGCTAGTTGATCTGCAAGGCCTTCAGCCAGTAAAAAATTGAAATCCTGGAAGTAGTACGCCGCTGGATGGGAGAGCGTTAGGTTTCCGAAGTAGATATTGTCGAGCAAGATAGGGACTACGACAAATGAACGTCCCGGCTGAACCTCTTCCATCTGCTTGACTAAAGCATTACCAATTGCAGCCGTTGAACGCTCTCTGTAAGCGGTATTGTTGAGGTCGTTATCGATGTCGCGGAATAAAGTCGATATAAATTCATGGGCTTTTGTCTCCCATGTCAACCTAAGCTCTTCTGTCTCTTTGTCGAAGAGGCGGATTGCGACATAGCAACACATTTCGGCTTCTATAATGCTTGCTAGGATCGCACATGCCTCCCCCTCCGTCCCGGAGTTGTCGAGCCTGCCGAGTGCTTTAGCTGACCTGAGCAGGACCTCGAAATGGTTCATTACGGTGCCGTCTGTTCGAGTAGGACCGGCGATGCCCATGAACAGTCCTCTTGATCTCTAATTGAGATCAGACGTCGCGCTTCGAGCAGGGCCTCACCCGGGGAGAGAGTGCGCCACAGGGCGCGATAGAAGTCTTGCGCGAGAGCTGCAGCAGAGGCCGGAAGTTTCCAGCGATAACCCAGAACTACCGGTACGTCGGCCCGAGCAAGTGATTCGAAAAAGGTCCCAAGAGGGCTTGTCGAAGAGTCCAGTTCACAGTCGAAAAATACTAGCCGCATGTCTGTTCCTCGGACCAGAAACTGCAGATCGGAGGCTCGCATGCCGCTCTTGCCGCCGAGCCATGATGCGCCCGAGACGTGAAGCAGATGGAAGTTGCCGTAGCGCAGCAACCCGGAGATCGCACTAAATTTTGTCTCGGAGACAGGAACTTGATGAATCTCATAGAGAATGCCCAGTTGTTGAAGAGCCTCCTTCATGGAGTTGCAAATCGACGGGCGCAGTTCCTGCTTTTCAGCGTTGTCGTCCTCTAAGAGAAGAATGCGCAATACGGCGCTGCGGCGTCTGAGATCATCCATGAATCGATAGAATGGCTCATGCTTGCGACCTAGAGCACTGGCCAAGAGGAGGCGTCGGGTTAGAATGTGGCTTAGAGCCAGATGCTCGCCTTCGTCGCAGAGGAGTTCGAGCGGGAAGCTCAGGCCGGATCCCGAGCTGCTGAACTGCAGCCAAAGGTCGCTGAACCGTCCTGCAAGGGCTCTTGCTGCTGTTAGATCTCCAAGGAAGCGCTGATCCTTGGCCAGGAGGTCCTGGATCTCCTTGGAGATGCGGTAGGCTTTGGAAGGTGCACTCTGCCCATAAAGCGAGAGCTGATCACCAAGGCGAGTGAGCCGTGAGGCGTCGAACCGTACTGGCCTTTCACTCCGATATCCGGTGGAACGGTCTGGTCCCGAAAGATCAGTTCCTAACAGGAGCTCGTGCCCAAGCGTCAAAGTAAGATAATAGCGGTTCTCGCTGCGCGAGGTAGCGCTGCGCAATCGAGCGTCGAAGAGGGCAGATCGGGCAACATCCAGAAAACTGTCAATGCTGAATAACGACTTTTCAACAAAATCATTGACGCGGAAGTCGCTGAGGACTTTTCTGACCAACTCTGGCGTTGCGTACCCCGTTAGCACGATCAGCCCACAATCGCGATTGCTGCCCTCCTGACGTATCCTGCTCAGCAGTTTCATCCCGCTCTCGTCGGTATCGGAGCTATTGAAGTCAACTCGTAAAACAAGATCGAGGACAATCAGGTCGTAGTGTGAGCGGCTCAGCATTGCCAATGCATCGCCCTCGCTGGGCGCCACATCCACCTTGACATGACTACCGAGCTTCTGCAGGCTCTCCGAGAGCACGCGCAGCCACGACACTTCGTCCTCGATGATCAGGATGCGCAGGTCGCTCATTTTCATGCACCAGTCACTAGTAAAGGATCTCGTGCCGGTTCACGTACCCGCAGTTCCTTCAACACTTCTTCAGCGTCGAAGAGTCGGCTGGCTTCATCTTTAGAAGCCACCAGGACTCGATGGAGGAAGGCGCGGTCGGGGGCATCGAGCCAGTCGCCCGGATCGGGAGGCAGGAGATCGACTTCAGTCCCCTCAGGGAGTGCCATGGGCTCGTCCACTACGAGCCGGCCCTTGTGAACGCGAGGCTTGATAGTCACGCCGGAAGGATATCACCTGACGCTATCCGAATGGGAACCTTAGGGGAATCCGCGCTACGCTGAGCTCTGGTAAGGGATGACGATGAGGCGAAATATTTCTCGCCCTTGCCGAGAAGAGCTTCATGAGCGCTGATCTGGCGACTCTCCCTTCCCGCCCCCCTTCCCTGCACGCCGGATCGTCTCGTGGGTCTTGAGCAACGTATCCAGGAACGCCACCAGCAGCTCCCGGAATTCTGGAGGAAGAGCTTCCAGAAGCGGGAGCCGCGCCCGGAGCCGCGCATCCCGGGCCTCTCCTGGTTCGCATCCGGTCAGGAGGAAGTCCGTGGATGTTTCCAGGAGCTCGGCGATGTGCGCGAGCATGTCCACTCGCGGACGATAGGCCCCGCGCTCGAACTTGCTGATCTGGCTGCTTCTCGTCCCGAGCCGCGCCGCGAGCTCGCGCTGGCTCCAGCCTTTCGTGCGCCGGAGATGGGAGATGCGGTTCCCGAGACCTTCCGGCGCCTCGGTTTCCGCGGGAACCTGCTCCTTCTTCTGTCGGGTAGGCTTTTGTGATCTCGATCTCATGTCCCGAGTCTGTCAGCGGGCCGAGCTGCGCGACGGCGACTTCGTCTGACCCCGGGTCAATCCATGAGCCAGCCAAGGCTGAGAATGCCGCCGAAGGCGTTGGAATGGCTTCGAACGCCTAAGAATGACAAAGACCGCACTCGAATCCATTCGTATGGATTCCGGGCCGTTCCGATGCACTCCAATCCATTCCTATGGATTCGGGGCAATTCTGACGCGCAGGAATCCATTCGTATGGATTCCGGTCTATTCCGATGCGCTCGAATTCGTTCCGATGGACTTCAAATCATTCCTATGGATCGAAAGTCATACGTATGGATCGAACGCCATTCGGATGCGCTTGAAGGCATTCGTAGCGCTCGGAATGGATTCCGGCGCGTTCGAAGCGGCTTCAGCCTCTTCGCATCGCTCGGGAAGCGTCGAGATCGCTGCGGAATGGATAAAAGGACGCCGGGCGCGTCCGCGGCGATTGCAGCGGCTGAGAAGGCTTTGGATCGTGTTGGAAAAAGAAGGGGCGCCTTGGCAGGGCGCCCCTTGATCAGAGAGGCTACTTCGTGGTGTCAGGAGCAGAGATCGAGGCGACAGGGGCGGGCGCTTCCAGGGGCGGGGGAGGGGGCGACGTCGGAGCCGTCCGGTTGCGACCGCGGAACGGCTGCAGGCCGAACTCGATCAGCTTCTCGCTGTCCTTCCCATAGTACTGCCGCACTGCGGTGCGGATGAGGTCCACGAGGGTCTCGCCCCTGCGGAACATTTCCTGCACCCGCCGGGTCGTATCCTGCTTCCTCGCCGTCAGGACGGACTGCTGGGTGCTCAGGCCCATGAAGTCCTCATGGATCTGGTCGAGCTCGACCCGCTGGGGCTCGATGTGCTGGAGATCGGTCGCGTTGGCTTCGACGGCCGTGGTGGTGATCTGCCACCCTGCGACGCGGTTCATGTACTTCGGCACGTTGGACATCACTGCTCCTTTTCCCCGCTTGGGGTTTATCCCGGCGGCGCCTTCGTGGCACCGGCGGTTGCTGCGACATCAACTGATGGACGGAGTATAGGGCAGAGGTTCGGGTGGATGTCCAGAGGTTTTTCGAATTTTTCTCGATTTTCCCTCAATTTTAGTGGCGTCTAACGCGAGTGGAGAGGATTCAGCGCCAATGGCGCGGATTGCGCGCCAAAAATCGGCCCTGGGAGGTTCTCGCTTGTCCGCGAGCGGGTCAACGCGGCAGACTGTAACCCGGGAGAACTTTTTTTGACCCGGGTCAATTTCTGATCCGTGGCGAGCCTTCTCCTGGAAAGGCAGGGAGGTTATGTTGCGCGCTCTCTTGACTCTTGTGATGGCTTTTGTGGGGAATCAGTGGGACCCGAACGGCAGCCCGACCGCAGATGTCGGGGGGCGTTGGGACCCGAACGGCAGCCCGACCGCAGATGTCGGAAGCCACTGGGATCCGAACGGCTAGGCAGGCGCCAGATCCTCGCGGTATAGTTGAGGGAGGACGGATCCGTCCCGTATCTCCCTTCCTTTTTTTCTTCTTGTTTCGGGTTCGGACAGACTCAAATGGAGAACCCGAAGATGGATCGGCATCTTTCCCGAATTGAACTTGTCCGCGTGCTTTCCGACAGAGGCGAGGCTGGAGCGGCAATCCCGCACCTCCTCCGCTGTGCGTCGTGCCGGGATCTCGCCGCTAAGGTCATCGGCGAGTTGAAAAGGGAGGGTTCCTTCACCGCGCGCCCCTGCGATTCGCGGGGGGCGGTTCTGATCGTCCTGGAGGAGGAGGAGCGGCAGGCTCTTGAGCAACTCCAGGCCCGGGGCTGGTGGGCCGAGTTGAAGAGTCTTTCCCATCGGCAGCAGGTGGAGCGGATCGAGACTGTTGCTGCCCTTAAAACAAAAAGGATGTTCGAGACGGTGATTGAGGAGGCTTCAGCCATTGCGTTTGGAGACCCTCATGTGGGTGAGGAGACGGCGCTGACCGCTCACGCTCTCGCGGAGCTTCTTCCCGTCAACGAGTGCTCCAGGGAATGCAGGAGCGATTTGCAAGGCGAGGCGATGATCGTGGTCGCGAACTGCCGGCGACTGGCCGCGGACTGGTCCGGAGCTCAGGCGGCGTTGAGGGACGCCAGGGATTGCCTCAAGCGGGGAACCGGGGATTCATCCTTGGAGGCTCGCCTTCTCTCCATCTCTGCCTCGCTGGCGAGCGATACCGGCAACTTCGAGGCCGCTCAGGAGTTATTAGCGCGAGCCGCGACCCTGTACAAGGCTGGCAAGGATCTGCCAAGTCTCGCCAACTCGGTGGTGCAAGAGGCAAGCGTATTACTCGCCGGCTTCCGCTTCGAGCAGGCCATTCTCCGGGCGGAAGAGGCTCTGAGCGTGTTGACGCCGCGAAACGCACGGCTAGAAATGCTGGCGAGAAGCATCATCACGGAGTGTCTGGTAGAATTGGAGCGCCCTGCCGAAGCTCTCCGCAGCCTACTAGCGACGCAGCCGATCTATCAGCAGTTTCCAAACCGGCGAGACCGGCTCAACGTCGACTACCTGGAAGCGCGGTTGCTGGATCTTTATAACTGCGTTCGGGAGTCCGAGAAATCCTTTCGCGAAGTGATTAGCGGCTTCATCGAAGAAGATCTGTACAAGGACGCCTTCCTCACCATCCTGACGTTCTTCGAATCTCTCTGCAAACGAGGCGCCTTGGACAAGGCAGTGCGAGTCTGCGAAGACGCTTCCAGGATGCTCGACACGCCATTGTGTCATGACCAGATGAAGCAGGTGTGGGCGGAGCTACTCGCCCAGGTGAGGTCCCGGGCTCTGACGGTGAGCCGGGTGCTGGAGGTGCGGCTTTACCTCCAGCGGCACTGGAGCGTTCCCGCGGCCCGCCTTCCTCTCGCCGAAGCGAGCCTCCCCCTGGTGCTGGCCGAGCTCGAAGCTGCGCCCGAGCCCGTTTCCCTGCCGGCGCAGCCAGCTCCGAGCGCGCCCGAACAGCCTCCCGTTCCGTCCAGCCTCGCCAACGGTGGATACGAAGAGGCCTTGGAGAGCTACGATCGCCAGCTCATCGAATCTGCGCTGGAGCAGTGCGGCGGAAGGATGCGGGAGACGAGCCGGCTCCTCAACATCTCCCGCAATACGCTCCGAGTGAAAATTAGGAAATACGGGCTGGAGGGAGCCTCCGGCCAGTGAGCGCCGGGCAGTGATAGCATGACGCCATGATGCAGGTGATGATTCGGGTGATGATGCGGAGAACCCTTTCCGCTTTGCTGGTAGCACTGTATGTCGCATCCTCCCAGGCGCAGGTCCCGACCTCGAACGTGATCTACAGGGTCCTGCGGATCAGGACTCCCACGGATACCGGCTCCGCCTTCACGATCGAGGTCGACGGCAAGCAGTACCTGATCACCGCCCGGCACCTCCTTGAGGGCTTCGGGAGCGAGGGCGAGGTCGAGCTGTGGATGGAGGGACGATGGAGCCGGTTCCCTGCCCGCGCCATGTATCCCGCGAAGGAGAGCGTGGACATCGCGGCCCTCGACCTGGGCAGGCCGGTAACGGTCACCTTTCCGCTCGATCCCACGGCCGGCGGGCTGACGCTCGGACAGCAGGTCTACTTCCTCGGCTATCCTTTCGGCCTGGGCACGCAGGGATCGTCTGCGCCCGCCCCGCCCGGTTTCGGCGAGATCCCCTTTTTGAAGAGCGGGATCGTCTCCGCGATTGACGACAGGGATCTCGAGGCGAGCCTGCTGTACCTCGACGGCCACAACAATCCGGGCTTCTCCGGCGGTCCGATCGTGTTCTGGCACTCCGAGAGCGGCAGGTTCCGCATCGCAGGAGTGGTGCGGGGCTACCGGAACGAGGCGCTGCCGGTGGTCAAGAGAAAGAACCTGGACGATCCCCGGGCGCCGGCCCACAACGACCTGTATACGAGAGCCAACTCGGGCATTGTCATCGGCTACGATATCCGGCACATCATCGATGCGATCCGCCGGGCAGTCCGGGAGGGTCCGCCACCCGCGCCCTAGCCGGGCCGAGAGGAGCTGTCCATGCGGAAGCGGCCTGGGGAGCAGGTCTGGAGGAAAGCCCTGACGTTCGTCGCCCTCGCCGCAACGGTGATGGCGCTCTACCTCCAGATTTTCGAGCGGAGAGCGAGACGGGAAGAGGCCCGGCTGGCCGCCGTCCGGCTCGAAGACGCGCTCGCCGGCTCCCGCGCCAGGCTGCGCGCCGAGATCCTCGCCGAGCTGCGCGCGGAGCTCAGCAAAGAGAGGGCCGCGGCTCAACCCGATGCGCAACCCATCCCCGACACGGTCCTGCGCCGGCTCGAGACGGGGGACGCGGGCGGCGCGCTGGGGCCGGCCCTCGACGCCTTCCGGCCGCAGGAAGCGCTCGTCATCGCCAGCCTCGACCAGGCTCTCGAATCCCTGGCCCGGCAGATGGAGGAATCGGACCGCGCTCTCCGGCGGGACCTGGAAGAGGTCCGGGCCGTGACCCTGCGCGAGGCGGACGTCGCATCCAAGGTCACGAGCCTCATGCTCGTCGCGCTCCTCTCCCTGATCGGCCGCTTCCTGCCCTCCCTGTGGCCGCGCGGGAGCGGAGAGCAGGAAGAGGAGCCCGTGATATAAAGAAGGGACACCTGCAGTACTCCGACATTCCGGGAATCCGGAGGAGGAGGCTATGCAGCGGTACGCCTGGGCTTCCGCATTCGCCACGGCCTTTATCCTTCTGGCTGCCGGTGCCTCCGCGCAGCTCGAGCCGGTCGGCTCCGAAATCCAGGTCAACGCCGCCACCCCCGGGTCGCAGGCGGCTCCGGCTGCCGCGGCCGGTCCCTCCGGCCAGCATGCCGTGGCCTGGCAGGGGCCGGGAGACGATACCGACGTCTGGATCCAGGTCTGGGATGCGGACGGCGCAATCCTCCTCCCCGAGCTGCGGGTCAATTCCTTTCTATCCAACTGCCAGCAGGCGCCGGCCCTCTCCTTCGCCCCGGACGGCGGTTTCGTCGTGGTCTGGCAGAGCGACGGCCAGGACGGCAGCGGCTGGGGGATCTTCGCCCAGCGCTTCGACGAGGACGGCTCGCTCGCCGGACCCGAATTCCAGATCAACGCCACGACCTCCGGAGACCAGCGAGCGCCGGCCGTGGCTCACGGTCCCTCCGGATCGTTCACGGTCGTCTGGAAGAGCGAGGGCCAGGACGGCGACAGCTGGGGTGTCTACGCACGGCGGTTCGACGCTTCGGGTCCGCTGAGCGGAGAGGTCCAGGCCGCCGCTTCCGGCGCGGCCTCCGGTGCAGGAGACCAGCGGCGGCCCGCCGTGACCGTCCAGCCCACCGGTCACGTGGTGATGGTCTGGGAGGGTCCGGACGGCTCCGGCCCCGGCATCTTCCTGCGCCGCTTCGCCCCGGACCTGACCGCGCCCGGGGCGGAAGTGCAGGTCAACGAGACCTCGAATGGTTTCCAGGTCTTGCCGTCGCTGGCCGCCGACGGCTCGGGAAATGTGATCATTGCCTGGGAGCACGCTTCGGACATCCAGGCGCGGCGGCTCGACCGTCTCCTCGCGCCGCTGGGAAGCTCCTTTGTCGTCAATTCCACGACTCCGGGCCTGCAGACCCGCCCCAGGGTGGGAAGCTCCGGCTCCGGCGACTTCCTGATCTCGTGGGAAGGGTGGAGCCAGGACGAGGGCGGCCCCGGAGCGTTCGCCCGGCGCTTCGACTTCCGGATGCAGCCGGAATCGCCCGATTTTCCCCTCAACACCTTCGTGCCCGGGCCGCAGCTCCGTCCGGCCCTGGCCGTCTCGCCGAACGGCGACGTGCTCGCCGCCTGGGAGAGCGAGGGCCAGGACGGCGACGGCCTCGGCGTCTTCGCTCAGCGCTACGTCCTGCCGGGGCTCGACTTCCACACGCTCGTGCCCTGCCGGGTGTTCGATACGCGCAGCGGTCCGCCCCTCCAGTCGGGAACGGAAAGGATTTTCCAGGTCGCGGGCATCTGCGGGATTCCGGTCACGGCGAGGGCCGTGTCGGTCAATCTGACGGCGGTCAACGCGGCGAGCGGCGGCGAAGTGGTGATGTACCCCGGAGACCTCCAGACGCCGGGCACGAGCAGCGGCAACTTCGTGCCTGATCGAGCGCGGGCCAACAACGCCATCCTGGCCCTGGCGCGCAACGGCAACGGGAAGCTCGCCGCCCGCGCCCTGGTCGGCGGCTCGGGCACAGTCCACCTGATCCTCGACGTCAATGGATATTTCGAATGAAACGGAACCTGTCGTGGATGGCCTGGATCGCCTGCGCCACCTTGCTGGTGCCGGTGTCCGCGAAGGCGCAGAGTTGCGCCGATCCCTCGCTGCCCGCCTTTGTTATTGCTCTTGCCGCGCCTCCATCGACCGGCAACGGCTGCGGCAACCCCCTGAAGGTCTGCCAGACGCCGGTTGACGAGGGTCATCGTATCGACGTGGTCGAAAATCCCGCTGGTGTGTTCGAGGCGCGTCTCGTCGTCAGGGTTCGCGCGCCGTGGAATTCCGATTCGGCTACGCTCAGCTCCGCCAAGCTCCACCTGTTCTGGCAGGCGGGCGCCACGGCCAGCCATCCGACCACATCGCTCTGCCAGAACAACCTGTCGGACCGGCTCGAAACCTGGCTGGCCTTCCCCAGCCTGAGCTGCGGCGGGGCCCCTTACAATCTGGGTGTCTACTCGCTGCGCGCCATCGTCTGCCAGAACGGCGGCTCCTGCCAGAAGATCACCGATTTCAACGCTCTTCCGTTCACGGTGACGAAGCAGATGCTCGGCTGTCCGGAGCCGGCGAAATGGAGCTGTGGAGGGGATTCGACCTGCCGTGACTGCCTCGCGGTGGGGCCGGGCTTCGCCAGCCCCGCGGGAGAAGGGGCGAGCGCCTCGCCGCCCTTCTCGGGTCCGGGAGCGACGCTGCGCTATCGTGCCGGGGGAGCGGGCGGCCCCGGCTGGCCCGGAACGGCTGCCTGGAACCAGACGCTCGGCCGCTACTGGTCCCACGACTATGCCGAGCGCATCGTGCAGGACCCGGGAGCCGGACACGTCTGGCTGATCACCCGCCACGCCACCTTCCGCGAATTCACGGACGCCAACCTCGACGGCAATTATGAAACCGTCTCGCCGAGCGACGAGTACCGGGAGCTTGTCAAAGTCCCCGCCGGCTGGGAGCTGCGCGACCTCGACGACACCGTTCAATCCTTCGACAGCTCGGGTTTCTGGACGCAGACCGTGGACCGCAACGGCAATCAGAAAACCGCTCAATACACGGGCGGAGTGCTGACCCGCGTCACCTTCCCGGACGGCCGGCGCGAAGACTTCACCTATCTGAGCGGGAAGCTCCGAACGATCACCGAAGTGGGGGTCGACGGCGCGACCAGCCGCACCTGGATCTACACCTGGAGCGGCTTGGATCTGATTCGCATCGATCGTCCGGATGGAACAGCCTGGGAGCTCTTCTACAGCACCAACCCGAGCCTGGGTGGCTATCTGACGCGAATCGACCTGCGGGGGACAGGCACAGGCAGCGGCCGTGTTGAAACCGCCTGGGAGTATGACGCCAAGGGAAACGTGACGAAAATCTGGCGCGGCGATCCGGTCTCGACTGGTCCCAACGCCGTGGACCTGCACGTCTTTACCTACGACAAACCTGCCTTGCCGGCGCACACGGTCGTCACCGATCCATTCAATCGCACCGCGGTCTACGACATGGAAAGGGATTCGACCAGCCGCAAGCCGCGGATGAAGCGCGTCCAGTCCGACTGCGCCTCCTGCGGCCTGGGACCGGTGACCAATTTCGAGTACGGCGACGCAACCAATCCACTGCTGCCCACCGCCATCGTCGACGCCAAGAGCCACCGCACCGAGCTCGCCTACAATGCCGACGGTCGCCTGACGTCCAGGACCGAGGCGGTGGGGACACCCCTTGTGCGGGAAACGACCTGGGAGTACCACCCGGTCTTCCGCTCGTCCCCCACCCGGATCGAAAGGCCCTCGACAGCCGGAGCAGCCCTGCGCGAGACCTTGATGAATTATGACACCGAGGGGAACCTCCTCACCCGGACCGAGCAGGGAATGGAGGACGGCTCCTCCTTCGCGTTGACCACCACGATGACCTACAACACCACCGGGCAGATGCTGACGATCGATCCACCCGGCCATGGCGTCGCCGATGTCACCACCTTCGCCTACGACTCGACCCGAGGCGACCTCATTCCGCTCTCCCGAACCGATCCGATCATCGGCATGACCGTGTTCGGCCACGACGCCTTCAACCGGCGAACGGGAGTGACCGACGTCAACGGGGTGGCGGCGTTCACCGCCTATGATCTCTTGAACCGGGCAACCTTGGTGATCCAGGATGGAGGCGCCGATCCCGACCTGATGACAACTTACGAATACGACCTGTTCGGAGATCTCTTCCGGACCATCCATCCGGAAGGCAACGTCCTGGAGTACGCCTACGATGGGGCAGGCCGGCTGACCTCCCTGGAGAGCAAACCGGACTCCACGACCACCGGCGAGAGGACTCTCTATGCGCTCGACGAGGTCGGCCACCGGGTGAGGGAAGATCTCCAGAGCTGGAACGGAAGCGCCTGGGTGACGGAATCCTGGACCGAGTTCCTCTACAGCTCCAAGTGCCATCTCGACAAGGTGATCCGTCCGGGAGGAGCGGTGACCGAGCACACCTACGACTGCAACGGCAACCTGGAAAAGGTCTGGGACGCGAACCACCCGAGCGCCTCGAGCTCACCGACCCAGCTCTACGCCTACGATTCCCTGGACCGTCTGACCTCGGTCACCCAGCCCTGGACGACCGGAACCGCCGTGACCAGCTACGGCTACGACAATCAGGACCATCTGAAGCAGGTCACCGACGCGGAGGGCAACGTCACCACCTACACCTACAGCGACCGGGATCTCCTGATCCAGGAAATCTCCCCTGTTTCCGGGATCAAGACCTACGCCTACAATGAGCACGGCGAACTGGTGGAGGAGACCGACGCTCGGGGCATCACCGTCCTCCGGGACCTGGACGAACTGGACCGAGTCACGACAGTGAGCTATCCCGACCCAACCCTCGACGTAACCTACGCCTATGACACCCCCGGAGCCTTCGCCAAAGGCCGCCTCACCGGGATCACGCGCCACGGCGAGACGATCGCCTACGACTACGACCGCTTCGGCCGCATGACCCGCGACGGAGACCTGACCTACAGCTACGACAGCAACGGCAATCGAACGACAATCGATTATCCTGAAGACATCGTGGCCACCTACACCTACGACCACGCCGACCGGCAGAAGAGTCTCTCGGTAACGGTGGACGGGGGACCGGCGCTATCCCTGGCGAGCGCTGCCACCTACAAGCCCTTCGGTCCACTTTCGAGCCTCGCGCTTGGGAATGGCCTTACCGAAACCAGGACATACGACCAGCGGTATCAACCCGCCACGATCCAGGTTGGTGGGTTGAGCCCGCTCCTGCACTGGTCCTACACGACCGATAACGTCGGAAACATCACAGCCATCTCGGACCAAGTCAACCCGGCAAACAACAGGAGCTATGGCTACCAGGATGTCCTCTACTTCCTGACCCAGGGCAACGGTCCATGGGGGCCGAGAGCCTGGACCTACGACAAGATCGGCAACCGGCTCACCGAGAGCCGGGGAGCGTTGACAGACGCCTACACCTATCCAACCAACCCTGCTGGCGGCAGGAATCCGAAGTTGCTGAGCGTCACGCCGAGCCGGGAGTACAGCTACGATGAAGCCGGAAACACTCTTCAGATTCTCGACTACGATGCAGATCAGCAACTCGGGCTGATCCACGATGGGGCGGGTAGGCTGTCCTTCCTCAGGTCTATCCTGCCGGAGGACGGGCTCGTCTCCTTCACCTACGACGGCCGGGGCTACATGCAGAAGGCTGAAGACAAGGATGGAGGCTGCTTCGCCCAACGGACCCTGGCTACCTACAATTCGGAAGGCCTGCTCCATCGGCGCGAGCACCGGCTCGTGGATGGGCCCGGGTCGGTGCCTGTGGACAGCGACACGATTCTCTACTTCGCCGGGAGGCCAGTGGCAAACCTCGGACTGGATGGAGCAGGCTCGTCGCTGGTCTATCTGTCAACCGACCATCTGGGGACGCCTGTGCTGGCGACGGGGGATTCGGGTGGAGTGTTGTGGCATGGGGGCTTCGAGCCCTTCGGAGGTGACTACTCAGGTGCTCAGGAGGCGGGAATTTTCTTAAGGTTCCCGGGGCAGTGGGAGGATGACGTATGGGAAAGCACCGATGTCCAGAGTGGGCTGTATTACAACCTATTCCGCTGGTATGACGCACAAACCGGAAGATATGCACGGCGTGACCCACTAGACGAAGTTGCTACTGCGTACCTCGGATGGGTGATTGTCCCACCCATGAGTACCTACTCCTATGCGGGTCAGCGTCCGCTCTCTCGCGTTGATCCTCTTGGCCTTGTTTCAACTGATCCGGGCTGTACATTGCGGTGGACCCTAGCGGGGGGACTCGTCGGCTCAATAACAGGGGGGGTTATTGGAGCTACAGGGGGAGGTGCTGCCTGCTCGCTCTTCGCGCCTGGAGTAGGTACTGTCGGTTGCGGAGCCGGCGGCGGAGTAGCTGGAGCCAAAGCAGGTGCTGCTCTTGGAGCCAGTCTCGGATTCTTGATCGGAAAAGTGGTTTGTGAGTGCGATGAAGAGGATGAGGACCGAGATGGTCTATGTGAACAGATTCGAATTGTTGACGAGGGTACATGTGCTTTCTTTGCAGCACGCAAAGATTGGAGACTGTATCGCGCATGCATGAGCCAGGCGGCGGTAAGGTACGCTGAATGTCGAAGATTTGGCGCGCCACGTAGCCCGCTTTTCCCTTCTCCCTTTGGGAATTGAGATTAACGGAGGACAGAGCTATGTACAAGTACGCGGTATGCGTTTCTCTGGCGGAAGAGCCAAGTGGAAAGCTGCGGCTAGTTTTAGATGACATTAGATTCATTGGTGACTCGAAGGGGCAGATGCAACACTTCGCGTTTTTTACGGAGATCCATGTTGATCGAGAGGGTGCTCTTTCACATACGTTGACCGAAGACGACTACACGTTTCTGGGGCAGGCTATCATGGCGCGTTTGGTGGCACTTCGACTACTTGATTGATCCCAAAAGGTGCTACTAACCTCGATGCTATAAGCAATACCCCCGCGCCACCGCCCGGTAATCCTCTACTTGCCTGCTCTCCCATTCTCCATCTTTCCCCAACTCCGTAGCCATTAGCCGCGCCACCGTTGTCGCGGCCTCTGCGCTTGCCCGGGCGTCGAGGAGGAGGGCTCGGGTGCGGCGGGCTAGGACGTCCTCGACTGTTCGTGCCATCTCGTGGCGGACGGCCCAGATGGCTTCGCAGAGGCGGTAGGGGAGGCGCGGATGGAGCGGCTCGCGTAAGGCCGGTTGCTCTTCACAAAGCCGGACGAGAGCGGTTGCGTCCGAGCCGTAGACCGCCCAGTCCTCGGTCGGTTCTACCTCGGACCAGCCGTGGAGGCGCAGGTCCGCGGTAGTCGAAGGGAGCTCCGGCAATCCAGCCAGAACAGCAGCCTGGCTTACTGTGTCCTCTCCCATCTTTCGGTAGGTTGTCCACTTTCCTCCGGTGATCGTCACCAGGCCCGAGGGAGAGATGAGCAATGTGTGGTCCCGCGAAAGGGTGGCGGTCTTCAAGCCTTCGCCTCCACGCACCAGGGGGCGCAGGCCGGCGAAACAGGAGAGCACGTCGGCGGGCGACGGGTCCCTGGTGAGGTAACGGGCGATGTGGGTGAGGAGGAAGTCCACCTCTTCGGGCAGGGCGCGTGGCTCCAGCGATCTTTCGGAGAGCGGCGTGTCGGTCGTTCCCACGATGACCCGGCCGTGCCAGGGGACCGCGAAGAGGACGCGGCCGTCGTCGGTGTGCGGGACCAGGATGGCGCTCGCGCCGGGCTGGAAGGAGCGGTCGAGCACCAGGTGGATCCCCTGGCTGGGAGCGAGGATCGGCTCGCTGTCCGGTTCGTCCATGCGCCTGAGATCATCGGCGAAGACCCCGGTGGCGTTGACCACCACCCGGGCGCGGACCTCGCGTTCGGTCTCCGTTTCCGCGTCCCGGACCACGGCCCCTCGCACCAGACCGTTCTCCTTGAGCAGGGAGATCACGGGCATGTAGTTGAGGGCGGCTCCGCCGAGGTCCAGGAGCGTCCGCATCAGGGTGATCGCGAGGCGGGCGTCGTCGAACTGGCCGTCGTAATACATGACGCCGCCGCGCAAGCCCGCGGGCTCCAGGGTGGGGATGATCTCCAGCGTCTCGTCGCGGGAGAGGAAGCGGGACGGGCCGAGGCCCATCCGGCCGGCGAGCATGTCGTAGAGCTTGAGCCCGACGCCGTAGAAGGGGCCTTCCCACCAGTCATAGGTCGGGACCACAAAAGAAAGGTTGTGGACCAGGTGGGGAGCATTCCTGAGGAGGAGCCCGCGCTCGTGGAGGGCTTCGAGCACCAGCGCTACGTTCCCCTGCTGGAGGTAGCGCACGCCGCCATGAATCAGCTTTGTGCTGCGGCTGGAGGTCCCCTTCGCGAAGTCGTGCTGCTCCACGAGGAGCGTCCGGTAGCCTCGCGATGCCGCCTCGACTGCCGTGCCCAGACCGGTGGCGCCGCCGCCGATGACGAGAAAGTCCCAGGGCTCCGGGTCATCAAGGCGGGAGAGGAGGGAGGCCCTCACGCCCACCCCTTCGCCCGCTCGACCCCCTTGGCCCAAAATGCCCGCGACTCCGCGATCCGGCCGCGGTCCTTCGAGGGTTCGAAAACCTTTTCCATCTGCCAGTGGCTCTCCACGTCCTCGGGGCTTTTCCAGACTCCCACGGCCAGGCCGGCGAGGTAGGCGGCTCCGAGGGCGGTGGTCTCGCGCACGGTGGGCCGGGCCACGGGCACGCCTCCGAGATCGGCCTGCATCTGCATCAGGAGGTCGTTTTCCGCGGCTCCGCCGTCCACCCGCAGCTCGGAGACCGCGACTCCGGAGTCCCCTGCCATGGCTTCGAGGACGTCCGCCACCTGATGGGCGATGCCTTCGAGCGCTGCGCGGGCGATGTGGGCAGCCGAGGTTCCGCGGGTGATCCCCAGCAAGGTTCCCCGGGCGTGGGGGTCCCAGTGCGGCGCACCGAGACCGGTGAAGGCGGGGACGAGGACGATACCGCCCGAGTCGGGAACGCTCGCCGCCAGCGCCTCGATCTCGGACGAGCTGCGCACGATCCCGAGACCGTCCCGGAGCCACTGCACCGCGGCGCCTCCCACGAACACGCTCCCTTCGAGGCAGTAGTCGGTGTGGCCGCGGAGACGCCAGGCCGGCGAGGTGAGCAGCTCGTGCTTGGAGCGGATCGGGCTCCGCCCCGTGTTCATCAGGAGGAAGCAGCCGGTGCCGTAGGTGCACTTGGCCATGCCGGTGCGCACGCAGGCCTGTCCGAACAGGGCCGCCTGCTGGTCGCCGGCCACCCCGGCGATGGGGATGGGGCCGCCGAGGAGGTCCGGCACGGTCTCGGCGTAGACCTCGCTGCACGACCGGACCTCTGCGAGGATCGAGCGCGGCACGCCGAGGGCCGCGAGCAGCTCGTCGTCCCAGGTTTCGCCGAGGATGTTGAAGAGGAGCGTCCGCGAGGCGTTGGTGACGTCCGTGGCGTGAAGCGTGCCGCCGGTCAGGTTCCAGATCAGCCAGGAATCGATGGTGCCGAAAGCGAGCCTTCCGGCGTCGGCCGCGGCGCGGACCTCGGGGACGTTGCGGAGGAGCCAGGCGATCTTGGTGCCGGAGAAGTAGGGGTCGAGGACGAGGCCGGTCTTCTTGCGGAAGGCGGGGAGGTGGCCTTCGTGCCGGAGGCGCTCGCAGTCCTCGGCGGTGCGGCGGTCCTGCCAGACGATGGCGTTGTAGAGGGGCAGGCCGGTCGTCCGGTCCCAGAGCACCACGGTCTCGCGCTGGTTGGTGATGCCGAGGGCGGCGACGTCCCGGGCCGTGAGGTTGGCGGTCTGGAGCGCCTCGCGGGCGACGGCGATCTGGGTCTCCCAGATCTCCATCGGGTCGTGCTCGACCCATCCGGGCCGGGGGAAGATCTGCCGGAATTCCCTCTGGGCCACGGCCCGGATCGAGCCGCGTTCGTCGAACACGATGGCGCGCGAGCTGGTGGTCCCCTGGTCGAGCGCGAGGATGTGGGGCAAGGCGAGTCCCTCCCGCGGGGAACTCTACACGAGAGGAGGTGTAAGCTCTCCCGCGTGGAGACCATGACACCGCCCAGTGCCTCCGGGGTCCCGGGACCCGGACCTGTCCCTCCCCACCCCCTGCTGACCCGGTACTACGCCGACGAGGCGCAGCGCCGGAAGCGGGTCGGCTCCTGGTTCGACGGGGCCGCCCCGGACTACGACTGGATCAACCAGGCCATGAGCTTCGGCTCCGGCGCGTGGTACCGGAAGCAGGCCCTGCTGCGAGCCGGACTTGTCCAGGGAATGAGCGCGCTCGACGCGGGATCGGGTACCGGTGTGGTCGCGGCCCAGGCGGGGGAAATCGTCGGTCCGCGCGGCAACGTGACCGCGCTCGATCCGAGCCTCGGGATGCTGGGCCAGGCGGAGAGGCGTGGAGTCCGCATCCGGGTGCGCGGCGTGGCGGAGGCCCTCCCCTTCGCGAGCAGACGCTTCGACTTCCTCTCCATGGGGTACGCGCTGCGGCACGTGCCCGACCTTCATGTGACCTTCCGGGAGTACCACCGGGTGCTCAAGCCTGGAGGCCGGCTCCTGATCCTGGAGGTCACTCCCCCTCGCTCGCGGCTGGCATTCCGGCTCCTCAAGCTCTATCTCAGGACCCTCGTGCCCCTCATGGCGGGCTTCGGCCAGGGAGGGAGCACCTCCCGCGAGCTCATGGAGTACTACTGGGACACCGTCGAAGCCTGCGTGCCGCCGCAGGTCATCCTGGAAGGCCTCGAAGCCGCTGGCTTCTCCAAAGTGAGCCGGTACGTGGCCAACGGGATCTTTTCCGAGTACACCGCGGTCGGCTGAGTCAGTCCTCCTCGACCAGGTTCTCGAAGCGCGCCTTGCTGCTGGCCTTCATGTAGGCCTCGTGGGCAGTGATCTTGCCGTCGTCCACCAGGGCCATCAGGGCGTCGTCCATCATCTGCATGCCGATGGAGCGGCCGCCCTGGATGATGGTCTGGATCATCGGGGTGTTGCCCTCGCGGATCACGTTCGGCAGGCCGGGGGTCTTGAGCAGGATCTCGTTGACCGCGCAGCGGCCCAGGCCGTCCGCGGTGCGCAGGAGGAGCTGCGAGATGATGCCGGCGACCGACTCGGCCAGCGTCGTGCGGATCTGCGCCTGCTCGTCGGCCGGGAAGGCGTCGATCAGCCGGTCGATCGTGTTCGCCGCGCCGTTCGTGTGCAGCGTGCCGAACACCAGGGCTCCCATCTCGGCCGCGGTGACCGCGAGCGAGATCGTCTCCAGGTCGCGCATCTCGCCGACGAGGATCACGTCCGCGTCCTGCCGGATCGCCGCGCGCAGCGCAGCGCCGAAGCTTTCGGTGTCCGTCCCCACCTCGCGCTGCGAGAAAACTGATTTCTTGTTCTTGTGCACGAACTCGACCGGATCTTCGATCGTCACGATGTGCTTGGAGTAGGTGGTGTTGATCCGGTCGATGATGGCGGCGAGCGTGGTGGACTTGCCCGAGCCCGTGGGACCGGTGACCAGCACGAGGCCCTGCTGCAGGTGCGCCAGGGTATCGATCGCCTTGGGAAGGTTGAGCTTCTCCAGCGGGACGATCTCCTCGGGAATGATGCGGAACACCGCGCCCGCGCCGTTCTCCTGCCGCAGGTAGTTGGCGCGGAAGCGGGCCACCCCCTCGAAGCCATAGGCGAAGTCGAGGTCGCCGCAGCCTTCGTAGTCCGTCCACTGCTCTTTGGACGTGATCTCCCGCAGGACTTCGCAGAGCGCGTCGTGAGTCATCACCGGCCACCCCGACACCGCTTCCAGCGAGCCGTGGAGGCGGATGCGCGGCTCCAGCCCGGCAGCCAGGTGGAGGTCGGAACCCTTGTTGTCTCTCAGGTATTGGAAGAGCTCGTGCAGCCGGGGCGCCATGATCGTCTCTCTTCAGTTGGTGAACTTCGCCGGGTCCTCGGCGTTGCGCGCGGCTTCGTCGCGGGTGATGACGCCGTTCTTGAGCAGGTCGGCCAGCGAGGCGTCGAGCAGGCACATGCCGTGGGAGGCGCCGGTCTGCAGCACGGATTTGATCTGGAAGGTCTTGTTGTCCCGGATCAGGTTGCCCACCGCCTTGTTGCAGACCAGCACCTCCAGTGCCGGCACCCGTCCGCTGCCATCCGCCTTGACGGCCAGACGCTGCGAGACCACGGCGCGCAGCGACTCGGAGACCATGGTGCGGATCTGCTCCTGCTGCGACGGCGGGAACACGCCCAGGATGCGGTTGATGGTGCGGATGGCGTTGTTGGTGTGCAGGGTGGCGAGCACGAGGTGGCCGGTCTCGGCCGCGGTGAGTGCGAGCGCGATCGTCTCCAGGTCGCGCAGCTCGCCGATGGCGATGATGTCCGGGTCCTCGCGCAGGGCGGCGCGCAGGGCGCGGGCGAAGGAGCCGGTGTGTCGCCCGACCTGGCGCTGGTTGACCACGCACTTCCTGGAGCGGTGGATGTACTCGATCGGGTCCTCGATGGTGATGATGTGGTCCTGCCGCTCCTGGTTGATGATGTTGACCATGGCGGCCAGGGTCGAGGACTTGCCGCAGCCCGCCGGACCGGTGAACAGCACCATCCCCTGGTGGAAGTTGGCGAACCGCGCCAGGGAGGTGGGGAGCCCCAGCACCTCCAGGGTTGGCGGGATCGGAGGGATGGCCCGGAACACGGCGTCGAGGCCGCGCTGCTGGCGGTAGGCGTTGGCGCGGAAGCGGCCGACGCCGGAGATCGTGTAGGCGAAGTCGATCTGCCCGTGCTCGTCGAGCTCCCGCTGCTGCTCGGGGGTCAGGACCTCCCGGATCAGGGTGTTGGACACCTCCGGGGAGAGGGGCTCGGACTCCGGCTCGAAGAGCTCGCCGTTGCGCCGCAGCTTGATCGGCGCGCCGCAGTGCAGGTGGAGATCGCTCGCGCGCTGCCTCGCCGCGAAGGTGAGCAGGGTGTCGAGGCGGCGCGAGCCTTGGCGCCACTCGGCTTTTGCCGGTGGGGTCGCCGGCTGGCTGACCGGCTGGGTGATCGGTGCCGGAGCCGGTGCCGGCACGGGCGCCGGCTGCTGCTCCTGGGAATTCTGCTTGGCGAGGTAGTCTCGCTGGACCGTGCGGAGCTGTTCGAGCTGGCGGAGGTTGAGCACCCCCCGCTCGACCAGGATCTCGCCCAGCCCGCGCAGCCCTCCCTCCTGGTCCCAGGCCGAGGTCGCCTCGGCGAGCTGGTCCTGGGAGACGAGCTTGTAGTGGAGCGCGATGCGCCCGAAGAGGACTTCGTCCTGACCTAACGGCATGGTGCATCGAGAGTAGAAGAGGAGGCGTCCGGCGTCAACTCCGTTAGAATCGCGCGGTTCTTTTCGTTCTGATCCAGGGACAGGGAGGCGATCATGGCAATGATGGCGACGGAGGCTGAGCCGGTGAAGGAGGAGCGCGGTGCGGGTTCGTGGGGCCTTGTCCTGGCCCTCGTGCTGTTCGCGCTGACGCTGCTGTTGGTCCGCGCGCGGCTGGAGCCGCCCGCGCCGAAGGGGGCGGATGCTCCGGCCGCCGAGTTCTCCGGCACGCGTGCCCGCGAGCTCCTCCGCAGCCTGGCCGGGGACGGCAGCCCGCACCCGGCCGGGAGCCCCGCCAACGAGCGGATCCGCGAGACGATCCTGGCGGAGCTGCGGCGGCTGGGCTATACACCCCAGGTGCAGGAGGGGATCGCCTGCAGCCGGGGCGCCACGTGCGCCAATCTGCGCAACGTGGTCGCCCGCCTGGAAGGGTCCGCCGCAGGAAAGGCTGTTCTCCTCATGGCCCACTACGATTCGGTCGCGGCGGGGGTGGGGGCCGGCGACGACCTGTCGGGCGTGGCCACGGTCCTGGAGACCGCCCGCGCCCTCAAGGCCGGGCCGCCGCTCCAGGGGCCGGTGATCCTCCTGCTCGACGACGGCGAGGAGATGGGGCTGCTCGGAGCCGAGCTCTTCGTCTCCCGCCACCCCATGGCCAAGGAGATCGGGGTCGTGGTCAACCTGGAGGCCCGCGGCACTTCCGGGCCGAGCCTGATGTTCGAAACGATTGGCGACGACGCCTGGCCGGTCGGGCTCTACTCGGGCGCGGCGCCGCATCCCATCACCAGCTCGGTCTACGCCACCATCTACGAGGTCCTGCCCAATGACACGGACCTTTCCGTGTTCAAGCGCTCCGACCGCGGCTACCAGGGGCTGAACTTCGCCTTCATCCGCAACCCGATGCACTACCACACGAGCGCCGACTCGGTGGAGAACGTCTCGCCCTCCAGCCTCCAGCACCACGGGGACAACGCCCTGGCCGCGGTCCGGGCGCTGGCCGGAACCTATGCGGCCTCGCCGCCGAAAGGAGACGTCGTGTTCTTCGACGTCCTCGGTTTCGGCGTGGTGCGCTGGCCCAAGGGCCTGACGCCTGTCCTGGCCGTCCTGGCGCTGGTCCTGGTGGGGGTGGCGGCGGTGCTCGCCCTGCGCCGGGGCACGATCCCGCGGCGGGGCTTGCTCTTCGGCCTGCTCGGCTTCTTCGGCGCGGTGGTGCTGGCGGCGCTCCTCTCGATGGGGCTCGGCATGGGAGTCCGCGGGGCGTCGCCTTACGCGTGGTCGGACGATCCGCTGCCGGAGATCGCCGCGTTCTGGCTGCTCGCGCTCGGGGTGGTCATGTTCATCTCGGCGGCGGTCTCCCGCCGGGCCGGAGCGCCGGGGCTCTGGGCAGGGGTGTGGATCGGCTGGGCGGTGCTCGGGGTGGCGGTGGCGCTGACCGCGCCGGGCATCTCCTACCTGTTCGTGGTGCCGGCCGTGGTGGCAGGGATCACGGGGCTGGTGGCGCGTCCGGGAGGGACGGTCTCGTCCCTGGTTCCCGGGCTCGTGGCCGCCGTGCTCTGGATCCCCCTCCTGCTGCCCCTCTACGACGGCCTGGGACTGCAGGCCCTGGTCGTGATCGGAGTCCTGGCGGCGGCGCTGTTCACCACGCTGGCCCCCCTGGTGCCCGCCTCCGGAAGCCTGGGGAGGAAGCTGCTGCCGATCGCCGCCGTCGTCCTGGCCCTGGTCTGCGTCGTCCTGGCCTACGCTTCGGCGCCTTTTTCGGAAGATGCGCCGCAGCCGCTCGCGATCCGGCTCTTCCAGGATGCGGACAGCCGGGCGGCGCGCTGGCTGGTGCGCGGCGCGCACACGCTGCCGCCCGCCCTGCGGCAGGTGGCCCGGTTCTCGGACCAGCGCGAGACGCCCTACCCCTGGGCGCCCAACCGCGCCTACGTGGCTCCGGCGCAACCCGTGGACCTGCCGGGGCCGCAGGTCTCGGTCCTGGAGGACTCGGCGGCGCGCGGCAAGCGGAGGCTCCGCCTGCTCCTGACCTCGAACCGCCAGGCGCGCATGGCGACGGTCGCCATCCCGCCCGGGGCGAAGCTCGAATCGGCGCGGATGGAAGGGCAGGAGGTCCCGCTGGGCCTCTTCCGACAGGGAGAGGACTGGGCCGAGATCGAGATGGTGACGCTGCCGCCGGACGGGGTCGAGCTGGAGATCGTGCTCGGCGAGAGGCGGCCCCAGGACTGGTACGTGTACGACGTCACCCCCGGGCTGCCCCCGGCAGGGGAGGCGTTGCGCGACGCCCGTCCGGCAAGCGCGGTGACCTTCCAGGAGGGGGACACGATCCTGCTCAGCCGCAAGGTTCGGATCTAGGAAATTCGGATCTAGGAAAAACAAAGGGCGCGAAGCCATCCGGCCTCGCGCCCTCGGGATCTGCGGATGGAGCGGGCTTACATGGCCTTGGCGGCGTCGATGGACTCCACCGTGATGGTGTCGCCCTCGACGGCGCCCTTGACCACGACCTCGTGGCCCAGGTGCTCCTCGGCGAGCTTCTGGTTGCTGAGCTGGTAGATCTTCTCGTCGGCGGTGTTGTAGAAGACCAGCTTGCCGCCGTTCTCCAGGCACTTCTTGGCGCAGCCGGCGTGCTCGGCCTTGGCGCCCTTGGCGGCGCAGTGGTCGTCGGTGACCCAGCCGGTCCAGGAGCCGGCGCCCGCGGCGGCGAAGGCGGGGGTGAGGAGCGCGATGGCTGCGATGGCGATGAGGGATCTCTTCATGGCGTGTCTCCCTGTAAGAGTCAGTTGAATCGAAGTCGCAGGATGTTAGCACAGGCGGAGCCCTCATCCCCCCGGCCCCCTCTCCCGGTCCCCCGAGCATGCCCGTCCCGGGAGAGGGGGAGACCTGCTTTGATTACCCGAAGCCGAGGGAGGGCGGTGGCGCCCTCTCCTGCGCAGCAGGGGAGGGACGGGGAGGGGTTTTCCTCGCCCCCTGTACACCCTGGCACGGGCCTCGTGCCCTGTTGCACGGCGCCCGTGCCGGGGTGCACAGCGGCTGCGCCATGGGGCACGGCACCTGTGCCGGGGTGCAAGCCGGCTATGCCGTGGTGCAGAGCGACCGTGCCATGGGGCGCGGCGGCCGTGCCATAGGGCACGAGGGCTATGCCACCGGGCACGAGCGGCGTGCCCTGGTGCACGGCGTCTCTGGCAGCGGCCGCGCCCGTCACACCGGCCTTGCTTCCATCACTCCGGTACGAGGTCGTCTGGGTTTCGCCGGGCATCCCAGACCCGCAGAATCCAGACCGTCTCCGGGTCAGTCCTGTAGATGATCCGGTGATGGCCGCAGGCCCAGTGCCGATACCGTCCCTGAGGGGCGAGCTCGCGGGCGACCGCTCCCAGTTCCGGAAAGCTCTCTGGAGGCGATCGACGGCGTGGAGGATGTCGGCGGCGAGCCGCCTCGCGGCTTCGGGATTCTTTTCGAAGAGGAAGGTGTGTGCAGCCTGGAGGTCCAGGTCGGCGAGCCGTGACCAGCGCACCCGGAGCTTACGGCTCACCCGCAGCCCATCGCTTCAGTTTCGCTTCAATTTCGGAGTGCTCGACCCAGTTTCCCTGGGCGATGTCATGCTCGGCCGCGTCAACCGTACGCTGGAACTCCAGGCGCTCAGCGGATCGCTGCAGGTCTTCGAAAGCCTCGATCGAGAGGACGACGGCAACGCCGCGCCCCTGCTCGGTGAGGACCACCGGACGGCCTGTCTCCTGCACTTGGTGAATGACCTCCGAAGTCTGCCGCTCAAGGTCGGAGATGGGGCGTAGATCCTGGCTTAGCTTCAAATGGGGCATTTTTCGACTCCTGCTGGTACGGATTGTATCCGACCCGTGGCAGGTTCCCCTCCTATAATCCACCCCCATGCCGACCTACCGACTGGACATGGAGTACGAGGGGACGCGCTATCACGGGTGGCAGGAGCAGAAGAACGCCCGCTCGGTGGCCGGGGAGCTGCGCAGGGCGGTAGAGGAGGCCGGCGGGGCGGTCAAGGAGATCGGCGGGTCGGGACGGACCGATGCCGGCGTCCATGCTCTCGCCCAGGTCGCCCACCTGCGCCTGGGCAAGGCGGTCGATCCCAAGTCGTTCCGCCGCGCGGTCAACGACCTCCTCCCTCCGGACATCCACGTGCTCGGCATGGCGGCGGTGCCCAACCAGTTCCATGCCCGGCACTCGGCGGTCTCCCGGTCCTACCTGTACCAGGTCTGTCGGCGGCGGACCGCGTTCGCCAAGCGGTGGGTCTGGTGGGTCAAGCGGCCTCTCGACACCAGCCGCATGGCCGAGGCCGCGTCGTCCCTGATCGGCCGGCACGACTTCCGCCTGTTCTGCGAGCGGCCGGCCGAGCAGCCGAGCACGATCGTGGTCGTCGAAGGCATCCAGGTGGTGACCGAGGGCGCCCTGATCCTCGTCCGGCTGACGGCCTCGCACTTCCTCTGGAAGATGGTGCGCCGCGTGGTGGGGACCCTCGTCCAGGTCGGCGGCGGCGACCTCGACCGCTCCGCCTTTCTCTCCCTGCTCGCGGCCGAGGCTCCCCGCGGCAAGACGGGGCTCCCCGCCGAATGGACCGCGCCGCCTTCGGGGCTGTTCCTGGAGCGCGTCCTCTACCCCGGCGATCCTCCTCTCGGACCGGTCGCGCCCGTAACCCCGGTCTCCGAGGAGTGGTAGGGTAGGGACGGGGAGGGAATCACCATGAGCGCGCACGATACCGCCCACACGAACCGCCTCGCCGACGAGAGCAGCCCCTACCTCCTTCTGCACCGGCACAACCCGGTCGACTGGTACCCCTGGGGACCCGAGGCTCTGGAGCGGGCCCGCCGGGAGAACAAGCCGATCTTCCTCTCCGTGGGGTACTCGACCTGCTACTGGTGCCACGTCATGGAACGCGAATCCTTCTCCTCTCCTGACGTTGCCGAGCGGATGAACCGCGACTTCGTCAACATCAAGGTGGACCGCGAGGAGCGGCCCGACGTGGACGAGATCTACATGGCGGCCACCCAGATCCTCACCGGCCAGGGGGGGTGGCCCAACTCGGTCTTCCTGACGCCCGACCTCAAGCCGTTCTATGCCGGGACCTACTTCCCGCCCGACGACCGCCACGGCAGGCCGAGCTTCCAGAAGGTCCTCCACGGCCTCTCCGAAGCCTGGCGCGAGCGCCGCGACGAGGTGGACATGCAGGCCGACGAGATGGCCGGCGCCATGGGACGCTACCTGGAGCAGCGCGCCCAGCCCGCCGCGGCCCCACCCGGTCCGGAGGTCGCTCTCCGCTCGCTGGAGGCCCTGGCCCGCCGCTTCGACGGCCAGCATGGCGGCTTCGGCGGCGCTCCCAAGTTCCCCACGCCGTCCAACCTCTTCCTCTGCCTGGAGCTGGCAGATGAGAGAGAAGAGGCTGGGGAGATGCTCTCGGCGACGCTCGACCACATGGCCCGCGGCGGCATCTACGACCAGCTCGGCGGCGGCTTCCACCGCTACGCCACCGACCGCGAGTGGAACGTGCCGCACTTCGAGAAGATGCTCTACGACAACGGCTTTCTCCTGGAGCTCTGCGCCCGCGAGCACGCCCGCACCGGCGATCCCCAGGCGGCGCGCATCGTCCGCGAGACCGCGCGGTGGATCGAGCGGGAGATGACCTCCCCCGAGGGGGCGTTCTGGAGCGCGATCGATGCCGAGACGCACGGCCACGAGGGGGCGTTCTACGTCTGGACCCGGGACGAGATCTTCGAAGCCCTGGGCCGCGAGGACGCCGCCTTCCTGGCGCCGATCCTCGGCTTCGACGGCCCTCCCTTCTTCGAGGAGGACCAGTATGTCCTCCACCTGCCGGAGAGGCTCGAGCAGGCCGCGGCCCGGCGGCGGATGGACCCGGACGAGCTCCTGCGGGAGGTCAAGGCCATTGAGGAGAGGCTGTTCATGGTGCGCGCCCGCCGCGACCGGCCGCTCACGGACGACAAGGTCCTGACTGATTGGAACGGCATGGTCATCGCCGGCCTGGCCGTGGCCGGCCGGGTGCTGGGCGACGCCTCGATGTTGGAGCGCGCGGCCTCGGCGGCACAGTTCGTCCTGGACCGCATGCGCTCGCCCGAGGGCGTGCTCCTCCACGCCTGGCGCCAGGGCCAGGGGCGGATCACCGCCTATCTGGACGACTATGTGTTCCTGGTGCGCGGCCTCCTCGCCCTGCACGAGGCGCAGGGGGATGAGGCGTGGCTGCGCGCCGCCGCCGACCTGACGCAGGAGCAGATCCAGCGGCTGAAGGATCCCGAGGGGGGCGGCTTCTTCGTGGCCGCGGAGAGCCCGGACCTCCTGTTCCGCAGCAAGGACGTGTTCGACGGCGCCACCCCGGCGGGCAACGCCGTGGCGGTCCTCAACCTCCTGGAGCTGGCCGAGCGGACCGGCAACAGTCTCTGGCGGATCGAGGCCCGCGCCTCGCTCCAGGCTTTCGCGCCCATGATCCAGGGTCACCCCGACGGGGCGCGGATGATGTCGATCGCCGCCCGGCGCTATCACGAGGCGGAGACGGGGACGACCGTCTCCGTCGAGGAGCGCGCCGCCCACGAGCGCGAGGCCGGTGCCGCCGGGGTGGAGAAGCTCGCCCATGCCGCGGCCGAGCTGGTCAAGGTGCGGCTGGACGAGAGGGCCGAAGCCGTTGGCGGCTGGCACCCGTTCCGCCTGGTCCTGGAGGTCGCGCCCGGCTGGCACATCCAGGCGAACCCGGCCTCGGAGGAGTTCCTGGTGCCCACCGAGGTGACGGCCGAGGGAGGCGCCGAGGTGCGCGGCCTCCGCTATCCCGAGGGGGAGGAGGTCGAAGCGGGCTTCGCCGGCGGCCAGCCGCTCGCGGTCTATGGCGGCCGGGTGGAGATCGCGGGCGAGGTGAGCGGCAGCGGCCGGCTCGTGGTGCGGTTCCAGCCCTGCGACGACTCGCGGTGCCTGCCTCCGGTGGAGCGGGCGGTGGCGGTGTAGGACCTCACCCCCTGTCCCCCTCTCCCATCTCCCAACCCACCCATCCCCGGGAGAGGGGGAACGTAGCTGGGGCCACCGTGCCTGAGCGTGAGGCAAGACTGCCTCAGTCACGTTCCCCCTCTCCCGGCGGGGGCATGGGCGGGAGATGGGAGAGGGGGACAGGGGGTGAGGTCCCCCCTCTGATACACTCTCCCCTCAGAGGCAACAACCACCTGCGTTCGCCGTAGTTTGTAGGGCAATAGAGTCGGGGCTACTCTCAGGGAAACCACCGGTTGATAGGCAGCGTCGTCTCTCACTATCGGGTCCTCGAGCGCCTGGGCGGCGTAGATGACCTCTACAAGGCCCAGGATCTCCAGCGCGAGCGTCTCGTCGCCCTGCAGCTCCTGCCGGGCGGCGCAGCCGCCGAGAGCGAAGCTGCGCGCGAGCGCTTTGCCCGCGAGTCGTCCCGCGCGTCGTCCATCGGCGACCCGCATATCGGGTCGGTCTACGAGGTGGGGGAGACCGGCGACGGACGCACGTTCCTGGCCATGGCCCTGGACGAGGGGGAGCCGCTGTCCGACCGGCTGGCGCGCGGACCCCTGGCCCTGAACCAGGCCGTGGACATGGGGAGCCAGATCGCGGCCGGGCTCGCCAGCGCCCATGCCGAGGGGATCGTCCACGGCGCGCTCGATCCGTCCCAGGTGCTGGTCAGCGCCGAGGGCGCGGTCAAGGTCGTGGGCTTCGGCGGGGACGCGCTGTCGGGCGCGACCGAGCGCGCCCGCGCCTATCTCGCGCCCGAGCGCCTCCGCGGCTCGCCGGCCGACTCCCGGGGGGATGTCTGGTCGCTCGGCGTGCTCCTCTACGAGATGATCGCGGGCCGCCACCCCTTCCCCGGGCCGGACGCGATTCTTGGCGAGCCCGAGCCGCTGGGCCGGTGGCGCCCGGGCATCCCGGCCGGGCTCGAAAAGGCCGTGGCCCGCGCCCTGTCGAAGAGGCCCGAGGACCGCTACGCCCGGGCCGGCGAGATGCGCGCCGAGCTGCAGGCGGTCGAGGACACGGGGGCTCTCGCCAAGGCGGGCGCCACCGTGCTGTCCATGCCCAGCAGGCCGCAGGCCACCGCTCCGCCGTCGGATCTGCCTCCGAAGCCTCCTCGATCTGCTGCCTCCCCGGCCGGCGGCATGATAGGCCGAGCCATTGCGCACTACGTGGTGCGCGAGCACATCGGCGGCGGCGGCATGGGCGTGGTCTACAAGGCCGAGGACACGCGGCTGGAGCGGATCGTCGCGCTCAAGTTCCTGCCGCCCGAGCTGACCCGCGACCCCGTGGCCAAGGCGCGCTTCCTCCAGGAGGCCCGCGCCGCCTCGGCGCTGGAGCACCCCAACATCTGCACGATCCACGAGGTGGACGAGACCGACGACGGCCAGCTCTATCTCGCCATGCCCGCCTACGACGGCGAGACCCTGAAGAAGAAGATCGAGCGCGGTCCTCTCCCCCTGGAGGAGGCCATCGACTTCGCCATCCAGGTCGGCCAGGGTCTCGCCAAGGCGCACCGCCAGGGGATCGTCCACCGCGACATCAAGCCGGCGAACCTGATCGTCACCGGCGACGGCATCGTCAAGATCCTGGACTTCGGCCTCGCCAAGCTGGCCGGCGCCGCCGGGCTGACCCGGGCCGGCTTCTGCCTCGGAACTCCTTCCTACATGTCTCCCGAGCAGGCGCGGGGCGAGGTCGACCACCGTACCGACCTCTGGTCGCTCGGAGTGGTCCTCTACGAGATGGTCACCGGCCGGGCGCCGTTCCGGGCCGACACGGACCAGGGGATCATCTACGCCCTGCTCACCGAGGAGCCCGAGCCGGTGCGCAAGCTCCGCCCCGAGACGCCGCCCGACCTGGAACGGATCCTCAAGGGGATGCTCGCCAAGGACCCCGGCGACCGCTACCCGAACCTGGACGCGGCCATCGCCGAGCTGCGCGCGCTCTCGGGCATCACGAGCACGCTGTCGCGCATGTCGCTGCGCGTGCCGGTCGTGCGGCGGCCCTGGTGGCGGGCCCCTGCCATCGCCGCGGCGGTGGCGGTCCTGCTGATCGCGGCCTTCTTCCTGGTGCGCTTCCTGGCGAGGGAGACCGGCTGGCTCGGTACCCTCGGCAGCGGGAGCCGGCCGCTGCAGCGGACCAACGACTCCCTCACCGACCTGGAGGGGCGGGAGAGCCATCCAGCCCTGGCGCCGGACGGCAGCTTCTTCCTCTACGCCAAGGAGGCGGGGGGCGACCTCGACATCTTCTGGCAGCGGGTCGGCGGCGGCAACCCGCGCAACCTCACCGAGGACTCGACCTTCGACGACGGCCAGCCGGCGGTCTCGCCCGACGGCCAGCGGGTCGCCTTCCGCTCCGAGCGCGAGGGCGGCGGCCTGTTCCTCATGGGCGCGACGGGGGAGTCGGTCGTGCGCCTGACCCAGGAGGGGCACGACCCGGCGTGGTCCCCGGACGGGCAGTGGATCGTCTATGCCACCGAGGGGATCACGGACCCGCGCCGCCGGTCGGTCCAGAGCGAGCTCTGGCGGGTCCGCCTGGCGGACAGCACCCGCGAGCGCATCCCGGTCGAGGCGGACGCGGTGCAGCCGAGCTGGTCGCCGAACGGCCGGCGGATCGCCTACTGGGGCCTGCGCCCGGGCACGGGCACGCGGGTCGTCTGGACCGTTCCGGTCGAGGGCGGCGAGCCGGTGGCCGTGACCGACGGCCGCGCCATCGACTGGAACCCGGTCTGGTCCCCGGACGGGGAGCACCTCTACTTCGTCAGCGACCGCAGCCGGAGCATGACGCTCTGGCGGGTGCGCATCGACCAGCGGTCGGGCAAGGTGCAGGGCGAGCCCGAGGACCTCACCACGCCCGCCGCGTGGAGCGGGTTCCTGAGCATCTCCCGCGACGGCAAGCAGATCGCCTACGCCACCCGCGACGGCAAGGCGAACCTGGAGCGCACCGCCTTCGATCCGGCGACGGGGCGGACGTCCGGGATCCTGGAGCCGGTGACGCAGGGCTCCCGCATCGTCCGCTTCGCCGACGTCTCGCCCGACGGCCGCTGGATCGTCTACGATACCGCCCTGCCGCAGGAGGACCTGCACGTGGTCGGCGCCGACGGCCAGCAGGGGAGGCAGCTCACCGACGACCCCGAGCGCGACCGGGTCCCCCGCTGGTCGCCGGACAGCGAGCGCATCCTCTTCTACTCGGACCGCGGGGGCGGGGGCTACCAGGTCTGGTCGGTGCGCGCCGACGGCGGCGACCGGCGGCAGATGACCGCCGTCCAGGGGAGCGCGGTCCTCGATGCCCTCTGGTCGCCGGACGGGGGCCGCCTGCTGGTCATGACGGAGCACGGGCCGTCGCTGATCGACCTCTCCCAGCCGCTGGGGCAGCGCCGCGCGCAGCCGCTCGCCAACGCGCAGCAGGGCGGCGAGAGCTTCACCCCCAACGACTGGAGCTCCGACGGGAAGTGGCTCGCGGGCGAGGTCCAGACCCCGACGTCGAGGCTCGGGATCGCGCGCTACTCGTTCGAGACCGGCCGCTACGAGGGGCTGACCGAAAGCGGCATCCTGCCGGTCTGGCTGAGCGACGGCCGGCTGCTCTACGTCGACGAAGGCAAGGTGTTCCTGCTCGATCCCCAGACCCGCGCCACCCGCGAGATCCTGGCGCCTCCGCCCAACACGAACTCGGCCTTCCGGATCGTCGAGGCGGCTCCCGACGGCAGCGCGCTCTTCCTCGTCCGCGCCAGTGACGAGGGGGACATCAAGCTGCTGCGGATGCAGTGACTGGCGGGGAGAGCAGGATTTTTCCGTATTCAGAAGCGTCGGTAACCATGAAAGCTCGATTTGGAGGAGGTGAGAGGATGGCATTCAAAATCAGGGATCTGATGATCCAGGTGGTCTCAGGGCAGGATGGTGGCGGAGATCCCGAGTGCTCGTGCGGCCCCGCGTCCATGCGCGACGACGACCCGGGTATGGCGGCCCGGCCCGAGCCGTGCACGTGCGGCCCCGCGAGCCGCATCGAGCCGATGGCCGCAACGCCCTGCTCGTGCGGGCCGGAAACCATGTGGCCGAGGCCCGCCAAGGACTACGAACCTCGCTGCACCTGCGGCGTCGCCACCATGGGCTTCGAAGACCCGGCGCCCGGCCTGACGACCATCACCACCGTCACCACGGTGACCACGGTCACCACGCTGGTGCAGGGCGGCGGACGGCCCAAGGACCTCAAGGCCCTGAAAGAGGAGCTCCGGCGTCTCCTGGAGGAGCTGGAGAGGCGCGAGCGCTCGCACGCGCAGGAGCCCGCCGGCCTGCCGAAGACCGTTGAGGAGGCCGACGACCTCGAGCGGCGTCTCCAGGGTGCCATCAAGGAGCTGCGCGACCACAAGGAGACCCTGAAGAAGCCCGATGCCCCCGCGCCCGGGCAGCAGAAGGGACGCAAAGGCCGGAAGTAACGCAGCTCAAGCTTGCCGGGGCTTCTGGTAGACTGTCGGTCGAAAGAAGCCCCAGCCAGCCGTCATGCATGAGCCTGATGACGAGGCGGGAGCGACCGAGCTGGCCATCCCGGTCCCGGTCCGCCCCGCCCGCTCCGACCCCACCCCCGCCGACGATCCCCTGATCGGCCGCGAGGTCGATCACTACCGCATCCTGGGGCACGTCGGCATCGGCGGCATGGGAGTCGTCTACAAGGCCGAGGACAGCCGCCTCCAGCGCACCGTCGCCCTGAAGTTCCTGCCGCCCGCCCTGACCCGGGACCCGGTGGCCAAGGCGCGCTTCCTCCAGGAGGCCCGCACGGCCTCCGCCCTCGATCACCCCAACATCTGCACCGTCTACGACGTCGGCGAGCTGGACGACGACCGGCTCTACCTGGCCATGCCGGCCTACGACGGCGAGACCGTCAAGAGGAAGATCGAGCGCGGGGGGCCGCTGCCCGTCGAGGAGGCGGTCGATATTGCAAAGCAGGCGGCCCTGGGGCTCGCCAAGGCGCACCGGCAGGGGATCGTCCACCGCGACGTCAAGCCCGCGAACCTGATGGTGACCCGCGACGGCATCGTCAAGATCCTCGACTTCGGCCTTGCCAAGCTGGCCGGCTCCGCGGGGCTGACCCGGACCGGCTTCTGCGTCGGCACCCCGACCTACATGTCGCCCGAGCAGGCGCGGGGGGAGGTCGACCACCGCACCGACCTCTGGTCGCTCGGCGTGGTCCTCTACGAGATGCTGACTGGAAGGGTGCCGTTCCACGCCGAGAGCGACCCGGGGATCGTGCACGCCGTTCTCCACGACGAGCCGGCGCCGCTGCGCCGCTGGCGGCCGGACGCCCCGCCGGAGTTGCAGAGGATCGTCGCCGGCCTGCTCAAGAAGAGCCTGCCCGACCGCTACCCGACGGCCGAGAACGTGCTCGCGGACCTGCGCGCCCTGGGCGGCCCGCCCACGAGCGGCCGGCCGTCCACCGCGCCGCGGCGCCGCCTGCCCGCCGTCCTTGCGGCCCTTGCCGTCCTTGCGGTTCTTTCTCTTCTCTGGTCTCTTCTCTGGCTGCGCTCCCGCGATACCTCTCCTCCAGCTCTCGGTCCCGTGACGCGTCTCACCTGGCAGGAGGGGAGTGAACGTCAGCCGGCTCTCGCTCCGGCCGGGGACTTCCTGGTCTACGTCAAGCGGTTGGGAGGCGACACCGACCTCTTCTGGGAGCTGGTCCACGGGGACAACCCGCGGAACTTGACCGAGGACTCGCCCGTGGACGAGTCGGACCCCGCGGTCTCTCCGGACGGCCGGTACATCGCCTTCCGCTCCGAGCGCGACGGCGGCGGCCTCTTCATCATGGGGGCGACCGGCGAATCGGTGCGCCGGCTGACCGGCTTCGGGTACAACCCGGCGTGGTCCCCGGACGGCAGGGAGATCGTCTTTGCCCGGCAGGAAGGCTCCGACCCGGCCCAGCGCTTCGACGTCAGCAAGCTGTGGCGGATCCCCGCCGAGGGCGGCGAGCCGCGGCTCCTGGTCGGCGAGGACGCCACGCAGCCGGCCTGGTCTCCCCAGGGTCTCAGGATCGCCTACTGGAGCTTCTCCGCCGATACCGGTCAGCGATCCATCTGGACCGTCCTGCGCGACGGCAGCGATCCCGTGCAGGCCGTGGCCAATACCCATCTCAACTGGAATCCGGTCTGGTCGCCCGACGGGCGGTATCTGTACTTCCTGAGCGATCGGAACGGCAGCCGCAATGTCTGGCGGGTACGGATCGACGAGGCATCGGGCCGGCCGCTCAGCGAGCCGCGGCCGGTCCGTGCCCCCTCCGAATCGATCGTCAGCTTCAGCACCGGCCGCGAAAAGATCATCTATGCGACCCTGGAAGGCCGCACCAACGTCGAGCGCATCGGCTTCGACCCGGAGAAGGGAGTGGTCGTGGGGACACTCGCCCCGGTGACCCGCGGCTCCTGGGCGATCCGCTCGGCCCACGTCTCTCCCGACGGGCAGTGGGTGGTGTTCGATACCTCAGCTCCCCAGGAGGACCTTTTCCTGGTGCGCAGCGATGGGAGCGGCCAGCGGCAGCTCACGGACGATGCGCACAAGGACCGGACGCCGAGGTGGTTCCCGGACGGCAGCTCGCTCGTCTTCTACTCGAACCGCAGCGGCAAGTACGAGGCCTGGAAGATCCGGGTGGACGGCAGCGGGCTCGAGCCGCTTACCCGCACCGACGAGCCGATCTACAACCCGGTCCCTTCCCCGGACGGCCGCTGGCTCGCCGTGAGCCACGGGTTCGCGGGGAGCGCCCTGGTCGACCTTCGCGAGCCGCTGGAGCGCCGGCAGCCGAGGCGCCTGGACCTGGCGGGCTCGAACGACGGCTTCGCCGCGGAGGCGTGGTCCGCGGACGGCCGCTGGCTGGCCGGCTACCCCTCGGACGTGAACGGCATCTCCATCTACTCCTTCGACACCGGCCGGCGTCTGAAGCTGACCGATGGCGGCACCGGCGTTGCCTGGCTGCATCAAAGCCGGCGCCTCGTCTATCTGGACCGGGGACGGCTCTTCCTGCTCGCCCTGCCGTTGCGGACGTCTCGCGAGCTGCTCGCCACGTCCGAGAGCTCCGAGCTCAAGTGGGTGAGCGTAAGTGCGGACGACCGCTTTCTGTTCCTCGTCCGGCATCAGGATGAGGGGGATGTGTGGCTGCTGACGTTGGAGCAGCAAGGGGACCGTTGAGTTAAGCTTCTGCCGGCACTGCGAAGAGGTTCCACGGCTCCGGGACGCACCCGAGGAGGAGATATGGATTTCCGGTTTGACGACATCACCATCCATCTGATGCCTGCGGACGACAAAGAGAAGGACAAGGACAAGAAGGGCGAGAAAGAGAAGAATCCCCGCCCGGTCCAGCCGCTGCGCCCGGCAGACGACGGCGATCCCGTGCACGGCTGCACCCGGATCAGTGGATCCACCGAGAAGAAACAAACGAAGGCTGGCGACACCGCTCAGACCCTCGCCTTCCTCCGGGCGCAGCTCCGGGAGACGCTCTCCCCTCCGCCCCTGTGAGCCCCGGTCGGGGGGTGGTAGACTCCCGGCTCGCAGTGAGCCTTCGAGTCAAGTCATGGACGAGCAGCCGGGCGACGCTCGGAACCCCTCCCGGTTGATCGGCACCTCCGTCTCCCACTACCGCCTGCTCGAGCGCCTCGCCGCGGGCGCGAGAGGGGGCGCCGTGTTCAAGGCGCAGGACCTCGACCTCGAGCGGCTCGTGGCCCTCAAGCTCCTGCCGGCCTCGATCCCCCTCCGCGAGGAGGACCGCCGCCGCCTCGCCGAGGAGGCCGGGGCCGCCTCCGCCCTGGAGCACCCCAACATCTGCCCGGTCTACGAAGTCGGGGAGACCGGCGACGGCCACCTCTTCGTGGCCATGGCCTTCCTCGAAGGGGAGACGCTGGCGGAGAAGATCGCCCGCGGGCCGCTCAAGCCCGAGGTGGCGGTCGACCTCTGCGGCCAGATCGCCTCCGGCCTCGCCCGCGCCCACGAGCACGGCCTCGTCCACCGCAACCTCAAGCCCTCCAACGTCCTGATCACTTCGGACGGCCAGGCCCGCATCGTCGACTTCGGCACCGCCTCGCTCGACGACCGCACCCGGGTCACCGGCGAGGACACGCCGGCCGGGCTCCTCGCCTACCGCGCCCCGGAGATCCTTCTGGGCGAGCCGCCCGACCTCCGCGCGGACATCTGGTCGCTCGGCGTGATCCTCTACGAGATGCTCACCGGCAGCGTGCCGTTCCCCCGCGGCCCGCTGGCCGCTCCCGCCGAGCCGGCGCCCGTCTCGGCCCTGCGCGAAGGCGTGCCCGGTGAGCTCGACCGGATCGTGGCCCGCGCCCTGGCCCGGCGGCGGGGCGACCGGTACCCGAACGCGGACGACCTGCGGGTGGATCTGCGCAGCTTCAGCCACGTTGGCCGCATGGGCCGCGCCACCAACCCGACCCTGACCCGCTGGCCCGAGAAGCTGCCGGACCTGACGATGTTCCAGGTCGTGCCGCGGGAGGTCGGCCCCTACCGCGTGGGCGAGATCCTCGGCGGCGGCGGCATGGGCATCGTCCACAGGGCGGAGGACACGCGCCTCGGCCGCACCGTGGCCCTCAAGTTCCTGCCGCCGGAGCTGACGCGCGATCCGGTGGCCAAGGCCCGCTTCCTCCAGGAGGCCCGCACCGCCTCCGCGCTCGACCATCCCAACCTCTGCACGGTCTACGACGTGGGCGAGACCGAGACCCACCAGCTCTACCTCGCCATGCCCTGCTACGACGGCGAGACCCTGAAGCGCAAGGTGGAGCGCGGGCCGCTGCCCGTGGCCGAGGCCGTGGACTACGCGCTCCAGATCGCCAAGGGGCTGGCCAAGGCCCACCGCCAGGGGATCGTCCACCGCGACGTCAAGCCGGCCAACCTGATGGTCACCAGTGACGGCGTGGTCAAGATCCTCGACTTCGGCATCGCCAAGCTGGCCGGCGAGGCCGGGCTGACCCGCACCGGCGGCACCGTGGGCACCCCGGCCTACATGTCTCCCGAGCAGATGAAGGGGGAGGGGGTGGACGGCCGCTCGGACCTCTGGTCCCTGGGCGTGGTGCTGTACGAGATGGTGACCGGCCGCCGGCCGTTCCTCGGCGATCACGAGTCGGCCCTGCAGCACGCGATCCAGACGGGAGAGCCCGAGCCGCTGGCAAAGCTGCGGCCGGACGCTCCCCCCGAGGTGGAGCGCATCGTCCGGCTGCTGCTGGCCAAGGACCCGGCCCGGCGCTATCCCACGGCGGACGCGGCCGTGGCCGACCTGCGCCTTCTGGCCGGGGGCTCGTCGGGCTCCATGCCGACCCAGGCCACGGTTCCGGTTCCGGCCCTCCGCCGGGCGCCCTGGCTCTGGGCCGCAGGGGCCGCGGCCCTGCTGGTGCTCGCCGCCCTGGGCGGCTACCTGCTGCGCTCCGGCGGCCCCGGTCCCGCTCCGGTCCAGGCGACCTTCACCCGCCTCACCGAGATGGAGGGGAGCGAGACCTACCCGAGCCTCTCTCCGGACGGCAACTACTTCGTCTACGTGAAGGCGTCCGACGGGGGCTCGGACATCTTCCTGCAGCGCGTCGGGGGCGGCAACCCGATCAACCTGACGCCCGGCACTCCCTGGGACGATACCCAGCCCGCCTTCTCTCCGGACGGGCAGCAGATCGCCTTCCGCTCCGACCGCGAGGGGGGCGGCATCTTCCTGATGGGCGCCACCGGCGAGTCGGTCAGCCGCATCACCGGCTTCGGCTACAACCCCGCCTGGTCGCCGGACGGCAAGGAGATCGCGGTGGCCACCGAGGGGGTGACCGAGCCCTGGATCCGCATGGAGGGGAGCCAGGTCTGGCGGGTGGACCTCGCCACGGGCAGGAGGACGCTGGTGGCCGCGGGCGACGCCGTGCAGCCGAGCTGGTCTCCCAACGGCCGGCGGATCGCCTACTGGGGCCTGGCCTCCCACGGAGCGGCGCGCACGGTCTGGACCGTGGCCCTGGATGGCACCGGCGGCAAGCCCGTGCCGGTGACGAACGACAGCTTCCTCAACTGGAACCCGGTCTGGTCCCCGGACGGTGCCCACCTCTACTTCATCAGCGACCGCAACGGCAGCCTGAACGTCTGGCGCGTGGGGATCGACGAGGAGTCGGGGCGCGTGTCCGGGCCGCCCGTGCCGGTCACGTCCTCCTCGCAGCCGCTCCGGTTCCTGAGCATCTCGCGCGACGGCCGGCGGATCGCCTACGCGACCGACGACCGGCGGCACCATCTGGAATCCGTCGCGTTCGATCCCGGGCAGCTGGCTCCCGCCGGAGCCCCGACCGCCATCCTCGGCGGGACCAAGGCGGTCCGCTCCGTGGACGCCTCGCCCGACGGCCAGTGGCTCGTCTTCGACACCTTCCCGCCGCAGGAGGACCTCTACCTCGTGCGGCCGGACGGCTCGGACCTGCGCCAGCTCACGCGCGACGAGCACCGCGACCGCATCCCGCACTGGTCGCCGGACGGCAGCCGCATCCTCTTCTACTCCGACCGCGGCGGCCGCTACGAGGCCTGGTCGATCCTCCCGGACGGCAGCCGGTCGGAGCCGCTGACCCGGACGACCGGCGAGTCGCCGGCCTACCCGCTCTGGTCGCCGGACGGCCGGCGGATCGCCGCCAGTCTCGGCTCGCGCAGCATGGTGACGTTCGACCTCGCGCAACCGGTCTCCACGCGCGGGGCCGAGCCGCTGCCCGGCATGTCCGCCCTCGAGGGCACGTTCGGGGCCACTTCCTGGTCCGCGGACGGCCGCTGGCTGGCGGGCACGACGACCCGGGAGGACCTCTCGCCGCAGCCCGGTGTCGTCCTCTACTCGCTGGAGACCGCCCGGTTCCGCAGGCTGACCGAGCGGGGCGACACCCCGGTCTGGCTGCACCGGTCCCCGGCCCTCCTGTACCTCGACGAGGGGCGTCTCTTCGGATACGACCTGCAGGCGGGAAGGCCGCGCGACATCCTGGCGCCCCCGCCGCGTTCGGTCTTCTGGTTCGCGGGCACGAGCGCGGACGACAGCCGGCTCCTCCTGGTGAGGCTGGTCAACGAGGGGGAGATCTGGATGCTCTCCCTGGATTGAAGGTATAGTCCGGGTGAACCTGCTCCCGTCTGTCAAAGGAGGTGGAACCGTGGCCTTTCGTGTCTCGGATCTTCTGGTCGACATCTGTGCGGACTGTCCGAACCCCAGCAAGCCAGGCTGTCCCAAACCCTCGAAGGCGAACTGCCCCAGCCCGTCCAAGACAAACCGTGCTCCGGCGGCCGTGGACGGTCTCCCGGAGCTGCGGCACCAGCTCCGCCAGACCCTGAGCGGGGTGCCGCCGATCTCCTGACCGGATCCATGCTGCCCGAAAATCCCGACGTCCTTCGGCGCGACTTCCGCTCCAACCCAGCCTTCGAGCTGGTGCTGTTCGACCGCCTCGCGGCCAAGGAGCGGGAGACGCTGGCCGACCTGCGCAAGGACTCCGACTTCTACGGCATCCTGCGGCCCCGGGAAGCGCCGTCCATCCTCGGCGTCAAGTCCGTGGACCGCGAGACCGCCCTGCTCTTCCTCACCCTCCGCGAGCCCGGGCCGCTGCCCGCCTACGTGCAGGCGATGCTCGGCGAGGGCACCCTGCGGGTCGTGGCCCGGCTCGTGGTCGACGCCATCCTGGAGGTTCGAGAGGGGGAAGGCTTCCTCTCCGGAGCCGCGGCCCTCTCCCTGTTCGGGGAGAGGCGGTCCCCGGGTGCAGGGGGAGGGCGGCTCGCCGATCTGTCTCTCGCGGCCCTGCGCTACGGTCAGGACCTGGCCGTGGACGATCCCCTGACCCTCTCCTTCCGTCTCTACGGCTACAACCGCCGGCCGCTGACGCCGGAGTGGAAGCGGCGCCTCCCCAAGGGGGACGACGTGCTCGCCTGGCTCGGGATCGGTTCTGGAGGTCCGAACCGGGGAGGCCCGAACCGGCAGCTCCTCGACCGGGCCTGGGAGCGGACCGGCGGATCGACTGAATGGTGGCTGAGCTGGCGCTCCCGGCAGGACGGCGACCTCTCCGGCGGCGGGGCGACCTGGAAGCTCTACATCAGCCCGGTGCCGGAGGCGCTGCCGGAGAGCTTCGCCGCCATCCTGGAGGCCCTGTCCGCGGGCCGCGCCGCGCAGTTCAAAGTGGGGGCCGACGCCTGGGGCATCCTGCGCGCCGACAAGATCGTCTCCTACTTCCCGAGCTTCGAGCGGCTCGCCGCCGCGGCCGAGGCCCTGTCCGGCCGCCTGTCCGGCATCCCCGCCCAGGGGGTTCCCTTCACCTCCGAGATCGGCGGCAACGGCCTCCTCTCCTGGGGCGTCGATCCGCCGCGCGAGGAGTCGTCCTTCGGCGGCGGCGAGAGCTGGCGGCTCTGGCTGACCCACCGGCTGGCGCGGGCCCTGCTGTCCGCGAAATCAGGGTCCGAAGCGGGAGAGGCCTGGCGCTTCGCCTTGGAGCGCGTGCGGCTCGAAGGCGTGGACACCGACACCTGGACCCCCGGCGCCCTGCTCTGGACGAGGAGCTGAGATCCCGTGGCGATCACCGACCCCCTGATCCTCCCTCCCGACGTGCTGCTGGTCCCGGTCGCGGACCTGCCGGAGGAGGTGCGGCGCCAGCTCACCTGGGAGGAGGGGGACTACGCGGTCACCCGGCCGAAGTCGCGCACGCCGTCGCGCATCGTCGACGCGGGCGCGGCCGAGCTGCTGGAGCGGTTCCGCTCGCCCGTCACCATCGTCGAGGCCGTGATCGAGTTCAGCCGCGCCCGCTCCCTCGACCCGGAGACGACATTGGAGGAGGCCTACCCGCTGCTGGAGCGTCTGCTCGGCTCGGGCTTCCTGGTCGCGGAGGGCTCGGACGCGGCCGGGGCCATCCAGCAGTCGCTCCAGCCGGGCGAGGAGATCGCCGGATTCGAGGTCCTGGAATGCGTGCAGGGGCTGGAGGACACCGAGCTCTATCAGGTCCGCTCTGGATCTGGAACCGCGGCCCTCAAGATCGAGCGCCCCCAGGCTGCGGGCCGCACCGCCGTCGACTTCGCCCGCGAGGCCGCGATCCTCTCTCACCTGGCGGGAGAGGGGGCGCCGCGACTCCTCGGCCAGGGGGAAGTCGAAGGCCGGCACTACCTGGCCGTGGAGTGGTGCTCCGGCGTGGACGGACATGCCGCGGCCGCGGAGCTGCGGCGGCGGGGGGACCGGGCCGGCCTGCTCGCCCTGGCGCGGGCCATCGCCAGCGCCTACGTCCGCCTGCACGAGCGCGGCGTGCTGCACGGCGACGTCCACCCGCGCAACATCCTCGTGGACGGTTCCGGCGAGGCCCGCCTGATCGACTTCGGCCTCGCCCGCTGGGATGGGAGCCCGGTTCCGCACCCGGGGCGCGGCGGCGTGGCCTTCTACTTCGAGCCCGAGTATGCCGTGCCCGCCCGGGCCGGCCAGATGCCGCCCGCGGCCTCTCCCGCGGGGGAGCAGTACTGCGTTTCGGCGCTCCTGTACTACCTCCTGGCCGGCGCCCACTACCTCGACTTCTCCCTGGAGAAGGACAGGATGCTGCGCCAGATCGCGGAGGAGCCGCCGCTCTCCTTCGCCGAACGGGGCGTGGAGCCGTGGCCCGGGATGGAGGCGGTCCTGGCGCGTTCGCTATCCAAGACCCCGGAGGAGCGGTTCCCCTCCATGGCCGCCCTGGCCGAGGCCCTGGCTGGCGTGGAGACGCCGCCCGTCCAGCCCCGGAAACCTTCAGCCGCTGCGGAAGCCCTTCTCGCCCGGGTGCTCGAGCGGCTGCGGCCCGGCGGCGTCCTGTTCCGCGAAGGCTTCCCCGAGGCGCCCAAGGTGTCCATCAACTACGGCGCGGCGGGCGCGGCCTACACCCTCTACCGGATCGCCCTGGCCCGGGAGGATGCCGGGCTGCTCTCCCAGGCCGACCTGTGGGCCGCGAAGGCCGTGGCCGCGGGCACCCCGGACGAGGGCTTCTACAACCCGGACAAGCAGCTCGACCGCGAGAGCCTGGGCCGGGTCACCCCCTACCACACGCCGAGCGGGCCGCTGGCCGTGCAGGCGCTGGTGTCGCACGCCCTGGGCGACCCCGGGGTCCAGCGCCGCGCCGTGGGCGCCTTCCTGGAAGCGGTCTCGCAACCGTGCTCCAACCCCGACCTGACGCTGGGCCGTTCCGGCGTGCTGCTCGCGGCCTCGATGCTGCTCGACACCCTGCGTGCCGTTGAGGAAGAGCCCGCGAAGCGGCTCCGGGAGCTGGGCGACGGGCTGGTGCGCGGCCTCTGGGAGGAGATCGGGGAGCAGCCGCCGGTCGCGCGTACCGAAGGAAGCTGGGCGAACCTGGGGATGGCCCACGGCTGGGCCGGCTACCTCTACGCGACCCTGCGGTGGTGCCGGTCCGCCGGAACGCCCCGGCCGGAGCCGCTGGAGGAGCGCCTGGCCGAGCTGGCCGGCTGTGCCCGAAGCTGGGGGAGAGGGCTGCGCTGGCCGTGGCGCGACGGGGGCACGGGATCGATCACAGGATCGACCATGCCCGGCTGGTGCAACGGCAGCGCCGGCTTCGTGCCCCTCTGGACCCTGACGTCACGGGAGCTGAACGATCCGTCCTGGCTCGCGCTGGCCGAGGGCGCGGCCTGGAACGCCTGGGAGGCGCCCGACCGCAACGCGAGCCTCTGCTGCGGCCTGGCGGGCCGAGCCTATGCGTTGCTCGACCTCTGGCAGAGCGGACGAGGGGACGTCTGGCTGGAGCGGGCGCGGGAGCTCGCCGAGGCCGCGGCCGCGGAGATCGTCCGCTTCACCGAGGCTGCCGACAGCCTCTACAAGGGCGAGCCCGGAATCGCGGCGCTCGCCGCCGACCTCACCCGGCCGGAGTCGGCCGCCCAGCCGTTCTTTGGCGACGAAGGCTGGAGGGACTGACCTCGAACCGGATCCCCAACCGCACCGTCCGCGGCGGACCCAGGGAGCGGACCGGGGTGCGGCCGGTCTCGTAGGCCTCGTCGAGGAGGTTCTCGGCGGCGAGGAAGACCTCCAGCCCGCGCGCGACCGGCCGGGAGAGCAGGGCGTCCACCGCGAGGAAGCTCTCCAGGGGGAGCTCGTTGCGGTCATCGTCGAACTGCTCGCCGGTCCAGCGGGCCTGGAGACCCGCGGTAACAATCTGCGGATCGAAGAAGCGGAGCTGGAGCGAGCCCTGGTGCCTCGGCACCTGGGGGATGCGCAGCCCCTCCAGATCCGGGGAAGCTCTCTCCACGGTGGCATCGGAGAGCAGGTAGCCTCCGGAAAGAGTCCAGCGGTCCCCGAGACGGGCCGTGCCCTCCATCTCGATCCCGCGCGAACGGGTGCGGCCCAGGTTCCGGCGCTGCCGGGTGATGAGCCCGGGGCTGAACGAGAGGGTCACGTTGGCGACGTTGCGGTCCACCTCCATCCAGAAGAGGACGCCCCGGGCCGTGACCCGCGACGAGCTGAAGATCGCGCCGGTCTCGCCTCCGGAAAGGCGCTCGGCCTCCAGCTCGTCGTTGGCCAGGGTGAGCACGTCGCCCACCCGGAAGTCGCGGTAGAGCTCGTTCAGGGTTGGCGCCCGGAAGCCGCGGTAGGCCGAGGCGGTCCACGCCCAGCGGTCGGTGGCCCGCCAGAGGAGGGAAGCCCGCGGGCTGAAAGCGGTCTCCTCGCGCTCATCTTCCTGTCCCTCGTTGCGCCAGCCGTCGATCCTCCCTCCAAGCGTAAGCGAGAGTCGCGGGGTGAGGCTCACCAGGTCCTCCACGAACAACCCGGCGGTGCGCTGCGTGCCCCCGGCCTCCGTTCTCCGCAGGATCGGGAAGACCAGTTCGTCGCTCGTGCCGCTCACCTCCCGCAGGTCGAAACCCGCGACCAGGCCGTGGCGGTCTCCCAGCGTCCGGGTCCACTGCGCGCTCCCGCCCAGAGACTCGGCCGGGACCCGCTGCTCGCGGGTCAGGCTTTCGCTGTTGCGGTCCGGAGCCACGGCGGTAAAGGTCTGGAAATAATCCTGATCGCTGCCCCAGGCCCGCAGGGAGAGCCAGCCGCCGCCCGCGCTGCCGTCCATCCCGAGGCTGGCTTGGCGGATCGTGGTGTCGTTCACCTGGAGGCGCGTGCCGTTGTCCCGCTCCTCGTCGAACCAGGAGCCACGGAGGAAGGCACGGCCGTCCTCTCCGACCCGGCGCTCCAGGGTGAGGTCCACCGTCGAATGGCGGGAGGCGGCCGGCGCATCCACCGCTCCCCGGGCCGCGGGCTCGACCGGGACGTAGCCACCGGTGCGGAACCCCTCGGCGCCCAGGCTCGCGGCCCAGCGGCCTCGTCGCTCGGCCACGAAGAGCCCGCCCTCCGGGGTCTCGCGCTCGCCGTAGGCGGCCTCGAAGGCCAGGACCGGCTCCGAGGGCGCGCGGCTGAGGAGCTGGACCACGCCCCCCAGGGCGGCGCTGCCGTAGAGGTCCGAGCCGGCGCCGCGCAGCACCTCGATCCGCGACAGCGAGACCCGCGGCACCCGGCCCCAGTAGATCCAGCCGCCGAAGGGGTCGTTCAGGGGGATGCCGTCCGCCAGGACCAGGGCCCGGCTCGCGCCGCTTGCCCCCAGGCCGCGCAGCGACACCCCCTGGGTGGTGGGATTCGCGAAGCGGCTCCCCGAGCGGCGGAAGAGGGAGAAGCCGGGCACCTGGCGCAGGGCGTCGTCCACGGTCCCGGCCGCGGTCGTCTCCAGCTCCTCCGACGAGAGGACGACCACGCTCGCCGCCGTGTCGGCCAGCCGCCGCTCGGTCCGGGTGGCGGTTACGGTCACCTCGTCAACGACAGAAGCAGCGGGCTCCTCGGGAAGGGACTGCGACATCAGGGAGAGGGCCAGGGCCAGCGCGGCGAGCTCCTGCATGGGAGCAGCTTACCAGTGCCGATGCGGACGAGCGGCGGTTTCCTCTGCGGTAGGATCGGGGTCCAAGTCTTCGAGACAGACAGACCCGATGGAGGTGGACCGTGCCGCGTCACACCCTGATTCTCCTGTTGCTTGCCGCGCTCCCCGCAACGGCGGGCCCGATCCCGCCCGATCGGATCCCCGGTCCTCTGCAACCCTGGACAGACTGGGTTCTGCGCGGCCATGAAGGCGCGCTCTGCTCCACGTTCCTCGGGGGAGAAGAGAAGCGCTGCGCCTGGCCCGGCGTCCTCACGCTTGACCTGACCGACAGGGGCGGGAGCTTCCGCCAGGAGTGGACGCTAGAAGCCGATGCCTTCGTGCCTCTCCCGGGCGAGGCGCGGCGCTGGCCGCTCGATCTCCAACTGGACGGAAGTCCTGCCGCCGCGGTCTCCCGCAAGGACGCGCCGGGCCTCTGGCTCCCGGCCGGCACGCACGGGATCGCCGGTTCCTTCCGGTGGGACGTCCTTCCTGAATCGCTGCCGGTGCCGCCCGAGGTAGGGGTTGTGGCGCTGACCGTCCGCGGGGCCGCGGTCCTGCTCCCGGAGCGCGATGAAACCGGCCGCGTTTTCCTCCAGGGCGTCCACGCCGTCCGGACCGAGGAGGACCGTCTGGATATCCGGGTGCAGCGCCGGATTGTGGACGGCGTGCCGCTCCTCCTGACCACCCGCATCGAGCTGGCGGTGTCGGGCAAGGCGCGGGAGGTGCTCCTGGGCCGGGCACTGCCCGACCGTTTCATCCCCCTCTCCCTGGCTGGCCCGTTGCCCGCCCGGCTGGAGCCCGGCGGCCGGCTGCGTGTGCAGGTTCGCCCAGGCAACTGGGTCCTCGAGCTGACGGCGCGCCACGCCGGCCCGGCCGTAGCCATCCGGAAGCCGGTCCCGGGAGGCCCCTGGGCCGCTGAGGAGATCTGGGTCTTCGAAGCCCGGCCGAACCTTCGCCTGGTGGATGTCGAGGGCGTGCCCGCGGTGGACCCGCAGCAGACCACGCTCCCCGCCGAGTGGAAGGCCCTTCCGGCCTACCGTGTCCGCCCCGGCGAGACCCTGCGCCTAGCGGAGCGCCGCCGCGGCGCCGCCAATCCCCCCGAGGACCGGCTGACGCTCCACCGCGTGCTCTGGCTCGACTTCGACGGCGGCGGCTACACCTGGAAGGACCAGATGGAGGGCACCCTCACCCGGAGCTGGCGCCTGGACGTGGCCCCTCCCACCCGGCTCGAGCGGGTCTCCCTGGGCGGACAGGACCAAGTGATCACCCGGAGGCCGGGATCGGACCGCGTCGGCATCGAGGTGCGTCAAGGCAAGGTCTCGCTGGTCGCCGAGGGCCGGCTCCCCGGCCGGACCGCGCTGCCCGCCGTGGGCTGGGACCATGACTTCCACCAGGTCAACGGCGAGATCCGCATCCCCCCGGGCTGGCGCATCCTCGGCGCCCTGGGGGTCGACGACGCGCCGGGCACGTGGATCGACCGCTGGACCTTGCTCGACCTGTTCCTGGTTCTCCTCCTGGCTCTCGCGGTGCGGCATCTCTGGGGGAACCGCTGGGCGGCCCTGGCGCTGGCGGCGCTGGTCCTGACTTGGCACGAGCCCGGCGCTCCGCGGTGGATCTGGGTCGCGGTGCTGGCGGCCGAGGCCCTGCGCCGGGTGGTCGCCCCTGAGGGAAGGCCGGGAAGGCTGGCGCGGGCCGTCTCCGGCATCGCGCTCGGCATCCTGGCCTTGATGACCGTCGCCTTCCTCGCCCGCCAGGTCCGGCAGGCGATCTACCCGGCCCTGGAGACCACGGGCAGTGGCGGAGGAAGCATGATGTTCTCCCGGGCGGCCAAGCAGGCGGAGGAGGATCTCAGCGCTCTCGGGTACGTCGTCGGCGAGGCCTCGAAGCCCCAGGCGGAGCCGGCTCCGGAGAGGGAGGAACTCCGTCGCGCCCGGCTGGAGGAGATCGACCCCCGCGCGGTCGTGGCCACGGGTTCGGGCCTGCCTGAATGGGAGTGGCACCGGGTCGAGCTGCGCTGGAGCGGGCCGGTGGAGAAGGACCACCGCGTCCGCTTCCTGCTCGTGTCCCCGGCCGCCCACTTCGTCCTCACCCTGGTCCGCCTGGCGCTGCTCGTCCTGCTGGTCCTGCGCGCCCTGAGCGCCGCCGGGCTCAAGCTGGACCGGCGGATGCCGCCTGCCGCTGCGGTCCTGTTGTGCATTCTCTTCCTGCCCTGCGGCGCCATCGCCCAGGAGGAGAAGCCGCCGTCTCCCGAGGTGCTCGAGCAGCTCCGCCAGCAGCTCCTCGCGCCGCCCGACTGTCACCCGGAGTGCGCGTCCAGCCCGCGGATGTTCCTGGAGGCCTCCCCGGAGACGCTGCGCCTCCGCTTCGAGGTCGGGGCCGCGGCCGAGGTGGCCGTGCCCCTGCCGGGCGGCGCGCAGCAGTGGCTCCCCACCGAGGTGAGGATCGACGGTAGGCCCGCGTCCGTGGCGCGCACCCCGGACGGCCGCATCTGGACGCGGGTCGAGCCGGGCCGACACGAGATCCTGCTCTCCGGACCGATGCCGGAGCGCGAGACCGTGCAGGTGCCGCTGCCGCTGCGCCCGCACAGGGTGGACGTGGCTGCGAACGGCTGGACCGTGGACGGGGTCCACGAGGACGGCCAGGCCGACGACAACCTCCAGCTCACCCGCGTGAGGACGACTGGGAGCGGTCCCTCCGACGGCTCGCTCCAGCCCGGGGAGATGCCGCCGTTCCTGGAGGTCCGGCGCACCCTCGTGCTGGGGCTCACCTGGCGGGTCGAGACGCGGGTGACCCGGATCTCGCCCGCGGGCGTGCCAGCCACCGTAGCGGTGCCGTTGCTGCCCGGCGAGTCGGTGACCACCGCGGGAGTGAGGGTGCAGAGGGGTGCGGTGCAGGTGAGCCTGGGACCCCAGGCCTCGGAGGCGGCCTGGACCTCCACGCTGGCGCCGCGCCCCGAGCTGCGGCTCGCCGCGCCTCGCACCCTGGCCTGGACCGAAATCTGGCGGCTCGAAGCCAGCCCGGTCTGGCACGTGGAGGCCCAGGGGATCCCGCCCATCCTGGGGCCGGAAGAGGTGGACGTGCGCGTCCCCGAGTGGCGCCCCTGGCCGGGGGAGAGCGTCGTCCTGGCGGTCACGCGCCCTGTCGGCGTCGCCGGCCAGACCCTCACCGTGGACCGCACGTTCCTGACCGCGAGCCCCGGGCGGCGGGCGACCGATGCCACCCTGCAGGTCTTCCTGCGCAGCAGCCGCGGCGGCCGGCACACGGTGGTGCTGCCGGAGGGGGCGGAGCTGCTCTCCGTGCAGATCGACGACCAGGCGCAGCCGGTCCGCCAGGAAGGGAGGGATGTGGTGCTGCCCGTGCGCCCCGGAGCGCAGAAGATCGATCTCGCCTGGCGCGAGCCGCGGGGCATGTCCCCTCTCTTTCGTTCGCCGACCGTGGACCTGAACGTGCCCAGAGTCAACGCGAACGTGAGCGTGAAGGTGCCGGCGAGCCGCTGGGTGCTCCTGGCCGGAGGGCCGCGGCTGGGGCCGGCAGTCCTTTTCTGGAGCGTGCTGGTGGTGATCGTCCTGACGGCGCTGGTGCTCGGGCGACTGAAGCTCACCCCTTTGACTACCCGGGACTGGGTGCTCCTGGGGATCGGGCTTTCGCAGGCCCCGCTCATCGGCGCCGCGGTCGTGGCCGGCTGGCTCCTGGCGCTGGGGCTGCGCCGGAGGAGGGGGGCGGAGGTGCCGCGCGCCCTCACCTTCAACCTCCTCCAGGTGCTGCTCGTCTTCTGGACCGTGCTGGCCTTCGCGTTCCTCTTCTGGGCGATCCAGCAGGGTCTCCTTGGCAGTCCCGAGATGCAGATCGCGGGCAACGGTTCCTGGGCCGAGGACCTCCGCTGGTACGCGGACCGCGCCGGCGAGGTTCTGCCCGCGCCGTGGGTCTTCTCCGTGCCGCTCCTGGTCTACCGTCTGGCCATGCTGGCCTGGGCGCTCTGGCTCGCCCTGGCCCTCCTCCGCTGGCTGCGCTGGGCCTGGGACAGCTTTACGACAGGTGGAGGATGGCGGAGGACGAGGCCGGCGCCAGTCGTCGTCCCAAAAGAAGATTGAAGAAGCCGACCCCCCGGGGTGGCCGCTGGCGCGGCCACCGTTCCAAGGCACCGGAAGGCATGTGAATTGCAAATTGAAGTTTCGCGTGGAGACAACGTTCAGCAGGCACAACCAGGGAAGGAAAACATGTTCAGAAACGTCCCCGCGTATCGTCATCTTGTCGAGATCTGCCATTCGGGATTGGAGGAGGAGAACAAGGTCGTCACCCGGCTCGTGGCCGCGCACCAGGACCGTTGCGCCGCCGATGGGATCCGGATCGAAGTAGTCCAGCGGGGCGTCGTCCCCGGCCAGGTCATGATCACGGTCGGGGGCGGGGCCGAGCTCCGCGCGATCGAGATGGTCGAATGGATGGAGCGCAACGGCCCGGCCGACCGGGTGGACGTGTACATCCACCCCCACTGCCTCCCACGTCCGATGTTCTTCCGGTTGCCTGCCGAGTCGGCCGAGGCCAGGCGGCACCTGCTCTGGATCCTCTCTGCGCGGGAGGTTCCCCCAGCTTCGGCCAACATCCCCTCCGGGGTCATGGCGCCGGCCACGGCCGATCGCTGACGCATACACCCTGATGGGTCAGGCAGTTGGAGCTGTCAGTCTTGATCCTGTGGGAAGATTGAAGAAGCCGACCCCCCGGGTGGCCGCTGGCGCGGCCGCCGTTCCGGGTGTGGGGTGATTCCGGATCGGGGAGGGGGTCGGCGTATCCACGGCAGAGGCTGCCGCGGCGATGGCAGGACCGGGCGGCGGTGCCGGCACGGGGATGTGCGGCACCGACACGCCAGATTGGCAGCTCGTTCCGGGCACCGCGCAGACTGCCTCGTCCATCTCATTCAAAGAGACGGAAGAGAGAGCGCAGAGGGGGCCGGAACGTCTGGCCATGCCGTCATGGTACTCCTGGGGGGCAGAGAGTGCAAATCACCTGAAAGATCAGCGCGCCCTCATCGTGACACCCACGCCCGCCATCTGGCGGCAGGACTCGGAGCAGCGGCGGCAGAGCTCCGCGCAACGCCGCATCATGTCGTCGTCGGCCAAGCGCTCGCAGTCCTCGGCGCAGCGCTCGCAAACCTCGGCGCAGGCGCGGCAGGTCTCGGTGTGGAGGTCCGAGTGGCGGATCATGAAGTTGGCGCTGGTCTCGCAGATCTCGGCGCAATCCAGCAGCAGCCGGATGTGGTGCGCCTCGGCATGACGTCCCCCCTTGTCCAGGCAGTGCGTCACGGTGTGCAGGCAGGCCTCGTGGCACTCCTGGCAGTTGTCGATACAGCGCTCCATCTCGGGAGAGTGCTTGTGAGGGTGTTGCAGCATGGTGTCCTCCTTTCCAACTCAGAGAAGGAGGGCTGCAATCTCCGGACCGGCTTGGGAGGGCAACAGCCTGTGCAAGAATCTCCACGGGACTTCTTCGATGGGCGCCGGGCACGCACACCACCATGGACACGGGCACGGGCAGGCCTCCGCCGGCAACCGCCGGCGGCTCGCCCTGACCCTGGTTCTCGCCGCAGCCTACATGCTGGCCGAGGCCGTGGGCGGCTGGCTGACCGGATCGCTCGCCCTGCTCGCGGACGCCGGGCACATGCTCTCCGACGCCGCGGCTCTCGGCCTCTCTCTCTTCGCCATCTGGATCTCCCAGCGTCCGCCCAACCCGCGCCGCACCTGGGGCTACCACCGAACGGAGATCCTCGCCGCCCTCGCCAATGGCGCTGCCCTGGTAGCCATCTCGATCTGGGTGGTTGTCGAGGCGATCGCTCGCCTCCGCAACCCGCCGCAGGTGGACGCCCCCGTGATGATGGGGATCGCGGTTGGTGGGCTGGCGGTCAACCTGATCGGGCTGCGCATCCTGAGCGGGGGCCGGGACGAGAGCCTGAACGTGCGCGGGGCCTGGCTCCACGTCCTCACCGACGCGCTGGGCAGCGTCCAGGCCGTCGTGGCCGGCGCCCTGATCTGGGCGTACGGCTGGGCGTGGGCCGATCCCGTGGCCTCGGTCCTGATCTCCCTGCTGGTTGTCTACTCGGCCTGGCACCTCCTGAAGGAGACCGTGGGAGTGCTCATGGAGGGCACCCCCGCCCATATCGACCTGGACCGGGTCCGCACCACCCTGGCCAGCCTGCCCGGGGTCTGCGGCGTGCACGACCTGCACGTCTGGACCATCACCAGCGGCATGGAGGCGCTCTCGGCCCACCTGGTGGTGGTGGAGAACGCCTCGACCGCCACCCTGCTGCGGCAGGTCCAAGCCTCCCTCCACGACGAGTTCGGCATCCACCACGCCACGGTCCAGATCGAGCCCGAGCCCTGCGGGCAGCACACGCACCCCTGAATTCCTCCCTCTCCCGGCACGCGCCTTGCTCCCCTTTCGTGGCTAGGGCGGGGACGCTCCCGCCGCTTTGTCAACGACCCGGAGGAACCTCATGGCCCATCAGAGCAGCAAGAGAGGCATGCGTTCCGACTCCCAGAAGAGAGACCGCACGCGCTACGACTTCGACCCGATTCCCGCCTCCGCTCCCGTCGAGGGGGCCTTCGGCCACACGGCCGAGGCGTCCGAACAGGACCGCTCTACTTACGACCGGGAATCCGAAAGGAACGAGCGCAGTTAAACCCTTCGTGGGCCCCGGCCGGGGGTTCCGGCCGGGGGTTCCGGCCGGGGCGCTCAGCCTAGCGTCACCCCGTTTGATCCCCTGCTGGATGTTCTCCCGGTCAGAGACGGATGCTAAAATCCGGATAGCCCTTTCCGACTGCCGGTCCGACCGGTGAGGAACGTCCATGCGCAGCACTTTGCGGCTTGCCCTCGCGGCGGCCTTCCTGATCTTCCCGACCACGCTTCTCGCCGCGCAGCAGCTCGTGCGCGTTCCCAAGGATGCCAAGGACCTCCAGGCCGCGATCAACACCGTCGCGGACGGCGGGGTCATCGAGATGGCGGCGGGCACCTACGCCACGCCTCCCCGGGGCTTCACCATCGCCAACGCGCGCAAGGGGTTCACCGTGCGCGCCGCGGGCTCGGTCTTCCTGGACGGCGGCGGAGCCAACCTCCTCCTGCGCTACGAGAACGGCAGGCGCGACCGCGGCAAGCTCGTCACCTTCGAGGGGATCACCTTCCGCAACGGGGCCTCTCTGACCGAGGGCTACGCGGGCGGGGTGACCCTGAGCGCGGCCGAGGCCCGCTTCGTGAGCTGCGTGTTCGAGAACAACCAGGCCACGGGCCGGACGAGCGGCGGCGGCGCGGTGCGGGTCCTGGAGGGGAGCGACGCCACCTTCGCCTCCACCGCGTTCCGGAACAACTCGTCGCTGAACCGGGGCGGTGCCATCGAGGTCATCGTGTCGACGGCGACCATCCAGGGCGGCGAGCTGGTGAACAACCGGGTCAACCTGCCGGGCGGCAAGGACAACGGGGCCGGCGGCGGTATCTACCTGATCGACTCGACCCTGCGCATTGCGGGAGCGTGGTTCCAGGGCAACCAGGCGAGCTGGGTGGGCGGCGCCATCTACGGCTTCGGCCGCTGGGTCGATCCGGTCTCGACCCCCCGCGCGCTGATCCAGGTGAGCCGCTCCACCTTCTCCGGCAACTCGGCGGGCGGCGGCACCCAGCCGCCCAACCAGACGACCGGGGGCGCCATCCACGTCGAGGACCAGGCCTCCCTGGAGGTCGACTCCTCGTACTTCACCGGCAACGTGGCCGAGTTCGGCGGCGCGATCGACGTCTACCGCGCCAGCGCCGAGGTCCGCGGCTCCTGGTTCCAGAACAACCGCGCTCCGCTCACCGGCCCGTTCACGGGGGCCGGCGGCGCCATCTTCGCCAGCTCGCCCGACTTCTCCGATCCTTCCACCGGCTCCGGCGCCATCAACCGGCGCCCAGCCCGCCTGGTCCTCTCCGACTCCCTGTTCCAGGGGGGAGGAGCCGCGGCTCACACCGGCGGATGCGTCCTGGTGGGGGGCGACGACAGCCGGGCCTACGGCGCGAACGGGGTCCCGGCCGCGGGCACCCTGCAGGAGAACCGCGCCCGGTTCGAGATCCGGCGCACGGTCTTCTCCGACTGCGACGTCCAGACCGCTCCGCAGGGCGGCGCCGGCACGGGCGGGGCCATCCAGGCCGGCCTCGTGGATATGGTTATGGAAGACTCGCTGGTGATCGACTCCGGCGCCAGCGCGTTCGGCGGAGGCGTCGCCCTCGGCCGCGACTCGAGCGCCGTGATCTCCCGCTCCACCTTCGCCCGCAACTCGGCGAAGTCGGGCGGCGCGCTGTTCCTGCAGGGCGCCACCGCGCAGGTCCTCGACGCCAACTTCCTCGACAACACGGCCGACCGCGGCAGCGCCATCTTCACCATGCCCCTGAACGACCCGGCCCAGCCCCGGAGCGTCGGCGGCATCGTGTCGGGCTCGGTCTTCAGTGGCAACGGCGGCATCCCGGTCTTTGACAACGAGCAGGGGCAGGCCAACCTGGTGCGCTACAACAGCAACCAGTTCTTCCCGGGCAACCTGGTGTACGGCAGCAGCTCGGTTCCGGGCGGTATCAGCGCCGTGGAGCTGAACAGCCGGCCGAATAAGAGCGACGGCGGCAACGTGCGGCTGTCCAGCGCCCCCCGGCTCGGCACGGTCGTGGCGGTCCCGCCGTTCCTCGGGGCCGGCGCCCCAGGCTCTCCGGGCCGCTCGTTCCTGGCCTACGCCTGGAGCGGACGCTCGGCCAGCCTCGCCGGTCAGCCGCTGTCCGCGAAAGCCGGGTTGCTGGAGATCGGTGCGGCCGGCGACCACGCCCTCAACGTGGACGGCGGACCCGTGGATTCGGCGCGGATCGCCGCTTCCTCCTGCACATCCGGCCCCACCCTGTGCATGAATGGGGACCGCTTCGTGGCCGAGGTGTCCTGGCGGGACTTCCAGGGCAAGCAGGGCACCGGCAAGGCCGTATCCCTCTCCGGCGACACCGGCTACTTCTGGTTCTTCGACCCGAACAACGTCGAGCTTATGGTGAAGGTGCTGGACGGCCGGGGCATCAACGGCAGCTACTGGGTGTTCTACGGCGCCCTCAGCAGCGTCCAGTACACCTTGAGGATCACCGACACGGTGACCGGCCGGGTGCGGACCTATCAGAATCCCTCCGGCAAGCTGGCCAGCGCCTCGGACACGGGCGCCTTCCCGGCCGGCAAGACCGCGGCGGCGACCGCGGAGAGCGTCGAGATCGATATGGAGCCTCTGGAGCTGGAGTCTGCCGTGGCGGCCACCTGCGCCCCGGGTCCCTCGGACCTCTGCCTCGACGGCCGTTTCCGGGTCTCCCTCACCTGGAAGGCCCAGGGCAAGCAGGGAGCCGGGCAGGCCGTTTCGCTGACCTCGGACACCGGCTACTTCTGGTTCTTCCAGCAGAGCAATGTGGAGGTCATCGTCAAGGTGCTCGACGGCCGGGGGCTCAACGGCCACTTCTGGGTGTTCTACGGCGCGCTCACCGACGTCGAGTACGAGCTCACGGTCGTGGACACCGAGACCGGCGAGCGGGCAACCTACCGCAACCCGCCAGGGCGGATGGCCAGCGTGGGAGACACCTCGGCGCTGCCCGATTAGGCACTCACCCCCCGACCCCATAGGCGCTAACTTTACGAGCACGCGTGGCCCCCTCTCCCGCGCAGCGGGGGAGGGTAGGGGTGGGGGCTTTCCGCTCTATGCACGAGGTTGGCGCGTATGCCCCCCGGCCCCCTCTCCGAGTGACTCCCCCTCGGGGGCTTGCGGCTCGCCCTCGGGGGCTTGTGACTCGCCCTCGGGGGCGAGAGGCAAGTCCCCGAGGGCGAGAGGCAAAATTCTGCGGGCGAGACGCGCCAAGGCCGACAGGGATGCCGGCGCTCCCCAGGGAGAGAGCCTCTCCGGCGGCAAAGTCAGCGCTTATAGGCCGGGGGGGAGGGCCCGTTCTAAAATCCGCCCCATGCGACGCCTCGCCGTTCCCGTCCTCTTGCTCCTTGCCCTTACCGCCGCGGCATACTCCCAGGTGCCGCCGCGCCCGCGCATCCGGGACCTCGGCGTAACGCCGGGGATCTTCCCCCCGGGAAAGTGGAACGCCATCACCGACGTGGAGGGGGTCCTCGTCGGCCATCGCACCCTGGTGCGGGGCGAGTCCGTGCGCACGGGCGTCACCGCGATCCTCCCTCACGGCGGCAACCTCTTTCAGGAGAAGGTCCCGGCGGCGGTCTACGTGGGCAACGGCTTCGGCAAGGCCGCGGGCTTCCTCCAGGTTCAGGAGCTGGGGAACCTGGAGACTCCCATCGTCCTCACCAACACGCTCGCGGTCGGCACGGCCGTCGAGGCGGTCGTGGCCTGGATCCTGGAGCGGCCCGGCAACGAGGCGGTCCGCTCGGTCAACGCAGTGGTCGGCGAGACCAACGACGGCTGGCTCAACGACATCCGCGGCCGAAACGTCACGGCCGTCGACGTGCGGGCGGCCATCGCGGCCGCCGCCTCCGGACCGGTGGAGGAGGGAAGCGTGGGCGCCGGCACGGGGACCCTCGCTTTCGATTGGAAGGGCGGGATTGGCACGTCCTCCCGCGTCATTCCTGCACCCCTCGGGGGCTATACCGTGGGAGCGCTGGTCCAATCGAACTTCGGCGGCGTGCTCCAGATCGACGGCGTGCCGGTCGGGGAGGCGCTCGGCCGCTACAGCTTTCAACAAATGATCGAGGGAGGGCGAAAAAACTCCGGCGACGGCTCCTGCATGATCGTCCTGGCCACGGACGCGCCGCTCTCCTCCCGCAACCTGGAGCGGCTGGCCAAGCGCGCCGTGCTCGGCCTGGCCCGCACGGGCTCTTTCATGAGCAACGGCTCCGGCGACTTCGTGATCGCGTTCTCCACCCGCAACCGTGTCCCCTTTGAGCCCAGAGAGCGGACCCTCACCGTCGAGGAACTCCACAACGACGCCATGAGCCCCCTCTTCCTCGCTGTCGTCGAGACCGTGGAAGAGGCCGTCTACAACTCCCTGCTGCGGGCTACCGACGTATCCGGACACGGAGGAAACCGCGGCGAGGCGATCCCGATCGACCGGCTGCGCGACCTGCTACGCAACAGAATGCATCCATAGGCACTCTTCTATTTTTTGTCACTCTCTCAGTCATTTCTCGTCGGCCGGGGTCAAACCCTTGCAGGACGGGAGAGCTGGCAAGATATTTGCGTATTTCGAATACCAGCATCTGGGGGCGTCACCACCCGGAGCAAAGTGCTTCGGACCCGGAACTTGCGAAGACGGTACCGATACCCAGAGGGAGTCACACACCATGGATCACCCGGTTTCGGACAGTTGCCTGGAGCGTTTCGTCTTCGGCAAGACCTCGCCGGCGGAGAACCGTTTCCTGGTTGCACATTTTCTGAAGGGGTGCGGCCTCTGCTCCCGGAAGCTCGCGGGACTGCTGCGTCCCGAAGTGTCTCCCGCGTCCTACGACGTGGTCTTCTCCCGGGTGGAGAGGTCCGTTCCCGACACCTGGAGCGCGCTCCGGCGGGAGGATCCCAGGATCGCGATGGCCGGAGCCCGCTGACCCGCACTCTCCGAGCCCGGCCTGTCTGTCCCTCTTCTGCATCTGGGGTAGGATCACCCCATGGCGCACCTGATCCTGCACGACGTCGATCCTGAAGTCATCGAGGAGCTGCGCCGGCGCGCAGACCTGCGCGGGCGCGAGATCGAGGTGGAGGCCAGGACGGTGCTGGAGGACGCCCTCGGCTTCTCCCGGACCCGGGCCCTGATCCAGGCGCGCCGCATCCGGGAGGGGTTCGCCGGCCGCGGCTTCGCCCCCAGCGCCGGACTCCTCCGGGCGGAGAGAGACCGGCGATGAGGCGCTACGTCGTCGACGCCAGCGTGGCGGCCCAGTGGTACTTCCCGGAGGAGCACACCGGGATCGCCGAGTCCCTGCTGGAGATCGCCAAGATCGAGCTCGTGGCGCCCGACCTCCTGCATCTGGAGATGGCCGTCCTGGTCCGCGAGCGAGTCCACCGGGGGGAGATCGATCCGGCCATGGCGGAGCGGATCCTGGAGGCTCTCCACAAGGCCCCGGTGGATCTCAAGTCGTCCGCCGACCTCTCCCAGCAGGCCCTTTCCCTGTCCCTCCGCGAGGGTATCGGTCTCTACGACGCCTTCTACCTGGCGCTCGCCATGCAGGCCGGCTGTCCCATGGTCACGGCCGACACCCGGCTCCTCGACCTCCTCCGCGGCGGCCCCCTCGCCCAGCACGCCCTCTGGATCGGCGACCTGGGCTGACCCTCACTCCTGCCGCAGCGCCACCGTAGGATCGACCTGCGTGGCCCGCCGCGCAGGCAGCCAGGACGACAGCAGCGCCACCGTCAGGAGCGCGAGCGAGATCGCCGCGAACGTGACGGGATCGGTGGCCGGCACGCCGTAGAGCGAGCCCGCGAGCAGCCGGCCCACGAAGATCGAGGCCAGCAGCCCGATGGCGAGCCCGGCCGCGACGAGCCCCACCCCTTGACGGATGATCAGCCCCAGCACGCTCTCCCGGCGGGCGCCAAGCGCCATCCGGATGCCGATCTCGTGCGTCCGCTCGCTGACGGCATACGCCAGCACCCCATACAGACCCACCGCTGCCAGCGCCAGCGCTACCAGGGCGAAGATCCCGAGGAGCAGCAGATTGAACCGGCGGTCCGCCACGGACGTCGCCAGCCGCTCCTCCAGGGTGGCCACGTCGTAGACCGGACGGTGGCGGTCCAGGGCCTGGACCTCGCGCCGCACGCTCGCCGTCAGTGCGGCCGGATCGCTCCGGGTGCGCACCGCGAGGAAGCCGAACGGCCGCGGGTCCTGCAGGAAGGGCCGGTACATCTGGGTCTGGAGCGAATCCGACTCCAGCCCCGTCTGCTTCACGTCGGCCGCCACGCCCACGACCGTGGTCCAGGTGCTCTGCGGGCCGCCGGCCTGGAAGCGGCGGCCCACGGGGTCCTCGTCTCCCCAGAAGTGGCGGGCCATGGACTCGCTGACCACCGCGACGGAGAGGCCGTTCGCCGAGTCGCCCGGCTCGATGCCGCGCCCCCGCGTCAAACGGACACCCAGAGTGCCGAAATAGCCGGGTCCGACCGCGACGACCGCCACCTGCGGCTGCTCCTCCCGCGGCAGAGGCGGCCGCCCCTCCATGAAGAACCCGCGGCGAATCATCGAGATGCTGGTGAGAGGCATTGCGTCGCCGAAGGAGACCGACTCGACGCCGGGAAGAGCGCGCACCCTGCGGGTCAGCTCGGAGAAGAACGTGGCCTGCGAGGCCGGCGACGGATAGCCCCCGGAACCCAGGTCCACGGCCAGCGTGAGCACCCGCTCGGGCCGGAAGCCGGGATCGACCGCCTGCAGGCGGAGGAAGCTGCGCAGCAGCAGCCCCGCTCCAACCAGCAGCACGACGGCCAGCGCCACCTCGGCCGCGACGAGCAGCCCGCGGGCGGCGCCGGAGCGTCCGCGGCCCGCCTCTTTGAGAGGGTCCTGGAGATCAGGGCGCGACGCCGAGAGCGCCGGCGCCAGTCCGAAGAGGAGCCCGGTCGCGAGGGAGACCGCCAATGTGAAGGCCAGGACCGGACCATCGATGCCGATCTCTACTTGACGGAAGAGGCCGTCTGCCAGGCCGGAAGGCATCAGGGCGACCAGCGGCCGGATCGCGGCCAGCGCCAGCACCAGGCCGCAGGCGCCGCCGAGAAGGCCGAGCAACGCGCTCTCCGTGAGCAGCAGGCGGGCAATGCGCCCTCGTCCGGCGCCCAGGGCGGCGCGGATCGCGATCTCGCGCCGCCGCGAGGTCGCCCGGGCGAGCAGCAGGTTCGCGACGTTGGCGCAGGCGATCAGGAGCACGAACCCCACGGCGCCGAGCATCATCAGCAGAGCCGGCCGGATGTCGCCGACCAGCCACTCGCGAAGGCTCGTGACCTCGAGGACCCTCTCCGGCAGGCCCATGCGCGGGCCGCCTCCAGGCCCGCCCGGTCCACCGGGCCCCCCTGGTCCGCGCCCCACCATGATCCGGATCTGGCTTCCACCTCCCCCAGGGCCAGGAGGAGGCCCTGGAGGTGGACCCATCGGAGGTCCGGCATCCGCCGCCTCCTCCTCCCGGGCAAGCGCCTCCGCTTCGCTGCGGCTCTTGATCGCGTCGAGCTCGGCGCGGGCCTGGGCCAGGGAGACCCCCGGCTTCAGCTTGCCGATGAGTTGGAGGAGGGACATCCGTTGTCGTCCGCGCTCCACGGTCTCGTCCAAAGCGAGCGGCACGAGCACGTCCACCTCGGGATTGCGCGGAAAGAGGAACCCCCGCGGAAGCACGCCGACGATCGTGTAGGTCTCGTTGTCGAGCTCCAGCGGTTTCGGCTCGAATCGGGTATCTGATCCAAAGAGCCTCTGCCAGAAGCGATCGGTGACCACCGCGACGCGCCCACCGTTCAGTCGCTCTTCCTGGGGAAGGATGCCGCGCCCCCGGGCCGGCCGAACCCCGAGGGTGGGCAGGAAGCTCGCGGACACGCGGGAGCCCTGGATGCGCTCGGGCTCCTCGGCGCCGGTCAGCGTGAAGCTCGACGAGCCGTCCCAGGCGGCCACCGACTCCAGCGTCCGGCTGCCATCCCGCCACTCCAGGTAGTCGGCGCCGCTCGCCATCTCCATGTTGTTGAGGTTCGGAGCGACGTTGGTCATCCGGATCAGCCGCTCCGGCTCGCCGTAGGGGAGCGGGCGGAGCAGCACGGCGTGCACGACGCTGAAGATGGCGGAGTTGGCGCCGATGCCGAGCGCCAGGGTGAGCACCGCCACCGTGGTGAAGGCGGGCCGGAGCGCCAGCGAGCGGAGCGAGGTGCGGAGGTCCGAGGTGAGCGTGCCCATGCGGTCCTTTCAGACCCTCGACGGGTCTTGTAGGTTCGACCTATGCTTAACGCACGGCGGAGCGCGGAGTTCCGGCCGGTCCCCTCCTGAACAGGATCATGACGATCGACGACGAGGTCCGCCGGGCGGCCCGGCTGCTGGACGCCCTGATCCAGGCGACCGGCACGTCCAGGGAAGAGCTGGAGAGGCGTCTGGAAGCCTCGCCCGGCTACGTGAACCGACTCCTGGCGGGCCGGGTGGAGCTCAAGCTCCGGCACATCGTGGCCATCCTGCGCGCCCTCGAGATCGAGCCCGGGCTCTTTTTCCAGACCCTCTATCCGGGAGCCGGTCCCGTTGGCGGTACGGTAAGGATGGACGAGCTGCGCCAGCGCCTCGAGGAGCTCGGCTTCGAAGGAAAGGCCGCGCCGGCGCGCCCGGAGATCGGGATGGATGACCTGGAGAGGCTGGTGCAGGGAGCCGTGCAGGCGGTGCTCTCCCGGCGCGAGCCGCGGGACTAGCGGCAGATCGCTGAGCTAACTGGCCTTCGAAACCGGCTCGCTCTCCAGCCGTTCCAACTCGGAGGCCACAGTCCGCAGCAGGGCTGCGGTGACGCGCTCCCGCTCGAAAGCCTCGCGCAGCATGAGCAACGCCGCAATGGCTTCACGGCGGATGCCCCGCTCGCGGAAGACCGATACCGTCTCGTCGAGGAGGGCCAGGATTTCCCGAGTGCGCCCCTGCTCCAGCCAGAGCGAAGCCAGCTCGAGCGAGACCAGGGCCATGTCGTAGGGAAGGCCGATGTCTTTGAGGTCAGTTCGGACCTCGCGAAAGGTCTGGTCCGCTCTCGCCGGATCTCCCGATCCCAGGGCAATCCTTCCTTCCACCCAGCGCGCCTTGGTCCGGTCGATACGGCCGCCGTAGGCGGCATACAGAGGCCAGCTCCGGTCCAGGAGACGGCTTGCCTCCTGGAATCGGCCATCGTCTACAAGATTGTGGGCGAGGTTGTGCACGACGTTCAGGACGAGGTGCGCGTCCCGGCCCGCGTCGATCAACTCGAGGCTTTGTCCAAGCAGCCGCACAGCCCCGCCAAGGTCCAGGGCATAGGCAGCCGTGTTGCTCTTGCTGATCAGGGCACGTCCCGCCTCATGGTTGTCGCCCAGATCCCGATAGATGCCGAACACCCAGTCGAGGAGCTGAGATGCCTCGTCGAAACGTCGCTGGGCAATGCGGAGGGAGGCGGTCAGATCCATCAGGCGGGCGAGAAGGCGCGGATCGCCGGTGCCCTGACCGCTCCGCGCCAGGGCGTGGGCGAGATCGGCATCCGCTTCCGCGAGGTCGCCGACGACGCGGCGGGCGTTTCCCTGCGCCGCCCAGGCCTGCGCCTGCAGGTCGGCCACGGATTGAGACCCCCGGAGCTCCGGCGCGATCCGCTCGGCCAGACCCACTGCCAGAGAGGCGGCCGCCAGCATCCCTTCCGGATCGTTGAACCGCAGCTCGCGGCTCCTGGCGAGAAGGGCCTCGCAACGCTCCCAGTCGCGTAGCATCCGAGCCTTGGCATCGAGCGCCCGCGGCGTCGGCACCTCGTGCAGGAGCGGGTCCTCCCGGTCGCGCTCGGACTCGTGCCGCTCGCGGGCTAGAGCCGCGGCGTACCGGCGGGCGGCAGCAAAAGCTCGGAAGAGCGGGAAGTCATACTCCGAGCCGACTTGAACCGGCGTCTCGGGAATGAGGTCCGGTTGGAGAAGAACGGTCGCGAGAGGCTCCATGCGCTGGCGGCAGGCCTCGCACCCCGTCAGCAGATGAGCCACGACCCGCGCGGACTCGCGAGTCGACAGCTCGCCCAGAAGAAATCTCTCCAACTCGGCCGACTGAGGATGGTGGATGCGGTTTACGGCCATCATCCCTCCAACAGAAAAAAATGAACCCACACCATTATCTCATAGATCCCTTGGCAGACCACAAGAGCCCCAGGGGCGGCCGTGGGCCGCCCCGGACGAGGAGGGGACAACCGGTGCGCGCTACCGGTGGCCGCTCTGGCCGCCGTTCGGGTCGATCAGAGCGCCCGTATCAGAAGTTGCGAAGACCCGGTTCCCTCCGCCCAGAATCGTCCACAGGCTTCCAGCCCAGTTCGAGATCCAGGACAGCAGGCCAGGTTCTCGGACCGGTGCTCGTTCATCCGGCCCGGCGGCGGCGACCGGCAGGGCCATCCCGAGGCTGACGATCAGGATGAGAGCGAAGGTGAGACCACGATACGAATTGCGGGACATGGCAATCCTCCTCTCCGAGGTCGGCCCGGAGCCCCCATGGCCCCGTGGCCGCGAAGAACTCAGACTTCTGAAATTCGAAAGTCTCGGAAGCGGCCTGCAGGGATCATCATCGCAATCGAAAAACAAATTACCAATAGACAGAATAGCATGGACTTTACCTCCTTTATGGAGAGTGCCTTGCGCGGGGCACAACGGGGCAACCTTTCGTCCGGAGCGCTTGACGCCGGATCGGCAGGGGTATAGAAGAGAGAGTACGTAGCCAGAAGTCAGTGGACGGCAACGACCGGGAGGGTTCCCGTGAAGATGCCCCGTCTCACCGCGCGCGCCGCTCAAGTCGCCGGAACCGCGCTGGCCTTCGCCCTGGCCAGCCGCGCCTCCGCACCCTTCAGCCTGCCGCACGGCGTGTCGTTCTTCTTCCCGCCAGCGGGCGTCTCCCTGGCGGCGGGCGCGGCGTTCGGCCCTTGGGGAGTCGCGGGCGTGGTGCTCGGCGTGATCGCCCTCCCCTGGGGCGCGGCGGACAGCATCCCCGCCCTGCTGCTCTTTGCCCTTGCCAACGGCCTGAGCGCCGCCATTCCCGCCTGGGTCCTGCGCCGCCCTCTCGACGGCACCGGCCGCCGCTTGCGCCGGGTCTTCGACTACGGCGGGCTGCTCAACAACCTGGCATCAGCCACGGTCGGCACCCTGGCCATGATCTGGCTGGGCCGGCTGCCGTGGCAGCTCCGGCCGGCGGCGAACAGCTTCTTCCTCTGGTGGATCAGCGACCTGGCCGCCGCCCTCGTCCTGGGGCTGCCGCTGCTCCTCGCCCTGCGCCCGGAGGTCCTCCTGACCGCGCCCGATCGGGAGATGCTGCGGGATTGGCTCCGCGAGATCCGCAAGCCGCGATGGTGCGCCTTCCTGGTGACCCTCGCCGCGCTGGCGATCCTGATCGTCAATCGCCTGAGCCTGGGCTTCCCGCACTGGCTCGCCATGCCGCTCGTGATCCCGATCGGCCTCGCCGCCCTGCAGGGAGGGGCCGGCCCCGCGATCCTGGTGAGCTCCTTCGCCTCCGCCTGCTATCTGGCCGTGCTCATCTCCGGCACGGCGCGGGAGCCCGCCGGGCTGGTCGACGCGCTGGCGCCCGCCTACACCACCGTGGGCATCCTGACCCTCTTCGCCCTCTCCGGCGGCTGGCTCGGCGGCCGGAACCGCCGGCTCCTCGACCGGGTGCGGGCGCACGAGGCCCAGCTCGAGCGCGACTTCGAGCGCACCGTGGCCTCGCTCGCTGCGGCCATCGAGGCCAAGGACCCCACCACCGAGGGGCATGTCCAACGCGTGGCCCACCTCTCCGTCCTGGTCGGGCGCAAGCTGGGCTACGACGAGCGGCGCCTCCGGCTTCTGCGCTACGGCGCCATGCTCCACGACGTGGGCAAGATCGGCGTGCCCGAGGCCATCCTCAACAAGCCCGGCGGCCTCACCCCGGACGAAAAAGAGATGATGGAGCAGCACGTCGAGATCGGCCTGCGCATCATCCGGGGCGTGGACGCCCTGCGCGAGGTCGACCCGCTGATCCGCTATCACCAGGAGCGCTGGGACGGGGCCCGAGCCGGGGTCAAGTACCCGGGCTACTTCGGGCTCTGCGGCGAGGAGATCCCGGAAGGGGCGCGCATCCTCTCCGTAGTAGATGCCTTCGACGCCATCACGCACGACCGGCCGTACCGCCCCGGCAACTCGGTCGAAGTGGCCCTGGATGAGCTGCGGCGGGAGGCCGGCCGGCAGTTTGACCCGCGGCTGGTCGAGGTCCTGGCCGAGGTCCTGAAAGAGGGGGAGTGGCTGCTTTCCGCGCCGTTCGCGTCGACCTCCCTGGCCCTGCGGGCGGCGGGCGGGTAGGCGCGGACAGCTAGCCCGTGAACTTGTAACCGAGCCGGTGGACCGTGATGATGTGCCTGGGGTCCGCGGGATCGTCCTCGACCTTCTTCCGCAGCTTGGCGATGTGCATGTCCACCGTGCGGGTGAAGGGGATGGCGTTGTAGTCCCAGACCTCGTCGAGGAGCTTCTCGCGGGTCACGATCTCGCCGCGGTGGCGGATGAAGAAGGCCAGGAGCTGGAACTCCCGGGGCGAGAGCTCGATGGGGGAGCCCCCCTTCTTCGCCTCGTGGTGCTTGAAGTCGAGGATCACGTCGCCGAAGCGGTAGACGTCGGGCGCCATGGCCGGGCCGGCGCAGCGCCGCAGCACGGCTTCAGCCCGGGCCAGCAGCTCCATGAACCCGAAAGGCTTGGTGATGTAGTCGTCCGCCCCGGTCTTCAGGCCCAGAACCTTGTCGATTTCCTGGCCGCGGGCGGTCAGCATGATGATCGGCACGTTGTTGCCGCCATCGCGGAGCTGGCGGCAGACGTCGAGCCCGGTCATCTTGGGCAGCATGACGTCGAGCAGGACCAGGTCGGGCGTGGCGGCGCTTGCCAGCTTGAGCCCGGCCTCGCCGTCCGTGGCCACGGTCACGTCATACCCCTCGTAGTGGAAGCCGTCGCGCAGCGCGACCGACATGGCTTCGTCGTCTTCGACGATCAGGACTTTTCTCATCTCATGCCTCGGCTCATGCCTCAGAAGGCCGCCCGCGGTGGGTGTCCGGCATCGTGTCCGGCAGCCCGGGCGCCTCGATTGGCAACAGGATGGAGAACGTGCTCCCCTCGCCCACGCGGCTCTCGACCGTCACCTGGCCGCCGTGGGCCTGGACGATGTGCTGGACGATGGACAGACCCAGGCCGCTCCCCTTGACGTCGTGGACCAGACCGGTGCCGACCCGGTGGAAGCGGTCGAAGACCTTGTTCTGCTCGTCGCGCGGGATGCCGACCCCGTGATCCTGCACCGAGACCGCGATCCAGTCCCCCTCGCGCCGCAGCCCCACCCGGATCTCCTTGTTCTCGGTCTGGTACGAGTACTTGACCGCGTTGTCGAGCAGGTTGGAGAGCGACTGGGCGATGGCGCCGGGGTCCACGCGGACCGGCGGCAAGGCGCCGGATGCGCCCGACGGGCCGTCGAACACCACCCGGAAGCCGCTCTGGCGCAGCCGCACGCCGAAGGTCTTCAGGGTCTCGGACACCAGCTCCGAGACGTCCACGCGCTCGAACTTGTAGCTCTTGCGGCCCGACTCGATGCTCGCGAAATCGAGCAGGTTGTTGATGAGCTGGGTCAGGCGGCGGCTCTCGGTCTCGATGTACTCGCCGTACTCGCGCACCTTTTCCTGGTCCCCGACCCGGCCCAGGCGGAGGAGCTCGCCGAACACCCGAATCGAGGCGAGCGGCGTGCGCAGCTCGTGCGAGACATTGGAGACGAAGTCGTTCTTCATCTCGGAGAGCTTCATCTCGCGCGAGGCCGTGCGCAGGGCGAGCACGATGCCGCCGAGCAGGACCGCGGCGAGCAGAGTCGACAGCCCCAGGTTGACCCCGAAGTTGCGCTTGGCGACCTGGCCCGCCGTGGCGTGCCGGCTGTCGAGGCCGATCGTCCAGTCGGTGAACACGAACGAGAAGTGCTTCTTGGCGTCGATCTTCCAGGAATCGGCCGTGGCGAAAGCCAGGTCGCCGCGGCTGTCCCAGACGGCCACCGCGGGGTTGTCGCGCGAGAAGAAGTAGGGGAGCGACTCCTTGACCACCTCGGGCAGGACCTCGTTGCGGAAGTAGTCCTCGTCCAGGATCATCCCGGCCACGCCGACCACCCGGGACTCGTCGTCGGTGATCGGGTTGAGGATCATCGGGTAGTTCGGGGCGCGGTGGTCCACGAAGACGCGCACCGGCTCGGGGAGCACGCCGCCCTTGTGCGCCAGCGTGCTCAGGGGGGAGTAGGCCACGTAGATGGCGCGCGCCTCCTCCGACCACTCCGCGGGAGTGAAGCTGTCGCAGCTCGGATCGAAGTAGAGGACCTTGCCGTGGTGGTCGTGGACGAAGCTGGCCACGAACAGCCGCTTGACCCCGGTGACCCCCTTCTTCTTGAAGTACGGGGCCGCCTTGTGGAGCTTGTCGGAGAGGAAGACGTAGGAGCCGACATTGAGAATGCGCTCGGCATCGTTGCGGTAGCGGGACTCGACCTTGGCCACCACCGCCTCGAGGTAGTTGTCCAGCGTGGCCTCGTGGACCTTGGCCGAGGTGTGGTCTAGCTTGACCAGCCAGCTATATTGGAGACCGAGCAGGATCGCCAGCGGCACCAGGACCGCCACGAGCCCCACCCACAGGGTGTGCTTCCTAAGGAACGTCGCGAGCTTCATGACGAGGGAACTATAGGGTCGATCTCCCTGGGAGCCGAGGCCTTTTACAAGTTTCTTACACGGTTTGCGATGTTTTACCCGGCGTTGAGGAATTTTACACCGGACTTCCCTAGGCTGACGAGCATGGGTAGCGGCATGGAGCCGCGCCCGACCTGCAGCAGGAGGTCCCCCTATGTGCCGTATGGTGACGACTCTCGCCCTCGCCCTGATGCTCTCCCTGTCCACCATGGCCGCGGCCGGCGGCGAGAACTGCGACAAGGCCCACGCCGACAAGGCCAGCAAGGCGAGCCACGCCAAGACCGCCATGCAGGAGAAGGCCAAGCACGGGTGGCTGGGCCTGGACGTCGAGAAGGACGCCTCGGGCGCCTACGCGGTGACCGGCGTCAGGGCCAACAGCCCGGCGGCCAAGGCCGGCTTCCAGAAGGGCGACGTCCTGGTCGCCATGAACGGCATCGCCCTGACCGACGCCAACAAGGAGGTCCTCAAGAAGGCCAAGATGCAGAACGCGGTCGGCAGGCAGGTGACCTACACCATCTCCCGGTCCGGTTCCGAGCGCCAGATCACGGCGACTCTCGCCGAAGTGCCGAAAGAGGTTCTCGCGGAGTGGGAGAAGGAGTACCATAGGACCGTGGCGGTCGCACAGACCGACAACTAGACCGATTTGGCCGCGGGATCGGTAGCCATCTCTCCCCGGTTCCGCGGCCCTTTTTCACCCCACCCATCTCACAAGCGGTACTCTCCTTCCGTGCCGAGGCTTCCCTCCCGGCATCCCACCGCGGTATCTTTCGCGGTCTATGGATACGATCTTCCGCAGAAAACTTCGCAGCAAGCAAGGTGAAGTGTGGCAGCTCGGCTGCTATCAAGACCCGGTCTGGACCGTGCCGGAGGAGGGCGGCCAGCCCTTCCGCCCGCGCACCCTGGTCTGCCTCAGCGTCCGCACCGGGCGTCTGCAATCCTCTCCGCAGACTTCCGGCGAGCCCGGACCCGAGGCATTCCGGGAGATCGTGACCCGGGCCCTCCGGGCCTGGCGGCTCCGCCCCGAGCGCATCGAGGTGACCGATGCCCGGATCGCCGAGGATCTGGGAGGGTTTCTCTCCGCCGCGAATATACCTGTCGAGGTGCGGTACGACCTCCCGGAGCTGCGCGCCCTCCTGGAGGAAAGCGCCCGCTCCTCCAGGAAGGCCGCACCGCCGGAGGCCCTCTCCGGTCCGGGTCTCACGGTCGAGCGCATGGCCGCCTTCGCCCGGGCGGCAGCCCGTTTCACCGAAGCGGCTCCATGGCGGCACCTTGGCTTGGACGATCCCCTGACCCTCGAATCCGCCGGACTCCCGGAGGAGCTGCGGCTTGCCCGGGTAATCGGACCTCCTCACGCCCCGGGCGCGGTCCTGTTCCGTCCGGAGGAGGAGGTTTTTGAGGATGAGTTTGAATGGGAAGAGGAGGATTGGGAGATCGATCCCTGGGAGGAAAAGGTGCTCGACGACGAGGGGCTCTGGAAAGTCAGCCTGGTCGCTCCCTCCGAGCTACCTCCGGAGGACGTCGAGCTCTGGATGGAGCACGGCCTCCCTCTCGCCGGTCCCAAGTCCTTCCCCCTGGCGCTCCGCAGGTCGTTGGACGGTGCCGAGCGTCCCGACGCCCGCCTCCTGTCCTGGTTCGAGGCGATCCTGTCCGCCCTCGCAACCACGACCGAGGAGGAGATGGACACGGGCCAATGGGAGAAGGAGGTCGCCACCTTCGACGGACCGGTGCGGCTCGCGCTCTCTCTTCCCGATTTGTTCGATCCCCCCTATGCGGACAGCCTTCCGCGGGACGAGGGCGATGACCGCCCCGAGCCGGAGAGGTTGGCCGACGAGATCGCCTGCGAGGCGGGATCGTCCTGGGGCCGGCGGCAGATCCACCTGGCCCGCCGCGCCGTCGCGCTCTGGCCCGACTGCATCGATGGCTGGCTCGTGCTGGCCCACCGTGCCCTCGATCGGGAGAGCGCCCGGGATCTGTACGCCGAGGCTGTGGCTGCCGGCGAGCGGCTGCTGCCCGGGATCGAAAAGCGAGCCGATCCGTTCGATAAGGACGAACGGCGCGCATTTTCCCCCTATCTCTGGGCGCGCACCGGCTTGGCGAAGGCGCTCTGGAACCTGGGGGAGCGAGAGGAGGCGGTAGGTCACTTCCAGTGGCTGCTGGCCGCAGACCCAGCCCATCATGGTCTCCGAGACCAGATGGTTCATGCACTCCTTGCCCTCGGTCGGAACGAAGAAGTCGAGGATCTCCTGAACCGGTACGTGGAGGACAATGCCGACTGGTGTTACACCCGGGCTCTCCTGACGTTCCGCCAGGAAGGGGATTCCCCCACGGCACGCTGGCAGATGGCCGCCGCCTTCCAGATCGACCGCCACATCGCGAAGCAGCTTCTCGGGATTGGCCAGCCTGAAGAGGATGAGGAAGAGAGCTATGCCCTCCTCTTCCAGGATGTCTGGGCGGACACCCCAGGAGCCCTCGAAGCGCTGCGGTCTCAGAGCGCTGCTTTGGCCGCCGTGGCCAGAGCCCGGAAGGCTAAAAAGAAGGGCAAGAAGAAGAGGAAGCGGAGGCATTAGCCGCGTCGACCCTGGGCTGGACGCCTGCAAGGTCGCTGGAACGAGCCCGGACGCGCCTGAGTCGATTTTGACGCGCTTGGAACGACTTCAACGTGCTTGCGCAGGCTGCGGCGCGTCGGCAGGGACTTCGGCCCGTCGAAATGACATGGGAAGCGTTCGCACAACTTTCAGCGCGCCAGAATGAGGGCGAACGCGCTGAAATCCAATCCAACGCGCCTGACATGAAATCGAACGCGTCGAAATCCAATTCAACGCGCCAAAAAATTTGGGACGCGTTGGATTCGAATTCAACGCGTTCGGCGCCGTTTTGGCGCGTTGTTTCAGAGGTCGCTTGAGCTAATCCGCCGGACGGATGGCTACCTTGACGCAGGCCCGCCCGAAGTAGATTTCGTCGCCGGATTGGATGCGCACGCCTCTTGGATCGCGTCCGCTCACGTCGATGGAGCGGCCGTCGCGGAAGATCCTCGTGCTCGACGCTCCGGGTTCGGCCCGCAGCCTCAGCTCGCCGGAGGCCTCATCGAAGAGGATGCGGGCGTGCTCGCGGGAGACGGTCTGGTTCACATCCCCGGCTTCTTGAAAGGCCACGTCGTTGCGCCTCCGCACCCGGCCCTCCTCGTCCACGATCTCTTCCATGCGGCCAACGTAGACCCGGCTGGCGGGGAAGGAGTAGACCCTTTGGGTGGCGGAGCCTTTGAGGACGGTCAGCTCCAGGGTCGGCCGGTCTCCCGCGAGAGAGGGCACGGGCATGGCCACGGTTGCGGCGGATGAGGTGGCAGGAGGAGGAGCGGTCTTCGGGGCTCGTTCCGCCCTTTCGTAGTCGACCCGGTAGCGCCGGTCTCCGAAGGCCGGGTCGGCCAAGTCGGTGACCTCGACGTCGATGTCGAGGTCCGGAGGGACCGGACAGCCTCGCTCGGCGATCCGCTCGCGGATCTCGGCGGGGAGGTCCCAGGCGTCGCCGACCAGGGCTTCGAGCTCGACCTTCTCGCGGGGGCCGGGAGCCAGGAGCCGGACGCGCAGCCGGTTGAAGGGGAAGACCCTCTTGCCGCCTCCGGCCGAGACGATGCGCGACTCCACTTCGTCCAGGACAGCCCGGCGGATCTCCATGGGCTCCGTGCCCGTGGGCCAGGGACGGGTCCAGCGCCGGACCGCTTCGAGGAGCTTGTCCATCTTCGTCATTCTCTCTCCTCCGGAACGGCGACCTCGGGCGCTCCGATCAAGCCCAGAGCCGCCGCGGCCTTCACGATCTCCCCCGAAGCCTCCGCCGCGAGCCTGCCGCCATAGCCGCCGTGCTCCACGATGACCGCGAAGGCGATCTTCCGGCCGCTTCCCTCATATGGGGTGAAGCCGATGAACCAGGAGTGCGAGCGCTTGCCCTGGACCTCGGCCGTCCCGGTCTTACCGGCGATCGGCGGCTGCACTCCTCCGAGGATCCTCGCCGCCGTGCCCGCGGTCACCACCCTCCGCATGGAGCGGGCGAGCAGGGCAGCCGACTCGCCGGAGAGGATCGGCACCGGCTCCTGCTCGGGCTCGCTCTTATCGAGCACCCTCCGGCCCTGGGGCATGGCCCCGCCCCGCGCCACGGTCGCGGCCACCCGCGCCATCTGGAAGGGTGTCGCGATCACCTGGCCCTGGCCGTAGGAGGCCTGGGGCAGCGCGTCCTTGAGACTGTCCGGCGTGTTCGGTCGCGCCACCGTGATCCCCATCATCTGCGCCGTCTCGAGCAGCGCCTCCGGACCCACCTCGTAGGTGCCGAGCTGCGCGAAGTAGGCGTTGCACGACTGGCCGATCCCCTTGGCCATGTCCACCTCGCCGTGGGGCGTGGTCACCGTGGGATCGTCGCGGACCGGCCGTCCCCAGCCGCGCACCCGGTTGCCCACGCGGCCGTCCGAAAGCGGCTGGCAGAGGAAGGTCTTCCTTGCCACCATCGGGTCCTTGCGCAGGGCTGCCATGGCCGTGACCAGCTTGAAGGTCGAGCCCGGGGGATAAATGCCGTAGCGCGCCCGGTCGATCAACTCGGACTCGTTGTCGTCCGTGAGCCTGACCGGCATCCGCTCCGGCCAGGGATAGGTGGCGCTGGCCAGGACCTCGCCGTTCGAGGCATCCAGGACCACGGCGGCCGCGCCATGTCCGGCCGTGCCCGCGATCCGTCGAAGGATGTCGGCGGTCCGCACCTGAAGACGGGCGTCGATCGTCAGACGCAGGTCGCGTTCCCGCTCCAGGATCTTCTTCACAGCGCGGTGCTCCGGCTGCCAGCGGTGGCGGAGCAGGGGGACGATCTCGGCGTAGTCCCGCCGGACCTGCTCCGTGACCGTGCCGTCCGGCTGCCGGACCGACATCAGCTCCGCGAAGTCGTCGTAGCCCTGCAGGCGGATGCGGTAGTCGCGCTCGGCGTAGGAGGTGTTGCTCGCCCCCCAGTTGACCCGCGTGCGGAGGTCCCCCAGCAGGTGGAAGGTCTTGCCGCCGAAGGGGTAGAAGCGGTCTCCCGAGCGCGGCCGGCCGGGGTCGGACGAGGCGCCCAGCGCGGCCAGGGCGGTCTTGTGGCGCTGGAGGGTCAGCGGCTCGCTGGTGGCGAGCGGCAGGCCGTTGCGGTCCAGGACCGAGCCGCGGGGGATGGTCCCGGCGATGTCCTCCAGCCGCGGGTTGTACTGGAAGCGGCGCAGGCCGTCCGCCTGGAGGGTGAGAGCGCCGCGGGTGAGGACGTGGTTCGGCCGGATCACCTGCACCCAGGCCGAGCGCAGCACGATCGCCGCGCCGGCCGCTGCGAGCCCGATCGTCACCCAGCGCAGCGCGTTGTCGAACTTCGCAGTATTGGTGGCGGTTGCCCCTCCGGGACGGGCCGACAGCCCGAGGATGATCCCGAAGAGGAGGAAGTTGGCCAGCATGGCGGAGCGGCCGAAGCTCAGGAAGGGGGAGACCACGCCCGATAGCGGCAGCAGGCCCACCACGCCGCCCGCGATCAGGAGGATGTGGAGAGCGGTCAGCACGCTGAGGCCGAGGGCCAGGAAGAAGCCGTAGACCGTGCCCGCCGTCCGCGCCGCCTTCAAGCCTCGCCAGACGAGGACGGCGTAGAGCCCGAGCACTGCGATCAGCCCGAGGAATCCGAGCTCTTCCCCGATCGCGGCAAGGACCATGTCGGTATGGGCCTCGGGCACCCTTCCCGGCTGGCCCAGCCCCAGTCCCGTGCCGGAGAGCGAGCCGCCGGAGAGAGCCCAGAGCGACTGCGCCAGGTGGTCGCCGCCGCGGAAGGAGTTGTCCCAGGGCGAGAGCCACATCTGGATGCGGCCGGAGACCGTGCGCGGAATGCCGAGCTGGTAGCCCGTGTAGAAGCCGGCCAGGATCACGACCGTGCCGAGCACCAGCATCACCGGCCGGCCGCGGGCCACGCAGTAGAGGATCAGGAAGAGGAAGGCGAGCACCAGGGCCGGCCCGAGGTCGCGCTGCAGGAAGAAGAAGACGAGCACGGCGCCCATGGCGAGCACCGGCGTGAGCATGTACTCCAGCTTGGGCAGGCCGAGCCGGGAGAGGAACCCGGGGAGGCGGCGCTCCGGCAGCTCGCGCAGGAACTCCCAGCGGTCGAAGAAGTAGGCGGCCAGGAAGAGGACGATCAGGACCTTGACGACCTCGACCGGCTGGAACCCGAACAGGTTCACCTTGGCGTCGCTGGTGCCCGGGCCGCTGCCGAAGAGGATCAGCAGGACCGACAGGCCGAGCGCCGCGAGCAGCGGGAGGAAGGTCATCCGCCGGGCGGGGGAGCGCTCCCAGTCCACCTGGCTGGCGGCCAGGAGCAGGAGGCAGCCGATGATCACGCCCTGGGCGAAGGGGAGGTACAAAGCCAGGTCGCGCAGCGGGTCGCGCACGCTGACCATGACCATGAGCCCGATGCCGGTGAGCACCAGGAGGATGGGCAGGATCAGCTCGTCCCCGGGGAAGCGCCGGGCGCGCCAGGCCGCGTGGACGGCGAAGAATCCGGCGAGCATCATCCCGGCCCAGAGCCAGAACGAGGAGCGGAACTGGCGCGAGGTGCGCACGACCAGGTAGGGCCTGAGCGCGCTCAGCTCGCCCGGAGTGAGGAGGCGGACGGTGAGCCCCTCTTCGGGAGCGCCCTCTCCTCTCGTCTCCCGCAGCTCGTCCAGGCGCTCGCGCAGCTCGGGGAGGCGGCGCTCGCTCTCGACCTCGGCGGCGGGGACCCGGATCTTGCCCAGCTCGCCCACGTTGAGGATCGGTCCCTCCTGGGCGCGGCGCCAGATCCGGCGGGCGATGAAGGTGCGCTCGGCCGGCTCGCTGACGAAGCCCAGGAGCGGCAGGAGGTCCTCGGGCTGGCGCAAATCATTGAGGTTGAGGACGTCGCCGCCCGCGAGCTTCTTTTCGAGATCGGCCAGCGGGTTGGTCACCGCGAGGTAGGCTAGGAGGAGCCCGAGGAAGACCACGGCCAGGCCGCCTCCGAGGAGCATGATCTCCTGCATGCGCGGCGCGGGCCGGAGCCCGGGGATGGGATGGCTGGCCGGCTGGCGCTGCCGGCGCTCGGCCGCGGTGCTGCGGGTCACGGCCATGCGGCGGTCTCCCATCCCCGTCCCCACCCCATGTCCGGACCGTCTCCCCACGGCAGGTTGCTCCACCCCAGCCTTCGGCTAGTGCCACAGGCGTGAAAATCCGGTCGGGCATCGAGGTTTCTACAACGTACTGCCGGTGTCGGTGGTGCCTGGGGCCATGAGACGCCCCGACCCTGTACACCCGGCAGGTCCGTGCCAGAGGGCTGGGGCGTCTCTACGAAACGTCCGCGTCTCATCGCCCATCCCTTTCGATCGCGATCCCGAGGATCTCCTCCAGGAACCCGGGTGCCTCCAGGAGGTGGAGGCGGGTCTGGACCTGGTCGAGGCGGTCGTGGGCCTTGGCGCGGTTGGTCCGGACGTCGGCGTAGCCCGGGGCATCGTCGTAGAAGTTGATGGCCTGGAGGAGGTTGTCGCGGGTCCTCTCCAGCAGCTCGGCCTCGGCTTCGGTGCCGCGAGCCCGCTGTGCCCGGGCCCAGAGCTCCTCGGCGCGCATGCGGTAGCCATCGGCCTCCATCGTCCGCTCGCGGCGGCCGAGACGGTAGCCGCGCTTCTCCAGCTCCACCAGGGCCTTCTGGAGCTGGTCCAGGTCGGGCCGTTCGTAGGCGTAGACGCGGGCCAGGCCGAGATAGGGATCGGGCCAGTCGCCGTCCCGGCGGGCCGCCTCGCGGAATCCGGCGAGGGCGGCGTCCACCTTCTGGCTCGCCGCGTCCCGCTCGCCCCGCTGCTTCAGGGTCTGCGACTCGATCCGGTCCAGGTGCGCCTTGGTGTAGTACATCTTGGCGCGGACCTTCCGGTCGAGGTAGTTCAGCTCCACGGCCCCCTTGAGGTAGTCGTAAGCCTTCTGCCAGCCGCGCTCCCGGGTGCTTGGGCTATCGCCGTGATAGCCCTCGATGAGCCGGTCGGCCGAGGTAACCAGCGCTTCCCGCAGCTCGTCCCGGACCGCGCCCATGGTGGGGTTGAACATGCCCAGCCAGGAGACCTTGCGGTAGCGCTCCAGGACTGCGAGCAGGTCCGGGTCGGTGTCCGTGACCAGGGCGCGCTGGAGCTCGGTCGCCTCGCCCTGGATCCAGAACTGGGAGATGCCGAAGGCGATGAGCAGCGCGCCGAGCAGGGCGAGCCGTACCCGCTTCCGGCGGCGCCGGGGAGGAGCCGGGGCGGGGACTTCGACGCCCGGCTGCGGACCCGGCGACGAGGCGAGGAGGTCCGAGACGGCTGCTGGCGGGGCCGGCGGGGGAGGAGGGATGCCCCCCTCGGGCTCATAGGTCCGGCGCGTGGCGTCCAGACCGGACACGATCGGACGGTCGGTCCGCCGGGTCTCGTTGAGCCCGGCTTGTGAGTCGTCCAGAGGTCGGGACGTGCGGCGAGTCGCGTTGAGATCGTCCCGGACAGGCTCCTCCGCCTCCGCGGTCTCGGGAGTAGGCAGGTCGGCCGCCAGCGGCCGGTCGTCGCGCCAGGCCTCGAGGTCCGCCCGCAGTGCCGCCGCATTGGGATAGCGCCGCGCCGGGTCGAAGGCGAGCGCCCGGTAGAGGATCTTCTTCAGTCCGGGCGAGACGCTCTCCGGTAGGGGCGCGGCGGGCTCGCCGCGGCGGATGCGCCCCTCCAGCTCCTCGGTGTCGTGGCCGGACCAGGGAGGATGGCCGGACACCATCAGGTAGAGGATCACGGCCAGCGCCCAGAGATCGGACTGGGCATCGAGCCGTCCCGAATTCAGACGCTCGGGCGGCGTGTAGGGGAGGCTGCCGAAGAGGTTGTGCGTGAAGCGCCGGGTCTGGGAGAGGTGCTTGGCGATGCCGAAGTCCAGGACCCTGACCCTGTCCCCATCCTGGATGCGAATATTCTCGGGCTTGAGGTCGCCGTGGACGATCCCCCTGCGGCCGTCCACCCCGGAGGAGAACTCGTGGAACATCTCCAGCATCTCGCCGAGCTGGAGGGCGATGCTCACCGCCCGCTGCTCGCCGAAGGGGGCCTCCCGCTCGATCACCCGGGCCAGGTCGTCGCCGGCCACGTACTCCATGGCGACCCAGAAGAATCCGTCCTGGTCGCCGTGCTCGTAGACCGCGGCCACCTGGGGAGCGACACGGGCGATGGCGTCCTGGAGTAGGGTGCCGTTGCGCTCGGCCGCGAGCATGTCGGGATCGGTCTTGGCGGTGCGCACCAGCTTGAGGGCGATCTCCGAGGCGAGCTTGGGATCCCAGGCGAGGTGCACGTCGCCGATGGCCCCGCGGCCGAGGAAGTCCCGGATCTCGAAGCGTCCTACGCGCGATTGCGTCAGCATGCCTTTACCGATTCCGTCCCGGTCCCGGCGCAGGGGGCGGAGTCTGCGCGGGCGCAACCCTCACCGCCTGGGACCTGGAGGCCCGGCCGAACTGGTTCCACTGCAAGATTTCGTCCGCCCTCTCCGGGGAGGGGAGCCAGACCCCGGCCGCGCCGTTTCCCTCGATCCGGTTCTCGATCAGCAGGGGCCGCGCCGGTCCGCGGATCTCCACACCCGGCCGTTTTGGCGTCTTCGTGCCATTGCGGGCGATCAGGTTCTGGCGCAGGCGGGTCGCCGCGCCGCCGTCCACGACTACCCCGGCTCCGGCATTGTCGTGGACGTAGCTGGACTCGATGGACGAGCGGTCCGCGCCCGTGATCTCGATCCCGGACCCGGTGGCGCCGGTGACCTCGACTTCGGACACCTCCACCTGGGAGCCGTCCAGCCGCAGACCGACGGTCCCCCCTACGATCTTGAAACCCACGAACCGGGCGCGCACCCCCCGTCCGCTGACCCCTGCCGGCGCACCCTCGGGTATCTGGATGATGGCGGCACGCGGAGCACGGCTGACCAGCGCCACGCCATCCTTGAGCACGAGAGTCTCCCGGTACTCGCCCGCCGCAACCTCGATGGTCTGCCCCGGCCGGGCTTCGGCGAGGGCATCGGAGATCGACAGGAAGTCGGACTCGCCCGGACCGACGCGGAGGACGGGGACCGGCGGCGGGGTCGGAGCCGGGGCTTCCTCCCCTCCGATCATCTCAATTACGCGGTTGCGGATGGGGGGATAGAAGAAGGCCCCGGCCGCGGCGGCCAGCACCAGGAGGAGCAGGATCCAGGGGAAGATCCGCCGCTCGCGGGCATGGGCCGCGCCGTACTGCCGGGGCGCAGGCTTCGATTGCGCGGAGACGGGAAGGGTGTCGTCCAGCCCCCGGCGATCTTCTCCGCGGACGCTGTCGGCGTAGCGCTCCCCCTCCACGAGGACGACCGAGATGTTGTCCTTGCCTCCGGCCTCGTTCGCCTCGTCGATGAGCCGGTCGATGGCCGCCTGCGGGTCGCCGGCATGGGCCTCCACGGCCTGCCGGATGCGGGCGGAGGGGACCAGGTCGGAGAGGCCGTCGCTGCACAGGAGGAGGGCGCTGTCCGGCTCGAACGGGATCTGGTGGACCTCGACGAACCCGGGGTCGTCCGGCTCGTGGGGGGCGGAGCCCACATCGCGGAAGATCTCGTTGCGCCGCGGGTGGCTCATGGCCTCCGCTTCCGAGATCTCGCCCGCGTCCTCGCGGGTGCCCACGGGGGAGTGGTCGCGGGTGACCTTGCGGATCTCGCCTCGGCGGAGGAGGTAGAGGCGGCTGTCGCCCACGTGGCCGATGACGACACGATCACCGCCGCGGTCGCCATCGAGCAGGGCCACGGTGAGCACGCACGACATGCCGGTCAGCCGGGGATCGGACTGGGCGCGCTCCAGGATCTGCCGGTTGGCCAGGGCGATGGCCTCGCGCACCAGGCGGTCGAGGTCGGTGGTGCGGCGCGAGAGGCGGGCGCGGAGCACGTCCCTGGCGATCTGCGAGGCGACCTCGCCGCCGGACTCGCCGCCGACGCCGTCGATGACCGCGAAGATGCCGCGCTCGGGCTCGCAGAGGACGGCGTCCTCGTTGTTGTTCCGCTCGCGTCCCGGATCGGTGCCCGCCGCGGCGACCCGGCGTGAAGGGCTCAAGGCGATGGCTACCTCTTCCTTCTGTTGAAGGCGAGGGCCGCGAGGGCGCCGGCCATCACGAGGAGGACGGCGAGGAAGACCAGCCGTGCCCAGTAGAGGGTGGTCACGGCGCGCCGATCCTCTCGAACTCGAGGGAGACGACCCCGGCGAGCCCGATGCGGGCGCGGTCCGGGAGGTCGGCCCAGCGGTCGAGGTCGCGCGGCCCGCCCTCCCCCATCTGGAGGCTGGGGGGGAGCGGAGTGCCGTTGACGGTCGTGCCCAGCTTGCTCAGGTCCTTGATGCGGAACGTGCCGGCGGGCGTGCGTTGCAGCCGGGCGTGCTCGCGGGAGACGTCCGGGAACGTGTCGAGCCGCAGGTCGACCCAGACGTAGGCGTCGCCTGCCTCGCGGCCGATGACGATCTCGTCCTTGGTCATCAGATAGGTCTGGGGTCCGCGGTTGTCCTGGAACGTGATGCGGGCGAAGGCCGTCCCGGTGTCCTCGCGGCGGGCGATCGTGGTCTCGCCCAGGCGGCGGGTGGTGGAGATGCGCTTGGTCTTGGACCCCGAGGTGTACCCGGCCGTGGGGGGCTGGGCGAACTCGGAGACGACCTCGATGTCGCCGGGGTTGAGCAGGCCGTTGGGGTCCTCCTGGAAGCGGATGGACCACTGTCCTTCGGCGTTGACGTAGCGCATGGCCGGCTGGGGCGGCTCCTTGCGGCGGAGGAGGCGCTGGGCCAGGGGGATCGAGGAGCGGTTGAGCTTCTCGATCTCGTCCTGAAGGATCTTGCGGGCTTCCGCCTCCAGCTTGGGAAAGAGGCTGCGCAGGTGCTCATGGTCCTCCGCGTGGAGATAGACCTGGTAAAGGCTCGGCGCGACGGTCTCGGTGACCAGCGGCTCGAGGCTCTGCAGCATGTTTTCGCGGATGGCGAGAACGACATCCCGTCCCGTCGCGCGTTCTTTCGTGGTCGTCACAAGGGCCTCCCTGGCCGGTCCCGAGCCCCCCGGTCCGGTCCCCGGATGAGTATATCTGTACGCAGGAAAGGGGGGAGGGTTGGGGAAGGGGCGGGCTGAGATCCTTTTGAGCCCCGGCCGGGCCATTTGAGGGCGGCGCAGACCGTGTAAAGATTGCACAAAATTGGTCTCCCGACCCGGAATCCGACCCCTCCCGGGGGTGTTAGATATGTGGAGAGACGAAAACCCGGTAACCCGACGGCCTGAAGCGCAGGACGTTCGACCCACAACTCGGAGGGACATCTAGGATGGTCGAAACTTCTACGGTCTCTACAGGTGTTCGCAATTCCCGTCTTCGTGCCTTTGGACAAGCGCTCCGGCTTCCCACCATGCTCCTGACCCTGTTCACCGTGAGCGCTGGTGCTTACGTGCCCGAGGCGTCCACGGTCGAAGCGGCCCCGGCTCCCGCGACTGTTATCGCGCAGGCTCCGGCTCCCGCGGCTGTTCCGGCCATGCCGGCGGTAGTCAGCCCGGCGACCGCGCTCCTGGCCGAGGGTGTCGAGGGGCTGTCGCCCAAGGTGCTCGCGATGGCGCTCGACGCGATGGCCTGCGCCAAGGCCAAGGGCGTCTCCGGACGGAATGACCTGCTGACCGTCATCGACTATTCCCTGCCCTCGACCGAGCCCCGCCTCTGGGTGCTCGACCTCGAGCGCGGCGAGGTGCTCTTCAACGAGCTGGTGGCCCACGGCCAGGGTAGCGGCGAGAAGTTCGCCACCCGGTTCTCCAACCTGAACGACAGCCACCAGACGAGCCTCGGCCTGTTCCTGACCGGCGGCACCTATCAGGGGGGCAACGGCTACTCCATGAAGCTGAAGGGTCTGGAGAAGGGGTTCAACGACCGCGCCGAGACCCGCTACATCGTGATGCACGGCGCCTGGTACGTCAGCGAGGACCATGCCCGCAACCAGGGCCGCCTCGGCCGGAGCTGGGGCTGCCCGGCCCTCTCCGAGGAGATGGCGCCGCGGGTCATCGACACGATCAAGGGCGGAAGCTTCGTCTACTCCTACGGTGGCGACCAGGACTGGCTCCAGGCCGCGTCCTCGAACACCTGCGGCGGCGCCTCGGCTGTCACCGCCGCCGGCTAAGCGACAGATTGCTCCCCGGGCATAGGAAGGCCGGACTCGATTCGAGTCCGGCCTTTGTGTTTATCGGGATATTCTCGCCTCATGAGATCCCGCTTCATGAGATCCATCGCCATCCTCGGAGCGCCCTCCAACTTGGGCCTCATGCCTCATCCGGACGGCCGCCTCCGCGGAGTGGACCGGGCGCCCCGGGTCTACCGCGAGCTGGGGCTGGTGGAGCGGCTCGGAGCCCGGGACCTCGGGGACATCGAGGCGCCTCCCTACGCCGATTTCGTGCGGCCGCCGGGCGGGACGCGCAACGAGAGCGGGATCGCCGCCTACTCGCGCTCTTTGGCGAACGCGGTGTCTTCTACCAGTGACTTCCTGCTCGTCCTCGGCGGCGACTGCAGCATCCTGCTCGGCACGCTGCTCGGCCTTCGTCCCCGGGGACGCATCGGCCTCGCCTTCATTGACGGACACTGCGACTTCGCCGTGCCCTCCATCTCCGTCAGTGGAGGAGCCGCGGGCATGGACCTCGCCCTGGCGGTGGGCCGCGGAGGCCCGCTTGCCAGGCTGGCCGGCGAGGCTCCGCTCGTCCGAGAGGAAGACGTCGCGGTCATCGCCCGGAAAGACCTGGCCGACGAGCCGCTCTATGGTTCTCACTCAATGCGCGGGTCCGCCGTGCTGGACCTCCCCTATGAAGGCGCAGCAGCGGAGACGGCCCTCGGGCGGCTCACCCGTCCCAAGCTGAACGGCTTCTGGATCCACGTGGACGTGGACGTCCTCGATCCCCAGGTGATGCCGGCGGTGGATTCGCCCGAGGAGGGCGGGCTCGGGATCGAAGATCTTGCCGGGCTCCTGATGCCGCTGGTGCGGCATCCGAGCGCGCTCGGCATGGAGCTGACGATCTACGACCCGGACCTCGATCCGGACGGCGCCTGCGCGTCGCGCATCGCCGGACTTCTCGAACAGATCTTCAAGGGGGTATGACAGCGGGGGGCGTGGGGCCCCCCGCCTGAAGTCAGTGGTTAGTGGCGGTCGTCGTCGTACCGGTCGCGGTAGCGATCGTCATACCGGTACTTCTCGTCGTAGCGGCGCTGGTAGCCACGGCCATACTGGTTGTTGCCGTAGAAGCGGTTGAGCTCCGAGAGCAGGGTCCAGACCTTGTCCATGCCCTGATCGACGTAGGGACGGCGATCGATGCGCCGCAGGGAGTCCGCCGCCCGGTCGAAAGCCTGGTACAGATCCCGGACCTCGCGGTCGTCGCGCCGGGAGTCCCTTCCCCGGTAGTCCACCTGCCGCTGGAACTGGTTCGCCTGCTGGTAGAGCCGCTGAAGGTCGGCCGCCACCCGGGCCTCGCTGCGGTTCGGCCGGCGGTTGTTGCGATCGAACTGGCGGTGCATGTAGGCCGCGGTGCTCTCGATCTCGCGGGCAAGGACGGATACGCGTCCGGAGGAACGGTCGTAGCGGTCCTCATACCGGTCCCGATCCCGATCCCGATCCCGATCTCGGTCGCGGTAGCGATCCTGAGCCTCTGCGTGGGTGACGGTGGAAAGGACGAGAGCCAGAAAGGCGGTAGTGGCTAAAACTGTGCTTCGCATGTGTTTCTCCTTGGTTGGAAGCCTCTGCCCATCGCCATATCGCAATGGTGGTGCCAAGGATCAGATTGTTGATTCCAAAGGAGTTGCTGGAAGAGGCCTGTTCGAGAGTGACCTCTATAGAGGACGCGGCCGTCAGGACATCAGATGCTTGTGCAGGAACGCGGCCATGGCCTCGAGCGTCTCCTCCCGCCGCTGGAAATGCGAGGAGTGGCCGCAGCCGGGCAGGAGCACGGTCTCGACCGGTCCCGTGACCCTGCCGGCGATCGACTCGACCTGCCGCGCGGTGCCGAACTCGTCGTCCTCTCCCTGGATCACCAGGACAGGGCAGGTTACGGACGGCAGAAGCTCCTCCAGGTTCCAGGAGAGGAACTCCGGACGAAGCCAGACGTCCGCCCATCCCTGGAAGGTGGCATCGGTGCCCGGTCCATGGAGCCGCGCCAGCTTCTCCCGGACCTCGCTCGCGTAGCGCTCCCGCACGGCTGCGATGCTGGAGACTGTCAGGGGCTCCACGAAGACATGGGGCGCCTCCAGCGCCAGGGCAATCACCCGGTCGCGGGTGGAAGCCCGGGCGGCATGGATCAGGGAGATGGAGGCGCCGTCGCTATGCCCGACCAGAATCGCCCTCCGGATCGCGAGCTTCTCCAGGATCTCAGGTAGAGAGATCAGAGCCTCGTCGTGCATGAACTCGACCGGGCGGGGGAAGGGGGCGGGATCGGAGGAGCCATATCCAGCCCGGCTGTAAACCAGGGCTCCACATTCCAGGTTGGCCGCAAGCTCCGGGGCGAACTTCTTCCAGGAGTCAGCGGCTCCGAGGCCGTCGTGGAGGAAGATCAAGGTGGGGGCGTCCTCAGGACCAGGACCGATCCACCGGGCTTCGAGGCGGCGGCCGGCTGCTTCGAGCTTCATCGCGGTAAAGAACCCAGGATCTCCCCCTCCTCCCCCAACCGCGGATAGCCAACCTTCTTCTTCCTGCACAACCGGGCAAGCACCGGGTAGGTCCACTCGAAAAGCAGCCGGTCCCGGACCTCCGGGTCCAGCCGGGGACGATCATAGAGACCGGCGGCGGCCCGTTGCCGTTGCGCCTCGAAGAGGATCAGGGCCGCGGCCACCGAGACGTTCAGGGACACCCCCATCCCCCTCATGGGGATGACCACCAGCGCATCTGCCACCTCGATCGCTTGAGGCGTGACCCCGGTCTCCTCCTGACCAAGAAGGACCGCGGTGGGGACGGTGTAGTCCACCTCCCGGTAGTCCACGGCCCGGTCCGCCGGATGGGCTGCCAGGATGCGGAAGCCGCTCTCCTTGAGCTGCGCGACGGCACCGTCCAGGTCCTTGTGCTTGCGGACCGGCACCCACTTGCGGGTGCCACCCGAGGCCGGGCGGGAGATCTTGAGCTGCCCCCGCTCCCGCCAGACCGCGTGCGCCTCCAGCACTCCCACGGCGTCGCAGGTCCGCAGCAGGGCCGCCAGGTTGCGCGGGATCTGGACGTCCTCCATCAGGACGGTGAGGTCCGGCTGCCGCCTGTCGAGGACGGCGCGGACCCGGTGGAAGCGCTTCGGCGTGCTCATTGCACGCGTTCTCTATCACGGTAGAATGCCCCCGGCGCTCCGGCGCCTGAACTCTCTGGGAGGGCCTCGATGGCAACCATCACCGAACGCGTTGGAAGCAGCACTCTGGACCGGATCGTCGGATTCCTCGGCGACGAGGCGGAGAGCCTTCTGTCCCATACCTGCAAGGGCATCCCCAAGGAGCAGCTCATCCTGCCCGGCCCCGACCACGTCGACCGGGCCTGGGTGCTCTCGGACCGCAAGCCCCAGGTGCTCGTCAACCTGCAGCGCATGTACAACGCCGGCCGGCTCGGCGGCACCGGCTACATCTCCATCCTGCCGGTGGACCAGGGGGTCGAGCACTCCGGCGCCGCCTCCTTCGCGCCCAACCCCGCGTACTTCGACCCTGACAACATCGTGAAGCTGGCCATCGAGGGGGGCTGCAACGCCGTAGCCTCGACCGTGGGCGCCCTGGGCGTCGTGGCCCGCAAGTACGCGCACAAGATCCCCTTCATCGTGAAGATCAACCACAACGAGCTGCTCACTTACCCGAACAAGTATCAGCAGATCCTGTTCGGTCAGGTGGAGCAGGCGTGGGAGATGGGCGCGGCGGCCGTGGGGGCCACGGTCTACTTCGGCAGCGAGGACTCCGACCGCGAGATCGTCGAGGTCTCCGAGGCCTTCGCCCGCGCCCATGAGATGGGGCTGGCGACCATCCTCTGGGCCTACACCCGCAACAACGCCTTCAAGAAGGACGGCGTCGACTACCACACCGCCGCCGACCTCACCGGCCAGGCCAACCACCTGGCCGTCACCATCCAGGCCGACATCGTCAAGCAGAAGCAGGCCACGAACAACGGCGGCTACAACGCCATCAAGTTCGGCAAGACCCATCCGCGGGTCTATTCCGAACTGGTGCCGGACAATCCGATCGATTGGAACCGCTGGCAGGTGGCGAACTGCTTCATGGGCCGCGCCGGCCTGATCAACTCGGGCGGAGAGTCCAAGGGCAAGGACGACATGGGCCAGGCGGTGCGCACCGCGGTGATCAACAAGCGCGCCGGCGGCACCGGCCTGATCTCCGGCCGCAAGGCCTTCCAGCGTCCCATGAGCGAGGGCATCGAGCTGCTGCATGCCATCCAGGACGTCTACCTGGACGAGGGCGTGACGATCGCCTAAGAGGCGGGCAGCTTTTCGGGATTGACCTGAATAAAGATCTCGCGGATCAACCCGTCTTCGATCCGGAGAGTCCCGACGTTCACAATGCGGCCTTCGACATAGGTGATGAACCCGGTGCGGCCGTTGATCTGGGCGGTTCGCACCTCGAACTCGACCTGCGCCTTGGCCTGGAGGCCGCTGATGAACTTTGCCACTCGCTCGGCGCCGATCAGCGGGACCTTGGCCGCGTGGGTCTTGCCGCCGCCGTCCGAGTAGCAGACCGCGTCCTTGGCAAGGAGGTTGAGCATGCCCTGCATGTCCCCTTGGCGGCTAGCCTGAAGGAAGCCGTAGAGGAGACGGTCGTGCTCCTCGGGAGGCGCCGGACGGGGACGGCCCTGCCGGTCGAGCTTCTGGCGCGCCCGGCGGTCGATCTGGCGGCAGTTCTCCTCGGTCTTGCCGATGACCTCGGCGATCTCCTTGTAGCTGAAGTCGAAGGACTCGCGCAGCAGGAAGACCGCCCTCTCCACGGGGTTGAGCCGCTCCAGGAGAAGGAGGAAGGCGGTGGAGAGGTCGTCCGCCAGCTCCCGCAGCGACTCGGGGTCGGCGGTGGTGTCCCGGATCAGGGGCTCGGGGAGCCAGGGACCGACGTAGTCCGTCAGGCGGTTTCGGGCCGCCCCGAGCGTGTCGATGCACAGGCGGGTCACGGTGCGCATGAGGAAGGCGGACGGGTTCTCCACCGTCGCAGGATCGACCGCCTGCCAGCGCAGCCAGGCATCCTGAAGGACGTCCTCGGCCTCGCTGACCGAGCTCAGCATGCGGTAGGCCACGCCGAACAGCCGGCCGCGCTCGCGCTCGAACGCGGCCAGCGGGTCCGAACGGTGGAGAGGCTCCTTCAACGCCGGCCCTCCATCCCCTCCATGGGTACCGCGGCCGGAGCGAAATGCTTCGGCGCCCCGGCCCAGCGGTAGAGCCGGATGCCCAGGCTCAGCTCGCCCCTCATCACCCAGTAGGTCATCTGGCAGATCAGCTCCTTGACGATGACGCCCATCCGCCGGGTCCACACCTTGCCGGCCGGCGTGTCGTCCGCGGCCGTGAACTGGACGAGGCCGTCCTTCCGTCCCAGGCTCACGCAGCGGATCACGATGGCGAACGGGAACGGCTTCGGCTCCTGTCCGCGGAGGACCCTGGCGACATTCTCCCCGACGTACGCGCCCATGGGCAACGCGCTCACGCATCCCATGCGGATCATCCATCCCCCGGCCCCGGCCGCCGCGGCGGAGTCGCCCGCGGCGAAGATCTCGGGGTGTCCCGGAACGCGGAGCGTGTCGTCCACCCGGATCCGTCCCGCCGCGTCGGTGGGGAGGCCGGCCTTGCGCGCCAGGGGGAGCGCTTCGAATCCGCCCGCCCAAATGCAGAGGTCAAAGGGGATCGCCTCGCCGCTTGTCAGAGCGCGACCCTCCTCGATGGATTGCACCGCGACCCCCTCTCTCAGCTCGATCTCCAGCTCCCGGAATCTCTGGAGGAAATGCTCGGTGGCCGCGGGGGACCAGCCGTCCCCCAGCCGTCCGCGGGTCGCGAGGGTGATCCGCAGCCCGGGGAACCGCTCGGCCAGCTCGGTGGCGGCTTCGATGCCGGTCAGGCCGCCGCCCACGATGAGGACCTTCGACATGTCCCCCAGCCGCTCGTATGTCGTCCGCAGCTCGGCCGGGTCGTCGAGGCGGACCGCGTTCAACGCCACGCCCGGTACCGGGGTAGAGGTGCGGCTGCCCAGGGCGTAGATCAGGGTGTCGTACTCCATCTGCAGCCGCTCGCCTCCGGGCGTGCGCGCCAGGACCTTCCGCCGCCAGGGCTCCAGCGACTCGACCCGAGCCTGGACGAACCGGATTCCTCTCCGGGCGAGCGCCCGCTCATAGGGGAGGGTTTTCGGGCTGGAGCCGGCGAGCGTCTCGTGCAGGCGGATGCGCTGGACCAGCTCGGGACGGGCGTCGATCAAAGTTATCTCGGCGCGGACACGGTTCCGGGCGAGGCGGGCCGCCGCCATGACGCCCGCGTAACCGCCGCCGAGGATCAGGATCTTGTGTGGGGTCTCTTGATATCTCATGGGATCGTTCCTCCGTTTCCAAGGGCAAGACGATCCAGGGATCGGAAACGTGACAACCCGCTCGGGGACGTTCCCCGAAGCTGGGGCAGCCGTCGCCCCCGCGAGGGCAGTGCCCGCCCTCGGGAGGGCAACGATCGCCCTCGCGAGGGGAATGGCTGCCCTCGCCGGGGGAACCGCTGCCCCCACGAGGGCAACCGCTGCCCTCATGGGGGGAACGACTGCCCTCATGAGGGCAGCGACTGCCCCCGTGAGGGGAATAACTGCCCCCGCCAGGGCAACCGTTGCCCTCGCGGGGGCGAAGGCTGCCCTCGGTTCGGGGAGCGTCGGGAGCGGGATAGACTTCGTCCCGATGAGGATCGGAACGTTCCGCGGCAACCCGGTCAGGCTCCGGACCGCGGTGGGACGGGTCCGCTGACAGATCATGCTCTTCCGGAACGAGCCCGCGACGGCACAGATCGAATCCTTCCTGGAAGCCCAGCGGGGTGCGAAGCTCTCCTATCCCGAGGTCGGAGCCACGAGGACGGGCGCGCCCCCCTACTACAAGGTGGACCACAACCGGGTGCGCCTCGGCACTGGTGAAGAGGCTTTCCGGATCGCCACCGGCGCGATGCGGCAGTGGAAGATGTTCGACCTGGGCTGGGTGAGGATTGCGTGGCCCGGCTCCCCAATCCAGGAAGGGACCACCGTGGCCGTCGTGGCCCGCACCCTGGGATTCTGGTCGCTCAACGCCTGCCGCATCGTCTACACGCTGGACGAGACGGACGGTCCGGTCCGCCGCTTCGGCTTCGCCTATGGCACGTTGAGCGACCATGCCGAGAGCGGAGAGGAGCGCTTCTCGATCGAGCACCACCGCTTCGACGGCAGCGTCTGGTACGACCTCTTCGCCTTCTCGCGTCCCCGCCTCTGGCTCGCCCAGATGGGCTACCCGGTGACCCGGATCTATCAGAAGCGTTTCGCGCGAGATTCGAAGGCGGTGATGGTGCGATCGGTGGCGGACCGGACCTGAAGGATGGGGCCGCCCGCGGGAGCGGGCGGCCCCGGAGAGGATCAGGGCTTGCCGAAGAAGGTCACGAGCGCCCTCGCCGTGCCGTCCCAGACCCGGTTGTCGGTATCGTCCTTGAGCGTCACCCGGCAGGACGCGTTCCTTCTGTTGGGGTCCACACTCACGTCGACCTGGAACTTCCCGTAGCCGAACTGCTTCCCGTTGGCGTACTCGATGTTGAACGCCTGCAGGGCGATCGTGGCCACCTGGAGGCCCGCCGGAGGGTTCTGGATCGGCTGGGTATCCGTGTGGGAGCCCTTGACGTTCTGGAAGGTGAACGGCACCTCAAACGTCCCGAGAAACGACAGCGCTTCCTGCGTTAGTTGCTTGGCGGCGGGCTGCGTCATGATTGTCTCCATTCTTCAATGCCCTGATCGGGCGGGTTCGACAGCCTGTCAGAGCAGGGCCGGTGCCAGCCGGTGTCCAGTGGCAAATCACTGAAAATAAACGACGACTTTGTTTCGGCGAGAGCCGGTCTCACCGATTGGATAGGAACCCTCTAACCAATCGGTGAGGCCTTGATCCGGGCGCGCAGGTCGAGGTTGCCGATCAGCCGGTGGAGGTAGTTGGGGTGGAGCCCCAGGAGCTCGGCGGCGCGGGTGATGTTGCCTCCGGACTGCTCGACCGCCGCGAGGACGAGCCGGCGCTTCTGCTCGTTGACGGCCTCGTGAAAAGACGAGACCGGGACGGGAGCGCCCGAGGTCACCGACTCGGTGACCGTCTCCGGCAGGTCCTCGGGCCGGATCAGGTCCTCGCTGCCCAGGACCATGGCGCGCTCGACTGCGTTGGCGAGCTCCCGCACATTGCCCGGCCAGGAGTAGCGAAGGAGGCAGGCCCGGGTCTCGGGAGCAAAGCCCGCCACCGGACGGCCGAGCTTGCGACTGAGCGCCGCGGCGAAGTGGCTGGCCAGGAGCGGGACGTCCTCTCGCCGCTCGCGCAGCGGCGGCAGGTTGAGCGTGATGACATTCAGACGGTAGAAGAGGTCCTCCCGGAACGCTCCCGACTTCATCGCGGCTTCCAGGTCCCGGTTCGTGGCCGCGATCACCCGCACGTCCACGCGGATCGTGCGCGTGCCTCCCAGGCGCTCGAATTCCCGCTCCTGGAGGACCCGCAGGAGCTTGGCCTGCAGGAGGGGGGACATCTCCCCGATCTCGTCCAGGAAGAGCGTGCCCGAGTCGGCCAGCTCCAGCTTGCCCGGCTTGCGGTCCACGGCGCCGGTGAAGGCGCCCCGCTCGTGGCCGAAGAGCTCGCTTTCGAGGAGCGTGTCGGTCAGGGTGGCGCAGTTGATCGCCACGAAAGGGCGGCCGGCGCGGCGGCTCCCCCGGTGGAGACCGCGGGCCGTCAGCTCCTTGCCGGTGCCGCTCTCCCCCCGGATCAGGACTGTCGAGTCCGTGGGCGCCACCCGAGCGATCAGGCGGGCGATCTCCTGCATGCGCGGGCTCTCGCCGACCATGTCTTTGCCGAGGGCGGCATCGAGCCGCTCCCGCTCCTGCTCCAGCCACTCCATGCGCCGGGTGGCCGCCAGGGCCGGAGCCGCCATGCCGGCGACCGCGGTTACGAGCTGAAGATGGAGGTCGTCGAACCGCACGCCGTCGTCGCGGGTGTCCAGGTAGAGGGCACCGACTCCAGCCAGGGGAGCGCAGATCAGGGAGCGGATGCTCTCCGCGGCCAGGCTCTCCGCCCCGTGCGCCGCCCAGGTCTGCACGACTTCGTTCGACAGGATCGCTGCCCGGCGCCGGACCGCCTCCCCGGTGAGGGTGCGGCTGACCCGGAAGGGGGCGGAGGAGCGCGGCCGACGCGACAGGTGGAAAGCGACCGCGGGCTCGTCGCTGCCCCTGTCCAGCAGGAGGAGCGCGGCGCGCTCGGCCGGCGTGATCTCGATGAGGATTTCGAGAAGGCGGCGCGCCAGCGGCTCCGCGGCCTGGAACGTGGGGAGGACGGAGCCGATCCGCACCAGGGCCCCGAGGTCGCGCACTACGCGCAGGTCTGGAGGACGCTCCGTCTGCGGCGCCAGGTACAGCGCGTCCTCCAGGGGAAGGTGGACAGTGCTCCCGGCCACGAAGCTCTCCTCTTCGGCGGGAGGGGACGGCTCTCCCCGAGGCTCTCCCCGAGCCGTGTCGTCCTGGAGCAGGAAGAGGGACGTGCCCACGAGGATCAGGTCGCCCGGTTCCAGGGAGCGCTCCCGCACGGGCACGCCGTTGACGAACGTGCCCTGGCGGCTCTCGAGGTCGCGGAGCCACAGCCCGTCCTCCCTCGGCTCGATGACGCAGTGGCGGCGCGAGACCGAGAGATCCCGGAGCTGGATGCCGTTCGAGGAGTGGCGGCCGATCTCTACGGGTCCTTCCAGGGGGAACGTAGATCCCGCCGGAGAACCGGCAATGGCGACGAGTCGCGGGCTCAAAGGCGCCTCCTGTCTATCCGTTCGGCTAGAGTGTAGCGAAAGCGCGAGACGTTCGACGTTCGGCGGTGGACCGATGTCGTTGATTCCACGGCCCTCATGCCGGCTGCGGCAACGGCACGAGGGCTGCTCTGCGTGGGGCGAGCCCCGAGAGGAAAGGACCTCGAGGGAGACGGATACAAGGAGGCGGTCATGCAACCGGCGAGAGCAGAGGAAGTCGGCGCCACGATGTACCGGGTCACGGTGACCTACGATGGCTCGGAGCTCAGCTTCCAGGGCCTGATCCCGTTCGAGATCACGCTGGCGGAGGGAGACGTCCTGATCCTCCACTTCCAGGGAATCCCGAACGACATGATCCCCGGGGTGACCTTCTCCAGGGACGGGGACGACTTCGTCAGCCCCCTCGGACCGTTCCAGGACGCGCTGCAGACAGCCGACCTGATCGTCCTGAGGGGCAACAGCGGCTCTACGGGCTTGTTCCAGAGCAGGGCGTTGCTGTCTCCCAAGCTGCGGGGAGAGGAGCCGCCGCTCTTCTCCACGAACGAGCTTCGCATCTACAACAACGAGCTGAGCGCCCGGCCCGCCAAGGAGATCAGGGTGTTCGTCCGGAAACTCGAGTCGGGCGAGGTGGTGGTGACGGTGGATCTCGAAGAGGTCGCCCTGTTTGAGCCCGATTCGGTGGTGTGGAACTTCGTGTACGAGAACCTGGAGCAGTCCCTCGCCTACGAGCCTCTCCTCTACCTCGATGCCGCGAGGACGGAGGTCCGGACCGGACCCTTCGGACCCTTCGAGAGCCTCTCCGTGGCCGGGATTTTCGAAACGCTGGGAGATGGCAGGATCCTAGGATACCGGCTCATCACTTCGGGGAACGACAACATCCGGGGCCAGTACCACTTCAACGTCGGCGTCCGGCCCACCCGCAAGGGGGAGTTTCGCGAGCTCCTCTCGGTCGTGGACCCGATCATCGACAACAGCGGTCCGCCGAACCCCGCTGTCTAGCGGTCGGGCTCCAGGAGGCTGCGGAACTCCGGATCGTCGCGCAGTGGATCGAAGGCAGCGAGGGTGAACCAGCGAGGCTGGGTCCCCTTCTCGCGGGCGATGCGGGCGTTGACCAGGGCCGAGGAGCGGTCGCCGGCCAGCGAGTAGACCAGGGCGGCGAGGTAGACGACCTCGGGATCGTCCGGGTGCTGCTGCAGGGTGCGCTGGGCGATCTCGACCGCCTCGCGGGTCCTGCCGAGACGCACCAGGCACTGGGCCGGGACCATGCGGTCCGCCGGCTGCGCCGTGGCGGCCTCGCGGCCCTCCTGCCCTTCGAGAATGCGGCGGTAGAGGCGGTCCGCTTCCTCCCGGTGCCCGAGGGCGGACTCGGCGTCGGCCAGGTTCAGCAGCACGGCCATGTGGTTCGGATCCATCTCCAGGGCCTTGCGATAGGCGGCCACGGCCTCTTCGTGGCGTCCGAGGAGGGAGCGGGCGAGGCCGAGGTTGTTGTAGTGGCTGCGCTGCGGCGAGAGCGCCAGGAGCCTTTGATAGAGCCGCTCGGCCTGGTCCAGGTCGCCGGTGAGGAGCTCCATGCCGGCGAGCTTCTCCAGGGCGAAGAAGTTGTCCGGGGAGCGGTCGAGCAGCCGTCCCAGGTGCTGGCGGGCTTCGGCCATGCGCCCGTTGCGGGATTCCAGGTCGGAGAGCCGGTAGAGGTTCTTCCACGACGGAGCCCGCTCTACGGCGGTGTGCAGCAGCGCGAAGGCCTCGTCCGTCCGACCTGTCTGCTCGGCCAGGCTGGCGCGGAGCACGAGCAACTCGGGGTCTCCCGGAAGCAGCCGCTCCAGCTCCTCCAGGATCTCGGGCACCTCCTCATGGCGCTGGGCCGCCAGGGCGTTGCGAAACGCCTCAATCAGCGGCCGGGGATCGTTGGGTGCCAGGCCGCGCGCCTCGCGGACCATCCGGCGGGCGCGGTCGAGATAGGCGGTCTCGCGAGTGCCCTGGAAAAGCGTGAGCGCCACCCGGGAGCCCAGGAGCCAGGCCTCCAGGAAACGGGGTGATCGCAACGCGACCTGCTCGATGCGCTCCAGCTCCGGCTCCCAGGACGTCTTCCCGGAGTCGACGCGCTGCTTCACCTCCAGGAAGGCAAGGTAGTCCTCGCTCCGGGCGTCCAGGTCGGGTGTTCCGGACCGCGGGGAATGATCAGGATAGCCGTGTTGCAGGTGGACCCGGACGGCGTCGGCCATGAGGGCCAGGTCCCGCGGGCCGGCCGGCACCTGGAAAGTCTCCGCCCAGAGCACCCGGCCGTCGCTTCCCTGGACGCGCTTGAGGCTCACCCGCGCCATCTCGCCCTCTCCCGCGACGCTCGCCAGCAGCACCTCGTCCGCGGCCGAGGACCGGGCCAGGTCCTCGGGAGAGCTGCCGGTTCCGCCGAGCTGCGAAGGCTCCAGGGGAGCTATCCCTTCCAGCGACGAAAGGCTGCTCAGCACCGAGGAAAGGACCCCCGAGGCCACAAGGCTGAGACGGTCGTCCGCCGGACCCGTCACGGCAGGGGAGGGGACCAGGATGCGAAGAGGCGCGGTGTTGAGCCCGTTCAGAAGGAGAGAAGCTGCCGCTGCTACCGCTCCCGCCACCAGGACCACGACCAGGGCGCGGCTCCGAATCGGACGGCCTCGGGTCACCCTGGACTGTGCGAGCGCCGGACCGGTGGGCAGCTCGCTCAGGCCCGTTTGCGGAAATCCCGGCGCCGTGGGGAGGGTGGGTGCCTGCGCCGCTCGTTCCAGGGTCCGGGCAACCTCCAGGGCGCTCCGCGGCCGGAGGTCCCGGTCTTTTGCCAGGAGCCTCGCCACCAGCTCCGAAAGCTCCGGCGGCAGATCCGGCCTCAGGCGGGAGATAGGGGGCGGCTCATGGTGGAGGATCTGGCCGAGGGTCTCCGCGGCACTCGGCGCCTTGAAGGGGGAGCGGCCGGTGAGCACCTCGTAGATCAGGACGCCCAGAGAGAAGAGGTCGGAGCGCTCGTCCAGGTCGCGCCCCGTGGCCTGCTCCGGGGACATGGAGTGAAACGTCCCCAGGACGGTGCCGTGCGCGGTCAGCGTGTCCTCGTCGTCTGTCAGGATCGGCTTCGCCAGCCCGAAGTCCAGGATCTTGGCGTGTCCCGCCGGGGTGACGATCACGTTCTGGGCCTTGAGGTCCCGATGCAGGAGGCCCTGCTCATGGGCATGGGCGAGACCCTCGGCGATCTCCCGGGCCAGGCGGAGGGCGAGCCCGGTCTCCGGCGGGCCGGCGGCCAGCACCGAGGCGAGCGTCCGCCCCTCCACGTATTCCAGCACGATGCAATCGCCGGAGCCGTCCTCCAGGATGTCGTGGACTTGGACGACGGCAGGATGGCTCAGGCGGGCCGCGGCCCGCGCCTCGCGGCGGAAGCGCTCCCGGAGCCGGAGGTCGAGGTTGGCGTCTCCCCGGACCCGCTTCAAGGCGACGCGGCGCTCCAGCCGCTCGTCGTAGGCGAGATAGACCTCGCCCATGCCGCCCCGGCCGAGGAGCTTCTCGATCCGGTAGGCACCGATGCGCGGTTCCGCGCCGTCGACCATGGGGCTCCTCTCCTCCTCGGCTGAGTGGGACGGGCTATTGTAGCCCTCGTATCGAACCCTTGCTTCGGAGATACGGCTTGGTGATAGTGTGGTGCCGTCAGGCAGCGACAACATCATACGAATCCGTATCACACCAAGCCGTGCCGGATGGGAGAATGGCGGAACACGACAACGGCTACAAGCTTGTGTTTTCTCATGCTTCGATGGTGGCGGACCTCCTCCGGGGCTTCATCAAGGAGGACTGGATCGGAGAGCTGGATTTCGACACCCTGGAAAGGGTGGGAGGCGGGTATGTAAGCGACGACCTCCGCTCACGAGAGAGCGACGTGGTCTGGCGGGTCGGCTGGAAGGGACGCTGGCTCTACGTCTACCTGCTCCTGGAGTTCCAGTCGACGGTCGATCCCTACATGGCGGTCCGGGTGATGACCTATGTCGGTCTGCTCTACCAGGACCTGATCCGCCAGAGGCTGTTGACGTCGTCGGACCGGCTACCGCCGGTGCTCCCGATCGTTCTTTATAATGGGATCCGGCCCTGGCGGGCCGCCCTGGACGTGGCCGACCTGGTCGAGCCGGTGCCGGGCGGCCTGGAGAGCTACCGTCCCCGGCTGCGCTACGCTCTGATCGACGAGGCGCGGGTGCCGGAGATGGAGCTCGAGTCGGAGCGCAACCTGGCGGCGGCCCTGTTTCGTCTTGAGAAGAGCCAGGGGCGTGAGGAGCTGCGGCGGGAGGTGGGCAGGATGGCCGCGTGCCTCACCGGGCCTGCGGACGAGGGTCTGCGCCGCTCGGTGAAGACATGGCTGATCCGAGTGTTGCTGCCGGCCCGGCTCCCCGGGCTGCAGATCCCGGAGATTGATGACCTCGAGGAGGTACAGGCAATGTTGGCAGAGCGCGTCAAGGAGTGGACCCGAGAGTGGAGAGAGGAGGGCCGTGAAGAGGGCCGTGAAGAGGGCCGCCAGGAGGGCCGCCAGGAGGGCCGCCAGGAGGGTCTCCAGGAGGGTCTTCAGAAGGGTGTTCTGGAAGGCTCTCAGGAGATTCTGCTGTCTCAGATGGAAGAGCGCTTCGGAACGGTCCCTGAAGAGGTCCGACGGCGCGTGGAGGGACTGCGCGACCCCGTGGAGTTGAAGAGGCTCGCCAAGAGACTCCTCACCGTCTCCTCGATCGACGAGCTCGGGCTGGGTTGATGAAGAGGCTGCTCGCCGCCCTCCTTCTCCTGCAGGTGACCGTCGCCGCAGCTCAGGTGGGCAAGTTGCTGCCGACCGACGAGGCCGTGCGGGACCCGGCGCTCTTCGCCTTCCGGGCGCAGCTCCAGGCCGCGGTCGCTCGGCATGACTCCGAAGCCGTGCTCGCGGCCGTCCATCCGAACATCAAGAACAGCTTCGGCGGGGACGACGGGATCGACGCGTTCAAGCGCATCTGGAAGCTGCCGGGGCACGACAGCCCGCTCTGGGATGAGCTGGGCACCGTTCTCGCCCTGGGCGGCGCCTTCCACGACTCGGACACCTTCGCTGCTCCCTACGTCTACCAGCGCTGGCCGGAACGCTTCGACTCCTTCGAGCACGTGGCGGTCCTCGGGACCGGCGTACGGGTTCGCTCCGAGCCCGGGCTGAACGGCCGCATCCTCACCTCCCTCAGCTTCGACGTCGTCCGGCTGGACGGCCCTGCAGGGGACTCGGGGTGGACCCGGGTGAAGCTCCGGGACAGCCGCACCGGCTACATCTCCTCGCGCTACGTGCGGAGCCCGGTCGACTACCGGGCCCTCTTCGAGAAGGCGGACGGCCGCTGGCGTCTGGCCTTCTTCGTGGCCGGGGACTAACCCAGGATCAACCCCCCCTCTTCCCGAAAATCTCTTTGACATGGGCCGCGAAGGCGGTACTATGCATCCGTCTCCTTAGTTCTTCTCAACAACGTCGGATCGGCGTCGCCGCGCCCGGATAGGTTCGCACGCGGGTCCACATGGAGGGGTTCATGCGTTCCCATTCCCTTGTTCTGCGGCAAGTCTTGGCCTTCGTTCTGTTCCTGACTTTTGGAGCGGGAATCGGCACGATCTCGGCACAGGAAGAGATTCCCACGACCATCCAGCCGCGCGCGAGCGGACGGGTCGCGGTCCTGATCGAGCTGGCCGACCCGCCCGCGGCGCGGGTCTACGGAGAGGTCCTGCAGAGCTCGAAGGGCTCTCTCGCCGAAGCACAGGCAGCGGCCGTCGCTGCCGCCGAGGCGCAGATCCGCAAGATCGTGCCGGCCCAGGAGCGCGTCATGGCCGCGGTGCCCTCTTCCCTGAGGGCCGTCGAGATCTACCGCGTACAGAAGGCCTACAACGGCATCGCCCTCGAGGTGGACAGCGCCCGGATCGGCGACCTGCGGCGGATCCGCGGCGTCAAGGCCGTGCACGTCCTGGAGCTTGAGTTCCCGACCAACTCGACCAGCGTCCCCTTCCTGGGCGCTCCGAACCTGTGGGGAGACACCCTCGGCGTGGGTCAGGATCTGACCGGCAGCGGGATCACGATCGGCGTCATCGACACCGGCGTCGACTACCTGCACTCCCACTTCGGCGGTCTCGGCCTGCTGGCCGATTACACGGCCAACGACCGCACCGTGGCCCCGGACGCCTACTTTCCGACGGCCAAGGTGGCCGGCGGCTTCGACTTCGCGGGCGACGCCTACACCGGCGGCAACGTGCCCGCGCCCGATAACGATCCGATGGACTGCAACGGCCACGGCTCCCACGTCGCGGGCACGGCGGCCGGCTTCGGGGTCAACGCCGACGGCACGACCTATGCCGGTCCCTACGACGGCGGCGCTCCTTTCGGTACCTTCCGCATCGGCCCGGGCACGGCCCCGCAGGCGACCCTCTACGCGCTGCGCGTCTTCGGCTGCACCGGCGCCACGAACCTGACGGTCCAGGCGATCGACTGGGCCATGGACCCGAACAACGACAACGACCTCTCGGACCACCTGGACGTCATCAACATGTCCCTGGGTTCCAACTACGGGCGCGTGTCGAACGCCACCGCCGTGGCTTCGGACAACGCGGCCCTCGCGGGAGTGATCGTCGTGACGTCGGCCGGGAACGCCGGCGACACCTTCTTCATCACCGGCAGCCCGGGCGTCGCGGGCCGCGCCATCGCTACGGCGGCGAGCGTCGACTCCGGCATTGCAGGGGCGATCCTCCAGGTCAACACGCCTCCCGCCATCGCGGGCAACTACGCCGCGTCCGCGGCCAACAGCTTCGCGCCCGCGCCGGCTCCCGCTCCCAGCGGACAGACCGCGACGGTCGTCCTGGCGCTCGATCTGGCCGACGGCGCCGGGCCGCTCACCACCGACGGTTGCTCGCCGCTCACCAACGCCGCGGCCGTCCTCGGCAACATCGCGCTGGTCGACCGCGGCACCTGCGGCTTCCAGATCAAGGCGAACAACGCCCAGGCCGCGGGCGCCATCGGCGTCATCATCGCGAACAACATCCCCGGCGATCCCAACCTGATCGCGATGGGCGCGACCGGAGTCGTGCCGGTGACCGTGCCGACCATCATGATCTCCTTTAACGACCGCAATACCATCGTCGCGAACCTGCCGGCCAACGCCACGCTCGGCGCGGCGACGGCGGCCGATACCCTGGCCGGCTTCTCCTCGCGCGGTCCGCGGCTGGCGTCTTCGCCCGTCCGGCTCAAGCCGGACATCGCGGCGCCCGGTCTCAACATCACCTCGACGCAGACCGGCTTCTGCAACAGCACCTGCCTGCGCGACCCGGCGACGCCCAACGGCGCCTTCATCCCCGGCAACGCTGCCCTGACCATCTCCGGCACCTCGATGGCGAGCCCGCACATGGCCGGGATCATGGCGCTGCTGCTCCAGGAGCACCCCGACTGGTCCGTGGAGCAGCTCAAGGCCCTGGCGATGAACGGCGCGCTGCACGACGTCACCCTGGGTGCCAACGGCTCCGGTCCGCAGTACGGTCCCGGCCGCATCGGCGCGGGCCGGGTCGATCCTTCGAACTCCGCCCAGGCCGAGGTGATCGCCCTCAATGCCGACGAGGCCGGGCTGGTGAGCCTCTCCTTCGAGAGCACCTCGGTCGTGGGCACGACGACGGAGGTCAAGAGCGTCCGGCTGGTGAACACCGGCACGTCCTCGGCGACCTACGACCTTGCCATCGACACCCCGAACGACGCGCCAGGCATCGCCTTCTCGCTCCCCGCCGGCAGCAGCGTCACCATCCCCGGCGGCGACGCGGTCGAGATCGACGTCCAGATGGACGCCAACGCCTTGCTGATGGATCACGTGCGGGAGGCGAGCATCTCACCCCTGCAGGCGGCGCCGGGGGCCCTCGCCGGCCTCGGCAACGTCGCCCGTCACTGGATGACCGAGGAGGCCGGCTACCTGGTGCTCAGCCAGGGCGGTGTCGACCAGCTCAGACTGCCGCTCTACCTGACCAGCCGCCCGGCCTCGACGATGACCGCGCCGGCCACGATCACCACCGGCGGCGCCGGCACCGGCTCGACGACCATCCCGCTCTCGGGCACGGACGTCTGCACCGGCACGCTCGCCGCCGGCCCGATCTGCAACGGCACCTTCCCGAATGACGAGGCCTCGCTGGTGACTCCGTTCGAGCTCCAGGTCGTCAGCGAGCGCGACACCCTGTTCGCGCCCCCGTACGCCGACCTGCAGTACGCGGGCGTCGCGTTCAACGCGGGCCTGAACCTCGTAATGTTCGGCGTCTCGACCTGGGGCGACTGGTCCTCCCCGACCGACACCACGTTCAACATCTACATCGACAACAACGAGGACGGGACCTGGGACCGCATCCTTTTCAACAGCAACCTGGGGACGATGGCGTCCTATCTGTTCGGCAACGTGGCGAATGGGCAGGACACCTTCACGAACGCCATCTTCAACATCGCCACGAACGGCGTCAGCATCGGCGGCGCCGGGTTCTTCCTCAACCGGCAGAGCCCCGCGGCGGTCGATTCGGCGCTGTTCAACAGCAACGTCGCGTTTCTGTCGGCGACCCCGGCCCAGCTCGGCCTGCCCGGCGGTGACACCACCTTCCGCTACAGGATCGTCACCTGCCCCGGCTTCCTGCTCCTCTGCCAGGAATTCGACGGCTTCTGGTACGACGAGGAGGTGGGACCGTTCTTCTGGAACTTCAACGCGCAGGGCCTCGACTTCAGCGGCACCAACACGGTCCAGGACCTCAACGGGTCCACCCTCCCCGTGACCTGGAACACCGCCAACATGACCACCAACGGGTCGCTGGGTGCCCTCCTCCTGCATCACCACAACGACGTCGGCCAGCGCGCCGAGGTCGTGGTCCTCGACACGGCCGCGAACACCGACCTGGCGATCGCCAAGGCCGTGGCGCCGCCGAACCCGACCCTGGGCCAGAACGTCACCTTCACGGTCACCGTCACCAACAACGGATCCGGCGCCGCGACCGGCGTCGTGGTGACCGACGAGCTGCCGGCGGGCCTCACCTACGTCTCCGACGACGGCGGGGGCTCCTACGATCCGGCACTCGGGACGTGGACGGTCGGCGCCCTGGCGGTCAGTGCCAGCGCCACGCTGAACATCGTCGCCACGGTCGAGACGACCGAAGAGGTCTGCAACCTGGCGCAGATCACCTCCGTCACCCCGGTAGACACCATCCCGGCCAACGACGACGTGACCGTCTGCGTCATGGCGCCGCGCTCGTCCGACCTTGCTCTCGGCATGATCGTCAGCGCTCCGACCGTGCTCGTGGGCGGCTCGGTGACCTTCACGATCACGGTGACCAACAACGGCGACGAGCCGGCTTATGCGGTCGACGTCCAGGAATCCTTCCCGGCGTTCCCGCTGCTCAACCCGGTCTCCTTCGTCGCCTCGCAGGGCTCCTACAACCCGGCCACCGGGCTGTGGAACCTGGCCGCCCTGAACCCCGGCAACTCGGCGACGCTCGCCATCACCGTCACGGCGCCGAACACCGCGGGTCCGCTCACCAACCAGGGCACCGCCGCGGCTAACACCAGCGATCCGAACACCGCCAACAACACGGCCAGCGCCACCACGACGGTCCTGTCGCCGGCATCGATCGCCGCCACCAAGACGGTCGCGGGTCCGTTCAATGAGGGCAACAACGTCACCTACACGATCGTGCTCTCGAACAGCGCGGCCTTCGACCAGCAGAACAACGCCGGCCCCGAGCTGACCGACGTGCTCCCCGCCGCCCTGACCCTGGTCAGCGCCAGTGCCACGAGCGGCACGGCCGTGGCCAATGTCGGGACCAACACCGTGACCTGGGACGGCGTCGTCCCCGCGGGCGGCTCGGTGACCATCACCATCCAGGCCACGATCGAAGCCGGCACCTCCGGCCAGCAGGTCGGCAACCAGGCGTCGTTCATCTTCGACGCGGACGGCAACGGCATCAACGAGGCGGGCGGGTCGACCGATGATCCGGGTGCGCCCGGAGCGGCCGACGCCACCATCTTCATCGTCGCCTCGCCGGCCACGATCAGCGGCGGCAAGACGGTGACCGGGAGCTTCACGCCGGGCGGAGTGATCACCTACACGATCGTGATGCCCAACACGAGCGCGTTCGCCCAGCAGGACAACCCGGGCAACGAGTTCATCGACATCCTCCCCCCGACCCTGATGCTGCTCGGCGCGAACGCCACGAGCGGAACGATCGGCATCGACATCCCGACCCGGACCGTGACCTGGAACGGCGCGATCCCGGCCGCCGGCTCGGTGACGATCACCATCCAGGCCCAGATCAGCAACCTCGCCGGGGGTCAGACCATCTCCAACCAGGGGACGATCAACTTCGACTCCGACGGCAACGGCACGAACGATTCGTCGGTCCAGACCGATGATCCGGCGCTGCCGGGCGGTGCGGACCCGACCTCCTTCCTGGTGTTGTCGCTCGCGGACATCCCGACCCTGGGCCAGATCGGGCTGCTGCTGCTCATCCTGATGATGACCGGAGCGGCGATGCTCCTGTTCCGTCGGCAGAACGCCTAGTCCCACCCGGAAGCGGCGAGGTCTCACCCGGGACCTCGCCGCCCTTCGTACCCTGCAGCCCTCACCCCCCGTCCCCTCTCCCGGCCGCACACCCGGACCCCCGGGAGAGGGGGGCGTGACTGCTCCAAACTCTTCCCATATCCGTCGGAGAGGTTTTTTCCCTGGGAGCGCCGGCATCCTGCCGGCTCATGGAAGTGCGATAGCCTTCCTTCCAGAAATGGACGCCGCCTTCTCCGCCAGCGAGGTCCTCGGGGCCATGATCACCCCGGCCGTGCTCATTTCGGCCTCGGGGACGCTGGTCCTGTCTACCTCCAACCGTCTGACCCGGGTGGTGGACCGCGTCCGCTCCCTGGCGGGAGAGGCGGAGGACCTCCGCAAGGGCGAGTCCTCCGACGGGACGGAGGAGCGCGCGGCGCTCATCGCGGAGCAGATCCCCCTGCTCTCGACCCGCGCCCTGCTCCTGCGATCGGCGCTGACCGCCTTCTACTCGGCCATCGGGCTGCTCGTGGCAACGAGCATCGCGGTGGGCATCGTGGCAGCCCTGAGGTGGGACTACGGCTGGGTGCCCGTGGTCTTCGGCCTCCTCGGCGGCTGCACCCTTCTCTACGGCAGCCTCCTCCTGATCCGCGAGGCCCGCCTGGCCATCGGCTTCACGCTCAAGGAGATGGACTTCCTCCGAGACGTGGTGGCCAGGGCAGGTAAGACCCCGGCCAAACCCCGGCTTTGACCCTTTTTTGACGGTTTCGAGACGTCTCGCTCCGGTCCGGCGGGCACGATCCACCCTGGGGCCGCGGAAGGACCGCGACCCGACGAGTGGAAAGGAACCCTCAATGAAGCCCTCAATGAAGAAGACCCTCTGGACCGCCGCCGCTCTCCTCGCCGCCACCCTGCCCGCCCACGCGGGAGTGTCCATCGACCGGACGTCGCCGTCGATCGGAGGCTGCGGCTTCGTGGTCACGCCCGCCCATGTCTACCGGCTCGTGCCTCCGGGAGGGGGCTGCGACGTCGGCGGTGCCGGTCCGCAGGTCGAGGTGAGGCCCCCGTCCTACGGGCTCGGCGCCATGGACAACATCGACGCTGTCTCGGCAAACACCGCCACTTCGCCGAAGCTGAGGTACTACCTGGTGTTCTCGGGCGACCGGGCCAGCGTGGGCCAGGCGGGCACCCCCTTCAGCGTGGAGGCGGCGGGCAACCAGGCCGCCTCCGACCTCTTCCGGACCCTCCTGACCACCGGCAGCCCAGCCGCTGCCATGGGAGGAGGAGGAATCTGCGGCGCCGCGTCCGCGGTCCCGCCGCCGCACTTCCTGCACCGGAACCAGACCGATTTCAACCTGATCCGCAGCGTTACGGCGGGTGTCATCCAGGACAACATCGACGGCATCGAGCTGGACGTGCTGGACATCACCCCCGACCAGTTCCACGACTTCGACACCTACCTCAGCCTGGACGCGGCCAGCCCCGCCCTGGGAGGAGGCTCGCCGGCCATGATCTTCTTCGCTCCGGTCGGCGCCGGCGCCATCTTCGCCTACGCATTTCCCGGACAGCTCGGCCTGATGTTCGCCGATGACATCGACTCCCTGGTGGTCTGGGACCGCGGAGTGCTCGGCGTCGCCGATCCGGCTCTGGACATCGTCCTGTTCTCCCTGGCCCCGGGCTCTCCGACCCTGGCCGCCATCGGCGGCTCGCCGGCCGATATCTTCGTGAGCAACCTCACGGGCGCGTTCTGCCTCTACGTTCCGTTCAATCAGCTCGGGCTGCTGCCGGCGGACAACGTCGACGGCCTCGACGTGATCCACTGAGGTTTTTTAGGGAGGGGGAGGGCTGGTGCAGTGGTGCAACGCCCAGGCGCACGGCTGCCGCACCCCCGCACCAGCCCCGCCTCTTTCTTCTGGCAGGAGGGACAGACCCGGCCAAGGCCCGTCCCCGGTATCGGTAGGTAAGGTGAATCAGATGTCAAAGAGCGTGAGGAGGAGGCGAGCCGGCTTGTAGCCCGCCCCTCCTCGAATAGCTGAACCTTCCTACGAATGCGGATTCACCTCCGTTTAGACGCTCCGGCCCGGAGCTTCGTATGCCTGTATCGAAGGTCACAAGGAGGTGTAAAATGGCAATCCTGTTTCTCTCGATGAGCTATCCCACGCTGCAGATCTCGAGCAGCCAGGTGCCCGGTTTCAACGCGCAGCACACCATCCTCGGGATCGATCCGGCCGGGTCTCGCTCGGCAGATCCAGCCGCTGCTCCGGCAGGGCGGGATGCAGCCGTTCCGCGAACACCCGCGCAGGCCAGCGCCGGAGCCGCCTCCGGTTCTCCGGAAGGCCGCCTTCTCCGTTTCCGCTCCTGACCCGCGAAGCAGTCTCTCCACCCGTGCCGCCGGCACGTCCCCGCTTCTCTGCTCCCTCCGCAAGCCGTCCTGGCCGTCCAGCGCACCGTTGAACCGTCAAGAGCCCGGCTGAGCCGTTAAAAATTCCGCTGAGCGGTCCAGAGAAACTCTGGACGGCTAAATCCTCGGTTGAGCGGTCCAAAGTTTCATTGACGCGTCCGGTGAAACTTTTACGCGTCGCGAGAAACTCTGACGCGCCAAAAATTTGGCTGAGCCGTAGATTCTTCCGTTGAGCCGTCGAAAGTTCCGCTGAGCCGTCCAGCGGAATTTTTAGCGATCCAGAGTAGCTCTGGACGACTAAAAATTTCGTTTAGCCGTCGAGAGCGCCAAACGAGCGCTCCGCCGGGCTGCCTTCCGGCTCTTCCGCGACGCTCCGGGCCGAAAAATCGTATGAACGTCCGATGCCTGATGCTTCAGGTGTCGCTGCAGACGAGCAGGCGCATCAGGGAGGAGCTTCCCCCTGGGACCGCCGGCATCCTTGCCTTATGGGACGGTCTTCTCCGTTTTGATTGACATGCCTCTGCGATCGGCTTAGACTGTTTAAGTTGTTGTATTTCCTGACTATTACAAGCGAGGCATTGGGTTTGAAGGTCCTCGCGCTCTGGGCCTCTATGGAAGTCGGAGGCTCAGGTCGAACCTAGCGTTAGGTGTCTGTGGGCACTGACTATGAATCCAGCCCGTTAAGGAAATCGCGGAGTTTTTGTCGTACATCGTGACGATTGTCGGCTTGCCACTGGCTATCGTCCTGTTCTATCTCGACCGCCGTCGGGAACACTGGGAAAGACGACAAAAGATCTACGAGGCACCAAATGCTCTCTATCGCGAGTACCTCCGGCTTTGCATAGAGCACCCGGAATCGGACATCTTTGACGTACCTGCACCAACCGTCTACTCCCCCGAGAACAAGAAGAAGGAGTGGACCGCCTTTACCCTCCTCATTTCCATGATGGAATCTGCCTTTCTGCTGTACCGGGATCATCCTGATCGGAGCAACAATAGCCAGTGGCCCGGCTGGATTGAATACATTCAGTGGTGGATGTCGCGGCCTAATTTTGCAGAGTCATGGAAGATGCTTTCTCTGCAGTTCGATCGCGACTTCGTACTCTTCATCGAGTCACTACCGCCGATCGCCTACCCTCGAGGGGATTACTCACATGACCTGTGGTCCAGCCAGCCATCTCAGTTCCCGGTGCAACCGGTCGGTCAAGCGGACGGCTGACGCCGCCGTATCTGTAGGAATTGGATGGCACCTCCCCTGGGGGGCTCTGTTTCATGGTCTGGCTGGCCGCGACCGGCTAGGAGACCGGGGAGGATATTATGGAGATCATGGAGGACGCGCGGGACGCAGGCGAGCCTCGCCTTCTTGCAGGCCTCGCTCTTCTCGCGCCAGTCGTCTTTGTCATCCATGTCATCGAGGAGGGACCGAGGTTTGTCCCGTGGTTCAATAGTCTGGTCGAGCCGGACATCTCCGAGCCTCTGTTCCTCACTGTCAACGGTGTAGCTTTTCTCATCACTGTAGCTCTTGCCAGTGCCTTGGCCGCGACTCGCGAGCCCGCTATCGCTGTGGTCGATCTCGCGTGGCTTGGTTTCCTGATGTTTGCCAATGGGCTGTTCCATCTGACCGCCACGGTGGTGCACCACCGCTATTCGCCTGGTTCCATTACGGCTGCCTGTCTTTACCTGCCGTATTTCGCGCTGCTGTTCACAGTCGTCCTGAGGCGGCTGCGTGTTTCCTGGGGCGTGGCTCTCTTGGCGACAGTTCTCGGCGCGTTGCCCATGGCCGCGCATGGTTACCTCATCGTGTTCCGCGGATCTCGGCTGTTTTAGATGCGGCGACTCATCATCGGTTCGGTGCTGCTCTGGTCTATTCTGCTTGTTGCGGCGTGCGGTATCGGCAGCGGAGAGTGGGAAGACGATCCCAAGAACTGGAGGCGTGCATTTGGGTATTCAAAGCCAGCGGAGATCGTCATGCCCCATTCCTGGTACTGGCGCTCACCGCATTGGACCAGGGAGGAGGCATACTTCTTCCAGTTTCAATGGCACGAGGAACTGTTCAAGCAGTTGCTCGCGAAGAACGGCATGCGCCCGTTCGAAGGGTCAGAGAGTCCGGGTTACTGCTTCGGCAAGCCCGGTTGGTTCGCCCCTCCCTCGGCTGCCGGTTACAAGAGCTGGCGATGTGACTCAAGCACGGATTGTTGGCTGTTCCGAGAGGCGAAGACGAAGGAGCTTTTCCTGTACGTGTGCCAGTTGTAGCACCGTTCGAGAGAAGTCTGAGGAGGCAGATAGATGATCGTTTCCGTCAACGGTGCCGAGCTGTTCTACTCGACCCGGGGCGAGGGACCCACATGCCTCGTTCTGAGCAGCATCGGCACGAAGCCGTATGAGCGCCTCATGCCTCCGCAACTGAGCGACCGGCTCAGACTCGTCTTCGTCGACCTGCGGGGGAGCGGACGATCGACCGGCGAGCCCGCCGACCTCACCTTCGATGTGCTCGCCGAGGATATGGAGGCCATCCGCGCCGATCTCGGGGTCGATCGGATCGCCGTCCTGGGTCACTCGATTCTCGGCTCGCTCGCAATCGAATACGGCAGGCGCTGCTCTGGAAGCGTCTCGCATGTGATCGCGGTGGGGACGCCGCCATTCGGCGACATGGCCCGAGTGTCGGCGAGAGCCGCGTCCTTCTTCGGGGAGGACGCGTCTGAAGATCGAAAGCAGGTCCTGCGGGACAATCTGGCCAGGCTGGGTCCGGGCGCGTCTATGGGCGAGGCCATGTACGCCCAGACGCCGATGCGTTTCTTCAATGCGTGTTTCGATGCCGCTCCCGTGTTCGCGGGGTCGGAGGTCAAGCCTCGGTTCTTCCAGCACCTCCTGGGGACGCTCGCGCCTTCCTGGGATGTCACTGCGGGATCGAGCCCGTTGCGCGCGCCGCTCTTCCTCGCTCTCGGACGCACACGGAGGTCGTGGTTGAGCAGGCCTTGGAGCTTGCTGTTCCTGTCCTCCCCATACCCATTGCCGGGGGCGATTCGGAAGACCTTCTTAACAAATACCGGAGACGGATAGCTGCCAACTTCGATCCTGGAGCACTGGACCGATGCCTCGGCAAAATATTACAGGCGATAGACAGTGATCCCGCGATCGCTGCCGATGCAGTTGTCGACCTCATCCGAACGGCGAGGGTAGGAAGGTGTCTCGTGCTCATTCCATACGGCGACGAGGATGACCGTCTGTATGCGTCAACGATCGAGCCTGCCGTCGCCCGGCACATGATCCCAATACGTTTGGATCGCTCTGATCTATACGCGGAACGCGAACAGCTCGCGCAGTTACCGGTGTACTTTCGAACCTTGAACGTGCGGCTGGCATCTGGAAGTACGCCTGCCAACCTCCTCATCGAAGACTACCTGCGCTCCTTGAAGACCATGCCAAGACTACAGCAACACTCGGCCTAGTACCATCTCATGTCTTCATCTCGGAATACCGTCGCACTTCTGCTCGGAGCCGGAGCGTTGGTGCTCGTTGTGGGCTGCGATGCCTTTGGAGGATCGCGCATCACGTTTTCGGTTCATGACGAGCGGGCGTCTCTGCACGTAGAGCCTCTTGGCGAGGCCCGCATCCGGATCCAGCGTGGCGGAGAGAGGCTGGAATTGGATCTCGCGCGGGAGATCTCGGGATGTTCAGGACCTCTCTTTGATCAGTCGGTCAATGAAACCTACGAGGGAGGCGCTTCCTTTGAGAAGCTCGATGAAGCCCAGGCAGGGCCCTACACCTACTTGGTTCTCTTTGCCTCGGCTCCATCGAACTGCAATGTCCAGGGTCAATGCGGGGCAGCAACCGATTCCACGCTGGTCTGGCTCAAACTCAACGAAGACTTGAAGGTCGCCGGCAAGCAGGCCTTTGCGCTGGAGGACTGCAGAAAAGGGAGGTCTGCAAAGGGGGACTACCCTGACGGCGAGCAGCTTCAGGGAAAGAACCTGCCTTGGAAGGACGGTGTCTTGTGGATGGAGTATGAGGAAGAATCCGGAAATCAAGCAGGCGTTCGACGGCTGATCTATGACCGGAACCATCCCGATGCCGGCTTCCAGATCTCACCGAATGGCTCCGGTGAGTAGAGCCTCTAACAAAACCGGCCCAACGGGCCGGCAGAGCCCAGCCCAGGGCTGAGGCCGGAGGCCGATGCCTTGGGATAACCCCAATGTAAGCATGCAGCCTGAAAGGCCACGAGAACTGGGGCGGAGTCGACGGACAGTAGAGCTCTCGCGGCCTTTCAGGCCGCAACCGTTGGTCGCCTTTCTTCCCGGGGCATCGGCCTTCGGCCTCAGCCCTGGGCTCTGTTCTACCGGCCTGTCAGGCCGGCTCAGCCGCTCGCCTGGCGTGGTGGGAAACAACCTTCCGGTTTGACACAGCGGGGAGAACATGGATAGCATAGGCTAAAGCATAGAGTCCATATATATGGCGATCCCTGATTATCAAACCTGCATGCTTCCGCTCTTGCGCTATGCCGCTGATGGTGACGAGCATCAACTGAAGGACGCGGCGCAGAAGCTGGCACAGGAATTCAAGCTTACCGAGGAAGAGGTAAACGAATTCCTGCCCAGCGGGCAACAGCCAGTATTCATCAATCGCATCGGCTGGGCGCGGACATATCTCAAAAAGGCTGGCCTTCTCTTAACTCCGCGCAGGGGATACTTCCAGGGCGCTTCGTCATCTTGTGTGGGTAGTCTCGGATCCACCTTGGGTTTTCCCGGTGTCTGAAAGCCGGGTAGTCTTGGCCGATGCACGATCGAGAGCTCTATCGGAAGATCCTTGGCATTGAGGCGCCTTGGCAGGTGGTAGATGTTGAGTTGGAGATGGAAGGTCGGGAGGTTCGCGTCCATCTTGAGACCAGTGAGCCCCAACTGCCATGCCCCGTCTGTGGTCAGCCCTGTCCTCGCTATGATGCTCGGCCCCGCCGCTGGCGGCATCTGGACACCTGCCAGTATAGAACGATCCTGGTTGCCATGGTGCCCCGGGTGGACTGTGCGGAACACGGAGTCCACCAGGTCGCGGTGGCGTGGAGCGAGCCGGGGTCTCGATTTACAGCTCTGTTCGAGGCCCTTGTGATCGACTGGCTCAAGGAGGCGAGTTTGACCGCGGTAGCCGATCTGCTGGGCTTGTCTTGGCAAACCTGCAGCGCCATCCAGGAGAGGGCTGTGGCCCGCGGTCTTGCCCGCCGCGAAGCTCGTCTGCCGGTCCACTTGGGAGTCGACGAAACCTCCTACCAAAAGCGGCACGAGTACGTCACGGTAGTGATCGACCAGGATACTGGCACTGTGGTGCACGTTGCCGAAGGCCGGGGCCGCGAGGTGCTGGACACCTTTTTCGATGGCTTCTCCTGGGAGGAGCGCCGGCAGGTGGAGTCGGTCGCCATGGACATGTGGGGCGCCTACATTGCCTCGGTGAGCACGAAGATTCCCGGGGCCGTCGACAAGATCGCCTATGACAAGTTCCACGTGGCCCAGCACTTGAGCCAAGCGGTTGACGAAGTGCGTCGGCAGGAGAACAAAGTGTTGTTGGCCGAAGGGGACGAACAACTCAAGGGCACCAAGTACCTCTGGCTGCGTCATCCGAACCACCTGAGCGAAGACACCTGGCAGGCCTTCGAACCCCTTCGCGACAGCGCGCTGAAGACAGCTCGTGCCTGGGCAATCAAGGAATTGGCGATGAGTCTTTGGCAGTACCGGACTCGGGGCTGGGCGCGTCGAGCCTGGTTGGCTTGGTTTGCCTGGGCGATCCGCTCGCGCCTTGAGCCCGTTCGGCGAGTGGCCAATATGATCAAGAGCCACTTGAATGGCATCCTCAATGCGATCGTCCTTGGAGTCACCAACGCCCGATCCGAGGGGGTGAATTCAAAGATCCAATGGATCAAGTACACAGCTCGTGGTTTCCGAAATCGGCTGCGCTTCCGGACCGCCATTTACTTCCATCTCGGCGGGCTTGACCTCTACCCAGAAAATCTCCGATGAACCAGAGGTACCCACACAAAGTCACGAAGAGCCGAAGACCATCTTGGACTGGACAACATCTATATCCAGGCCAAGCGTTGGGATTCGACAGTGGGAAGGCCGGAGCTGCAGAAGTTCGCCGGTGCGCTCCAAGGTCAGCGCGCCCGGAAAGGGATCTTCATAACCACCTCCGAGTTCTCCCGGGAGGCATACGAGTACGTTTCTCGAATCGACTCGAAGATTGTTCTCATCGATGGAAAGGCGCTGTCTCGCCTCATGATTGATTTTGGAGTTGGCGTAACTACCGTAGCCACCTATGAGGTGAAGAAGATCGACTCCGATTATTTCACAGACAATTGAACCTGGTGAGTGCGGATATACCCATTGGAACGATCGGTCCAGATCTTCGCGGCGGTCAACCTTCTGATCATGGGGCTCTCCCACGTCTTCATGCCTCGCGCCTGGGTGGAGTTTTTTATCCTGTTGCGCGGCAAGGGGCAGGCGGGGGCGTTTGTCAATGGATTCCTGAGCCTCTGGTTCGGTTCGATCATCGTGGCCTTCCACAATGTGTGGAGCGGGCCGGCGACCGTGCTCACGGTGCTCGGCTGGCTCCAGGTTTTGAAAGCCCTGCTGATCTTCGCGGTCCCCGGCTACGGCCTCAAAGGCCTTTCCTTGGTCTCGCTGGAGAAGACGGGAAGGTTTGTGGCTGCCGGGGTCGTGCTCCTGGCCCTGGGGCTGTTCATGGTCTGGCTGGTCGCGACAGGCTAAGAAGCCGGCGCAACAGCTCCGGCACCGCATCCGTATACTCTGTCCAGGAGGTAACAAGATGAGATCCATCGTCCTTGTGGCTGCTTTGCTGTTGGGTGCGATCGTTCCAGGCAGTATAGCGGGGCAAGAGGAGGGGCACAGCCTGGCGATGTCCGGCGGGGACCTCTCGGAAGAGGCCGTCCAGAAGCTGGAGCGCCAGTTGGAGTCGGCTCCCGACGATGCCGAAACCCGCAGCCGGCTGCTCGGCTACTACTTTCTCCACTCGCGCGCGTTCGGGGAGGCGAGGAAGGCCCGTCAGCAGCACATCCTCTGGTTGATCCGCAACCGGCCGGAGGCGCCGATCCTGGAAACCCCTTTCGCTCACCTCGACGCCATCCTGGAGAGCTCGGCGTACGCGGAGGGCAAGAAGGCATGGCTGGCCCAGGTGGACCGCCAGCCGAAGAACACGGCAATCCTCGGACATGCCGCCGCCTACTCGCTTCTGCACGATATGGAGACCGCGGAAAGCCTGTACAGACGCGCCGAGGCGGCCGAGCCGCAGGACCCCAAATGGCCCGAACGCCTCGGCCACCTGCATGCGCTGGGGCTTTCCGCGAAGTCGGGCGCGGCCAGGCAGAAGGCGGCGAAGGCCTCCCTGGACGCGTTCGAGCGGTCTCTGCAGCGCACGACGGATGGCGAGGAGCGCGAATCCCTGCTGACCCAGGTCGCGTCCGTCGCCCTGGAGGCGGGCGAGGTCGCGAAAGCCCGGGGCTATGCCGAGGAGATCATCGGGAAGACCGGCTCGGGCAACTGGAACGACGGCGACATGCTCCATCAGGGCAACCTGGTCCTCGGGCGCATCGCCCTGCGCAATGGTGACGTAACGAAGGCGAAGGAGCACCTGCTGGCGGCCGGGAAGGTGTCGGGCTCTCCCGTGCTGGGCTCTTTCGGGCCGAACATGAGACTGGCCAAGGAGCTCCTGGAGAAGGGGGAGCGGGAGGTGGTGCTGGAGTACTTCCGGTTGTGCGGCAGCTTCTGGAAGAAAGACGAGCTCAAGGTCTGGGCCAAGGAAGTCCGGGCCGGCAAGATCCCCGAATTCGGGGGGAACCTGGAGTACTGAGGTCTATTCCAGCAGGCTTTGCAGCTCCGGCAGGCGGGCCTCGGCGTCGGCCTCGCCGATCTGGATGAGGCGCTCCAGGTAGTCGGGCTGGAACATGAGGTAGCTCAGGAAGTCGGGAGACGTGGTCTGTTTGGTCCCGAGGCTGCGGGTGAGGAGGCGGAAGCCTTCCGGGAGCTGCGGCTCGTAGGAGGCGGAGAGCTTGCCCAGGTTCACGGACGGGCGGATCACCCGGATGTCCACCGGCCGCATGCCGTTGCGGTCCTCGGGCGGCAGCTTTTCGATCAGCGGGTTCAGGCTTTGAAGCCGGCGCACGTCCTCGTCGAGCACATCCAAGAAGATCGCGTTCAGGAGATGGCTCAGGACCTGGGCCGGCGGCGGATAGCCCGCGATCTGCGGCCGGTCGGCCTCCTCCTGGCCGGCCTCGTAGCGGGCCGAGATGGCGAGCACGCGGGTGGCCCCCAGGCGGATGGCCGGGGAGAGCGGAGCCGAGAGCCGCACGCCGCCGTCGCCATAGTGGGAGTGCCCGAGCCGGATGGCCGGGAAGACGAGCGGCAAGGCGGAGGAGGCCATGACGTGCTCGATCGTGAGACGGGTGTGGACGCTCCGCCGCTGGGACAGGTCCGAGGGCGCGAGATGGCGGCCCTGCACCCAGGTGACGGTCTGGCCGGTGGTGTAGTTGAGGGTGATCAGGGCGATCGCCTTGAGCCGCTCCCGCTCCAGGTTGCGGGCGATGCCGATGATCTCGCCGTCGACGGTCGCCGAGGCCCTGCTGATGGTGTCGCGGAGCGGCCCGGTGTCCACCAGCCCCCGGATCTCGGGACCGAGGAGGGGAGCGCCGGAGCCCAGCCGGGTGGCCCAGCGCAGCCAGTTGAGGAGGTTCCGCGACAGGAACGGGGTGTCCAGGCGGAAGATGTTTTCGACGCGCAGGTTGGCCCAGAGGTTGGCGAGCTCGTCCGCGGCTTCGAAGAGGTTGCCGGGGTGCGCGGCGAGGAAAGCGGCGTTGATGGCCCCCGCCGAGACCCCGATCACGATGGGGAAGCGGGTCTCCGGCAGGTGGCGGGCGAGCCCGCGCAGCACTCCCACCTGGTAGGCCGCCCGCGCGCCGCCGCCCGACAGCACGATGGCCAGGTCGCCCCTCTCACCCATCCCCGAAACTCCGTTCGAGCCCACGCGCTTTTCTTGTAGCATGATCCGCGCCTGACTCTAGGAGAGGGGAGACGGAAATGAAAACGGCCGCGACCGTGGTGCTCGTCCTGATCGTTCTTGCCCTGGCGGCGCTGGGGTTCATCTACTCGGGGATCTACGACGTGGCGGCCAGCACTCCCGACACCGGCTTGATCCAGTGGGCTCTGGAGACGACCCAGCACCGTTCGGTCCACCGCCGGGCCGAGGAGGTTCAGGTGCCGCGGCTGGACGATCCGGCCATGATCCGGACCGGCCTGATCGAGTACCAGGAGATGTGCGCGGTCTGTCACGGCGCTCCGGGTGTCACGATCTCCCCGATCGGCCAGGGGCTCAACCCCGCGCCCCCGGAGCTGGCCGGCAAGGGCGGCGAAGAGGCCGGCGAGCTGTTCTGGATCACCAAGCACGGCATCAAGATGACCGGCATGCCCGCCTTCGGGGTGACCCACTCGGACGAGGAGATCTGGGCCATCGTGGCTTTTTTGAAGAAGATGCCGGAGATGTCTGCGGAGGAGTATCAGCGGTTGGCTCGGGAGTAGAGATCTCACCCCCTGTCCCCCTCTCCCATCTCCCGCCCCAGCCCCCGCCGGGAGAGGGGGGACGTATCTGGGGCCGCCGTGCCTGAACGCGAGGCCAGACTGCTTCAGTCACGTTCCCCCTCTCCCGGGGATGGGTGGGATGGGAGATGGGAGAGGGGGTGAGGTCTTTTCAGATAGACTCTCCCGCCGTGAGGGACCTGGGCGACTTCCACCTGACCGTGGTCAGCGACGGCGGCTTCCGGCTGGATGGCGGGGCGATGTTCGGCGTGGTCCCGCGGGCGCTTTGGGAGAAGGCCAGCCCCCCCGACGAGAGGAACCGCATCCGCATGGCGACCAACTGCCTGCTGGTCTCCCGCGGGAGCGACCTGCTCCTGATCGATACCGGGATCGGCGACAAGCACGAGCCCAAGTTCCAGGCGAACTACGGCATGGAACAGGGGGCAACGCGCCTGCCCGATTCCATCCGGCAAGCGGGATACGAGCTGGAGGACGTCACCCACGTCCTGCTCTCCCACCTCCACTTCGACCACTGCGGCTGGAACACCCGGATCGACCCATCCGGCCGGATCGTGCCGACCTTTCCGAAGGCGCGCTACTGGCTGCAGCGCGGGGAGGTCGAGCACGCCCGCAATCCGAACGAGCGCGACCGGGCGAGCTACGATCCGCGCAACTGGGAGCCGCTCTTCGAGGCCGGCGTGGTGGAGCTGTTCGGCGAAGAGGTGGAGCCGATCCCCGGGATGAGGGCCGTTCGCACCCCCGGGCACAACGCCGACATGTGTATTGTTCTGATAGATGGAGGCGATGAAAACAACCAGGCGGTCTTCTGGGCCGACCTGGTGCCCACCTCGGCGCACGTCGCCTACCCCTGGATCATGAGCTACGACCTGTACCCGTTGACCACGCTGGAAAACAAGAAGATCTGGCTGCCGCGCGCGGCCGGGGGCAACTGGCTCTGCGTCTTCGAGCACGACCCCGATGTCCCTTTCGCGCGGCTGGTGGAGGAGAAGCCCGGGCGATACAAGGCCGTTCCGGAAGCCGTTCCCGTGGCTGTCACCGCCTGATATCTAGAAGGGAAGGGGAGAATGGCGCGAGAAGAGTTCGACCTGATCATCATCGGCAGCGGTCCGGGCGGCTACGTTGCCGGCATCCGCGCCGGTCAGCTCGGTTTGAAGACCGCGGTCGTAGAGAAGGACCCCAAGCTCGGCGGCACCTGCCTGCACCGCGGATGCATCCCGACCAAGGCGCTGCTCCACACCGCCGCGGTGCTCGACGAGATCCGCGAGGCCGGCGGCCTGGGCATCGACGTGGGCGAGCCCAAGCTCGACATCGGCCGCGCCCAGGAGCGCAAGCGCAAGGTGGTGGACAGCAACGCCCGCGGCATCGAAGGGCTGTTCAAGAAGAACAAGGTGACCTGGCTCCAAGGCTTCGGCCGCGTCACCGGCCCGCACGACGTCGAGGTCGAAGGCAAGGACGGCAAGAAGTCGTACGGCGCGAAGAACATCCTGATCGCCACCGGTTCCGTGCCGCGGGACATCCCCGTCGCCCCGTCGGACGGCGAGCGGGTGCTCAACTCCGACCACATCCTGGAGCTCGACAAGGTGCCCGGCTCCCTCGCCGTGCTCGGCGCCGGCGCCGTGGGCACCGAGTTCGCTTCGATCTATCACTCCTTCGGCACCAAGGTGACCCTGGTCGAGATGCTCCCCCGGGTCCTCCCCATCGAGGACGAGGAAGTCTCGGCCGAGCTGGAAAAGCAGCTCCGGCGGCGGGGGATCAAGGTCATGGCCGGCACCAAGATGTCCGGCTTCGAGACGACCGACGGCGGAGTGCGCCTCAACCTGGAGAAGGACGGCAAGCTCGAGACCCTGGACGCGGAGAAGCTCCTGGTCGCGGTGGGCCGCAAGCCGGTCACCGAGAACCTGGGCCTGGAAGCGCTCGGCATCGAGCTGGAGCGCGGCTACATCAAGATCAATGAGTTCATGCAGACGGCCGTACCCCACATCTACGCCATCGGCGACGTGGTGAACACCCCCTGGCTGGCGCACGTCGCTTCTGCGGAAGGCATCCTGGCGGCCGAGCACATCGCGGCGATACCGGGGCAGAAGGTCCGGCCGATCAACTACGACCGCGTCCCCTCCTGCACCTACTGCGAGCCCGAGGTGGCGAGCGTGGGGCTGACCGAGGCCAAGGCGAAGGAGCGGGGCTACGACGTGCAGACCGGCAAGTTCCCGCTGACCGCGTTGGCCAAGGCGAAGATCCTCGGCAAGACCGCCGGCTTCGTGAAGATCGTGCGCGAGAAGAAATACGACGAGCTCCTGGGGGTGCATATCATCGGCGCCCACGCCACGGACATCATCGCCGAGGCGTGCGTAGCGCTCCAGATGGAAGGCACCGACGAAGAGCTGTTCCGCACCATGCACGCCCATCCGACGCTGTCGGAGGCGGTCATGGAGGCGGCGCACGGCGCCCACGGCCATACGATCCATATCTGAGGCAATATCTGAGGTAATACGCAAGGAAGACCATGGCAAAGCTGAGCAGGAACTGGGGCCCTCTCCATCCGGTCGCCGACGAGACCGACCGGCTGGCGAAGTCGGACCTCCCCCGCGAGCCGCAGCTCGAGATCTACCGCTTCCTGAAGCTCAACCGGATGACCGAGGACCGGCTGAGCAACCTGTACCGCCAGGGCAAGGTGGTGGGCGGCCTCTACTCCAGCCGCGGGCAGGAGGCGATCTCCGTGGGGAGCGCCTACGCCCTGGAGCCCCAGGACGTGGTAGGGCCGCTCATCCGCAACCTCGGCACCATGTTCGTCCGCGGGGTCCAGCCGCGCGAAGTCATGATGCAATACATGGCCAGGGCCGGCGGCCCCACCGGCGGCAAGGACGTCAACACCCACTTCGGCGACCTCAAGCGCGGGCTGGTGGCCCCGATCTCCATGCTCGGCGCGCTCATCCCGGTCATGGCCGGGATCGCCCTGGCGGGCCGCATGCAGAAGAAGAACCTCGTGGCCCTGACCTATATCGGAGATGGCGGCACCTCCACGGGGGACTTCCACGAAGGGCTCAACTTCGCCGCCGTGCTCAACGTCCCGTTCGTCCTGATCGCCGAGCACAATGGCTACGCCTACTCGACCCCGGCCTCCAAACAGATGCGGGTGAAGAACATCGTGACCCGGGCCGCGGCCTACGGCATCCCGGGCGAGATGGTGGACGGCAACGATGTATTGGCGGTCTACGAAGCCACGAAACGGGCGGTGGACCGGGCGCGCAGCGGCGCCGGACCGACGCTGATCGAGGCCAAGACCTTCCGCATGAAGGGACACGCCGAGCACGACGATGCGGGCTACGTCCCCAAAGAGATGTTCGAGGAGTGGAAGAAGAAAGACCCGATCGACCGCTTCGAGCGCCACCTGATTTCCAGCGGCATGGCGACGGAGGACGAGCTGCGGAAAGTCGTGGCCGAGATCGACGAGGAGCTGAACCGGGAGGTGGACGCGGCCCTCGCCTCGCCCATGCCGCCCCCGGAGCGCGCCTTCGAAGGTGTCTATGCGGAGACGGCGGAATGATCACCTACATCGAAGCGATCCGCCAGGCGCTCTGGGAAGAGATGGAGCAGGACGAGCGCGTCTTCCTGATCGGCCAGGACATCGGCATCTACGGCGGCGCGTTCCGCGCGACCGCCGGTCTGCTGGAGCGTTTCGGCCCTGAGCGGGTCATCGACTCGCCGATCAGCGAATCGGCGATGGTCGGCACGGCCATCGGCGCCGCCATGATGGGCATGCGGCCGGTCGTCGAGATGCAGTTCATCGACTTCATCGCCTGCGCCTTCAACCAGATCTACAACTTCGCCGGCCCCAACCACTACCGCTGGGGGCAGAGCGTGCCGCTGGTGGTGCGCGGCCCGTCCGGCGGCGGGGTGCGCGGCTCCAACTTCCACAGCCAGAACCCGGAATCGATCTTCCAGCACGGCCCGGGCCTCAAGATCGTGGCGCCGGCCACGGCGGTGGACGCCCGCGGGCTGCTCAAGGCCGCGATCCGCGATCCCAACCCGGTCCTGTTCTTCGAGCACAAGTTCCTCTACCGGCGGATCAAGGAAGAGATCACCGAAGGGGACGGCCTGGTGCCGATCGGCAAGGCGAACCTGGCGCGGACCGGGCGCGACCTGTCCGTGATCACCTACGGTGCTATGCTTCACGTGGCCCTGGAGGCCGCCGGGCGCCTCGAAGGCGACGGCATCGACCTCGAAGTCCTCGACCTGCGCACGATCAAGCCCCTCGACGACGAGGCAATCCTCGCCACGGTCCGCAAGACCAGCCGGGCGATCGTCCTCACCGAGGAGCAGAGGTCCGGCTCGGTGGCCGGGGAGGTGGCCGCGCGGATCTCCGAGCACGCCTTCGAATGGCTGGACTCGCCGGTCGTCCGGCTCTGCTGTCCGGACACGCCGATCCCCTACAGTCCGACGCTCGAGGACGCCTATCTGCCGAACGTGGACAAGCTCGTCGCGAAGGTGCGCGAGCTGGCCAGCTACTGACGAGACGGAGAGACGGGAGAGCTTATGGCTACCGATGTTGTGATGCCCCAGATGGGGGAGTCGATCGCCGAGGGAACCATCACCAAGTGGCTGGTCAAGGTCGGAGACCAGATCGAGCGCGACAAGCCGCTGTTCGAGATCTCGACCGACAAGGTGGACGCGGAGATCCCCAGCCCGGCCTCGGGCACTCTGCTGGAAATCCGCCACAAGGAGGGCGAGACCGTCCCGGTCAACCAGGTGGTCGCCGTGATCGGCGAGTCCGGGGAGCAACCGGGCGCTGCCGCGCCAGCCGCCGAATCTTCCGCCGAGCCTAAAGCCGCCGAGCCTCAGGCCGAGCCGAAGGCCGCCGAGCCCAAAGCCGCCGCACCGGAGGCGCCGCCGCAGCAGCCGGTGGAGAGCACCGAGGACATCAAGAAGATGGAGACCGCCCGCGATGCGGACGCGGAGGGCGCGCCCAAGGTGACGTCTCCCGAGCCCGTGCCGCAGCCCGCGTCTGCCCCTGCGGCTGAGCAGCCCGCGCAAGGCCAGGCCGCAGACGCCACCGAAGAAGACCGTCTGCGGAAGTTCTCCAGCCCCCTGGTGCGCAACATCGCCGCCAAGGAGGGAGTCAACCTGGAGGAGGTCCAGGGCACCGGCGCCCACGGCCGGGTGACCAAGGACGACATCATGAAGCACCTGGAGCAGCGCAAGGCCGCGCCTGCTCCCGCCCCTGCCCCGGCTCCGGCGGCTGCTCCGGCTCCGGCTCCGCCCCCGGCGGCTGCCCCGGCTCCCGGCGCAGCTCCTGCCGGACAGCGTCCGCTCCCGGCCGGGTTCCACGTTGCGGCGTACCACGAGGGCGACAACGTCGAGATCGAGCCGATGTCCAAGATCCGGCAGATCACGGCGGCGCACATGGTCTACTCCAAGGCCACCTCGGCGCACGTCACGACGGCCTTCCACTTCGACTTCTCGAAGGTGGCCCGTGCCCGCGCCCGCGCCAAGGACGGCTTCTTCAAGAAGGAAGGCACCAAGCTCACCTACATGCCCTTCATCTTCAAGGCGGTGGCCACGGCGCTCAAGGCGCACAAGTCGGTCAACGCCTCGATCGACGGCACGAACATCGTCTACAAGAAGGACATCAACATCGGCATGGCGGTCGACCTGCCGGGCCGCGGCCTGATCGTGCCGGTGATCCGGAACGCCGACCAGTTGAGCCTGGTGGGCCTCGCCAAGACCGCCAACGACCTCGCCGACCGCGCGCGGAACAAGAAGCTCAAGCCGGACGAGACGCAGGGGGGCACGTTCACGGTCACCAACCCCGGCGTCTTCGGCAGCCTCTTCGGCACGCCGGTCATCAACCAGCCGCAAGTGGCGATCCTGGGCGTCGGCACCATCGAGAAGCGCCCGATCGTGGTCGAGGACGAGGACGGCAACGACTCGATCGTGATCAAGACCATGTCCTACTTCGCGATCACCTACGACCACCGCCTGGTGGACGGCGCCGACGCCGACCGCTTCATGATCGACGTCAAGAAGGTGATCGAGCAGGACACCTGGACCGAGCTCGAGGCGTACACCTAGAGCACACCGCTCTTCCGTATGATCCTTCGACGAGCCCGGGAGACCGGGCTCGTCGTGTTCAGACGCGAAAGGACACCCTCCGCGACGAGGAGATCCTCCCCGGCTTCTCCCTACCCCTGTCCGAGCTGTTCCGAGACTGATTCGAGCCGTCCTGCAACCTGTCGGCGTGGCGCCGCAAGCTATCGCCGTCTCCCCAAAAGCTATCGGCGTCTCCCCACAACATATCGGTGTGTCTCTGCACTCTGTCGGCGCGTTCCCGTAACCTATCGGGCTCTCGCCGCAACCTATCGGCGTGTCCCCGCAAGCTGTCGGTGCCTCCCTGCAACTTGTCGGCGTGTTCCCGTAACTTGTCGGGCTCTCTCTATAAGCTATCGGGGTGTTCCCGTAAGCTGTCGGCGTATCCCTGTAACCTATCGGCGTGGCGCCACAAGCTGTCGGCGCCTCCGCGTAAGACTTTCCCGAGTCTCCGAAGTCTATCGGCGTGTCCCGCTAGCCCGTCGGCGTGCTCCCAAAAGCTATCGGCGCCTCACCAAAAGTTATCGGCGCGTTCCCGTAAGCTATCGGCGCGTTCCCAAAAGCTGTCGGCGTGGCGCCAAAAGCTATCGGCGCCTCTCCACAACTTATCGGCGTGTCTCTGTAACCTATCGGCGTGCTCCCGTAACCTATCCGGCTGTCGCCAATATATATAGGGGGACCGCCGATAGGTTACGGACAGGCGCCGATAGAGTATGGAGAGCCGCCGATGGCTTAGCGGAAACCGCCAATCAGTTGTGGAGAGCCGCCGACGGCTTACGGACAGTCGCCGATATGTTATGGCGAGCCGCCGATCGCTTACGGCGAGCCGCCGATAGGTTTTGGACAGCCCCCGATAAGCTGTGGACCGTCGCCAAACAGTTGTGGACCGCCGCCGATGGCTTAGGGACAGTCGCCGATAGCTTTCGGGGAGCCGGCAATAAGTTGTGGACAGCCGCCGATAAGTTATGGGGAGCCCCCGATACCTTTTGGGAAGCCGCCGATACGTTTTGGCGAGCGGCCAAAACAGTTCGCTGGCTCGCCGACACGCCAAGCAGAGATGTCGATACGTTATGGCGACTCGCCGGTAGAGTACAGGGAGCCCGCCGAGGGGCTTCCCAATCTCAGCTTCATTCATGCGTATTTGGCGATGCTAAGATAGTGAGGCGAGCGAGGGGATATGTCCCCCCTCGGAAAGGAGATCGCATGAGACTGACTGTTGCCACCCGTCTGGTCCTCTGTCTCGTCGCCCTCGCAGGGATCGTCCTGCCGGAGGTCGCGGCCGCCCAGTGCTTCGGCCAGTGTGTGAGAATCGCCCCTGGCTGCCGTGTGTGTGAGGAATCCCCTACACCCACGGGAGTGAACTGCGGAGGGGGGCCCGGCTGTGGCTGCTTCTTCATCCCGTGTGACCCGCAGCAGCCCGGGTCTGAGCCAAACGAGGTCCAGGCGACTTTGACCGAGCTGGGCCTCGGCGCGCCGGTGATGAATCCCGCCTCCTGCCTGAGCGCTTCCGCCGAGATCGCCCCGCCGCTGGCAGCTCCTGCCAACTGATCCACGACAGTCTCGCTCCGACGAGCCCGGGAGACCGGGCTCGTCGTGCCCAGACGCGAAAGGTTGTGGTATCCTGATCCGGAGGGATTCGAGATGGCCATCCTTCAGAAGAACGAAGAGCGGCTGATAACGGGCGAGGAGCTTGCCCGCCACCCCGAGCTGCAGCCCTGCGAGCTCGTGAACGGGAGAGTGGTGCCGATGACGCTGACGGCGTTCGGGCACGGAGACCTTGCGTCAGAGGTGGACTTCCGGCTCCGAGTTCACGCGAAGGAAACCGGCAGAGGCCGGGTGGCGGTGGGAGATCGCGATCTATACCCGCCGTGATCCGGATACTGTTAGAGGGGCCGATGTGGTGTTCATTTCTCACGAGCGCTATGCTCGGCGCAGCTTCTTGACGTTTCTCGATGTCGCCCCTGAGATCGTGGTAGAGATTCTCTCCCCAGATAATCGCCCTGGCGAGGTCGCTCAGAATGTCCATGAGTACCTCTCGATTGGCGTTGACTGCGTCTGGGTCGTTGATCCCCGACGCCGGCAGGTCCGCGTCCATCGTTTGCCCGAGCAGGTGGAGACGCTGGGCATCGGCGATATCCTCCGCGACGAGGAGATCCTCCCCGGCTTTTCTCTGCTCCTGTCCGACCTGTTCCGAGACTAACCCCCCGGCTTGGCGGGGTTGGGATTTGGAGGCAGGCACCGGCGAATGTCTTCCCGGAAACGTCCCCCGCTCAGACTTGTCACTTGACTCCTCGAAGGGGAGGAGGACTTACCCATGCACGCAAACACTCGGGAGGAGGAGACCGAGGGGAGCCATGCGCCAATTCTGGACATGTAAGCGACCGTCGAGCCGCCTTACCGCAAACCAACGGCCCCGTTTGACGGCCGGGCGGGGGTGGGGGTACGCTCTTATAAGGTCAACAGCGAGATCAGGTTGTAGCGACAGGCTCGGCGAGGGCGGGAACGTTATCAGGACCGAGGTAAGTCGGGGAGTGGGTAATCTGTAGATTGGCGCCAAGTGAGGAGAACAATGGTCGAGGCTAGCCGGAACTGTGTTGTCTGGAGTGGCCGCAAGGATTGCCGATGAAGTCGACACTCTTGTCTCTGATCGAATTCATTGCTCTTGTAGTCGCCGTTATTTTCTGTGTCCTCTGGTTTCGTAATCGAGATGGGTCATATGAGCCCATCGTCACAGTGTGTGTGTTGGCCGGCACAGTACTTGTAGATCTCGTTCGGAGAAGAACAGGAAAAGAGCCCTCTCGAAAGGCCGACGGAATTGTTCGAATTGAGGCAGAGGCCCGCTACGTCGTTGCCGGCCACCAAGCCACGGTAGAGGAAGCATGGAGCGTCTTGACAGCTCCTTTCTTAGAGAGGCACAAATCTTGGCACCCCTCCTATTCTGATTTCGAACCCGTCTCGATTGGGAAGGATGGGAGGCCCAAGGAGCTCGAGGTGCGCGGTTCCAGTGGCGGCAGGTATCCGTGGAGAATTGAGGAGTGGAATGACACAGAGAGGATACTTCGGCTTTGGATTGGCCCCTCTAAGAATCCGCCCGAGGGATACAAGGAAACATTTTTGGGGTTGACTCTGGCTTTCCATGTAATTGCTGGAGTGAACTCTGTGCTAATTGAAATATTGTACAAGGAGAGATGGACGAAGAAGCCCTGGCTGACAGAAAAGGAATGTTTCGAGAACGGTCCCGAGCGGGAGATCAACTGGATCTTTAAGCGATTCCCTCTGCGGGGCAAGATAGAATACATTCGAGAGCTCGATTCCTCAGCGTGAGTGGCCTGAAGGGGACTGAATGAAGACTTTCATACAGATCAGGTCCACCAAGTTCCCCATCCTTCCGGGTGAAGAGGAGGAACTGCTGAACGAGGGGACCTACGGTAAGGCGCTCGCCGAGTATCTTCAGGCCGAGCTGACCAAACGTGGCTACGACGCTCCGTTCGTCTACTGTGAAGACTGGGGATGGTGGGTCGAGCTGAAGGCTCCGTTTACTTTTGGTGTCTGCATCTACTCCGGACCCAAGGAGGACGGACCCGTGGAGTATGTCTGCACGGATGGCGCCCAGGGTGGAAGGGTGTGGAGCTGGAGAAAGCTTGGATTCATCGACACCAGCCCCTTTGTCGCCAGGCTGGGGGAAGATCTGATGGCGATCTTCCAGGCGGATCCGGATATTGAAACCACTGGGACTACCGACGAGTTTCCCTGGTAGTTGCCGGAACCTGCAGGACGTCGTTCGCTGCAGCCCTGGAGCGCGTGGCTCTTCAGGCAACGACCTGCGGAACCATTTCCGGACATGTAAGTGACCGATGCCAGAGGATGCTAAGGTTAACGTCTCTGAAATCAAAATAGGGTAAGGAGTTGCACATGAGTCAGCCAACCCTCGGCACCTGTAGGTGCTGCAAGGCTCCAGTGAGTAGCGAAGCAAGCACCTGCCCGCACTGTGGTCAGCCCAATCCATTTTCCGACGGGTGGGTCGGTGAAGCTCGGAAGGAGCTTGCTCAGGGTAAAGTGATCAACGCAATCAAGGTGGTGAGGGAGGCCACCGGAATGGGCCTGAAGGAGGCCAAGGATCTCGTTGAGTCATGGAAACGATGAACCGCAGCTCTGGTCGCAGGCTTTTCCGAAAAGCCGCCGAGCCTCGCCAATCGAGGAGCCAGCTACCTAGCTGCGCGTTGCAGTAGAAGGGGCTCGATAATCATCAGGTTGATCGTCAGCATAACGGTAGGAGCAAATGAGCAACACACCTTATGCAGCAACGATTGAGCATGTCAGGATGGCGATTAAGTCGACCTTCGAGCTGGTAGACGAGTGGTTCGACAGGTCGCCTGAGCTTCGGTGCTACAAGCCAATAGGCGGTGGGTGGTCCATCGATGAGATTCTGGAACACATTACATTGACTAGCCACTTCCTGATGCTCGTCGTGCGCAACAGTGCTCGGAAAGCAGTCAAGAGGGCTGCCTCCGGGGCTTCCATCCCGTTTGCGGAAAGTGACCTTGACGTCTTGGAGCCGATTGGCCGACGCGGCTCCTTCTCTTGGTCCAGGCCAGAGCACATGATGCCCACGGGGGTTGGCTCGAGCGAGCAGGTCCGAGGGAATATGCAGGAGCAAACAAGAGAGTGCCTTGAGATCTTGGAGCGGCTCGGTCGAGGAGAGGGAGCACTCCACAAGGTTAGAATGTCAGTCAATGAGAGCGGCCGCTTGGATATCTACCAGTGGCTGTATTTCCTGGCCCAACATGCGCGCCGTCATCTCGGCCAGATGCAGGAGGTCGAAGCTGAATGGAAGGAGCAGACCGCATGACATCGGGCTTACGCCCCTCGGCCGTCTGCCCGGTCTACTCAGTGGTGTACGATTGGCTGGCGCTCCGGAGAGGCGCACGTCCCTATATTCCACGAGAGGACTTCATGCAGAAATCGATCCTGGTGCTTTTGCTGCTCGCTGCCGTGTTCGTCTCCAGCCCGCTCCGGGCCGAGGAGGAGAAATCCCTCGAAGCGCAGGTGAAGGACCTCGCGCAGAAGGTCGAGGCGCTCGAGTACGACCTCGACCAGGTCCGCAAGCTCTCGGACGACGCGCTGTTCTGGCTGCGGCTGTCCGAGGTCGCGGAGGTGGACAAGGTGATCCTGACCGGGCCGCCGAACCCGAGGGGGAAGGAGGTCTACGGCATTGCCAACGAGCGGCACCCGCTCCGGATCTATCTCTACACGTTCCTGCCGAAGAATCTCGACAGGTCGAGGAAGCATCCGGCGATCATGCTCACGCACGGCGGCGTGCACGGCGACTTCGGCACCTACCACGTGCACCTGGTGCGCGAGATGGTCGAGCGCGGGTACATCGTGCTGGCACCCGAGTACCGCGGCTCGACCGGATACGGCAGGGAGATGTACGAGGCGATCGACTATGGCGGGCTCGAGAACGAGGACGTCGTCGCCGGCCGTGACTGGGCCGTCGAGCAGCTCCCGGTCGATCCGAAGCGGATCGCCCTCGTCGGCTGGAGCCACGGCGGGATGATCTCGCTCATGGCCGGCTTCGATCACCCGGACAAGTTCGCGTGCATCTATGCCGGCGTCCCCGTGTCCGACCTCATCACGAGGCTCGGCTACCACGAGCAGGGGTACGAGGACCTCTTCGCGGCCGACTACCACATCGGCAAGCCCCCCTCGCAGGCGGTCGACGAGTACCGGAAGCGCAGCCCGGTCTGGAACGTCGAGAAGCTGAAGCTGCCGCTCATGGTCACCTCGTCCACCAACGACCGGGATGTCAACGTCGTCGAGGTCGAGCAACTGATTGTCCACCTCAAGGCGGCGGGCAAGAGCTTCGAGCACAAGATTTACAACGACGCCCCCGGCGGGCACAGCTTCGATCGTCTCGACACCACCTACGCGCGCAACGTGCGGAAGGACCTCTACGCCTTCCTTGAGAAGCACCTGAAGTAGGCTTGCTCACCCCGCCAAGCGATTGTTCGGGTTGTGCGTGGCCTCTCCGAGGTCCTGGCCAAGGCTCTGCCTGCCTGCGGAAGGATTGACCGACGCCCACCCCGTAACTTTGTCTTGTTTTGTCACGATTGCAAGAGCAGAGACACCGTAAGAGTTAGGGCGCCCTCTTTTCAACCACGTTGTACATGGAGAGAGGAATCGGCATGAAGAATGGACTCGTCCGCGCGTTGACCACCGTGGTCTCCCTAGCTGTTGTATCGATGGGGACTCTGCCCCTCTACGGGGCTCCGCCATTGGTCAAGAGCAGGGACGTTCGCAAGAAGACAGCGCCGCCGCTGCCGAGCGCCCGCACCACCCGCGATGCGTCGCTGCTCGACGTTGATCTGGCGGTGGCGGCAGCGGCCGCCTGCGTGGTCGATCCGGCCCGCGAGCTGTTCATCACCAACGTCTCGGTGGTTGACGACTGCTTCCGCACCACCTGGTTCGGCCCCTGCCCACCGCCGGTCCTCCCGGCCACTCGCGGCGCCTGGACGTTCGGCAAGCTCGTCGAGGGGATCTTCGGGACGAACAATCCGGCGATCCTCCACAATCAGGTCCTGCGCTGGCTCAACGAGTGGCGGTTCAACCGGGTGATCAACGGCGAGCTCGTGCCGGCCCGCCCTCAGGTGCAGCCCCTGGTGATCAATCCGTGGCTCGCGGCGAGCGGCGGAGTACAGCTCGACATGCGCCGGGCCCCCTTCCGCCTGCTGGCGATCGTCTCGCGTGTCGATCTCCGGCAGCCCGCCACGGCTCCGGGCGGGCAGAATGCCGGCGAGGGACGGTTCGTGTTCAACCTCCTGCGCCCCAACGGCACCCCGACGGAGTATCTGTTGATCCTGGAGTACGGGCTCGACGCGAACAACTGCAACGCGGTCCTCGGCTGGGCCAACCAGTGGCACAACCTGGGCACCATCCCCTTCGGGCCGAATTTCAACGCGGCCCTGCAGAAGATCACCGATCAGTTCACCGCGATCGGCGCTTCGCCGGGCAAGCCGAATGGCAGCGCGCTCAACCAGGCCCGCACCAACGACTTCCACCTGGCCGTTCCCTGGGAGCTGCGCGAGTTCACCCTGCAGCCCACCACGACGGCCCCTCCCGCGTCGCTGCTCATGTCCACGGTGGCGCAGACGCCAGCCAACGTCCACCAGCAAACGGCTCTGCTGGCCAACTACGCCAACGTCAACACGCCAGCCATTCTGGCCAGCACCTACGTGGTGCCTCTGAATTGGGCTGCCGTCCCCTTCCGCGGCGGCGCCTCGACCCACGTCATCAACTTCGACTGGGACGGCCCGCCGCCGGCCTGCACGTCGATCGCGAATCCCAACGCGCGCCATATCCTCTCGCTGAATACCTGCAACGGCTGCCACGGCGCCGAGACCAACACGATCTTCAAGCACGTGGAGCCGCGCCCCGCCGGTGTGCCCTCGGTCCTGTCGGGCTTCCTGACCGGCATCGGGACGTTCGACATGTGCGGCAACCCGCGGCCTTTCAATGACCTCGCCCGCCGCCAGGTCGACCTCTGCAACCTGGTGGGGATGTCCTGCGCGGCGATCAACAGCGAGGCCCCGGTCAACTTCTCTCACTGAGCGAGCCAACCTTCGCGTCCCGCCGGCTCCCTGCAGCTAGGGACCGGCGGGCCGGAGTTTCCGGGTGAGGCCTAGCCCGCCAGCCGGCGGTAGAGGTCCACGTACTCCCGGCCCTGGACATCCCAGGAAAAGTCCTTCGCCATCCCATTGAGCATCAGGCGCTCCCAGGCGGGACGGTCCTGGTAGACGTCGAGGGCGGTATCGAGGGCCCAGCGCAGACCTTCGGCTGTGAAGTGCTCGAAGACGAAGCCGGTGCCCTGGCCTGTTGCGGGATTGAAGGGCTCGACGGTGTCGGCCAGGCCGCCGGTCTTGCGCACGATTGGTGGGGTGCCGTAACGCAGGCTGTACATCTGGTTCAGGCCGCAGGGCTCGTAGCGGGAGGGCATCAGGAAGAGGTCGGCCCCGGCCTCGATCCAGTGCGCCAGGGGCTCGTGGAAGCCGCGGTAGAACCAGGCCCGGCCGGCGAAGCGCCATTGCAGCCACTGGAAGAAGTCCTCGGTGCGCGGCTCGCCGCTCCCTAGCGCGATGACCCGGAAGTCCCGCCGGGCGAGCACCGCGGGCAGCGCTTCGAAGGCCAGCTCGAAACCTTTCTGTGCCGTGAGCCGCGAGACGATCCCCAGAATCGGCGCGTCCGTATCTTCACCGATCCCGGTCTCCTGCAGCAGGGTCCTCTTCATCTCCCGCTTGCCCGAGAGGTCGTCCGCGGAGTAGTGGTACGGCAGGTGGGGGTCCGTGGCCGGGTCCCAGGTGCCGTAATCCATTCCATTGACGATCCCGATCAGCCGTCCCGCCCGCGCCCGGGTCAGCCAGTCGAGCCCGAAGCCGAGATCCGAGCCCTGGATCTCCTGCGCGTAGGTCCGGCTCACCGCCGTGATCATGTCAGCGTGGAGGAGCCCGGTCTTGAGCACGTTGAAGCGCCCGGCGGTCGAGTCGGCCCCGTCCAGCCAGTAGGCGTGCTCGCCGAGGCCCAAGTCGCCGATCATGCTGTCCGGGAGCAGACCCTGAAAGGCCATGTTGTGGATCGTCAGCACGGTGCGTGTGCGGTCGAAGAGGCGGTCCCAGCCGTAGACGGCCTTGAGGTAGATTGGCGCCAGCGCCGTGTGCCAGTCGTGGCAATGGAGGATGTCCGGCGCCCACGCCATCCGCTGACAGCATTCGAAAGCCGCCCGGGTGAGCACCGCGAAGCGCGGACCGTCCGCCCAGTCGCCGTGATAGATCCCCTCTTGGCCGAAGATCTGGGGACAGGAGATGAAGTAGACGTCCACCTCGCTGCCGGGGAGCTTGCAGGTCAGGACGGAGAAGCGGAAGTAGTGCGGGCCGATCCAGATCGGTATGTCCTGGAGGAAGCCCACGGGTACGAACTGTTCCGGCCGGCGCGTGAGCTGGCCGTAGAACGGCAGGAAGATTCGTACGTCGTGCCCCTCTCGGCCCAGGTAGCGCGAGAGGCCGGCCACGACATCTCCCAATCCCCCGGTCTTTGCAAAGGGAGTAACCTCTGCCGCGACCTGACAAACTCGCATCAGATCACCGTCCCTGGTGGGAGGACAGCGTTCTTGGGGATCACGATGATGCCGTCTCGGACACAGTAGTTTTCGTTGTCGAAGTTCTGCACCCCGGCCTCGTTGAGCAGCTTGCAGCCGTCGCCGATGCGGGTGTTGAAATCGATGATCGAATTGCGGATGTGGCAGTCCCGGCCGATCCCCAAAGCGATCTGGGAGCTGCCGCTCGGCAGGGTCTCCCAGAAGTTCGCGCCCATGATCACCGAGCGCTCGACGATCGAATGCTCCCGCACCACGGCGCGGATGCCGACGATCGAGTCCGTCACCCGGCTGCCGGACAGGATGCTCCCCTCGCTCAGGATCGAGCACTGGACGAAGCACTGGTTCACCTTCGTCCCCGGCAGGAAGCGCGGGTGGGTGAAGATCCGCAGGTCGGAGTCGTAGAGGTTGAGCGGCGGCAGGGGGACCGTCAGGTCCAGGTTGGCCTGGTGGAAGCTCGGGATGGTGCCGATGTCGGTCCAGTAGCCTTCATAGGGGTAGGCGTAGACCCGGTACTGGTCGAGCGACTGCGGGATCACCTCGCGGCCGAAGTCCAGGGTGGTGCTGCCGACCAGGAGCTCGCGCAGGACCTCGGGGCGGAAGATGTAGATGCCCATGCTCGCCAGGAGCGACCCCTCCGGCGCGGGGTAGCCCATCGCGGCCTGGGTCTGCTCGTCCACGGCCAGCATGTCCAGCTCCTCGGGCTTCTTCGGCTTTTCCCAGAATTCCCGGATGCGGCCGGTCGGATCGAGGCGCAGGATGCCGAACGCCGGGGCCTCTTCCCGGGTCACCGGCTTGACCGCGATGGTCAGGTCGGCCCCGCGCTCCCGGTGGGTCTTCATGAGCTCGCCGATGTTCATCAGGTAGAGCTGGTCGCCCGAGAGGATCAGGACTTCCGGCGGGTTGGGCTCCAGCAGCCGGGGCAGGCACTGGCGGACGGCGTCGGCGGTGCCCTGGTACCAGTCCTTGCGCTCGGCGGTCAGCTCCGCGGCCAGGATGTTGACGTAGCCGAGCGAGAAGGAGCTGAATCGGTAGGTCTGGGCAATGTGCCGGTGAAGGCTCGCGCTGTTGAACTGGGTGATGACGAAGATCCGGTCGATGCCGGCGTGCAGGCTGTTGCTGATGGGGATGTCGATCAGGCGGAACTTGCCGCCGATCGGCACGGCCGGTTTCGCCCGGTCCCGCGTCAGGGGCCACAGCCGGCTCCCCTGGCCGCCGCCGAGAATCGCTGTGATCACCTTCTCCACGGCTTCTCCAATGTCCACCCCCCGCCAATTGCGGCGTATCTTACAGCAGTACAATGCTGCCCATGCCGTCGATGCCGCTGATACCGCCCGCCGCCCGCCGCCCGCTGCACTGGAGCTGGCTCGGCCGCGTCCCCTACGCGGAAGCGGTCGAGCTGCAGCACGCCGCGCGCGACGCGGTGCGCCAGGGGGAAGGCCCGGAGCGCTTCCTTCTCCTTGAGCACCCGCACGTCTACACCCTCGGCCGCAACGCGGACGGCACGGACGTGCTCGCCGGCCCCGAGTGGCTGCGCGCCCGCGGGGTCGAGGTCGCCGAGTGCAACCGCGGCGGCCAGGTTACCTACCACGGGCCGGGGCAGCTCGTGGGCTACCCGATCGTCAACCTCAGCCCCGACCGCCGGGACATCCGGCGCTATGTGCGGGACCTCCAGGAGGTGCTGATTCGCACGCTCGCGGACTACTTCGCGGGTCATGAAGTGGAGGCTCAGCCGGGGGAGGAGCAGGCTTTCATCGGCGTCTGGGTGGGGAAGCGCAAGATCGCCTCCATGGGCGTCCATCTCTCGCGCTGGATCACGACCCACGGTTTTGCCTTGAACGTCTCGACCGACCTCTCGTACTTCTCGGGGATCATCCCCTGCGGTCTCGATCAGGTGGAGATGACCTCGATCGAGCGACTGACGGGGCGGGCTCCTCTCCTTCCTGATATTGCTGCCGTCTGCGCCCGGCACTTCGGCGAGGTTTTCGGGCGCGATCTGGTGAACGAACCCTTTCCTCTGTCGGATTCATGGATCCCCGCGTCGACCTCGGCCTCAACGCGGTAATTGCGGCGGTCACCGCGGCGGCCACCGAGGAGGTGCCCCGGATCCTCACGGTCCGGAGGGCTCCTCCGGGCGGAGGACCGGCTGAGGACACCCTTCCTTTCGGACCCCTCGAGCCTGACCTCGATCGCACGCTGGACCGGGGATTGCGGCGCTGGGTCACGGAGCAGACCGGGCTTCCTCTGGGATACGTGGAGCAGCTCTATACCTTCGGCGACCGCGGACGTGATCCGGCGGAGAGCCACGGCGGTCCGCGGGCGGTCTCCGTCGCCTATCTCGCCCTGGTGCGGGAGGCCTCGGTCAAGGGCGAGGCGAGCTGGCGGGACTGGTACGAGTTCTTCCCCTGGGAGGATTGGCGGGACGGCCGGCCGCGCGTCCTCGACCGCGAGGTCGCTCCGGCGCTGGAGGCCTGGGTGGCCGAGGCGCCCGACCTGCCGCATCGTCAGGAGCGTCGCGAGCGGGCCGACATCGTCTTTGGCCTCGGCGGCGTGGCCTGGGACGGCGAGCGGGTGCTGGAGCGCTACGAGCTGCTCTACGAGGCCCTGCTGGTGCCCGAGGCCTGGCGCGACCGGGGAGAGGCGCCGTCTCCCGGTGCCCACCGCCGGGAGGACTGCCTCCCCGGACGGCCCATGGCCCTCGACCACCGCCGCATTCTGGCCACCGCCCTCGGCCGCCTGAGAGGGAAGATCAAGTACCGTCCCGTGGTCTTCGAGCTGCTCCCCCCTACCTTCACCCTGCTGCAGCTTCAGCGGGTCGTGGAGGCCCTGGCCGGAGTCCGCATCCACAAGCAGAACTTCCGCCGCCTGGTCGAGCACGGCGGCCTGGTCGAAGGCACCGGTCAGGACGTCCAGACCGGCGGCCGGCCCGCGGAGCTGTTCGTGTTCCGCCGCGACGTGCTCCGGGAGCGTCCGGCCCCGGGGGTGGGGGTGCCGGGGGTCCGGCGCTAGGGAAGGGGGCTAGTTCCGCGAAAGCTCCCGCGGGCTGAGCACGCCGTCCTGGTTGCGGTCGAGGCGGTGGAATCGGTCGGCCGTGCCGGTCCATTCCCGGCGGCCCAGGCGGTTGTCGCGATTGCGGTCGAGGTTGCGGAGGAGGCGCTGGTCCTGGATCGTGGCGTGGGCGCCCCAGGTGCTCTCGAGATCGTCTCGGGAGGGCTCCCGGCGGTCGCGGTCCAGACGGCGGGGCCGAGCCGGCGGCTGGAGCTGCGGGTCCCAGTCGCGGCGGAAGGTGTTCGGCGTAAGCAGCTCACCTTTGCTCAGGCGTCCGTCCTTGTTGCGGTCGACCACCGTGAAGCTGTCGGCGTCCAGAGGCCACTCGCTGGGAGAGACGTACCCGTCGCTGTCGCGGTCCAACTGCTTGAAGCGCTCGAGATAGGGGTTCTCTTGCGGAGCCTGCTGCTTCTTTTCGGCAGGCTTGGCTTGGCTCTGCTGGGCCTGGACCGACCCGGAGAGGGCCAGCGGGAGAAGAAGAATCGGGAGGAGTCGTTGGCTTCGCATCACCTGTTAGAACGCTTTTGGGGGCCGGGAAAATCCTGACCTCACCCCCTGTCCCCCTCTCCCATCTCCCACCCGCCCGTCCCCGGGAGAGGGGGAACGTAGCTCAGGTTATCTTGCCTCCGTCGCAGGCACGGCTGCCCCAGAATCGTCCCCCCTCTCCCGGCGGGGGAATGGGTGGGAGATGGGAGAGGGGGACAGGGGGTGAGGTCCCCGGCATATTCCCACCCTCCGCCCTGTTTTGCTTCATGAACGTCACCCCGGTGGCGGGCTCTTGACAACGGCTAATACTCAGCCATAGCATAAGCATCAAGGTCGGTTCGTTCCGGCCTTTCTTCATGACCTGGATATGCTCAGCATGAGCATAGTAGGGGGATCGAGATGAGTCTTCTGGAAGCCCCGCGAACCCTGCCGGTCCTGGATTACACCCCGGAGGTGGCCCTTGCCACCGCTCCCATCCGCGATCGGGTGCGCTCGGTCATTCCCGACCTGGAGTGGCCTTTCCATGCTCCGTACATCCAGGCGATCAACGAGCTGAAGCGCGAGCGCAACGCCGTGATCCTGGCCCACAACTACCAGACGCCCGAGATCTTCCACGGCGTGGCCGACTTCACGGGCGACTCGCTGGCGCTCGCCCAGCAGGGCGCGAAGACCGAGGCCGACGTCATCGTCCTGGCCGGCGTCCACTTCATGGCCGAGACCGCCAAGATCCTGTCGCCGGAGAAGACTGTCCTGATCCCGGACTTCGAGGCCGGCTGCTCGCTCGCCGAGTCCATCACGGCGGCGGACATCCGCCTGCTGCGGCAACGCTACCCGGGCGTGCCCGTGGTGACCTACGTCAACACCTCGGCCGACGTGAAGGCCGAGTCGGACATCTGCTGCACGTCCGCGAATGCGGTCGCGGTGGTGGAGTCCCTGGGTGTGGACCGGGTCATCTTCCTGCCCGACGAGTACCTGGGCAGGTACGTGGCTTCTCAGACCAAGGTCGAGATCATCCTCTGGAAGGGCCACTGCGAGGTGCACGAGCGCTTCACGGGCGAGGAGCTCCGCCAGTATCGCAAGGCCTGGGGCCAGGGCACCGGGGGGATCCAGATCCTGGCTCATCCGGAATGCCCGCCCGACGTGCTGGCCGAGGCCGACTTCGTGGGCTCCACCGCGGCCATGATCCGTCACGTGGGCGAGGCCCGTCCTCGTCGGGTGGTCATGGTCACCGAGTGCTCCATGAGCGACAACGTGGCCGTGGAGTTTCCGGACGTCGAGTTCGTGCGGCCGTGCCAGCTCTGCCCGCACATGAAGAAGATCACCCTGCCCAAGATCCTGTGGTCGCTCCAGAACCTGCGGCACGAGGTGCATGTGGACCCCGAGGTGGGGCAGCGGGCGAAGCTCGCGGTGGAGCGGATGCTCGCCGTCGGCCGGAGGGAAGGGAAGTGAAGCATCCCCCCCAGCAGCCGGCCGGGATCTCCCGCTCCGACGTTCTGATCGTCGGCAGCGGCGCCGCCGGACTGACCGCGGCCCTCGGGTGCGCGCCGCTGCGCGTGACCGTCCTGACGAAGACGTCGCTGATCAGCGGCTCGAGCGCCTGGGCCCAGGGCGGCGTTGCCGCCGCGGTCGGCACCGATGACACCCCTGCCCTGCACGCGGCCGACACCCTGGCCGCGGGTGCCGGGCTCTGCGATCCGAGGGCGGTCGGCCTGCTGACCGGCGAGGGACCGGAGCGGGTGAAGGCCCTGCTGGAGCTCGGCGCGCGCTTCGACCGCGACTCCGCCGGCCTTCTCTCCCTGGGCCGCGAGGCCGCGCACAGCCGCCGCCGCATCCTCCACGCCAAGGATGCCACCGGCTCGGAGATCGTCCGCGCCCTCGGCGAAGCCGTGGTCCAGGCTCCCGAGGTGCGGGTCCTGGAGCGCGCCTTCGCCGTGGACCTCGTGATCGAGGACGGCCGGGTGGCGGGCGTGATCGCAATCCACGCGGACGGCCGCCGGGTGCTCCACCTGTCCCCGGCCGTGGTGCTCGCCACGGGCGGGCTCGGGCAGCTCTACCTCCACACGACGAACCCCCGCGAAGCCACGGGCGATGGCTTGGCCATGGCCGCCCGGGCCGGAGCGCGAATGGTGGACCTGGAGTTCGTCCAGTTCCATCCCACCGCTCTGGCCGTGGAGACGGACGGCGCTCCCATGCCGCTCCTCACCGAGGCGCTGCGCGGCGAAGGGGCAATCCTGATCGACGACCGGGGGCTCCGCTTCATGGGTGAGGAGCACCCGGACCGCGAGCTCGCGCCCCGCGACGTGGTGGCGCGGGCGATCTGGCGCCGGCTCATGTCCGGCCGCCGGATCTTCCTGGATGCCCGGGAGGCGGTCGGGGACGAATTCCCGGAGCGCTTCCCGACGGTGTTCGAGCTCTGCCGGCGCCATGGCCTCGATCCCCGGACCGAGCCGATCCCGGTGGCACCGGCGGCCCACTACCACATGGGCGGCATCGCCGTGGACGGCCAGGGCCGGACGTCGCTCCCGGGTCTCTGGGCCTGCGGCGAGGTCTCCTCGACCGGCGTCCATGGCGCCAACCGCCTGGCGAGCAACTCGCTCCTGGAGGCCCTGGTCTTCGGCTCCCGGGTGGCGGAGGATCTCCGTGCCTCGGCCGGCCGGAGCTTCCCGTCGGGCCGGCGCGTTCCCACCGTCTCGGCAGGGACGCCTCGGGACGAGGAGCTGCAGATCGCCATCCGCAAGGTGATGTGGGAGAAGGTGGGGGTTGTGCGCGACGAGAAGGGCCTCTCGGCCGCGGCCGACGAGCTCGAGGCGCTCGCGGAGTCCTACCCCCGGCTCGCGGGTGAGGCGAGGAACCTCCTCTCGGTGGGACGGCTGGTGACCGCGGCGGCTCTGGCGCGGCGCGAGAGCCGCGGCGGCCACTTCCGCTCCGACTTCCCCGTTCCCGATCCCGACTGGCAGCGGCGCGTCCACGTGACCGCGGCGCCGGACGGCTCGGCCATCCTGGAATCCCCCGGCACCTCGGAGACGCTCAGGGCTGGAGCGCGGTCGCGGTGAGCGTGGAGCCCCGTCTGGCCTCTCTCCCTCCTCTTCTCTACGAGCCGCTGGTGCGGCGAGCTCTGGAGGAGGACCTCGGGCGTGCCGGCGACCTGACCAGCGATGCCATCCTCCCGCCCGATCTTCTTGCCGAAGCCGCGGTCGTGGCCCGCAAGGCCGGCCGGATCGCGGGCCTGGAGGCCGCGACCTCTGCCTTCCGTATCCTCGACCCGAAAGTCCAGGTGGAGCTTCGCTCCGCGGACGGCCGCGACGCCGCGGCCGGCGAGGTTCTGGCGCTCGTGCGCGGCCCCGCCCGGTCCATCCTCTCGGCCGAGCGCACCGCCCTGAACCTACTCGGCCGGCTCTGTGGAGTGGCCACGACCACCCGCGACCTCGTCGCGCTGGTCGCCTCTCACGGTACCCGGATCGTTTGCACCCGGAAAACCACGCCGGGGCTGCGCGCCCTGGAGAAGTACGCGGTCCGGGCGGGCGGCGGCAGCAATCACCGCTTCGGCCTGGACGACGCCGTCCTCATCAAGGACAACCACGTGGCCCTGGCCGGCGGCATCCGTCCCGCGGTGGAGCGCGCCCGCGCCTACGTCGGCCATCTCGTGAAAATCGAGGTCGAGGTGGACTCCCTGGAGCAGCTCGGGGAGGCCCTGGACCTGAAGGTCGACGTAGTCCTTCTCGACAACATGTCCCTCGACACCCTGCGCGAAGCCGTGCGGATGGCCAAGGGCAAGACCCTGACCGAAGCCTCCGGAGGCATCACCCCCCAGACGGCGCCCGCCGTCGCCGCCACCGGCGTGGACATGATCTCAGTCGGTTGGCTCACCCACAGCTCACCGGCGCTGGACGTCGCGCTCGATATCCGTTAGAGCGGGTGGCGTCCGCGGGCGTTGGCCTTCACCCCCATCCCCTCTCCCGGCCGCACACCCGGACCCCCGGGAGAGGGGCCGGGGTGAGGGCCCGTTGACACGGCAGTTCCCGGCGCTATACTCCTAATAACTTAGGAGGAGCCCGAAATGACCAAGGTTCGACGCTTGATGCTGACCTTGCTTGTCGCTGCCGTCGCTCTGCGGGTCGAAGCCGCGGAGCGCCCCGACTTCACGGGACTCTGGGTGCCCGATGCCGGAAGGTCTTCGACGCACAAGGAGTTGAAGGGCCAGACCGATGCTCCGGCACCACCGCCGCCTCCGTCGGCGCAGGATCTGCCGCAGCTACGGATTGAGCACCGCGAGCCAAAGCTGACGGTGAGCTTCCTCGACTCGCAGGGCGAGCTCATCAGCTCGCTTGTCATGACGACCGACGGCGTCGAGGCGACGAATGAGCGCGGCGGGGGCAGCATGGTCCACCGGTCGACGACCGTCTGGCAGGGCTCGGCCCTGGTGACGACCTGGCGCCTGGAAAGCGGCGGAACGAGGCTCATCGGCGGGACCGACACCCGCGAGCTCAGTGATGCCGGTGGTGGTGGCCGCCTGTTGACGATCACCGGCGACGTCGAGGACGCGAGATCGAAGTCGCGCACGGTGACGGTCTACACCCTGGCGCCCTCGATCGGAGCTCTGGAGAGGATCTTCCAGGAGGACCAGAGCGACGGCCGCCCCTACGGCACACCTGAGGAGCGCGCCCTGACGGACGCCCGCGTCCTCCGCCGGATCGAAGAGGTCTCGGAGATCGTCGACCGGGGACTGCTGCGGTCAGCGGACGACTACTACCATGCGGCGATGATCTTCCAGCACGGGGTGAGGTCCGAGGATCATCTGAAGGCCCATGTCCTGGCCAGTGTCGCGGGATTCAAGGGTCATCCCTGGGGCCGGTGGCTGAGCGCGGCATCGCTGGATCTCTTCCTCCTGTCCCTCGACCGGCCGCAGATCCTGGGCACGATCTATGGCGAGAGCAACTTCGGACGTTACGACCGGCGCCTCAACGACGTGGTCCGGCGCGAGTACTGCGTCCCTTCGCTGGAGATCCAGGTGAGGAATCAGCAGGCGATCGCACAGGGGCGGCGCGGCGAGTTCCAGCGGCGCGCGAGCGAGTGCGAGTCAGCCGAGTAGACGAAGGCCAGGGAGGACAGATCCCAGGTGCAGGGACGGCTCGCCGGAGCCGTTCCGAGAAACCTGGAAGGGCTTCGCAGCTTTTGGGACTCGATCCGAGAAATTCTGACTGACTCAGAAAGATCCGGAATGGCTCCTGAGAACTTTGAGTCGATCCGAGAAGCTCAGAACGATTCCGAGGGTTCCGGAGCCATCCACAGAATCCTGGACCGGCTCCCAAAAGTTCCAGAACGATTCTGAGCGGCCCGGGGCGGCTCAAAGTTTTTGGGATTCAATCTTTTGGATTCGAAATGGCTCGCGAGCACTTCGGAACCGATCCGAGAAGCTCGGGACGGCTCCCGGATGTTCAGATCGAGTCCGAATCGCTCGGGATGGCTCAAGGCTGCTTCGGGCTGCTCAGAATCACCCGGCCCGCGGGACAGGCGAGCGTGATCGTCATGCTCTGCTCGCTGGATTCGCGGACGGTCGCGCCGAGCCGAAGCTCTGACACGAGCCTTGCCAGACTCTCGGACTGGGGCGCTTGGATCTCCATCGATTCCAGCGTGCAGCCTTCCGGAGAGGTCGTGGCGGGTTGGCGCGTGCTCGCGCCCCACTCGATCAGGAACGGCATGAGGCCGGGCGGGCCCTCGATCCCGGCCGTGCGCCACTCCAGGCGCTGACCATCGGGACGAACCCTTGAGCCCTCCCGCGGGGGCGAAACCTTGAAGCCTGCGGCCTCCAGGCGGGCTTTCGTCGCGTCGAGGTCCTTCGTGCCGATCGCCCATCCGACGGGGGCGAGCTCTTTCAGGCCGGAAAGGAGCTCCATCTGCGGCGGCGGACCTTCCACCGGCGCGATGATCTCCAGATAGGTCGGCGCTCCGAGGCTCAGCAGGGCGTTCTGGGTCCCGCGCCCGGGATGCTGGCCTCCGTGCTCGGCGGTCACGCCGGTCAGCTCGGCAAACCGCCGGACCCCCTCCTCCAGGTCGGCGATCCCCACGATCACGTGGTCGATGTAGACGTCGTTCATCGGGGCTCCCTGCGGCGCAGGTCCGGGGGACGAGGCGCACGCGACTAGGCACAGGCTCCAGAGAAGGACCAAGCTTTTCATGCGACGGAATTCTACATCAGGCCCGACTTGAACCCGTTCAAAACCTCTTGACAGGCTCCGGGAGGGGGCGTACTCTCTTCTTGAACATGTTCAAAACAGACTTCATGGACCAGGCGATGAAGATCGTGATCCCAGGCGGGACGGGCCAGGTCGGTACGCTGCTCGCCCGGGCGTTCCACGGCGACGGTCACGAGGTCGTCGTCCTCAGCCGCCGGCCTCAGGCCATGCCATGGCGGGTCGTCCGGTGGGGCTCGCTCGGAGAGATCGATGGGGCGGACGTCGTGATCAATCTCGCGGGCCGCTCGGTGAACTGCCGGTACACGAAGAAGAACCGGGACGAGATCCTTCAGTCGCGCGTTTCGACCGTGCAGGCCGTTGGCCGAGCGATCCTCGCAGCAAAGCGCCCTCCTGCCGTCTGGCTGCAGGCGAGCACGGCGACCCTCTATGCCCACAGGTACGATGCGCCAAACGATGAGACATCCGGCCTCATTGGAGGCTCGGAACCCGACGCTCCCGACTCCTGGCGCTTCAGCATCGACGTTGCCATGGCCTGGGAAAGAGCTCTCGACGAGGCGCCGACCCCCAACACACGCAAGGTGAAGCTCCGGTCGGCCGTGGTGTTGAGCCCGGACCCCGGCGGCATCTTCGAAACGCTGCTGACCCTGGTGCGCCGCGGGCTCGGTGGCACGGCCGGCGATGGCCGCCAGTACGTGTCCTGGATCCATGAAGCCGACTTCATCCGGGCGATCTACTGGCTCATCGATCGACCGCATCTGGAGGGCGTAGTCAACCTTGCGGCGCCAAATCCATTGCCGAACAAGAAATTCATGGCGGGTTTGCGGCAAGCCTGGGGTACGCCCATCGGATTGCCGGCGGCAAAGTGGATGCTGGAGATCGGAGCGTTCTTTCTCGGCACCGAGACGGAATTGGTTCTGAAGAGCCGGCGAGTGGTGCCGGGACGGCTGCTCGCGGATCGATTCTCGTTCAAGTACCCCGAGTGGACGGCCGCTGCCAAAGAGCTGTGCGAGCGGTATCGGAGAAATCAATAGGAAAGGACCGAACCATGCGATTTCCAAAGATCCACGGGGTCATACGCCGGAGGCTCCTCGTCAACTTCCGGGTCGAGCCGGACGTGATGCAAAGGCATCTGCCGGCACCGTTCCGGCCGAAGCTCCACGACGGGTACGCGATCGCGGGCATCTGCCTCATCCGGCTGGAAGACATCCGGCCGAAACGCGTGCCGCAGATGCTCGGCCTCTCCAGCGAAAACGCGGCCCACCGGGTGGCCGTTGTTTGGGATGATCAAGAGGGCGTCTATATTCCACGGCGGGACACGGGCTCGCTGATCAATCACCTGGCAGGCGGCCGGGTCTTTCCCGGCGAGCATCACAGAGCGGCTTTTCAGGTGACCGATGAGGGAGATCGCATCGAATTGCACATGCACGGGGCGGACGGTGGCGTCGAGGTTGACGTCGTCGGTCACACCACGCAGGAGCTGCCTCCGACCTCGGTGTTTCGCAGCGTGAGCGACGCGTCCGCCTTCTTCGAGTCCGGCGCGCTGGGTTACTCGGCAACGGCCGGCGGCAGCCGGCTGGACGGTGTCGTGCTGAGCACGAGCTCCTGGAGGGTGGAGCCGCTCGCGATCGATTTTGTGCATTCGAGCTATTTTGCCGATGAAGCCCTGTTTCCGGCTGGAAGCATCACGTTCGACTGCGCGCTGCTGATGCGCGATGTCACGCATGAGTGGCATGCGGCGGACGATCTGCACGTCTCTCAAAAAACCGGTCATACGACCTGGGAGGGTCGCCATGAGCACCGATCCCCGACTGCGTTCCGTTCCCTGGCGCGACCTGCTGCACCTCACCACCGGTGAAAAGCTTTGGGAGCTGACGCTGCCTCTGCCCTGGCTGGCCGTCTCGCTCTGGTGCTACGCGAACGGCCACTGGATCTGGGGCGCGCTGGGCTCGTTCTATCTCTTCCTGACCGGGCTGCGGCAGTCCCACGGCGCGCAGCACTACACGCTCGGCACCTCCAGGCTGAGCCAGGATCTCGTGCTCTCCTGGCTGAGCGTCGTCATGCTCGCCAGCATGCACGCGGTCCAGGTCTCCCACCTGCACCATCACCGGCACTGCCTGGACGAGGATGACGCCGAGGGCTCCACGGCGCGCCTGCCCTGGTGGCAGGCGGTGCTCACCGGTCCGCTGTTCCCGGTCCGGCTGCACCGGGCGGCGTGGCGGCTCGGTTCACCCGCGAAGTGCCGCTGGATCGCAGCCGAGGTGGCGGGGGTCCTGGCGGTCGTGGCCTTTGCCCTGATCGTGCCTCTCCCTGCGCTGCGCTGGCACGTGGCGGCGATGCTGATCGGCGAATGCCTTACCGGCTTCTTCGCCGTGTGGACGGTCCATCATGGGTGCGAGCCGCACGACCTGCTGGCCCGGACGCAGCGGGGCCGCTGGATCAACCGGCTTTCCTACAGTATGTTCTTCCACGTGGAGCATCACCTCTTCCCCGCGGTCCCGACCTGTCACCTGTGGCGCCTTGCCGACCGCCTGGATGGCGCCATGCATGGAATGGCTTGGAAGCAGGTGATCGGCGGACCCGTGGAGCCCGTGGAGAAAGCAGCTTGACCGAACCGGTCCTCAAGACCCGCAAGGCGGAGCAGACGCGGGAGCGCATCCTGGACGCCGCTCTCGAGCTCTTCCGCGAGCGGGGCTTCGTGGAGACCACGATGCGCGCCATCGCCGACGCGGCCGGGGTGGCGGTGGGGAATGCCTACTATTACTTCCGCGCCAAGGAGCATCTGGTCCAGGCGTTTTACGAGCGCACCCACGAGGAGCACCTGGAGGCGAGCCGCGAGGTCCTGGACAGCGAGCGCGATTTCGCGGCCCGCCTGCTGGGCGTGATGCGGAAGAAGATCGACACCGCCATGCCCTACCACCGGCTGTCGGGCGTCCTCTTCAGCGCCGCCGCCGATCCGCAGAGTCCATTGAACCCGTTCAGCGAAGAGTCGCGGCCGTTGCGGGAGAGGGCCACGGCCCTGTTCGCGGAGGTGCTCCAGGGCTCGGACCTCAAGGTGAGCAACCGGCGGCTCAAGGCCGAGCTGCCGAACCTGCTCTGGATGTACCACATGGGCATCCTGCTGTTCTGGATCCACGACGCCTCGCCGGGCTGCGTCCGGACCTACCGCCTCCTGGACCGCACCGTGACGCTGGTCGTCCGTCTGGTCACGCTCGCCCGACTGCCGCTCCTCCGGCCCCTGACCAACACGGTCCTCACCCTGATGGAGGACCTGAAGAAGGAGGAGCCGGAAGAGCTGGGGTGATCACCTCCACGCGAGGTGGACCCCCAGGCGGAGGGTGCGCGGCGCGAGCACCTCGTCCGCGGCTCCTCCCCGTCCAACTCCGAGGTCGAGCTCCCGGTGGAGCACGTTTCTCTCACCGAACAGGTTAAAGGCCTCCAGGCTCAGGGTGAAGCCGGTATCACTCAGCATGATCTCCCGGTCGAGCCGGAGGTCGAACGTGACGATATCGGAGGTCCGGAACGCGTCGGGGCGATCGGTGAGCTGCACCCGGACCGGCCCGGAGCGCTCCCGGGCCACTTGCCGGAACCAGGGCAGGGGAGAGCCCTCCCGGCCGTTCAGCGCTCCGGCGAGGCGGAACTGCCAGGGCAGCTCGACCAGACCACTGGCGTGGAACGACCAGTGCGATCCCTGGAAACGGAGCCTCTCGTGCGGCCGGCTGGAGTCCGCGCCAGTCACCGGGAAGCCCTCGTCGTCCAGGCCCCCGACCGTGTTCGTGGGATCGTCGAAGAGGCGGAACTCGCTGCCCAGCCGCTGGTCGCCGTCGTGCCAGGAGACGTGCCCACGGGTCATCCAGCCCTGGGACAGCCGCTTGTTCCAGGTGAGGGAGAGCCCGAGGTCGTCCTGCCTCCGGTCGCCGTTGACCAGGAGCGTGCCGCCGGTCCAGGAGAGATCGTCGCGCAGGTCCCAGACGGCCACGTCGTAGGGAGCACCGTCCGGCAGCACCCCGGTCAGACGGCCTGTGGGCAGCCAGTCGGAAGCCGTTGCCGCGAAGACCTCGCCGGTCGATGCATCGCGGACCAGGAGGCGCTCCTCCAGGAGATGCCGGGTCTGCCTCCAGGTCGCCCGCAGCCCGATCAGGAGCTCGGGCCAGAGCGCGTGCTCGATCCCGAGGACCGCTTCGTCGGTGATCTCGGGCCGCAGGTCCGGGTCCACGGTGTCGATTCCTTCTCCGTGCCACGGCCGGAACGGCTCGCCCGCACCGGGCAGGAGGTCTCCGTCGAGATCCTCGAAGAACGACCGGCGCACCGCGGGAGCATCGGGGTCCAGGTGCCACGCGGCCCGCGACCCGATGCGCGAGGCGAACCGGCCCACGGACGCTTTCAGCAGGGTCGTGCGCTCCGCGCCGAGAGCCCAGCTCAGACCGAGGCGCGGCGCGAGCGTCCAGGGCCGGGCTTCCAGGATTCCGAGGTCCTGCCGGTCCAGGCGCGCTCCCAGGACCAGGGTGGCCGGGCCGAGGTTCAGGGTGTCCTGTCCCCAGAGGCTGTAGGTCTCGGTCCGGGCATCCGCGGTTCCGCTCTGCCAGGCCTCGGAGACCGCGAGCCCATCCGGAAGACGGAAGACGTCGCCGGCGATCCCCATCCGGTCCGGCGCGGCCAGGGTCCAGTCCTCATCCTGGCTTCGCCAGCCCGATCCGAGCAGGATGTCGTGCGAAGCGGGACCGGTGGTGAAGTACAGATTGGAGATGAGCCGGGCCTCGCGCGTCTTCTGCTCCTCCTCGATCCCGAACCAGCTTCCGCGGGCCACCCCCGCCGCATCGATGAGGACGTCGCCTTCCCTTCTCGGGAGATCGCGGACATTGCGCTCGCTCCCTCCCCAGGAGCCGGTCAGGAAGAGGCTCGAGCTCGCGACGTGCGTGACCTCGGCGCTCCAGAGGGCCTCGCGGCCCTCCTCGTCCCAGGTGGTCTCGGGCGAGCGGGAGGGACCCGCGCCCGCGCCGGAGCCCTCCGCCCGGCCGCCGCTCCCCATCAGGCTGACCGACGTGGCGGCCCCGGGCTGGGCGTTCAACTGGAAGCTCCCGCTCTCGCGCACCCGCGCCTCTTCCTGGCCACCCAGGGCGACGCGGTCGATCTCGTCCCGGCCCGCCTCGCCCCAGCCCCAGAGCCGGTCGCGGACGAGTGGGCCTCCGGTATCCAGGTCCGCCACCCGTAGGCTGTCGAGGCTGCCTTCCGAGCCTTCCGAGAGCGGGCCGCCGCTCCAGAGCGCGAAGCCGGACGCCCGCCACTCGTTCGTGCCGCGGGGCCGGATGAGCTGGACCCGGGCTCCGGGTGTCTCGAGGGTGACGTCGGCTCCGCCAGTCTCGACCTGCATCTCCTCGAAGGCGTCGAAGTCGAAGTAGCCGGGAGAGGAGGAGATCGCGGCCATATCCGTGAGGGTCACGCCGTCGACCGCCCAGAGGTTCTGCCCGGCGGTCCCGGCCACGGTGGCGACCACCTGCTGGCCGCTCTCGTTGCCGCCGACGTTGACGCGGTCGACGAGCACGCCCGGCGTGCGCTGCAGGACGGCCCAGGGGTCGCGCGCCGAGGGGATCTTCTCGATCTCGGTCTGGGACACGGTTGACCAGGTGGAGATCCTCCGCTCGTCGAGGAGCGGGCTCTCGGCCGTCAGGGTGATGGTCTCCTCCACCATTCCGTGGACCCCATCGGAGTCCCGGGGCCGGTTCAGGGGGATCATCCGGGAGGAGGGCTCCACGCCGGGCGGGGCCGTGCGCTGGACGTCCACGGCGACCAGGCTGGTGTAGGGGGTCACGAGGTGATGCCGCAGCCCCAGCTCCAGGACGGCCTGCCGCACCTCTTCGGCATCTCCGCCGTCCTGCAGGCTGTCCATCAGGGCCTGGACCTTGCGGCCGGCCCAGAGCCGGTCGAGCCCCGCGCCCTTCACGGGAGCCGGGGCCGGGAGCTCGTCCTCCCAGGAGCTGCCGCTGCGCTGGCCGGAGACGGCCACGGGTCCGGGCTCGCCCAGGCGGGCGCTGACCACCAGCGGCTCGCCCAGGTAGAGGTCGGGGATGCGGGCGGGCCAAGCCTCGGCCGCCGGATCGGACCATTGCACCTGGATGTCCCTCAGCATGGGGGATTCGAGGCGGGCGAACAGGTCCGCCATGCCTTCGGCGACCTGGGCGAGGCTGGTGATCTGGGTGAACGAGCCGCGCCCGAGCTCCGCCGCCCGGCGCAGGAAGGCGGCGTTCGGGGCAACGCCAAGGGCGATGGTGAACAGCCGCCGGTCGCCCAGGTGCGAAGGGAGGAAGGCCAGGATGTCAGCTTCGTTGCTCACCTCCCCGTCCGTGGCGAAGATGACCTGTCGCACGAGGCCCGTAGCTCCTCGCCCGGCGAGAGCGAGCTGGAGTGCCGGGAGCATCTCCGTGCCGCCTTCGGGTCCGAGGCCGCGCACAAAGCTCCGCGCCTGCTCCAACGTCTGGGGAGTCGCAGGCACGCTGTCCGGGAAGAGCGCCGTGGTCAGGGTGCTGAACTTCATGACGTTGAGCCAGTCGCCGGGCTGCAAGCGGTCAAGACCGCGGAGCAGGGCCTCCTTCGCCTGCTCCAGCGGAGTCCCCGACATGGAGCCCGAGTTGTCGATCACGAAGATCGTCTCGCGGGGGAGGCGGCCCGCGAGCGCCTGGGCATCGTCGGGGGGCAGCATCATGAGCAGGGAGTAGCGCTCGCCGTCCACCTCCTCGACGAAGTAGACCGCCCGGGGCTCGCGGCCGACCGCGGGCGCCCATTCGAGGACGAAGTCGCCGTCCGAGGGGACCACGCCGCGCGCGAGGTCCACGGCCCACCGGCTATGTTTCCGGTCCTCTTCGACCGCCACGTCGTGGGTCGAGCTCCCGAGTCCGGCGAGCGGGAAGCCGGGAGCGAGGTCCACGTGCAGGGCAAACGGGTTGCGGGGCGCCGCGCCGGACAGCACGGGGACCTGCGGGATCTCGGGCTCTGCCAGAGTGGCCACCTGTGTCGGTGGAGAGTACCGGGGGGGCGCGAGCGTGGGGAAGCGGAGGACGAACCGTCCCTGCTCGTAGCGCACGACCTGCTGGAGCCCGATCTCGATCTCGACCGTCTCGTCCGGGCCGACGTTGGCCACCGACAGGGTGAAGAGGCCCGGCCGGAGCTGCTCCAGGAGCGAGGCCTTGCACCCGCACTCCGCGCTCGAAGCGGCCGCCAGAGTCTGCCGTGCCTGCTCCTTCTCCTGCACCAGCCCTTCGAGCACCCGGTCGCCCACGACCATGCGCAGCGTGTCCACTGCGGCGCCTTCAGGGAGCGGGAACAGGTAGACCCCGGTCAGCCACTCCTTCGTCGGGTTCTGGAACACCTGGGTGACCTTCGTCCGCGCCACGACGCCCGTCACCCGCATCTCGATCGTGGTGCCGAGCGCGGGAGCGGGAAGCTCGAAGCCCTTCTCGCCGCGCAGCAGGAGACCGCCGCGATTGGGATCAAAAGGTTTTTCTTCGGCAGCTGCAACGCGTCCGGCGATCAGAAGAGACAGCAGCAGCCCAGCCGTGAGGAAACGGTTCCGTCGCATTTTCCTGGCCTCCTGGTCGGCTCGTCCTCTCGCGAAGACGCCCGCGGTCATTTGACAGGGAAGAAAGAGCAACCGCGGTGCCACCAGGGCAATCGAGCCGAAAACTCAATCGTGGCAGGGCTTATCCGGCCTGATGCATCAATGTCGATCCAATCGAATGGATCACGTTGATCCAAAGGATTGATCAAGAATCGTGAAATGTGATTGGAACGTCCGCGAACGGGGACGGGACCGTCACCTTGTTGCCGCTTTCCTCCGGCGCCAGCCGCGGATCTCGTACAGATTCAGGTTTTCAAAGCCGCTGACGGGTCCGTCCACTGGCACCCGGACCTCGCGATTTTGCATGGCGTTGTTCCTCAGGAAAGCCCCCAGTTGCAACGACCACGAGATGGAGTAAGGGGCGTCCCGCCAGCCCCACAAGGACCCTCCTGGAGCCGGCCCGAGCACGGGCGGGCGTTGACCCTTGGGCGCAGTGGTATAGCTTCCGACCAGCCAGACGCGATGACCCGAGCGCAGGGTCTGCCGGACCGCGCCGAGCACGTCCCGGAGCGGACGGGCCGTGGCCATCCTGGCCTTGAGCAGGTCGTAACGGTGCATTCGGTGGTCCTCCAGGGCCGGGATCGTCTCCCAGCGCGCCTTGCCCTCGTAGTAACGGTGGAAGCTGACCCCGAGGAACCACGGGTTCACCAGGACGAGGTCCTGGTCCCCCGCGTGCTCCTCCAGATGGCGGGCCACGAGGTCGGTGTTGGTCATGCGGAGCAGGGCCTCCCGGGTCACGGCCGGGAGCAGCAGGAACGCGATCCCCACCGCGGCGACCAGGCGCGCCACCCGGGGCACCGATCCTGCGATCAGTCCGTCCAGGGCGCTCGCGGCCAGGGCCAGCAGCGGAAGGAAGTACCAGATCTGCGGCGGGTAGCCGATGACCAGGAAGAGTCCGCACTGGGCGCCGAGCGCCGCGGGGATGACCAGGAACCGGAAGAGCCGTGCGTCGGTTTCCATGGTCCGGAGCCCAACTGCGCCGAGAACAAGGAGCACGGCCCAGCCTCCCAACAGCGCGGGAGAGCCGATCGCCTCGACGAGAGACTGGAAGATCCGCCGCAGTCCCAGTCCCTCCTCCGCGATCAGGACGTCCCACTCCCGAGCCGCGCTCAACGGTCCGATGTAGGGGAGCAGCGTCAGGGCAGCGAAGAGCCCGATCCCCAACGCCGCAAGGACCAGCCGCCATTGCCGGCGCACTGCACCCACGATCGCTGCCGCAACCCCGAGGCCGAGGAGCATCGCGGAGTTGTGCAGCACGAGATGGACGCTGAGCACCGCGGTCACGGCCGCGGCAGCGAGAGTGCTCCGGTCCAGCTTTCCAACCAGCCGCGTGTACGCCCAGAACACCAGGAGGGTCAGCAGCACTCCGAGGCCGTAGCCGCGGATCGAGTCGCCGTAGAACAGGAACGCCGGATGGAATCCCAGCAGGGCCATGGAAGCGAGCGGCACCGTCCCTGCCCGCCGGGCGTTGAGCCACAACGCGCCCAGGATGGCGATCCCCACGGTCATCCCGAACAGGCGAAGGGCGAGATCGGAGTCCCCGAATACCCCCACGTACGTCCGCAGGGTGGTGGGGAAGAGCATGGGGAAGGCCTCGTGCGGGAACCGCTGGAAGACCTCCCCGAGCGTGGGAAGCGTGGCCACCTGCAGAGCGCCGGCTTCATCCCGCCAGAGCCCGCCGGCGTGCAGGGCCCGCGCGATATGGAGAGCGACCGCGAGGAGAGTGAGCAGGACGGCGGTCGCCGTCTCGATCCGTTTCAGCATCGGACAGCGCTCAGCTCACGCCGTGTGCCCGCCGTCCTCCTCGTCCTCGGCCTCTTCCTCGTCGTCCTCCTCGTCGTCATCGTCCTCGCCGTCTCCGCGCGGCCAGACGTTGAAGACGAGGACCTCGCGTTCGATCAGGGCCTGCTCGTAGAACTCGCGGTCCTCGTCGTCCTCGGCGTAGTCGTTGCTCGTGACGGTCCCGGCCTCTTCGAGCGCCTCCACGGACCACCCGTACTCCTCGATGAGCTGCGTGGCGCGCTGCTCGGCCGGCTGGCGGTCCTCGTTCAGCATCCAACAGTTGACGTAGGCGCCTCCGGCATCGGCGAGCTCCCCGGCCTTCGGGGTCGGAGAGGCCAGGAAGGTAAAGTAATAGATCGGCATGGTGAGAGCCCTCCTTGATTGTCCGGCTTGCTCTTCAGGGGCAGGTCAGTTGATCGCCCGCTCCTTGCCTGCGATGCGGCGGAGCAGGCCCATCTGCCCGACGTGATAGGCCTCGTGCATGGAAAGCACGAGGAGAGTCTTGCCGACCGTGCTCTGGCCGGAAGGCTTGGCGAGAGCGTCGTCCCCGGCCCGCTGAATCGCTTCGACGACCTTCGCCTTGGAGCTGGCCATCCCCTCGAGCAGCCGCTCCATCGGCTCGACATCGGGACCGTCGCCGGTGATCGGCTCGCTGCCGCGGTCATAACGCTTCAGCGCCCCCGGGGGCAGGGCCGGCGGCTCGCCGAGGGCTTCGAGCATCTTGTTCCGGTGCACCAGAAGATGACCGACGACCCAGTTGAGGCAGTTCCCTCGCGGGGGCTGCACCAGCGAGTCCTCGTGGGTGATCCCCTCCAGGTTCAGGCCCATGGCCTGGGCATTGAAGTTGACGAGATAGACGAGGGATTCGGTATCCATGGCAGCCCTCCTTTCGGGCGGGAGTATATGCCGCTCAGGAGGGACCGGGCTTCATATCCCGCGCGAAATGCCGGAGAGCGGCGCCGTCCTCGGACGAGCGTCGTGGGCTGCTGCGCGCTCGCGCCGACGGAGACCAGGAAGAAGACCAGGAAGACTCCGAGGAGAGCCGGGCGTCGCATAGGCCCTGATCATACCTGGGAGACGAAGGGGGGGACGGGTTGCTGCTCAAGAGCCCGTCCCTTTCTCCTTGGAGAGAGGAGCTACCGCCGGTTGCCCAGCATCCCGCCGGCGAGGTTGGCGAGGTCGTCCATGACCTGGCCGTCGCCGTCGAGGTCGAGGAGGGCTCCCAGACCGCGGCGGGCCTGCGGGTGCTGCTCGACACTCTGGCGCTCCTGGCCGAGCACGCCCGCGAGACCGCCAGGATCGAGCCCCTGCTGCCGCTGGCGGCGGCCCAGGTAGGCGAGCACGATCGGGGCGAGCATGGCGAGGAGACGGGCGGTGGTCTGCGGGTCGAGCCCGGTGGCTTTACCCAGATTGCCCTGCACCCGCTGCTGCCGCCCGCCGAAGACGTGGCCCAGGATGGAGGCGCCGGTGTTGAGGTTCCCACCCCCGCCGCCCAGGAAGCCGTCCAGGGAGTCGAGCAGGCTCCCGTCGTGGTCCTTGGACAGGGCGTTGGAGAGCTGCTGTGCACCCTGCGGCTGGGACGCGTTCTGCGCCATCTGACCGGTCAAGGCCGCGAGCGCGGCCGGAAGGGCTTCGCGGGTCTGGTCCTCGGAGATTCCGAGCTGCTGGCTCATCTGGGTGAGCCGGGGTCCGCTGAGCTGCTGATTGAGCAGGTTCATTAAATCCAAGATTGCACCTCCTAGCTGGTGGAGAGCATTCTGCTCCCCGAAGCAGGGAAAGCAATCGCGCTGCCAGCGTGGTCTCAGGCTGCCGAAGCCGCGGAAGTCCGGCGGATCAGGAGAAGGGGAGCCTGATCGACCAGATCCTGCAACCCGGCTGTCGCGTATCCGAGACGATAGGCATCTTCCATGCTGCGGCCGTCGCCCAGACCCTGATAGAAGCCGACTGCAAACGCGATCGCCACCTGGTCGCCGATCTTTCCTCGGGTGCCGACGACGTGCTCGATGTGCTCGGCCAGCGCCTTCGCCTGCGGCTCGGAGTTGCAGGCCACGAGCAGCACACATCTAATGTTCCGGAACTCGCGGAAGAGGTCCGCGAGCGCGGCAGGCGATACCCGGAACGCCTCTCCTGTCTCGTCTTCGAAGCAGAGCTCTCCGTCGACCGTGCCGTGCCCTGAGAAGTGGACGACATCCGGCCGCGTTTTCAGCAGTGCTTGGACGAGGTCCTTCGGCCGCACCGAGGACCACTGGTGGAACTCGAAGCGGTCTCGCAGCTTCGCCATCGCCAGCCTCTCCTGAATCTCCCGCGCCTCCTCGCCGAGGCGCAGCCGTGCCGCGTTCGTGGGATCGCTCGCCACGAAAAGGATCCGGAGCCTGTCCTCCGGCTCAGGCTCAGCCGGGCGCCTGCCTGCGAGGACCCAATGCACCATCTCCACGATCCGGACCGCCTCCTCCGGGGGATGATCCCTGATGGCGTCGATCATGAGCTCTGCAAGGATGCTGTCGATCCAGATCCTCCGCAGTCTCCATACCGTCGGCAGGAGCAGCAATCCGATCCCGCCAATCCCGCCGACGAGGCCGGCCTGAGCGCGGTTCGCCAGGAAGCCGTAGACCAGGAAAACCGCTTGCAGAGCGAACACGGAGCACAGCAGCGCCACACAGATCCACTGCACGCGTGCCCGGAATCTCCGCGACTGCCGCAGGGATTCCTCGAAGCTTGCCAGCCTCCGAGCGTCGGGCGGTCGAGAGGGCTCGTCTGCCGGGCCCAGCTTCACGAAATCCAGCAGTCCTTCGGCCTCCAGGTACTTCTTGACACTATGCCGCAGGTCGCTTTTCACGTTTGCACCTCCAACGGTGTTCCGGAGTAGCCAGCGACCAGCTCCATGGAGGCGGAAAGATAGGACCTTGAGCCGTTGCGGAGACAGCGGAAGAGATCGCGGTAGAAGTACAGCCAATAAACTGGAGTCGCTCTCGTCCCGATATAGGGAATCAGACAATAGGGACGGCTCGCGCGAAGGGGAGAAATCAGATCCACAGGATGACAGACGCAGAGATCGAGGATGACCGCGAAGTCCGCCGGGATCGCCTGGATGAACGCATCGATGCCGACTGGCCCGTCCCGAAATTCGATGAAGTCGCCGCCCCAGTGGGAAAAGAGGATTACGGCGTGTGTCCGCCGGTCCTGGAACAAGGAGGCGTACTGGCCAAGCGTGAGGTCGGGGACCAGATGAGCGCCGAGCTTCCGGAACTGGCTCTCGAGACGGCGGAAGGGTGCGATCACCTGCGCGTGATAGGCCGCCGTTCCGCGGAAGCTCCGGGCGAAGCTTTGGGGAGAGCCGCGCCGCCAGCTCGCGCGAAACCCCTCCTGGCTGGTGGGAATGCCGAAGCCCAGCACGCAGTCCTCCGGCAGGGTGATCCGCTTCGCAATCCCCTCGGGACTCATGCGGACCCTTCGTCCCGGCTGCGCGTCAGGTCGACCAGATGGCGTTTGTCGAATTCTTCCTCAATCTCGACCTGCAGGTCGTTGGCGCGCTCGCCAAAATCCCTCCTGATCTCTCGGCGCGTCAGTTCAATCACCTCGGCCACGCTCATCGCAAGGGAGCCCGAGTCCGCGAAATGCACTTTGATCCTCGCTACGAACGCGTCCACCACTTCCTTGCTGGCCGACCAGATGTGCAGGGTCACCTGGTGGATCTTGTTTCTGACCCTGACCGCGAGGCTGACGGAGGTTGCATACCCCTCGGCCTCCCCCCGCTTGTCCGGACGTGCCGGCTCGGGATCACGAGTCAGGCTGGTACCTGGAGAAAAAAGCATCTCCTCTACGGCCTTGCCCGCCACATTGTGCACGGCGCGGACTTCGAAATCGGGATGCTGCTGGGCCAGCCGCAACCGGGATTCCAGAATGAAGGCTTCGGCCTTGTCTTCGGAAAACCCCTGCATCTGCAGAAAGACGGTCCTGCTCTCCCCGGGCTCGGCGGCCAACCGCTCGCCGATCTGGCTCGTCAGGGCTCCGGCGTCGAGCCCTTGGTAGAGATCTCCGATGCGGTCGGTGGAGGCTTGATATCCGGAGCCCTGGTCTTCGACGCGGACGACGAGCGGGCTCCCCGGACGGTTGAGCTTCTGGAGCTCCCGGCTGTTCTTGATGGCTTTGCGCAGGACCGGGCTCAGCGAGACGTTCCAGGCGACGGGCAGCGACCTCGGCCTTCCGCCGACCGCTCCCTCGCGCAAGCCGGGCAGGAGGTCGGACCTGCCCCGCCGGAACTGCTCGTTTGCCGGCTCGATGCTCATCTCCACGCCGCCGCAGCTCGGCATCCAGAACTGGATGATCTCGGTTCCTCCGGGGACCTGCCGCTCGTTTCGGAACCGCTTCACCCGGTGCCGCCCCGGAACCTGGCGCTTTACCGGCGTGGGCGCCAGGGGGTGGGATTCGAGGAAGTAGGCGAGGTCCAGGCCCACCTCGTCGGGCGCGCCCCGGAAGCGCAGGACCTGGGTCAGGGCGTAGATCTGGAACAGGGTCCGCAGCTCGCGATAGATCGGCCGCTGCTCCGCGACCTTGTCGTACAGGACGGAGAAGCGGTGCGCGAAGTCCTCGGCCGTGGGATCACTCCCGGCCGTGTCGCCCAGCTCGCCGCTGGCATCGGCGCCGATCGCGTGGGTGCGGATGTGGACGGGGCCGGAACTGAGCCAGGTGATCCCGTCGGCCTCTTCGTAGAGCTGATCGCCGGGCGTCAGCCAGAAGCGGTTCATGCCGGCTTTCAGGCCCACGGGCCGCTGTTGCCGCAGGGCGTCCTCGACCGATCGGAGCTCCATATCCATCATGCTCTCAAGGCCGGGAAGATCCAGGCTGTCCGACCCATCGGCGAGGCGTTTCATGTCGTAATCGGCGATCACCATGACGTGCGCGAAGCGGGTGTCGAAAGGGATGCCGAGGACCGATACCTCTTGGGGCTGTCCGCAGGTCTGCTGCCAGTTTTTTATGGCCGCTTCCGTCTCCCCAGGGCTTGAGCTGCCATGGAACTGCCGGCTGACGTCGTGCAGCTTGAGGACGAGGGCAGGCTCCGGACGGATGTCGCAGCCGGGATGGGTGTACACCAGGGTGTCCCCTTTCATCTCGGCGTACTTGAGCCAACTGCTCCGTAGGGCGACGACGAAGTCCTCCACGTGGATCTGCGGCAGCCCCGGATCGGCAAGCCCATAGACGAGCACGTCCCTGTTCTCGGGGTCCAGGGTGTAGCCGAGGACCTGGGTGAGCTTTCCAAACAGGAGCGTCTCTTCCGGGCAGTCACCGCGGGGAGCACAGGCGGCGAGCGTCTGTTGAAGGGCCCGAAGCGAAACCGCCCTCAGGGGCAGGTCCGGAGACCCGGGCTCCTCTCGATCCAGATGGCCCTTGAGCCCGGAGCTCGCGTCCGCCGCATCCACACTGGGACCCGGCGCGTCGTGCTCCTCCGGAGCGGAACAGCCCACGGTGCCGAGGAAGAACAGGGCCGCTATGAGCATGGCTTTGTAGTTCACGGAGAACCTCCCTTTCGGGCCGACCTGCCATGGTGTTTTAGACACCATTGGTTTGCGCTCGGGTAAGAGCTCCCCTCCCGGAACTCCCCGGCTCGGTTCGCGGTCTAAGGCGACCATGAGCGCTTTCGCCGCTGCTTTTCTGGCCCTGCTGGCCGGGCTTCCCTCGTCTCCGTCCCTGGAGCTGAAGCCCTGCCGGTTGCTGGATTTCGATCGCGAGGTCCGCTGCGGGACCTATGAGGTGTTCGAGAACCGGTCCGCGGGGACCGGGCGGAAGATCCCGTTGCGCGTGGTGGTAATCCCCGCCAGCCCTGCCAGCGGGACACCGGTCGAGCCCGATCCGGTCCTCTACTTCGAGGGCGGACCGGGCGGGTCCGCTGTCGACTCGGGGCCGGGCCTGACCGAGGAATTCGCGGAGGCCCTCCGGCACCGTGACCTGGTGCTGGTAGATATCCGGGGCACCGGCGGCTCGGACCCTCTGTTCTGCCCCAGGGCGGAGGACACGACCACGAACCCGGCCCGGGCGCGCCGCTGCCGGGAGATCCTGGCCCGGGATCATGATCTCGCGCAGTACACCACCGACAACATCGTCGCCGACGTCGACGAGGTCCGCGCCGCTCTGGGCTATGGCAAGGTCAACCTCCTGGGCGCGTCGTACGGCTCCCGGGCTGCGCTGGTCTACCTCCGGCGCCACCCTGAAGCGGTGCGGACGGTCCACCTCCACGCGGTGCTGCCCATGGATGCCCGCGTCCCCCAGTCCCTGGCCGCGCACACGCAGACCGCTTTCGAGAAGATGGCCGCGGCCTGCGCCGCCGAGCCCGGGTGCCGCGCCGCCTTCCCGGACCCGGTGGGCGATCTCGAAGCGGTCCTGAAGAGGCTGGCGAAGCCCGTCAAGGTGACGCTCCGGGACGACAACGGCAAAAAGTGGAAGATGCGGCTGTCGCGCGACGCCGCGACCCGGACGGTGCGCTACCTGCTCTATCGCCCGGCCGGCGCCCGCGTGGTGCCGCTCCTCCTGCGCCGAGCGGCGTCGGGGGACCTCGAGCCCCTGGCCCAGACCGCTCACGACATCGCCAGCGCGATGCTCACGGCTCCGGCCGGTCTCTATCTTTCGGTGACCTGCGCCGAGGACGTGGCCTTCATGGACCTGGAGGAGGCCACGCGCCTCGCCAAGGGGACGTTCATGGGCGACCTTCGCGCCAGGCAGCAGCTCGCCGCCTGCGCTGAATGGCCGGCGGCGAAGATACCCGCGAGCTTTCTGGAGCCGGTGCGCTCGTCCGTGCCGGTATTGATCTATGCCGGCGAGAACGATCCCGCGATGCCGATCGAGTGGGCGGAGCGCGTGGCAGCTACGCTACCGGAGAGCCGCGTCCTGGTCGTGCCCGGAGGCGCGCACGTGTTCTATGGCCTCCCGGGCGTCGAGTGCCTGGACCGCGTGTATTCAGATTTTCTGACTCACGGTAGCTCCGGAAAAGCGACAGGAGGGCTCGACATCGAAAGCTGCCGGAAGTCGATCAAGCCGCTCCCGTTCGCGACGAGCTTCGAATAAAAGAAACGGGCCGCCGATCGGCGGCCCAAAATCATTAGAAGACCCAGCCCCAAGGGGAATGGATCAATAGCGCGATTCAGCGCACTGGAGCGCCGAGCGGTCGTCGGTCGCCAGCGACCGGCCGGCCGAGCCGAAGTAAAAGGCGTACATGGTCGGCGTCGTGCCCGCTTCGGTGTGATGGATACCGAGCGAATGGCCGATCTCATGGGCCATGACGGCTTCGGTGTCGTAGTTGGCGCCGTTCGTCGTCCAGGTGACATTGTTGTTGAAGGAGATGTCGGTCTCGACGATCACCTGGCCGGACTGCAGGACCAGGGCGGTGATGGCAAGGCAGGAGCCCGTGCAACCGTTGCCCGAGGCCCAGAGCACCGTGTTGGTGCCGTTGGTGGTAAAGCCGGTGGTGGTGGTGCCGGCGTAGGTGAGCACGTGGTTGGCGCTGGTCACGTTGGTCCAGGAGGCCAGGGCATTCGACAAGGCCGTGGTCTTGCCCGAGCCCTGGTTGGCGGTGTTGAGGCGCCAACTGATGTTTTTGTTGTTCCAGTGGGTGAATCCGCCGGAGGCGTTGCACGCCACCGCGGCGCCGGCGCTGAAGCGGCCGACGCCGGTGTTCTGAATCATGCGATAGGCGTGGGAGGGGGCCGCCGAGGCGATCAGCCCCGCGGCGACGAGAGCCAGAGCGAAAGCCTTGCGGTTCATCACTTCACCTCCGGGCTTGCGCCGTTGTAGCCCACGATTTCACGGATCGACCGCATCATCGAGTTGAGCTGGAAGCCCTCGCGGCCGCCCTCGGCCTCGTACGAGCCGCGGGCGTCGGGGAGAAGCGGATGGGCGTTGGCCTGGCTGACCGCGCGCAGGCCGTCCCTGCCGATCCTGACGTCGAAAGCGCCCTGAATCAGGGAGCGGACCGTGAGGGCCTTGCCGCCGGGCAGGTCCTCTTCATTGAGGAACAGAACGTAGGAATTTCCCGCTACGAGATCGGGATTGCCGATGATCAGGGTGGTCAGATCGCCGACCGTCCCGCCCATGACGGTGATTGTGAGCTCACGGTTTTTCACATTGCCCTTGACCACGTCGTGCGCCGCGATCCGGACGTCGGTGAGAATGAATGTCCCATCCGCGTTCCAGTACGAGCGCGTGTCGAGAACTTCGCCCACGACGATGGTCCGGTTCGAGCGGACCAGATCGTCGAGGCTCTCGCGGATCAGCGTCGTCGCGCCCGCTGGCGCCGCGAAGCCCGCGATACCCGCGGCAATGGCGAAGACCGCCAGGCCGCGCACCAACCTCTTCACATCCATGGATTGCCTCCTTGGGGAAGGGACACACCCCTCCCCGGAAGTACCGGCAGCCGACACGGCCCCGGGGGATTGAACGCTCCGATCAAAGAGAAAACTTGCTTCTATCTGATTGGGTGCGCGACGGCGGCAAGACGTGACACGGGACACGAAGTTGGTACAATCACCTCCGCGATTGCCATGCTCACGACGCCGCCCCCCTCCGAAGAAGGCGCCGGCCGGGAAGCCTCCACCGTCTCCCGGGAGAGGGAGAGGCTCTACGTCACTCCCCGCGGCATGGTCCCCGTGCCCGGCACGAAGTCGGTGTTCGGCCGCGGGTTCTTCCGCCGGTTCCACGCGAGCAAGGTCGCCTACGTCCTGCTGGTCTTCCTGGCCGCCGGGACGGCGCTCTTCCTGTTCGGCCTCGCGGGCACGGTCGGCCCTGACAAGGAGGCGTTGCGGGAGGAGGCCGATCCGGCATTTTTCTGGGGGGCCATGGCGTTCGGCGGGACCCTCATTCTGTTCTCGCTGCTCATGATCCAGATGGCGATCATCCAGGAGGGGGACCCCGATCGCCCCCAGCGTGTGGGCAGGAGCTCCGAGGCTGAGCCCTGGACCTGGGACCATCCCTGGAGCAAGCGGTGGATGAAGCCGGACTATGGGACCGACGGCAGCAGCGTGGTCCTCGGGCGCGTGGTGTTCTTCAGCATAGTCGCGCTGCTCAACATCGCGTGGCTCTCCGGGAGCTGGATCTTCCGCGGGATCCTCATCCTTCTCGATTTGTTCGCTCTGCTCATCGTCTACGACACGCTCTACAAGACCTACCAGGTGGTCCGGTTCCGCGGTCCCGTGGTGATCTGGGAGGAGATCCCCGTGTTCCTGGGCCAGGCGCTCCGCGGCCGGATCGCCTTTCCCCGCGACGTGCGCGCCACGGCTCCGCTCCGGCTGACGCTGCGCTGCGTGCGCGACGAGCTGGTGACCCACACCACACCCACGGGGCCGCAGCACAGGATCGAGCCGTACGCGATCTACAGGGAGACCCGGGAGATCCCCCTGCCCGGCGAGCCGGGCAGTCCCCTGGAGCACGTGGATTTCTCCTTCGACGTCCCGAACGACCTTCCCGGAACGGAGCTCAACAAGGTCTACTGGCAGGTCGTGGCCGACGTCCCGCTTCCCGGGCCGGACCTCGATGCCGTCTTCCTGGCGCCGGTCTACCAGCGGAGCAAGGACAAGAAATGATCGCGAGGCAGTGGCACGGGAGGGTGAGGGCGGTCCAGGCCGACGAGTACTTCGAGCATTTGAAGAGGACGGGGCTCTCCGACTACGCCTCCACCCCGGGAAACCGGGGAGTCTTCGTCTTCCGGCGGACCGAAGGGGACGTCACGCACTACCTCCTGACTACCCTCTGGGATTCCTGGGAAGCGATCCGCGCCTTTGCCGGCGACGATGTGGAGCGCGCCCGCTACTACCCCGGCTGCGAGGACTACCTCCTGGAGATGGAGCCGAACGTCACGCATTACGAGGTGCTGGACGTCTAGCAGTATCATCTGCGCGGAAGGGAGGTTCCGGATGCGCTCTCGAATCCTTCCGTTCAGGACCGCCAGCGGGGCCGGCGCGCTGGTCGGGACCGTCCACCGGGACGGCTCCATCACCTACGCCGGCGTGAAGTACCCCTCCATCCGGCAGGTGCCGCCGGAGTGCAAGGCCCTCCGCGTGGACGTGGACACCTACGTCCAGTGGAAGTCGCTCTACCGGGCCATCGATCCCAAGGTTCGGCACGCCCAGAAATAGAATCGTAGGGGCGGCCCTGTGCGGCCGCCCCTACCGCACCGGCGCAGGCTTTCCGTACCACCTCTCCAGCACGGTCAGCGCCGGCTTGCCCAGGGGGCTGAAAGAAGGGTCTTCTGCGCTGCCCCGGCCGGGGCTCGGCCACTTCCACCAGTGGAGGCCGGCGAGCCAGGGCTTTTGGTAGAAAGACTGGAAGATCACCTCGTAGCAGCGCGCCTGCATCTCCGGATCGAGCGGAGCGTTCTCCTCCTTCCAGGGCTCCACCGCCGCAGCTTCGCTGGCGGCATAACCGACCTCGGTGAAGAGTACGGGCTTGCGGTGCCTCCGGGACATCCCCTCCAGCATCCGCTCCAGCTCCTTCAGGCGCGGGGAGCCGGCGCGGGGCAGCTCGCCGGGGGCGGCCAGCGGGTAGTAGAAGTTGACCCCGAGGAAGTCGAGCTCGTCCCAGAAGCCCAGGGTCTCGAACTCCTGGCCCCAGTTGGCGGCGTAGGTCAGGGGGCCGGAGTACGCCTGCCGGACCTCCCGGATCAAGGCGCGCCAGTCGGCTTCCCGAGGAAGGGTCAGGCCGCCCAGCTCCGTGCCGACCACGAGGAGGTCCGCCTGCTCCAGCTCCGCCAGCCGGGCGTAGTGGAGGATGAATTGGCGGTAGGAGCCCATCCACAGGCGGAAAGCGTCGTCGTCCGTGAAGGCGATGTCCCCGGTCCAGCGTCCCCGCGACCAGAGCTGCGGCTTGAGCACGGTGGCGAGCCCCAGCCGGCGGGCCTCCCGGATCGTGCTCGCCACCCGGTCGTCGGTCTCGTCCGAGCCGCGCCAGCGGACTTCGGTCTCCTCGGGAGCGCGCGTGAAGCCGTAAGGCACCAGGGTCACCGAGTTGGCGCCCAGCTCCTTCAGGCGGACGAGCTGCTTGAAAGCGGCTTCGGAACCGTAGCCCTCGTTCGTGCGGAACCCCTCATGGGCCAGGGTCATCCCCCGCTGGAAGGAGGGGAGGGAGGATGGCTTCGCGCTCCAGCCGCAGCCGAGCAGGGCCAGGAGCATGGCGGTCAGAGCGGCGCGGCGCATGGCCGAGATCGTAGCCGAAAGGACACCAATTGGTGTCCTGGGCGGGCGGGGGCCACCATATAGTTGCCCCATGTTCCCCTCGACGCGGCGCTCGGTCCTTCTGGCCGCGCGCGATGCCGATCCGGAGGTCCGGCGGCAGGCCCTCGGCGCCCTGATCGACAGCTACTGGAAGCCGGTCTACAAGTACCTGCGCGTCCAGCACCGGGCCGAGGGGGACGAGGCGCGGGACCTCACGCAGTCCTTCTTCGCCCTGGCTCTGGAGAAGGGGACCTTCGACCGTTACGACCCGGTCAAGGCGCGCTTCCGCACCTTCCTCCGCGTCTGCCTGGATGGCTTCGCGGCGAACGAGCGCAAGGCGGCCCTCCGGCAGAAGCGGGGAGGAGGCGCGGCGCTCCTCTCCCTCGACTTCGAGGGCGCCGAAGCCGAGCTGGACCGCTCGCCGTCCTCCGATCTCACCCCCGAGGAGTACTTCCACCGCGAGTGGGTGCGAGCCCTCTTCGCCCATGCGGTCGAGCGCCTGCGCGCGAGCTGCGAGGACCGTCCCGCCCGTTTCCTCCTCTTCGAGCGCTACGACCTGGAGGAGCCCGGGGAGCGGCCGACCTACGCGGACCTGGGGAGGGAGCTGGGGATGACCGCGGTCCAGGTGACCAACGACCTTGCCGCGGCCCGGCGTGAATTCCGCCGGCTGGTCCTCGAAGAGCTGCGCGCCCTCACCGGCAGCGACGCCGAGTTCCGCGCCGAGGCCCGGGACGTCTTGGGAGTCGATCCACCGTGAGATGGCTCGGGGACGGCGCCCTGGACCACCTGCGAGAGGTAGCCTCGGAGCCTGACCTCGCGGGAACTCCCTACGAGATCGTCGGGACGATCGGCCAGGGAGGCATGGGCACCGTCTACCTGGCCCGGGACCGGGACCTCGACCGCGAGGTCGCGCTCAAAGTCGTCCAGCTCCCGGATGATGACGATGGGCGCATGCTCCGGGAGGCGCGCATCCTGGCCCGGCTGGAGCACCCCGGGATCGTGCCGGTCCACGATGTCGGAGTCCTCCCCGACGGCCGCGCTTGGTACGTGATGAAGCGGGTCCGGGGCAGCCGGCTCGACGAGCACGCCCGCACCCTCTCCCTGCCCGACCGCCTCCGCGTCTTCGAGCGCATCTGCGAAGCGGTCGCCTTCGCCCATGCCCACGGCGTCATCCACCGCGACCTCAAGCCCGAGAACGTCATGGTCGGGCCGTTCGGCGAGGTGTTGGTGATGGACTGGGGCGTGGCGAAGATCGGCCCTCACCCCCCGGCCCCCTCTCCCTCCTCCCCGACCCCCTCCCAGGGAGAGGGGGAGACTGCAAAAACAACAGAAGCGATGAGAGCAGGGGAAGGGCGGTGGCGCCCCTCTCCCAGCGAGGGGGTGGGGGAGGTGGGAGAGGGGTCGGGGGTGAGGGCTCCGGCTCCCTCTCCCCCGGCCCGGGGGAGAGGGCTGGGGAGAGGGGGAACGGGATCAATCCCGGGGGTGAGGGCTCCGGCCACCGCCCATGGCACAATATTAGGGACACCCGGATACATGGCCCCGGAGCAGGAGCGGGGCGAAGTGGAACGGATCGACGAGCGCACGGACGTCTATGCCCTGGGCGCGATCCTCGCCTTCCTGATGGAAGGGGAGGAGCCGGTCCCCCGGCCCCTGGAGGCGATCCGGAGCCGGGCCATGGCGGCCGAGCCGGAAGACAGATACCCGAACGTCCGGGATCTGTCGGCCGACCTCGGCCGCTACCTGGATGGGCTGCCCGTCGCCGCCTACCGGGAGAGCCTGATGGAACGGGCGCAGCGCGTGTTCCGCCGCTACCGCGTCCCCATCCTGCTCGTCCTGGCCTATCTCCTGATGCGGGCGCTCCTGATCCTGATCCTCGGCCGTTAAAGGAATCCGCTGCGGCGTTGGATAGAGAGGTGTCGGACGGAACCGACGGACTTCAACAGGGAGGAAGGAACATGAACAAACCGCTCTTCGGCCTGCTGCTGGGAGGGTTCCTGGGCATCTTCGACGGCCTGTCCGCGCTGGTCTCGGCGCCCGAGACCGCGCCCAACATCGTGGGCATCGTCATCGGCTCCACCGTCAAGGGCCTGATGGCGGGCGTGCTCATCGGGCTCTTCGCCCGCTACGTGAAGTCGCTGCCGCTCACCCTTCTCTTCGGTCTCGTCGTGAGTGGGACCCTGGCCTTCTGGGTGGCCTACATGCAGGGCAAGTACTACCTGGAGATCATGCTCCCCGGCTGCATCCTGGGCCTCGTGGTGGGGTACGCCACCCAGCGCTACGGCGGCGGATCGCGCGGGAGCAAAGCAGCCGCGCACAGCCACTAGTCGAGTCCCTGTCACGCAGGATTGACGGGATGAGGTGCGCCGCTGCCGGGGGAGCCCTGAGATGATGCCGCCGGGGACCGGAAATGAGCCTCTCGCCCTCGGAGACTTGTGACTCGCCCTCGGGGGCTTGTGGCTCGCCCTCGGGGACTTGTGGCTCGCCCTCGGGGGCTTGTGGCTCGCCCTCGGGGACTTGTGGCTCGCCCTCGGGGGCTTGTGGCTTGCCCTCGAGGGCTTGTGGCTCGCCCTCGGGGGCGAGAGGCAAGTCCCCGAGGGCGAGAGGCAAAATTCCGCGGGCGAGACGCGCCAAGTGGGAACGCCGTCGTCCGCCCCGGCATCTTTTCTCTGCAAAGGCGGGCAGGGATGACGGCGCTCCCAGGGCGAGAGCCTCTCCAGCGGCAGAGTCTTGTGAAAAGCACGGGTTCCGTAGAATAGGGAGCATGAGCCCCGCCGAAGACTTCGAGCTGCTCTTCTCCCTGGAGAAGGACGGCGAAGAGCTGAAGGTCACCGATCCCGTGGGCAACACCCGCACGGTGATTCCGCCCTGGAAGGTGGACAACCAGTTCTGGCGCGCTCATCACTTCTACGACCGCCTGACCCGGGACCCGGTCACGGATGCGGACCGGGCGGAGCTGTTCCAACGAGCCACGACCCTTGGGAGCCTGCTCTTCGGCGTCCTCTTCGACGAGGAAGGGAGAGAGCGCCTCCGGCAGGCCATGATCCCCGGCCGGCCCCGGCCGCTGATCACCATCCGCAGCGAAGACGACGTCCTGCTTTCCCTCCCCTGGGAGCTGCTGTATCAGGATGGTTCTTTTCTTCTGAAAGACGCCCGCATGGACCTCGCCCGCTCGATTCCGGGAGAGACCGCGCTCCGGGAGCCGGACAGCCACCTCAAGCTGGTGGTCAACGTCTCCGCGCCGGAAGGGAGCGGGCTCGACTACGAGGGGGAGAGCTACCGCGTCACCAAGGCTCTCACCGAGCAGTGCCGCTTCGCGCCCACGGAGCTGGGGACGGTGGAGGACCTGGTGGAGACGGTGCGAGTGGAGAAGCCGACCGCGATCCACTTCTCCGGCCACGGCGATCCGGCTGCCTTGGTCTTTGAGGACGACGAGGGAAGGAAAGATGTGGTGCCCATCCATGACTTCTTTCTCAAGCTCAAGACGCGGATCGACGGTCCGCTGCCGCCGCTCTTCTATCTCGCGAGCTGCCACGGCAATGACGCTGGGGGATCGAAAGCCGAGACTTCGGCAGCCTGTCTGCACCGGGAGGGTGTGACGCAGGTGGTGGGCTACGACGGCCCGATCGTGGACGAGCTGTCCACCCGAGCCGAGGTGGCCTTCTACCGCGCCCTCGCCGAAGGGGGGACGACGCGCCATGCCGTCCGCCAAGCCCGGGAGGCACTGGCTGCGCCCCTTGGAAAAGACCTCTTCCCCTTCGCCTGGGCGCAGCTCGTCCTCTACCATCGCGGGCCGGAGCACCCGCTGAGTTTGCCCTCCACGCACGAGGTGCGCGAGTCTGAAGAGGCCCTCCGGAGGACGTTCATCGGCGCCGGAGACCGCAGGATTCTCTCCACGGGCTTCATCGGCCGGCGCTCCGAGATGCACGAGGTGAGACGGCGGATTCGCCGGGGTGATCGGGTGTTCGTCTTCCAGGGTCTGGGTGGGCTCGGGAAGAGCACGCTGGCATTCCACATCCTGCCCATGCTCCAGCGTGAGGAGGGCGAGGTCCTCGCCCTGTGGTGCCAGGAAGTCGAGCAGCAGGCGGACCGACTGGAGGGATTGGTTGGGCAGCTCCTCGATCACTGCCGCAAACGCTTCGGGCTGGACTGGGAGCAGGTCGTCCACCAGGTTGACCGGACCGCGGGAGATGATCCTCTTCAGCGGTTTTCCATGTTTCTCCAAGTGCTGCTCCAGAACGTCCCGCGGCTGGTGCTCTATCTGGACAATCTGGAGTCACTGCAGTTAGGTCCCAAGGACTTGGAGGCGGAGGGAGACGCGGAGGCTATCGGGGAGTGGGCCTCGGATGACCTGGGCCGGCTCTGGGAGCTTCTTACGGCTCTGGCTCAGCAGGCGGACAACTTCTGCGTCGTGGCGAGCTGCCGCTATCGGAATCCAGCCTTCGGTGATGCTCTGCTGCCGGTCTCTCCCCTGCCGCCGGACGCCCTCGTTCGTCTGATGGATTGGTTCCCATCTCTTCGCCGGCTGAGCTTTGCGAGCCAGGTGCTGCTGGGCCAGCGCCTCGAAGGTCACCCCCGGGCGATCGAGTACGCTGACGATCTGGTAGCCCACGCCTTTGCCGAATACGAAGGGAACGGGAGCCTGGCTTGGGAGTGGACGACACTGATGGAGTCGGTGCTGCCGAAGGTCCGAAACAAACTCCAGGCGAACCTTCTGCTGATCGAGATTTGGGAACGAACCTTCACCGAGCGCGAGCGGCGGATGCTCTTCCGGATGACTCTGCTGCGCCAGCCGTGGGAGTGGCCGCTCATGGCAGTGCTGGGCGAGGAAGGGGAGGGGGACGGACAAACGTTCGTCACGGCGGAACGGCTGCGCAGGACGTCACTCCTCGAGGAGATGGACCTGTCCATCAGGCGGGTGATGGACGGCGATTTCGCTCCGGTCCGGCACTTCACGTTGCATCCTGCCACGGTCCAATTCGTGCGAATGCGGTTTGGAAAGGAAGACGGGCTTCGGAGGGCCGCCCATCGCCGCCTGGGTGACCATCTGGAAGCGGAAGCGAACACGACTCACGTCCTGGGTACGATCCTCGCAGCCGGGCATCACCTGTTTCAAGCTGGTGAGCACAACCGCGCCTATGAGCAACTGGGCCCGGCGTCGAGTTGGCTGCAGGTCCATGGTCAGGTGCGAGAGGGGCTGTACATCCTGAGGCCTTTCCTGGGAGAAGACGTCCGCAAGGCGCTGGCTCCCGGGAACGTGCAAGACTTGCTGAGCGGCCTGGGGCTTCTGTACGCGGCCCTCGGAGACTCCGGAGCGGCACTTGGGTATTACGAGCAGCAGCTGGCAGTTGCCCACGAAAATGGAGACCGTCAGGGGGAAGGCGTTGCCCTCGGGAACCTCGCGAGCGCCTACGGTCAGCTCGCTGAGTACGAGAAAGCGATCGAATATTGTGAGCAGCGGCTGGCGATCGCGCACGAGTCAGGAGACCGCCGTGGAGAGTCCAGCGCGTTGGGGAACTTGGGAGCCGCGTACCTGTACCTGGGTGAGCTCGAGAAGTCAATCGCGTATTCTGAGAGACGCTTGGAGATCGATCGCGAGCTTGGAGAACGTCGACGCGAGGGCAATGCTCATTCAAACCTGGGAACGGCATACAGGCACCTGAACCAGTTCGAGAAGGCGATCAAGCATTACACGCAGCATCTGGAAATCGCGCGCGAGGTCGAGGACCTCATGGGAGAGGGTACGGCGCTTTCGAATATGGGAGTCGCATACACCCAATTAGGCAGGTTGAACCAGGCAATCGCGTGCCAAGAGAGAGCCTTGATCATTGCGCGTCAGGTAGGAAATCGCTCGGTGGAGAGCAGTGCCTTGGGGGATCTGGGAGTGATATACAAAGCGTTGCGCGAGTTTGAGAAAGCGATCGGTTATTTCGAGCGGACGCTGGTGATTCATCGTGAGATTGGAGATCGTCAGGGGGTGGGAAAGGATCTTGCGAACCTGGGGTTTGCCTACGCCGGCCTTGGGGAGAACGAGAGGGCGATCGAATTGCTGGATCAGGCATTGGTCATCGCTCAGGCGATCAAAGATCCTTGGATGATGCAAGACTATTCAACCGCGCTGGACAACCTACGCTCTAACTCCTGACCATGAACTCCGCCGACCGCGAAATCCTCAAGCACTTCCGCCAGATCCGCCAGCGGACCATCGACCTCGTGGAGCGCATCCCCGAGGAGATGCTGACCCGGCAGGCCGACGGTGAGGCCCTCCCTCTGGGCCGCCTCTTCAAACACATCGCCTACGTCGTGGATTCGTGGATGGATGACTTCCTCCAGGACGGCAAGGGCAGGCCCAAGTACCAGGACGATAAGACCTCCATCCTGGCCGCCCTGGAGTTCACCGCCGGCCGCCTGGTCTCCTTCTTCGAAGCGGAGGACGGATGGCGCATGGGGCAGGAGCACCCCACGACTCTCGACGACGGTGTCACCCCCGTGGTCTGGACCGGCCGCGACCGCGTCCTCTACCTGACCGACCACGAGGTTCACCACCGCGGCAAGATTGTCCTGGCCCTCAGACAGTGGGGCTTCGAGGACATCCCCCCGATGCCACTGGATTGGTAGGCCTTTTCCTTGGGAGCGCCGGCATCCTGCCGGCCTGTGGCCTTTGTAAAGACCCCGCTCCCCTGCTGCCGCCCCTACCTTCCTGACATATGTCCGACCGGTACAATGTGCCGATTGGGGATACCTCAGGGAGGAGACTGACATGGGAATTCGTAACGCAGGCCTGGAGGAACTGGCGCGGCTGGAGAGCAAGACTCTGGATGCCCGGTTCCTCACCGCAGTCCAAGAGGGCTTGGATCTGGCGCCCTTCGCGGCCAAGGCTGTGCTCGACGTGGTCAAGGAGGTGTACTTCCCCCTGCGCGAAGCACAGGGCAACCAGCCCACGCCGGGCAAAGTCACGCTCGTGGCCCTCGATGCCGAGGAGCCGGCCGGAAAGCCGATCGCCGCCTGCCAAAAGGTGATCCTCAACCTCACTGTCCACCGCGGCACCGAAGATGACCAGCTACTCCAACAGCAAGGCCCTGAAGCCCTGCGCAGAGCCAGGATTCCGGAACTGTGCCAGGAGGCCTTGAGCCAAGGAGGACTGCTCACGGCCGAGGATCTGGCTTACCGGATCTTTTTCGTCACCCCACGCACCATCAGCCGCGACCTCAAGGCTCTGCGTCAAACAAAGCCACTGCCGCTCATCCCAATGCGCAGCACCCTGCACGACATCGGGCCCGTGCTGACCCATCGCACCGAAATCGTGCGCCTGGCCCTGCAGGGAAAGACCACCAGCGAGATCTGCTCCATCATGCGTCACTCCCCGGCTGCCGTGGCCAACTACCTGTCCACCTTCACGCGATGCGCACAGTTGGCGCGGCGAGGCTTGCAGGCTGGCCAGATCGCATTTGTCCTACGCCGAGGCCCCTCCCTGATTCGACGCTACTTGGAACTGCTGGCTCAATGCGAGACAGACCGCAACCTCGCCTATCACCTCGATGAGCTCATGCGGCTGGGAACAGCCAATCGGGGGGGAAAAGGAGGGGCCACCCTTGGCTAGCCAAGCGACCGACTTCCTCAACAAGAAATTCTCGCCGTTGAAGCAAAAGAACCTTCAGACGGCTCTGATCCACTGCTTGAAAACACAGTTCCCAAAGCTCGGGGGGCCCCGCATTCTCGACCTCTGCGCCGAAATGCTCGTGCAGGTGATCGGTCAGCACCTGCAACCCCGCGAAAATCTCAGACACGGACAGGTCCTCTGGATGGCTATCGCCATCGAGGATCGACCCCGTAGACATCAGCGCATCCGCGACTGCAAACTCGTTCCTGTGGTCCTTGACCTCTCCACGCCCGAGGACATCGACTTGCGTCTGGAGCGCCAAGATACCTCGAAGCGGCTTCTCGTCAGGGCGTTACGCCTGTGCCGACAGGCTTACGAGCAGGGGGGACTCCTGTCCAACTGCGACCTCGCCGAGATCCTCAACACCCACGACTCTCAGATCTCCCATGTCCTCGCGGCCCATGAACGGGAAGCCCAGGAGCTTGTCCCGCGTCGAGCTACCCTGCACGACGTCGGCACCGGCCTGACTCACAAACGCATCATCTGCCGGAAACGATATGCCGAAGGCAAAGAACCTGACCAGGTCGCCCGCGAGACCTACCACAGCCTTGAAGCGGTGGACCGCTACCTCGGCCACTACGACCGCGTCCGACATTGCCGGCTCCAAGGACTCACCCCCCAGCAGACTGCTCACGCCCTGGATTGCAGCCTACGACTCGTCCACGAGTACCTCGACATCGACCGCGAGATGGAGGAGCCCACCAATGATTGAGCTCATCGCTCTGCTAGTCGCTCTTGCAACGCCTGACGATCGACTCAACTACCTAGCGGTCGGACATATGTCTGGATCGAAGGGGCGAGGGAGGGGGCGTCCTCTCCCGCGAAGCGGAGGAGGATCGAGGAGGGGGTCTTCACTCAGCCTCGGAGCCTCCCAATCGAAAGCGTCCAACAAATCGGCCGGGAACCGTGTCTACCGGAAAAGGAGGGGAAAAACCACCCGCCGCTCTTTGACAACCAGGAGATCAAAAGCCCCACGCAAGCGCCATGCCTGACAAGAGTAATGCCAGCGGCAAAATGCCATTTTTGCGAGGAGGTCGGACCTGGGCCGGGAAGCCCCGCTGAATCAAAGAGTTGACCAGGAATCGGGAGGATGGGAAAGATGAAAAGCCGCTCAGCGCGAAGCCGGATTCCTGGGGGTCGGACTTTACGTGGGTTAAGTTGTCCAGAATCAGCAGGTTGGGGAAGTGGCTCTCGGAATTGCCCTAAGCAGTTACGGTGGGATTGCGGCACAGAGCGCCTCGATGTTGGCCGCGATCTCCGAGCCTCGGAATTGCCCTAAGCAGTTACGGTGGGATTGCGGGTGTTTGCTCCTCTCCGTTCCCAAAAAAAAAGGGGGGTTCTCGGAATTGCCCTAAGCAGTTACGGTGGGATTGCGACACCCTCATCGCGTGATTGCCGCACACCGCTCCACAAAACCCTCGGAATTGCCCTAAGCAGTACGGTGGGATTGCGACTCCTCGTGGCCCTCCTGGCCGATCGGGAGCATCACGGAGTCCTCGGATCGCCCTGAGAGGGTGTCTGGAAAGTCCGTGGTTTATCGGCCCTCACCCCCAGCCCCTCTCCCGGGGGTCCGGGCGGGCGGCTGGGAGAGGGGACGGGGGCATGCGCGTTAACTTTCGTTCTTGACATCAGCTACCAAGTATCGGATTCTAGGATCATGAAGATCCTGGAGCCGCTTGGACAGCAATGGCAGTACCTTCTTTCCATGTTGCCGGCAGGGTTTGACTTGGAGGCGACAGCTCGGCAAACAGGTGCCTTGGTGCGCAAGAGAGTGATTCGGGATGCAGAGACCCTGCTGTGGTTGGCCTTGGCTTATAGCTGGGGGGTTTGTCGTTACGGCAGATGAGCAGTTGGGCCGAGGCTCAAGGCATCGCGAAGTTGTCTCAAGTCGCTGTAATGAAACGTCTGCGGGGTGCCGCTGCTTGGCTTGGCCTGCTGCTGGGAGCCAAGCTCGCAGAGAGGGCAGGCTTTGCAGGTCTTAAGGAGTTTGGCCTTTGTCTGCGCCTGGTTGACGCCACGACAGTGTCGGCTCCGGGCAGTCGAGGCACGGACTGGCGCATCCATCTGGGGTTTTGTTTGGGGGATCAAAGCATTGATTCTGTGGAGTTGACAGGGCCCGAGGGTGGGGAGAGTCTGAAGCGCTTTGTCATCGGTGATCGGGACTTGCTCATCGCTGACGCTGGTTATGGCCATCGTGCCGGTTTAGAGTCGGTGCATCAAGCAGGGGGGCTGTTTATCGTTCGGATGAACTGGCAGAACCTTCCGCTGCAGAGCGTGACCGGCGAGCCCTTTGACCTGATGGGAGCCTTGAGGCAGGTTCCAGATACCCAGGCGGTGGAGTTTGGGCTTCAGACCGCCCCGACCCGCCAAGTCTCTGCCGTGCCGGTACGCTTAGTGGTGCTGCGCAAGAGCGCGGCGGCCACCGAACAGGCTCAGAAGAGAGCACGGCAGGAAGCCCAAAAGAAGGGACGTAAGGTGGACCCCAGGACGTTGGAGGCCGCTGGCTACATCCTGCTGCTGAGCTCAGTGCCGGCTGAACAACTCAGTGCCAGTCAGGTTCTGGAACTTTACCGGTTCCGCTGGCAGGTGGAACTGGCCTTCAAACGGATGAAGAGTCTTATGCAGCTAGGTGATCTCCCGGTCAGAGACCCTGATTTAGCTCGCACCTATCTGTACGCCAAACTCTTGGCAGCTCTGCTGGTGGAAGACCTTACCAGGAACTTCCTGTCATTTTCCCCCTGGGGATTCCGACTCGCAACGCTGCCCCAGCCTGTGGCGAATTCAGGCCGTCCTATATAAGGCCTTGGTGCTCACCATCCTGGGCCAACTCGGCTTGGCCGATCTGGTCAGACAAGCCGCACAGCTCCAACGCCACTTCTTCGAACCCCTGCGCGCACGAGGCAACCAAGCCGCTGAGGCGCTCTCGACGGCACGGCGCATGGGAGGAAAATAGGTTAACGCCTATGGGGGGCGGGGGTGAGGGCCGAAGGCCGCGGATGCCTCAAGAAGGAACTTTCCAGACATCCTCTAAGAGCGTCCGCATCAGCCTGCGGCTTCAGCCCTGGGCTGGAGTCTCCCGGCCGGTTGGGCCGGTTCTGTCAGGCGTCCGCGCGGACGCCGCTGACTCCTGCGCGGCTGCGGCCAGGAGGCGTCTGAGCGGCCGGGGACATAGGTAACACTTAGACCGGAGACATGGGTAACACTCTCGGGTTTAAGGTTGCCTGCTGCGCTACCAGTCAGGCATCGAGGGCGGGGTTCCCGAAGGGAGCCCGGAGGGCGACCGAAGGGAACCC
>DATMER010000050.1:0-153769 GCA_035556715.1 Thermoanaerobaculia bacterium
ATCCCCCTATACCCCCAAATCCCCCCGACTCCCCTCCCAGAAAAACAAAAACTGGAGACCTTCGGTCTCCGGCCCCTCACGGGGCCGCAGGGCGGGGTCTGTCAAGTCAATCTTCTGCTCGAAGAGGCGGGAGCTCCCTTGCCTAGTCCGGCGCAGATCGGCCTGTGGTCGAAAACGCTCGGCGGCATCGAGCCGCTCCTCGCTCTTCTCGGGCGGCTCGTCCAGGCCGGCCTGGCGAACAAGCGGCAGCCGATCGCCTACGTACACCGGGTCGTGATGGAGCAGGCCGCGAGACCCCAGCCAGGCAAGCCTCTCGACGCCCGCGCCGGCCGCGAGCTCCTGTGGTCCGCAGGCGCCGATGACATCCGGCGCGCCCAGGCCTTACGCATCATCGCCGGCAAGCGAGGTGTTTCGTGACGCCTTGGCGCTGCAGCCGCTGCGGTGAAGACCAGGTCGCCTTCGGGAGGCTCCCCGCAGACCTCCTGTGCTACACCTGCCACGAAGCGCAACGCAGCAGATTCTCGGAGGCCGACGCGGGAATCCCCGAGCGCTACCGCGGCCTCACCCGCGAAAGCTGGACCGCCTGCTTCCAACGTCCCTGGCCCGCGGCCCTGGAGCGCTGGACGGGCTCTCCGCACTGGGTGGCCCTCTGGGGGCCGACCGGTACCGGCAAGACCGGGCTCGCGACCATCCTGCTCGCCGAGCACCTGCGCACCGGCCGCCGCGGTAGGTGGATCTCCGGCCCGGAGCTCGCGCGCCGCATCCAATGCGACTTCGCCAACGCCGAAGACGTGATCGCGCCCCTCCTTGTCACATCGCTCCTCGTCCTCGACGAGCCACTCTCTGGCCCGGCGGCCGATTGGTACCGCGAACGCCTCGTGCTCATCACCCGCAGCCGCGACGACAGGGGGCTGCCTACCCTGGTCACCAGCCAGCTCCTCCCCGAGCTGCTCCTCAACGCGAGCGCCGCAACGCCGCCGCCGCTGCTCTCGCGCTGGCTCTCCGGCCTCCGCATCCACGACGAGCTTGCGGGCGAAGACGTGCGGCTCCGGGGGGTGCTCTGATGGCCAGGCACAAAGTTCTGCCCTACAGCGAAGAAGCCGAGCGCGCCGTGCTCGGCGCTCTGCTCCTCGAGCCTCTGCGCATCGCCCAGGTCCGCACACGCCTGGAGCCGCGCGACTGGCACCTCGAACGCCATCGCTTGCTCTACCAAGCCTTCCTTGACGTCACCGACGCGGGCTCCACACCTGACCTCCGCACCCTTCAGGCTCATCTCGATCAGGCCGGGATTCTGGGCAGCGTCGGTGGTCTGGCCTACCTCGCCGCGCTCGACCTGGACCTGCCGGACCTGGGCCGGCTGGATGAGTACGTGGGCATCGTCAAGGAGAAGAGCGTCCGGCGCGACCTGATCGCCGTCGCGCAACACACCGTCCTGGCGACTGCCTCGACCGCGCGCCCGGTCCACGAGCTTCTGGCCGACCTCCGCGACTCTGCGGACAAGCTGTTTGGACGTGCCGCTCGCGTGTGCTGGCAAGGAGCCGGCGATGTCGTCACCCGTCTCCTCGAAACCCTCGAAGAAGAGCGCTCCGAGGCTCTCTGTGGCCTCTCCTCCGGCTTCCCAGGCTGGGACCGGCTCGGCCCTGGCTTCCTGCCCGGTGGGCTCTACGTCATCGCGGGAAGGCCCGGCATGGGCAAGACCTCGCTGGCGCTCGATCTCACCCGCCACGTCGCCGTCGAGCTCAAGCGGCCGGTCGGCATCTTCTCCCTCGAAATGCGATCTGACGAGATCGGCCTCAAGCTCGGCTCTGCCGAGGCCGACATCGCCTCTCATCAGCTCCGCGTCGGCCACCTCTCCGACCGGCAGTGGCGAGACCTCATCGCCGCTACGCGCCGCATGGTCGCGGCGCCGCTCCTTCTGGATCACAGCCCGTGCCTCGTGCTGCGCGACCTCGAAGCGAGAGCCTGGTGGCTCAAGGCCCAGCATCCCGACCTCGCGCTTCTCGTCGTGGACTACCTGCAACTCCTCACGGCCGGCGTCCGTGTCGAGAACCGGCGCCTGGAGATCGCTCTCATCGCCCGCCGTCTCAAGGAGCTGGCCGGCGAGCTGGGCCTGCCGGTGATCGCCCTTTCTCAGCTCAACCGCGAGCTGACCCGCCGGAGCGATCCGCGTCCGCAGCTCGCCGACCTGGCCGAATCCGATGCAATCGGACAACACGCAGATCAAGTCGCCTTCGTGCACCGGCCCGAGATGTACGCCCCCGACGACGACAGCCTCCGCGGGCTCGCGGAGATCATCGTCGCCAAGCACCGTCACGGCGAGACGGGCATCGTCGAGCTGACCTGGACCGGCGCGACCACCTCCTTCCGCAACCACTCCATCCCGGAGGCCGAGGGAGTGGAGCCCTTCTGATGCGTGTCCGCCTTGAGTCAATGCACGAGGTCCTCTCGCGGGTCGATCCCGCCCGGATGCGGTCGGGCTGGCCCGTGGGCCTGCGCGATGGCGCACTCCTGGCGCTCCTGGCGGGCGGTTTCACGCCTGCGGAGATCTGCCGCCTGCGTGCCTCGGCGGTCACCATGAACCGAGGGAAGCTCCTGGTCGAAATCCATCGCAAGGGCGTGACCTGGTACGCCGCACTGCCTGCGGACCTCGGAGGCCGGGTGCTGGTCTGGCTCACGGAGCGCCGCCTGTGGGCCGAAGCCGCGCCGGTCTTCACCGGGCCCCAGGGATCATGTCTCTCCCCGAAGAGCATCTACACGATCCTCAATCGCTACCGGCGCGAGAGGAAGGCTCGCCGTTCGCCATGTTAGTCGCCCTCTACGCCCGCACCTCGGCCGCCGACCGCGAACGGGAAACCGTCGAGCAGATCCTCGCCAACTTGGCCGCCTACGCGGCCGGGAAAGGCTGGGAAGTCACGCTGGAGTGCAGCGACCAAGGCCCCTGGCCGGAAGGGCCAAGAAAGGGGCTCAGGGGCCTCCTGGAGGCCGTACGGGCGAAAGCCGTCCAAGGCATTCTCGTGCGCACCCTGAGCGACCTGGCGCGCTCCCTGCGCCACCTGACCGACCTGGGCCACCTTTTCGCCGGCCAGGGCGTTGCCCTGATCGCCATCGAGGACCGGCTCGACACGACCGACCCGGGCGGAGCGATCCGCTGGCGAGACTGGCTCGAAATCTCCATCGGCCTGGACCGCCAGCTCCGCGCCGAGGCCGCGAAGCTCGCCCGCCTGCGCGCGCCCGGCGAGCAATGGGGCCGTCCCACGGCGACCGTCAACCCACTGGAGTTGCTGACTTGGTGGGAAGGCCGAGGTGGCCGTCGACCGCTCTCCTTGCGAGAGCTTGCCCGCAAGCTCAGCGTTTCGGAAGCCACCGCACGCAAGCGCCTCCGCGCCCTCCAGGCCGCCGGCCAAGTCGACCACGCAGCCCGAGCCCGGGCGCTCGCCGCCAGGGGAGGCCTCCGGAAGGGAGGCCGTTCCGCGAACCCCCTCGATGACGCCGTCCTCGCCGCCGCATGGCGCAAGGCGCCGAGCATTGCCGCTGTTGCCCGCTACCTGCGCGTGAGGCGCAATCGCGTACGCACGCGGCTCCAGGAAATCGGACTCATCAATCAACCAGCGGGTGCATCCGCATCCGCCAAAAGCCTTATTAACCCCGCATCCGCTTTGGAGGTTCCCCATGAACAAGCCTGACGTTTCCAAGATCGAGCCCGTCTTCGACACCATCGCCGCCGCACCGCTTCTCGGCGTCAAACCGGGCACCCTCGAGGTCTGGCGCTTCAAGGGTATCGGTCCCCGATTCGTCAAGTGTGGCTCGCGGGTCATCTATCGCCTGCGCGACATCAACGATTACCTCGACCGCCAGACGCGCAAGAGCACCGCCGATCCTGGCCCGGAGGAGTAGCCATGCTTACGAGCCGTACCGCCCTGGTCGTAGCAACCTGCTGGCCGGGGATCATTCTGATGCGCATCAATATTGGTTCACGCGCTTCGGGGCATCCACCGCTATGGCAGCACCTGGCCGCTATGTCCCCCACCGACCTCGGAAAGGCGCGACCGAGGCCGGCGGGGGAGCGTAGGGCTGCTCTCGACGCCGCGCCGAGCCCTGGCCTGTGGCTTTCCAAGGAGTGATCCCTCGCGCCGAGTTGCGCAGCAGCAGCCTCATCTCGACCCGCCTCCCGTAGCAGCACCAGTTCCTGCGCCTGTCATCCCGCGGATCTACGCCTCGCCACTAGACGCACTCCGCCACTGTCTCTGCGGCGAGCTGCACTTCAGGCCCCCCCGGCCTGCCGGGGCTTGGAGCGCCCCTCTGAGTGCCTCTGAGCGCCCTCCAGCCGCAAGGACGAGAGCGCGCGACTGTGGCTCCGAGCAGGGCGAGATTGGAGCGCCTAGAGCGCCGCAACCAGGCAGTCACCCCCGCGTCTCGGTCCGGCTCCGGCGAGAGTCGCCTGGCCCGCAGCTCTCTAGGGCGGAAGAGCGGCGTCAGAAGAGGCCTCCCACTGGGTTACGCACGGGTTACGCGGCCCTGCAGCCACACTGCGCCGGTCTACACCTAACTAATGGCAGTACATCGACTTACGTCACTTTCTCCGGGTAAAGGTGGCTCTGCCCCTGCCCTTTGTCAAAGAGCCAGCGGGCGGAGGCTCCCGGAAGGAGCCGGCAAGGATGCCGGCGATCCCAGGGGAAAGACCTCCTCCCTGATGCGCCTGCTCGTCTGCCGAGATGCCCTTCCTCGGCATCAGACATTCATACGTTTCCCTAGCCTGAAGCGTCGCGGAAGAGCAGGGAGGCAGCTCGCGGAGCGCTCGTTTGGCCCGTTCGACGCGTAAACGGAATTTTTAGGCGTCCAGAGCTACTCTGGATCGCTAAAAATTCCGCTGGACGGCTCAGCGGAACTTTCGACGGCTCAGCGGGAGAATCGACGGCTCAGCGAAATTCTGAGCGCGTCAGAGTTTCTCGCGACGCCTAAAAATTCCACTGAACGCGTCAACGAAACTTTGGACGGCTCAATGGAAGATTTAGCGGTCCAGAGTTGCTCTGGACCGCTAAATAGAACTTTCGACGGCTCAACCGAACTTTTGACGGGTCAATGGTGCGCGGGAAGGGTAAGCGGCTTGCGGAGGGAGCGGAGAAGCGGAGACGTGCCGGCAGCACGGGAGGATAACTGCTTCGCGGGGTCAGGAGCGGAAGCGGAGGAGGAAGCTGTCCGGAGAGCCGGAAGCGGCTCCGGCGCCGCCTTGGGCGGCTGGCCGCGGAACGGCTGTATCCCGCCCTGCCGGAGCCCTGTCCGGATCTCCTGAGCGAGAGCCAACCAGGTCGATCCCGAGGGCGGTATGCTGCGCGTCCAAGCCGGGCACCTGGCTGCTCGGCATCTGCAACGTGGGAAAGCTCATGGAGAGAAACAGGATTGCCATCGATACAGGCATACGAAGGTCCGGGCCGAAGCGTCTAGACGGAGGTGACTCCACATCCGTAGGACGGTACAGGCATTCGAGGCGGGCGAGCTGCAAGCCGGCTCGCCTCCTCACGTTCTTTGACAATCGATGTGCTTCCTTCCAAACAGCGGGGACGGGCCCGTGCCCGGGGGCCCGTCCCTCCCGCCTTTCGTGTATCTTCTCTGCAATTCCGCTCCTCCCGGCCCCACCTGACAGGTAAGGAGAGGTGTCCATGGCCTTCACCCAGACCGACCAGCACGTCTCGATCTCCACCCCCCTGGGCACGGACAAGCTGCTGCTGCGCAGCTTCCACGGCGAGGAGCGGATCTCCGGCCTGTTCCACTTCTCCCTGGAGATGCAGTCCGAGGAGAAGAGCCTCGACTTCTCGAAGATCGTGGGCAAGAGCGCCACGATCACGGCGAAGCTCGCGGACGGCAGCTCGCGCTACATCAACGGCATCGTCGGCCGCTTCGTCCAGGCCGGCAGCGACGCGCGGTTCACCACCTACTTCGCGGAGCTGCACCCCTGGCTCTGGCTCCTCACCCAGACCGCCGACTGCCGCATCTTCCAGAACAAGTCGGTGATCGACATCGTCACCGGCCTGTTCACCGAGCTCGGCTTCACCGACTACAAGAACAGCACGACCGGCACCTACAACCCGCTCGAATATTGCGTCCAGTACAACGAGAGCGCCTTCGCCTTCGTGTCGCGCCTTCTGGAGGACCAGGGGATCTTCTATTTCTTCGAGCACGCCGACGGCAAGCACACGCTCGTGCTCGGGGACGACGCCTCGGCCTTCGCGGACTGCGCGGGCGCGGCCACCGTGGACTACGGCGGCTATGGCAACTGGGAGCAGCAGAACGTGGTCAGCGGCTGCACGATCGAGGAGGGGGTCATCCCCGGCAAGGCCGCGGTGGACGACTTCGGTTTCGAGACCCCCTCGACCGATCTCATGGGCAGCACGGACAGCCAGGTGGCCACCAATGGCAGCAAGCGGCGGATCTATGAGTATCCTGGCGGCTTCGTGAAGAAGGACGCGGCCGAGGGCCGGTCCAAGCTGCGCATGGAGGAGCACGAGGCGCCGCGGCAGGTGCTGCGCGGCCAAAGCTTCACTCCTGCGTTCGTGGCCGGCGGCAAGACGAAGCTTCAGAAACATTACCGGGAGAGCGCCAACACGACCTATGTCCTCTCCCGCGTTTCGCACGCGGCGACGCCGGAGACCTACACCAACGCGTTCGAGGCGTTCCCGTCGACCGTCCCCTACCGGCCTCTGCGGACGACGCGCAAGCCGGTCATCCCCGGCACCCAGACCGCGATCGTGGTGGGCAAGTCGGGCGAGGAGATCTGGACCGACAAGTACGGGCGCATCAAGGTGCAGTTCCACTGGGACCAGTTGGGGAAGAGCGACGAGAACAGCTCCTGCTGGATCCGCGTGGCCCACGGCTGGGCGGGCAAGAGCTGGGGGCAGATGTTCCTGCCGCGCATCGGGCAGGAGGTGGTGGTGAGCTTCCTCGAAGGCGACCCGGACCGGCCGCTCGTCACCGGTTCGGTCTACAACGCCGAGCAGACCGTGCCCTACACGCTGCCCACCGATCAGACCAAGAGCACGATCAAGAGCAACGTGTCGAAAGGCGGCGGCGGCTTCAACGAGATCCGCTTCGAGGACAAGAAGGACTCCGAGGAGGTCTTCATCCAGGCCGAGAAGGACTACAACCGGGTGGTCAAGAACAACGAGACCCTCAAGGTCGGCTTCGAGAAGAAGAAGGACGGCAACCAGACGATCGACGTCTACAAGAACCGGACGATCACGGTGGAGGAGGGCAACCAGAGCCTCCAGGTGAAGAAGGGCAACCGCGACATCAAGGTGGACACGGGGAACGAAACGCATACCGTCGCGGGCACTCGGGACGTCACGGTCACCAAGGCCGAGACGCACACCAACAAGGACAACTTCGATCAGAAGGTCACGAAGAACTACACCTTGAAAGTGGACGGCAACCTTTCGATCGAGGTGACGGGAACGGTGACGATCAAGTCCACGCAGGACATGCTCCTGCAGTCCTCCGCGAAGCTGACGGCCAAGGCCACGGCCGACTTGGCGACGCAGGGTATGAACATTTCAAACAAGGCCACGACCGATCTCAAGAACGAGGCGATGAACGTCACCAACAAGGCGAGCGTGAACCTCAACAACGAGGGAGCCATGGTGACGAACAAGGCCTCCGGCATGCACAACGTGGAAGCCGGTGGCATCCTTACGGTCAAGGGCAGCCTCGTCAAGATAAATTGATCCCATCCTAATTGATCCCATCCTCCCTCTCCCCGACCCTCTCCCTCACCTGCGTGAGGGAGAGGGGGGCACTCCGTTTCAACCTCAGGGCAGATCGTTCGGGTCGGGGCAGTTGAGGGGCAGGAAAGCCTTCTTCTCGGAATCCGACGGGTTGTATTCGTCGAAGGCGTAGATGACGTTCAGCCTGGTGATCCGGTAGACGTTCACGTTGTCGTCGGCACCGGAGCCCTGGTCGTCCCAGATGTGATCGTCGAGATCGACCTGCACGGCGAGATCCTTGCGCAGGCAGCGGTAATCCGCGAAGAGATGCTGGTTGCTGTTGGCCGGATTGGAGTGGCCTTTCTGGAAGACGTGGCCGGGACAGACGTATTCGTTCCCGGGGACGTCGTCGGGAGGGATGGGCCGCCATACCGAGCCGTTGTCGTTGGCGCCCGAGTCGCTGTCGTCCCAGATCTCCTGATAACCCTTCGGCTTCACGAAGGTGGGGTAGGAGGGGTTCTCCTCGGCGCTGTCCTTGACCTTGACCGTGATCACGCCTCTCGAGGGCGAGTCGTAGTTGCCCTGCCCGTAATGCCCGAGGATGTGGAAGCCGGATGGCGGGAGGGGACGGTAGAACCTGGCGTTGTCGTTGGCGCCGGACCCCTGGTCGTCCCAGATCTCGTCGTAGTCGGTCGTCTTCTTGAACTCCAGCACGGGAGGCCCCGTGTAATGGGCTGAGTCGCTCGCCTCCACCTTGGCGCCGCAAGCGGAGAGGCCGGAGGCGGTCCCCCTGTTCTCGTGGTGGCCCTGGGCTGCCGGGACGACGGCCGAGGTGCAGGTGATCGACTGGCCGGGCGTCAGGGTGGTCGCCGGGCAGCTCACCGCCAGGTTCAGGCTGCTGGTGACCCCTACGCCGGTGAGCGGGACGTTGCCGGCGTTCCTGACCTGGTACGACCAGGACACGTTTTCGCCCATTTTGCGGAACAGGCCGGGAGCCGTGCCGGCAGCGCTTCCGTTCACCAGGGTATCGATCTGGATTTCCGCGGCCTGCGCGCCGGTGTAGTGGGTGCCGTCCGTGTCCTCGGCGGCGGTGCCGTTGGCGATCGTGCCCCTGGCCTTGAAGCTCCGGCTCTGCTGGCCGCACCCCGCGACGCCGGCGGGCACTGTGCACGACATCGACTCGTTGGCCTGGAGCTGAGTCTTCGTGCAGACCAGGATCACCAGGCCTTCCGTGACCGTGACGTTGGTGAGCGCGATCTTCCCGTTCTGGACGAAGATTGCCCAGGTGACCGGGCTGCCGGCGGGGATCGAAGGGCCGGGCGGCACGTCCGCATCCTGGCCGTTGACCGCGGCCTCGATGTCGAGGGTCGGCCCCTCCCCGAAGTAGTGGCTCCCGTCCTGGTCGCTGACCGTCGCACCGCAGGGGGGCTGGCCCGTGGCGGTGCCCGTGTTGTCGAACTGGCCCACGGCAACCTTGCCGCTCGCGGTGCAGGTCATGGCCTCCTTGGCCGCGAGGACGGTCTTGGGGCAGCTCACCCCCACGTCCGTGTCGGTGACCGTGACGCCGGTGAGCGTCACGTCGCCCGTGTTGGTGACGAGATAGGTCCAGTTGACCGTATCGCCCTGGATGAGGGTGGGTCCCGGAGCCGAGTCGGCGTCGTTGCCGTTGACCAGCGTCTCGACGTCGATCCCGACCTTGAAGGTGCCCTGGTAGTAGCTCTCGTCGGTGGAGCTCACCGTGCCGCCGCCGAGGGCCACGCCGGTCGCCGTGCCGGTGTTCTTGTAATCGCAGCCCTGGGCCACGCCCGAAGCGGTGCAGGCCATGGACTCGCCCGCCGGGAGGTCTCCCTTCGGGCAGGTCACGGTCACGCCCCTGTCGTCGCCGACCACGATCCCGTGCAGCGGCACGCTCCCCTCGTTGGTCACGATGTAGCTCCAGGTCACCGGGCTGCCCTGGGGGATCTGGAGGTCGCCCGGCTTGCCGGGGTCCTTGCCGTTGGTGAGCATCCGGAGCCCGATCCCGATGGCCTTTCCGAAGTAGTGGCTCGGGTCCTGGGCCGACACCGGATCGCCGCACGGCGGGTCGGCGGTGACGATGCCGAGGTTGCCGTACTGGCCTTCGACCGCGGTGCCGCTCGCCGTGCAGGTGAAGGACTTGCCTGGGGCGAGCGAGGTGTTCGCGCCGCAGTTGACCGCCTTGCCCTGGTCGTCGAGGACCTTGATGTTGGTAAGCGTGACGTTGCCCAGGTTGGTGACCAGGTAGCTCCAATTGACGGTCGAACCCACGGCCACCAGGGGTCCCGGAGCCGTGTTGGCGTCGTTGCCGTTGACCGACGTCCGGATCTGGATCACGGGCTGGATCTGGCCGACGTAGAAGCTCGGGTCCGACACGGTGAGCGGCCCCGTGGGGCTCTTGGCGGTGACGGAGCCGAGGTTGACGTACTGGCACTGCTTCGCGGTCCCCTTGCCGCTCAGGCAGGTCATCGACTCGCCGGGCTTGAGCTCCTGCTTGGGGCAGGTGATCACGATGCTCGCGTCGTCGTCGCTCACCTTGATCTCGGTAAGAGTGACCTGGCCGCTGTTGGTCACCACGTAGCTCCAGATGACCGGCTGGCCGAGCGGGATCGGCTGTCCGGGGAAGACCACGTCCTGGCTGTTGGTGAGCTTCTGGAGCTGGAGCCCGGGCGTGCCCCCGCCGGTGAAGTGGACAGGGTCCGTGGCGCCGACCGGGTCTCCGCACGGCGGATCGGCGCTCACGCTGCCCTGGCCGCTGACCTGGCCCTCGGGCGCGTTGCCGAGCACGTAGCAGGCCATCTGCTCGCCGGGCTGAAGGGAGGCCTTCGGGCAGGTTACGGCCAAGCCGCCGGTGTCGCCGACCTTGACGTTGCCGAGCACGGCGTTGCCGGTGTTGGTGACGGTGTAGGACCACGTCACCGGCGAGCCCACGGCGACCGTGGGTCCCGGGGCCGTGTCGGCCGGCTGGCCGTTGATTCCCAGCTCGAGGGTGATCCCGGGCTGGACCTGGCCGAAGTAGTAGCCCGGATCGGCCGCGGCGACCTGCTGGCCGCTGGAGGTCCTGGCGGTCGCGGTACCGACGTTGTCGTTCTGGCAGGCCTGGGCCGCGCTGGTGCCGGTGCAGGTCATGGGCTCGCCCGGCTGCAGCGTGTTCTTCGGGCAGGTCACGGGGATGCCGCGGCTGTCGGCCACCTTGACGTCGGACAGGGACATCAGGCCGGTGTTGACGACGATCCAGGCCCACTGGACGGGCTTGCCGATCTGGATCGCGGGACCGGCCGGCTCGTTGGCGTCCTGGCCGTCGACCAGGGTCTGGATGCCGATCGCGCCGTCCCCTCCTCCGAGATAGTGACTGGGGTCCTGGGCGGTAACCTGGGCGCCGCAGGGAGGAGCGGCGGTGACGATGCCGGTGTTGGCGTACTGGCCTTCGACCGCGGCACCGCCCGCGGTGCAGATCATGGTCTCGCCGGGCTGGAGGGTCTGCTTCGGGCAGACCACCAGCGCGCCCTGGTCGTCGCTGACCTGCACGCCGTCGAGTGCGGTGTCGCCGGTGTTGGTGACCGTGTAGGCCCAGAGCACCGGAGAGCCCACCTTGAGGGTCGGGCCCGGCGCCGTGTCCGCCTCCTTGCCGTTCACGGCCGTCTCGATCCGGATGCCAGCCTTGTGCTCCCCGAGGTAGTAGCCCGGATCGACCGCTGTGACCTGCTGACCGGCGGAGGTCCTGCCGGTGGCCGTGCCCAGGTTGTCGAACTGGCAGGACCTGGCGATGCCCTTGGCGGTACAGGTCATGCTCTGGCCCGGCAGGAGGTCTGCGCCCGGGCAGGTCACGGCGGCTCCGCGGCTGTCGGTCACGCTGACGCCGCTCAGGGAGAGCAGGCCGGTGTTGGTCACGGCGTAGCTCCAGGCGACCTGGCTGCCGACCGGGACCACGGGGCCGGGCGGGACGTTGGAGTCGTCCCCGTTGACGAGCGTCTTGATCCGGATGCCCGGGTCGCCTGCACCCCGGTAATGACTGGGGTCGTCCGCGGTCAGGAGCGAGCCGCAGGGGGGCTGGGCGGTGACCGTGGCCACGCTACGGAAATCGCCGGACACGGCAGGGCCGGTGCCGTCGCAGATCATCGCCAGGCCGGGCTGGAGGTCGGTTTTCGGACAGGTCACCGTCACGCCCTGACTGTCGGTCACCTTCACCTGGCTCAGGGAGACGTTGCCCAGGTTGGTGACGGTGTAGGTCCACCGCACCAGGGCTCCGATGGGGATGGTGGGGCCGGGCGGCTGGTCCGCGTCGCTGCCGTTGACCGCGGACTCGATCCGGATCGCGGCCGGGGACTCGCCGAACCAGTGGGTGGGATCGCTCGCGGAGGCCTGCTTGCCGTCCGCGGTCTGGCCCGTGGCCGTGGCGAAGCTCCTGGACTGGCAGGACGCGGCCTTGCCGCGGCCGATGCAGGTCATGGCTTCGCCGGGGTTGAGCAAAGGCTTGGGGCAACTCACCGCGGTGTTGCGGTCGTCGCCCACCGCGATGCCGCTCAAGGTGTACTGGCCGACGTTCTTGACCACGTACTCCCAGGTCATCGCGCCGTCCACCGGGATCGCGGGGCCGGGCGGATCGTTGGCGTCGTAGCCGTTGACGAGGGCCTGGAGCTTGAGACCCAGGCTGTCGTCGCCGGAGTAGTGGGCCGGGTCGTCGTCGGACACCGTGTCGCAGGAGGTGCTCGCCCTGGCTAGTCCCATGTGGTGGAAGGCGCCGGTCCGGGCCGTTCCCGCGGCATTGCAGACCATGATCTCGCCGGGTCCCAGGCTGACCTTGGGGCAGCTCACGGCCAGACCGCCGTCGTCCGTCACCGTGATCCCGAGCAGGCGAACCAGGCCGGTGTTGGCGACCTCGTAGGTCCAGTCCAGACGCGATCCGGCCGGCACCTTCGGCCCCGTGGCCGGGTCGTTGGCATCCATGCCGTTGACCGAGGCCACGAGGCGCACCGCGGCTCCCTGGTCGCCATACCAGTGGCTGGGGTCCTGGGCGCTCACCGTGGCCTTCTTCTTCCCCTTGCCGGCAGCTATCGCGGTGACCGTGCCGATCGTCTTCTGCTGGCAGGCCTGGGCCGTCCCCCTGGCGCTGCAGACCATGGACTGCCCGGGCGCCAGGGCGTTCTTCGGGCACTGCACCCTCGCCCCCAGGTCATCCTTGACCGTGACCTTGCTGAGGGCGCCCGTGCCGACGTTGGTGACCTGGTACTGCCAGGCGACGGGGTCTCCGGCCGCGATCTTCGGTCCGGGCGGTGAGTTCGCATCCTGGCCGTTGGTCAGGGTCACGATCCGGACCGCCGGCTTCTTGACCGGGGGCGCCGCTTGCGAGCAGGAGGCGGAGAAGGTGCCCTTGCCGGAGACGACTGCGACGTACGAGGGGTCCCCGGTCGTGATCTCCAGCCGGCTGAACGTCCCTATACCCAGGTCGTCCAGGTAGACCTGCTCGGCGGGCAGCAGTCCAATCTGCAAGGTCTTCAGGAGCTTCCCCTGCGCCGAGTACATGGCCGCGGTGACCGGCACCTCGCGATCGGCGGGCACGGGCGCGGGCAGTGCCATGCCGGTGCGGTCCATCCAGATGACGAGCCGGGCCTCGGCGATCCCGCCCGCGAGGGGGCGAAGGGTGTGGAGGGTGCAGACCTCGGCGGGCTTGTTGGACTTGTCGATGTCGACGAAGTCGTCGCCCTGGGCGGGTCCCCGGCCGGGGTTCACGAGGAAGTGCTCGCCGCGCAGGGCGTCCCCCTGGGTGCGGAGGACCACGTAGCCGGTGGCGAGCCCGGGGGCGATCTCGGTGGAGTAGTAGAGGCCGTCGTTCCGCGCCGGCTGTCCGCTGAGCACGTCCTGGAGGCGCGCCAGCTCGGCCGCGCCGAGCGTCCTGCCCGGGAGCTTCCCCTGCGCGAGCCAGTCGTGAAGGTTGCCGGACCAGATCTCCCGCGGCTTCAGCTTGACCGGGAAGCTCAGGACCGGCAGGCCCCAGTTGGAGTGCACGGTGACGGTGACATCTACGGTCTTTTGCAGCGAGTTGAGGACCGCGAAGACCGTGGTCGCGTCCCCTCCCTCCAGGTCCACCTCGAAGTAGGGCAGGAGCAGGTTCGAAGAAGGCTTGGTCTGGGCGTGGGCCAGTCCGGCGGCGGCGAAGACAAAAGCGGCAAAGACTCCATACCCTCTGAGCATGGTCCCCTCCTTCAGTATTGATGAAGGAGTGGTGTCAGGCGCGGCGCGATTGCAGGACCAGAAGGTGGACGGCGTACTCGACCGCGCTGCGGTCGTGGAGGCGGACGCGCCAGGGGAGGGCGGGCTCCTCCGCGAGGATCTCGAGCGGGAGCAGCGCCCGGAGCACCGGCTCGGAGGCGCCCCGGTGCGGGCCGCGCTGGGAGTGGCCGCCGAGCCAGCCTTCGACCGCCGTGGCGCCGGACGACCAGTCGTAGGGGGTGGCGAGGAGCGCCTTGCCGCCCGGGGCCAGAACCCTGGCGAGCTCGGAGAGGGACTCCATCGGCGAGGCCACGCAGTCCAGCACGTTCAGGCTCGCGGCCAGGGCGAAGGTGCCGTCCGCGAAGGGGAGGACCGTGGCGTCGCAGCACCAGACGTCAGTCTGCTCGCGGCCCGGGAGGTCCGCGGCGAAGTCCCGGCGGTCGTAGACCATCCCCACCCGCCGCCGGTCGTAGCGCACCCGTCCCTCGCGCAGGACCCGCGAGGCGATCCGCAGCATGCCGAAGTTGAGGTCGATCCCCACCACCGTTCGATCCAATCGCTTGGCCAGGGTGAAAGAAGTCCGGCCCACGGAGCACCCAACATCCAGGACAGGTCCGTCCGGGATCTCTCCCGCGAGGCCCAGAGCGCGATCGAGAAGGCGGCGGACCGAGCCCGGCGATCCATCCTCCTCAGGATCGAGGTCGCCGTAATGATCCCAGGCGTACGCGCTCAGGTGCTGGCGCGAGGTGTCGTAAGAGGAGCCGGGGCCGCTGGCGTCGCCCAAGAGGCTCTCGATCTCCGGCGAGAGGTCGTCCCGTCCCGTGACCTGGAGGAGGCTGGCGGCGGTCCAGGCGCGGATGTTGGACACGAGGATGGGGATGCCGTCGATCACCGGGTACTCCCGGAGGCACTCCGGGCCGGTACAGACGAGGATCCCTTCGCGGAGGTCGTCCCCCTCCTCGCGGGCGGCGATGGCCACGGCGAGCGGAGCGTTCCGGCAGACGGGGCAGACCGGGCGGAGCGCCTCCAGGTGCCCGCGGCGCATCAGCCCCCGATGAGGACCGTGACGCAGCCCGGCGGGAGGATCTTCCCGGTGGGACCGGGGATCGGGGCCACGCAGCTCGTGTGGGCTGTCATGTCGCCGGCCCGGGCCGCGGGCATGTTGCCGATGAGGACCGTCGCGGAGCCCAGGGCGATCATGCCCGGGCCGCCCGGCACGCAGCCGGGGAGGAGGCAGGGCGTGGTGGTGTCGGTCAGGCGGGCGGCCGGCATGTTGCCGATCAGCACCGTGGGCTGCCCCTTGATGATCGTCAGCGGCAGGGCGGGGTGGGCCGACGGCGTCGGCACCGGCGCCGGAGGGTGGATCGGCGCGTGGCAGTGCGGCGAGTCCTGAAGAACCATGTCGCCCATGCGGGCCGCCGGTTTGGACATGGGAGCGAGTATATCTGGTATTCTCGCTCCCGCTTCCACAGTCAGAGGAGAGCCGTCTTGGAGTTGGAGGAAAGGACCGAGCTCGACGACGCCGGCCGCGTGCGCCATCGCTTTACGGTGCTGGAGGATCTCCCTCATGGGGAGTCCGTCCTGCTCGGCGAGGCCGGGCAGGTGCTCCGCCGCCAGCAGTTCGCGGGAGGCAAGCTCGAAGGCGAGTGGACTGCCTGGGACGAGGAAGGCCGGGTCTCCCAGCGCGGGCGCTTCCAGTCCGGCCTCCTCGAAGGCGACCTGGTGCAGTACGACCTCGACGGCCGGGTCCTGGCCTCGCTGCCCTACCGCGCGGGCAAGCTCGACGGCGAGGCCCTCTACTACGACGCGGGCCGGTTCCAGATGAAGGTCTCCTATCTCAACGGCCTGCAGGACGGCGAGACCGCGGTCTTCGGCGAGGAAGGCCAGCCCACGGCGCGCTCCTCCTGGCGGATGGGGCGGCTCCACGGCCCGTCGTCCTGGTACCGGCCCGACGGTACCCTCCTGCGCACGGCCGGGTATGCCGAAGGCGAGCTCGACGGCGATGTGGTCGACTACGACGAGAGGGGCAAGGCCGTGGCCCGGGTCACCTGGCGGCGCGGCAGGCCCGCTGGGAGCCGCAAGCCGTGAAGCACACCATGGTCACCTTCCGTCTCCACCGCAAGGGAGTGGTCCTGGTGGCCCTCGGGTCGGTGCTCCTGGGCACCCTGCTCTTCATGGCCGGCTGCCTCGCCGGCCAGCTCCGCGCGGCCAAGGCGCCGATCCTGCCCTCCCTCCCCTCCGTCCCGACAACCCCTGCCGTCCCCGCCATCCCCCCCATTGCCAACGGGAAGCAACAATCCGAGCCCAAGGACCACATAGAGAAAGAGGCCTTCGCATTGCGCGTCGGGGCCTTCGCCGACGAAGAGGCGGCCAAGGCGTACGTCCAGGAGCTGACGGCGCGAGGCCATCAGCCCTCGGTGGTGGCGGAGACGACCCAGGGTGGCGTCCTGCTCCACACGGTGCGGATCGGACGCTACGCCGACCGCGGCAAGGCGTCCGAAGCGGCCTCGGAGCTGGCCCGGAAGGAGGGGATCTCCTCCGCGGTCGTCCCAGCGGCCCCGGCAGTGACTACGGCAGGTGGATGAACCAATGAAGTCGATGCGCCGAACGATACTCGCGACCGTCTCCATCCTGGGGCTTCTCCTGGGAGCCTGCGACTCCGGCAACCCGGTGGCCCCGCCTGCGCCCCCGAATGGCGGGGGCTCCGGGTCCGACGCCGTGACCGTGGCCGTGACCTCCGACCGCGGCCAACTCGAAGCCGGCTCCGTGCAGGGCGCCACGCTCACCATCAGTGCGAGAAAGGCGGACGGCACCCCGGCCCCCGACGGCACCGAGGTCGTGCTCAACACCAACATGGGCAGCTTCGGCGCGGACGCCGCGGGCCAGCCGGTCCAGCTCGTCAAGAAGAACCTCGCGGGCGGAGGCGTCACCGTCCAGTTCTTCCCGGGCGCGGACGCGGGCACCGCCAACATCCTGGCCCAGGTGGGGACCAGCGTGGGCCGTCTCAACCTGCCGATCGCGGGAGCGTCGGCCCCGCCCGTGGCCGAGTTCACCTTCGAGATCAGCGGCCTTTCGGTGCTCTTCGCGGACGCCTCCACCGGCAGCCCCGTGGCATGGGAGTGGGACTTCGGCGACGGCGAATCGACCACCCGGCAGAACCCGATGCACACCTATCCCGCGGCTACCACGTACACGGTGTCGCTCAAGGTGAGGAGCGCCAGCGGCGCGGAGAGCACCAAGCGCAAGTTCATCACCGTGGAGGCCGGCCTGCCGCTGACCGCGGCCTTCGCGTTCGAGGCCGACGGCCTGACCGTGCTGTTCACGGACGTCTCCGCGGGCGAGCCCGTGAGCTGGATCTGGGACTTCGGGGACGGCGGTGCCAGCTCCGAGCGCAACCCGAGCCATACCTACAAACGGGCGGGCTCCTTCACGGTCAAGCTGACCGTGATGAACGAGTTCGGCGTGACGAGCACCGCGAGCAAGTTCGTGAACCCCTCGCTTGGCGAGCCGCCGCAGGCCGAGTTCCAGTTCCAGGCCGACGGGCTGCGGGTGCTGTTCACCGACGCGTCGGCCAACAAGCCCACGAGGTGGAGCTGGGATTTCGGCGACGGCACCTCGAGCACCGCGCAGAACCCCGAGCACGTCTTCGCGCAGCCGGGGACGTACAACGTGACCCTCACGGCCATGAACGACGCGGGCTCGACCGCCAAGAGCAAGTTCGTGACGGTCTCCCGGGGCGAGCCGCCCGAAGCCGACTTCGAGTTCCAGGTCAACGGTCTGAACGTCGTGTTCATCGACCGCTCGCAGAACAAGCCCACGAGCTGGACGTGGGAGTTCGGCGACTGCTCCGGTCCGCTCTGCCAGAGCACCGAGCAGAACCCCACGCACACCTACGCGCAGCCGGGGAGCTACACGGTGATCCTGACCGCCGCCAACGCCGCGGGAACGAGCCGCGCCACCAAGCTGGTCACCGTCGGCACCACGGACCCGCCGCTGGCCAACTTCTGCTATCAGCGGAACGGCCTGGTGGTGATCTTCACCGATGAGTCGTTGCAGGAGCCCAAGTCCTGGCAGTGGGACTTCGGCGATTGCGCGGAGCAGGCCGCGACCTGCAAGAGCAGCTCGCAGAACCCCGGCCATACCTATCTCTTACCGAAGACCTACGCGGTCACGCTCACAGTCGCCAACGCGGCGGGGCAGCACAGCCGGAGCAAGTTCATCGTGGTCGACGAGAACGCCGTCGACGCCGGTCCGGTCTGCTTTTAGATGACACTTCTGGAGCCCGGGAATGATCAGCAAGACGCCTCCGACCCTCGCGCTCTGCGCGCTCATGGCTGTCCTCCTCGGGGCGGCATCAGCCTCCGTCCACGCCGCGGGCTTCGCCTTCGAGAACCAGGGCGGCAAGGCCGCGGGCATGGCCGGCGCGTTCGTGGCCCAGGCAAGCGATCCCTCGGCCATTTTCTACAACCCGGGCGGCCTCGCGCTGATGGAGAAGAAGAAGGCGGTCTCGGCTGGCACCTCCCTGCTGGCCTTCAACGAGTCGCTCTACCAGGGATTGCCGCCGGGCATCGGCACCTCCACCACGGGCGAGCAGGAGACGCCCATGGACATCCCGCCGCACGCCTACATCACCCTCCCCGTGGGAGCGCGGATGGTGGCCGGCATGGGTGTCTACTCTCCGTTCCGCATGAACACCGAGTGGGCCGACGCGGGCAGCTTCGCGGGCCGCTATCTCGCGACGAAGTCGTCGATCGAGGCCTACGACCTCGCCCCGACCCTGGGCATCCAGTTGAGCCCTTCGCTCGGGCTGGGGATCGGCGCGGTCTACCGCTCGTCCGAAGTCTCGGTTGCCCGCCGGCTCCCGGGTCAAGCCCCCTCCGGAGAGGGCATCGTGGACATCGCGAGCCTCGACATGAAGACGGACATGGAGCCCGGTTACGGTTTCACCGCCGGCCTGCTCTACAAGGGCAAGCGGCTCTCGATCGGGGCCTCCTACCGCAGCGCGATCGAGACCGACTACGTGGGAGTGGGGCGCCTCACGCAGATCGAGACGGGCGATGCCCAATACGACCAGCTCATCCGGGCTTCGTTGCCCTTCGACCAGGACCTCCTCCTCACCTCCTCCCTGGAGTATCCGGACCAGGCGAGCTTCGGAGTGGCCTGGAGCCTGAGCAAGGCGATCCTCCTGGAAGTGGACGTGAACCGCACGGGCTGGGGCAGCGTGCAGGATCTGGCGCTGCGCTTTTCCTCGGCCTCCACCCTCGACACGTCCTACCGCCTGGACTTCGAGGATGCCATGAGCTACCGCCTGGGAGCGCGCTACCGTCTCCCCACCGGCCCGCAGCTCCGCGTCGGCTACGCTTTTGACGAGACCCCGCAGCCCGACACCTCGGTCGGCGCCTTCCTCCCGGACTCGGACCGCAGCACCGTCTCCGTGGGCTTCGGCCTCGACTGGCTCGACGTGGCCTTCTCCTGGGTCACCTACGACCAGAGGATCGTGTTCACCAGCCTCCAGGACCTGAACGGGAACTACCGGGCGAACGGGTGGATGTTTACGATCTCGGCGACGAAGTAATCCGGCTGCGACGTACCATTTTCCTGCCGCGACGCACGACGCAAGAGAGGTCGGGCGCGTCGCAGCACAGGTTACGCGCGTCGCGAGCCCGGCGACGTGCGTCGCAAGACAGGACAGGCGCGTCGCGGGAAAGGTTTTGTGCGACGTGAGAGAGGTTTTGCGCGTCGTGAGAGAGGTCAGGCGCGTCGCGGCGGAAGTCGAGCGCGTCGCGGGACAGGTTTTGCGGGTCGCGGCCTACAACGCCGGTGCCAGCATGCAGGCCAGCCGGTCGCCGAGCTTCTTGAACGGGGGACGGCGGCGCCAGAGCATGCGGTGGACCTCGACGGCGCTGCGCAGGTCCTCCTGGAAGGTCTCTTCCATCCGCAGGGCCACGCCTTCGTCCAGGATGGCCAGGTCGCACTCGGCGTTGAAGAGGAAGGAGCGGAAGTCGAGGTTGGTCGAGCCCACGACCGAGACGTAGCTGTCGGCCACCAAGCTCTTGGCGTGCAGGATCGAGGTCTGGTACTCGAAGATCCGCACTCCCTTGGCCAGCAGCCGCTCGTAGTAGCCGTGAGCCGCCCGGCGCACGATGGGCACGTCCGTGCGGCCCGGCAGGAGGAGCCGGACGTCGACGCCGCGCTGCGCGGCCTGCCCGAGGACGCGGACCGCGGACCAGCCCGGCGCGAAGTAGGCGTTGGTGATCCAGACGCAGCGCCTCGCCGCGCCCACGATCGCGGCCAGGGCCGAGGCCGACTCGGCCTGCCCGCGCTTGGGGCGGGAGTCCAGGACGAGGATGCGCGCCCCTGGTCCCTCCGCCTGCTCGGCCGGCAGGGGCGGGATCTCGAGAGGCTCGCCGCCGGCGTGCACCCAACCCTCGGAGAAGACCACGGCCATCTCCCACGCCGCCGGGCCGGTGACCCGCACGTGGGTGTCCCGCCAAGTCTCCCCGCGGTTGGGGGAGGTCGAGCCGTACTCCTCGCCGATGTTCATCCCGCCGGTGAAGGCGACGCGCCGGTCGACCACCAGGATCTTGCGGTGATCGCGGAACGGCTGGTACCAGAGATGGCTGAAGAGGGGGTGGAACAGGCGGACCTGGATGCCGCGGCGCTTCATCTCCTGCCAGAAGGCGGAGCGGGTGGAGAAGGAGCCCAGGGCGTCGGCGAGCACCCGCACCTCGACCCCGCGGCGGGCTGCGAGGGAGAGCTCCTCCAGGAACTCGCGGCCGGTGGCGTCGTCCTTGTAGATGTAGGACTCCAGGAGGATCTCCCGCCGGGCACCGGCTACGGCTTCCCGCATGGAGGCGAAGGCGTCCTCCCCCCGCACGTAGACCTGCACCTCGTTGCCGCCCAGGATCGGAGCGCCGTCGATCCGCCGCATCAGGACCTCGAACCCCGGGTCGCGCACCCCGTCTGGAAAAGCGCGCGCGAGCTGGCCGACCTGGCGCACCCGCAGCTCCCGGGGGAGCTGCCGGCCGGCAAAGGGACGAAGGACGGGACGGAAGCGCCGGAAGCGCTGTCGGGATGGCATGAGGAGCGGAGTATGGCAGACAGGAGGCGCGGCGTTGCAAAGAGAAAAGCCCGCCGGAGGGAGACCTCCGGCGGGCCTACTCTGAAGATCCTGGCTGGCTTAGTGGCGGCACCGGCCGTTGTGGCGGTGGCCCCGGTTGGCGCGCGCCCTGCGGTTGTAGTTGTTGTAGTTGTCCCCCTGCCGGTACGCTCTGCCGCGGTTGTTCCGGTAGGACTGGGACGCGTAGTAGTCGGCGTCGCGCTCCGCGTCGCGGCGGGCGTCCTTCTCCTGCTTGTAGTCGCTGTAGGCACCGGCAGCCGCGCCGACCGAAGCGCCGACCGCAGCACCCTTCAGGAGCTCGACACCCCGGGTCCGGCCGCGGACCACCTGGGTGACGGCGCCGACGGCGGCACCGGCGGCGGCGCCCTTGATCATGCGGTCCGAGCCGTTGGTGTCGCGGTCCCCGGCCTCGGCCGCCATGGCGCCGCCGAGGAACAGGGCCACCATCAGGAACATTGCGATGAAGACTCGCTGTTTCGCTATGCTGAGCATCTCTGTCTCCTTACCTCTTTGAAGTCGTCCCCGACGACTTTCCTTTGTTCTTCGCGGTGCCCTGGAGGCCTTCTCCGGGGCGGCCACATACCAGATAGATCAAGAGCTATGCCAGGGCAGGTACTTTGCGGTAAGTCCCTGCTGTACAGAGGCTTGGACGAAAGATCGGAGATTCTGCGGCTCGCCGTGCCGTCCCCTTCTAAGGACGGGCGGTCTCCGATCCAGGCCGATCCGAGGCGAGAGCGTGCGACGGGGTAACATGGCGGAGTCCGCCATGGCCGAATCGCCTCCGCCCGTCCGCCGAAAGCGTCTCCGCCGGATCTTGCTGATCCTCGCGGTGGTGCTGGCGTTGATCCCCCTCCTCGCGTTTCTGGCGTTGCGCTCGGCCGGCATCCGGCACGCGGTCCTCGATCGGATCGCCTCCTGGCTTCGGACGGAGTACGGGCTCGTCCTCCAAGCGGAGGACTTCGATCTCCGCTGGGATGGGTTTGCTCTCGACGGCGTCACGATCGGCGCTCTGGATGCGAAGCCGGTCTTCACGGCCGAGCGCGTGGACGTTTCCATGAACATGCGGACCCTGCGCGGCCCCGTGCGGGTGATCCGGAAGCTGGAGATCGACGATCCCGTGCTGGACCTTTCGGCACCGATCCCGAAGCTCCCTGAGTCGGACCCCGAGGAGCCGCCCGGCTTCCGGATCGATCGGCTGGTCCTCCGCCGCGGCTCGGTTGTCGGACCTCCTCCCGAGCCCCCTCTTTCGGACCATGTCCGGAGCTGGCGGATCGACCGGATCGAGGGCGGCGGCTCCTTCGTGGATGGGACGTGGGAGGTGAGCATCGAGAGCTCCCGGGCCCATGTCGAGCGCCCCGGCTTTCCACCCCTGGAGCTGCAGGTGGGCACCCAGGCCGAGTACAAGGACGGCGAGCCTCTCTGGATCGCCTGGGTGCGGGCGACCGGCGACGGTCTCCGGCTGGCCGGCTCCGCATCGGTCTCGTTGGAGGAGGAGGCGTCGAGCTACGCAGCGTTCGATGTCCAGGTCGAGCCCCGCCTTCTGGCTGCGGGAGCTCCGCCGGGAGGGAGCGTCCGCGCCAAGGGGGAGCTCTGGCTGCCCGACCCCGCGATGGGCAAGGTGGAGGTCACGGCCAGGAACGTCCCTGCGGAGGTGCTGCGGCCCTATGTGGATACCGCGCTCTTCGAGGATCTCTCCCTGGCGGGCACGGTGGCCGACGCCGAAGCGGATCTGGAGCTGAGCCCGGAAGTGGAGGGGGACGGAAAGGTCTCCTGGAAACGGGGAGACCGCCAGCTCGTCCGGATGGATCTGGAGGTGAAGCCCGGCAGGAAAGAGACGATCCGGTTGACCGCCGAGGGGGACCTCCTCCCCGGTTCGCCCGGGCGCCGGCACGTCCGCGGCTATCTCGTTGCCTCGGGATGGCCGGATCTGGCCAGCGCCACGGCCGAGAGGATCGAGGCGGAGCTGCGGCTCCCGGATGTGCGGCTCGCCCTTGCAGAGATCCGGGCGCTCTGGCCCCGGCTGGTCCCGGCGCTGCCCGAGGGGATTCCGGTCCAGGGATCGCTGGAGGCACACGCCTGGGCTTCGGGGGAGCTGTTGTCTCTGCTGGCCGGGGTGGACGCCCGGTGGGTGCCGGAGCCGGGGGCGCGGGTGAAGCTTCAGGCGGAGGGAAGGCCGGCGACGTGGGCGGGGTCGGCGCAGGTCGAGATGGAGAACCTGCCTCTGGCCCTGGTGGAGCAGGCGGGCGTTGTCTCGGGAACCGTCAAGCTCTCCGGCTCTCCTCACTCCTACCGCACAACCGTCGACGCCGAGGTCATCCAGGCTTCCTATCCTCCCTACCTGGAGAGGCTGGAGCGATCCCGGATTACTGGGGAAGGCTCCCTCGCGCTGCAGCCCCTTGCCTATACCGGTACGCTGAATCTCGACGGCTCCGGCCTCTTCACCCGGCCGAACGCCTCCTCGACCGCCCAACTCGCGAGCTTCCAGGTCGAGTCGGACGGCACCTTCAAGCTGGAGCGGATGTCCTATGCCGGCCGAGTCTCTTTTTCGGGGGCCGGTCTCGATGGCATGGCCCTGGCCGAGCAGCTGAGCCTCGAGTCGGACGGCACCTTCCGCTTCGAGCCGCTCTCCTATACGGGAAAGGTCTCCCTGAGTGGCACCGGTCTCGATGTCCCGGAGACGGTCCGCGCCGAGCAGTTCACCTTGAATGCGGACGGGACCTTCGCGCCGACGCTTGCGGGTGACATCCGGCTGGATGCCTCCGCAGTGGAGATCCCGGCAGCCGGGGCGACGCTCGTCGACCTCCATGCCGAGGCGAGCGGGGATGGCAGGGAGGTACGGATCGCGTCCCTCTCCGGCTCGCTGCCAGAGGGGCGGACGTTCTCGGCTTCGGGAGGGTTCACGGTCGATCCCCTCCTCGAATCGGCCGACCTCGACCTTCGGGTGGTCCGTCCGGTCGATCCAATCCGCGAAGCCGAGCTGACCGCCACCCTGCGCAACGGTGTCGTCGAGCTGAACGCCCCCCGGATCGACACCGACGCCGGTGCGGCGAGCCTGCGGGCCACGGTCCCGCTCGGAGCCCTGGCGCAGATCCCGGAGCTGGCCGAGGCCCTGGCTGTGCTCCCCATCAAGCCCGCTCCCGGACAGGTCTCCATCCAGGCGCAGGCCCCGGCCGTGGACTCCGAATCCCTGTTCGCGGCCCTGGGCATGGAGGCACGGACCGAGCGGGTGCGGGGCGGGGTTTCGGCCGACTTGACCTTCGATCCCGCGGCCCCGGCCGCGGGCCAGGGGGAGGTCCGCGTCGAGGGCCTCACCCTGGAAACCAAGGACGGCCGCGTCATCGCGGAAGCTCCCGTCGTGGCCCGGTTGGAGCGGGGACGGTTGGAGCTGCAACCCGTCCGCCTGAGGGTCGAGAGCGCGGAGATCGGAACCACTGCGATCGACGTGAAGGGCGCGGCGGACCTCGATCCTTCCTGGAAACCTTCCGAAGATCCGCTCCGGGCCATCCGGAGCCTTTCCGCCGACGCCGGGGGCACCCTCGACGCCGCGCTCCTCAACCCCTTCCTGGAAGGGGGGATCGGATCGGGCGCGCTGGCCTTCCAGGCCTCGGCGAGCGGCACGACCGACCGCCTCGCGGCCGACTTGAGCCTGAGCGGCCCCGAGGCCTCCTTTGTCTGGCCTGCCCAGTCGGTCCAGATCGAGAAGCCGGCCGTGACCGGCTCCTGGTCCGGTGAGACCTGGAGGGCGAGCGGCAATGCCGACCTGAACGGGGGCACCCTGGCGTTCAATGCGCGTCCGGTGGAGGGGGGAGCGCTGGTCGGTCTCAATCTGGAGGACGTCCCCTACCGGCTCGATTACGGTCTGACGACCCGGATCGGAGGCGTGCTCTCGCTCCACGTTCCCCTCCCCCTGACCGAGGAGGGGAGGATGCGGCTGGACGGCACGGTCGACGTCGAGCGCGGGGTGCTCATCCGGGACATCAACCTGGACCGCGAGGTGCTCACGCTCCTCCTGGCTCCCGAGGACACGCCCGGCACCGGAGAGACCCTGGCCGACCGCATCGACCTCGACCTGAGCGTGACTACCGAGGACGGCATCCGCGTCCGCAACAACGTGGCCGATCTGCGGGCGCACTGGGCCAGCCTTCAGGTCACTGGCACGGCCGAGAGCCCGGTGATCCGCGGCCGGGTCGAGATCGATCCCGGCGGGCTCGCCTACATCTACGGGCAGACCGCGCGGATCGACCGCGGCTCCCTGATCTTCACCGGCAACCCGGCCCAGGACCCGCTCGTCGACCTGGCCACCACCAGCTCGCTGGAGGATCCGACCATCGTCCGCCTGCGGGGAGGCCCGCTGGACGTTTTCGACCAGCCGGAGCAGGATTCGCTGGCGGAGGGTCCGCAGGCCAGCGACATCCTGACCTCCGGGCTCGCCGGCTACTACGGCGCCCGCGTGGTGTCGCGGCTCGGCGAGTCGATCGGCCTCTCCCGGCTCTCGGTGCGTCCGGTGCTGGTGTTCGGCGAGACCGATCCGACCGCCCGGCTCACCATCGGGGGCGACCTCTCCCTGAACGCCTCGTTCGCCTTCTCCGTAGACCTGCGCAACGCCGAGCGCCGGACCTGGCTCCTCGACCTCCACGGCTTCCGCGGCCTGCCCGGGATGACCCTCGAAGCCTTCACCACCGACTTCGGTGGCGAGGGGGCGAGCCTCCAGCAGACCATGGACTTCGGCGGCAGCCGGGAGATCCGGGAGAAGGAGAGCCGCCTCCGCCGGCTCCGTCTCCAGGCTCCGTCCGGGGTCTCCAGGAGGAGCTTGCGGCGCGCCATCGGCCTGCGGAGGAAGGAGCCGGTCCCCCAGGAAGCCCCCTTCGAGATCGAGGTGGACCTGGCCGAGATGCTGCGCCGGCGCGGCTACCCCGGCGCCCTGGTCAAGGCCGAAGCGGTGCCGGTGGAGGACCGGCCCGGCTGGGTGGACCTCAACGTGGAGGTCGTCGAGCTCGGACCTCGCGTCGAGTTCGTCTTCGAAGGGGACCGCCCGCCGCGCTCGCTCCGGCCCGAGATCCTCCTCTCCTACCGGGCCGACTTCTACGAGGAGCGCTCGCTGGAGGAGATGAAGGAGACCGCCGTTCGCGCCTTCCGCAGCGCCGGCCACCTCGACCCGCGGGTGGAGATCGAGGTGCGGCGCGAGCGGCCGGACGATCCCAAGGGACCGCGCATCGTCGTCGTCCGCACCGAAGCGGGCCCCCGGTTCGAACTGGAGGAGCTGGAGATCGCCGGGCTCAGTCCCGGCGATACGAACCTGGCCCGCCAGGCTGCCGCCAGCTTCCCCGGCAGGCTCTCCCGGGCCGAGCTGGCCGCCGCGGTCCCGGCGGCGGACCGCCGCCTCCTGGACGCGCTCCGAAACCTGGGCTATCCCGAGGCGCGGATCGCCGGCCGCGAGGTGAACGACCCGCGTCTGGTCGTCCGTATCGAGCCCGGCCCCCGGCAGGTGCTCGGGCAGGTGGAGATCGCCGGAGTCGACGAAGAAGAGAGGCAGCGGCTCGCGGCGCTTCTCCCGGTCCAGCCCGGCGAGGGGTTCAACGCGAACCGCGTCTCGGGCGGAGTGCTCCTCCTGGAGAGCTCGCTCAGGACCCGGGGCTACTCCGAAGCCACCGTCCGCGCCGTCACTCGACCGGTGCAGGATCCCCTAGTGGTCGACATCCGATACGAGATCGACCCCGGGCCGCAGGTGCGCCTCGCCGAGGTGGACTTCGAGGGCGGGCGCTGGACCCGTCCGGCCCAGCTCGCCCGAGTGGCCGGCCTCGAGCTCGGCCAGCCGCTGGACCGCGACGCGGTCACCGAGGCGCAGGCCCGCCTCTACCGCACCGGCGTCTTCTCCCGGGTCACCGCGGACGTGGACCGCCCGGAAGAGGGACAGGCTCGCGTGACCTTCTCCCTCGCGGAGAGCCCCCGGTTCCACCTCGGCTACGGAGTCCGCTGGGAGAGCGATGCCGGTACCGCCGCGGTGGTTGACGCCCTCGACACGAACTTCCTCCGCCGCGGGCTCACTCTCGGCCTGCGAGCCCTCTACGAGCCGGACGACCGCAGCGGCCGTCTCTTCCTGCGGACGGGCGGCCTCTTCGGCACGGGGATCTCCATCGAGACCTTTGCCTTCGTGAGGCGCTCGATCAACAGGGAGGCGGAGGAGCTGGAACCGCTCCAGGAGGACCTTCAGGAGAGCGCGCTCCAGTTCGCCCGGCCCCTGGGCCGCCGGACGACCGGGCGTCTCTACTTCCGCCACCGGACGACCCACGTCCTCCAGGAACCCTTCATCGACCTGGAGATCCGGAGTCCTTACATGGGGACCCAGGTGCTGTACGACAGCCGGAACGACAAGGTCGACCCCACGGCCGGCACCTTCCGAAGCCTGGACCTGTCGGGGAGCGGTCCCTTCCTGGGGGGCGAGGTCAACTACGCGCGCCTGTTCGGACAGGTCCATCTCTACCGGACCTTCCGGATCGCAGGGCGGCCGCTCGTCTGGGGACAGGCGCTGCGGTCAGGCGCGGCGCGCGCCTTCAAAGACCAGAGTCTGATCAGCGAGGATCGCTTCTTCGTGGGCGGCGAGTTCTCGGTGCGCGGCTACGAGACGGAGAGCCTGGGCCTGACGGGCAGGCCCAGCGAGGAGACCGTGCTGGTCCTCAACGAGGAGCTGCGCTTCCCGCTTCCCTTCGAAGGCCTGACGGGCCTCCTCTTCTTCGACGCCGGCCAGGTCTGGGAGGGACTTGGCAGCTTCGAGACCGACCTCGCGAAGTCCCTGGGCCTCGGACTCCGCGCCAGCACACCCGTCGGTCTCCTCCGCCTCGACCTCGCCTTCCCCCTGGACCGCCGCCCGGAGGATGAGGCATACAAGCTCTACTTCGGGTTCGGGAACGCGTTCTGAGCCGCTACTTCTTGACCGCCCGCAGGACCGCCTTGGCCGCCTCGGCCTCCGGGGCGTTCGGGGCCAGCTTCAGGAACTGCTCCATGTCGTTCACCAGGATGTCGGTGCGCTTCATCTTGTCGGCGGTCAGGCCGCGGTAGAAGTAGGCGAAGGCCAGGTTGGAATCCATCTGGATCGCCTGGTTGAGCTGGTCCATGGCCGGCTGCCACTGCTGCTGGGAGAAGCGGGCGACTCCGATCTGGTAAGGCACCAGGGCTCCAAAGCTGGAGCCGCGTGCCCGCTCCAGCGCCGCGACCGCCTCGTCGTACTGGCGCAGGCGCAGGCGAGCCACCCCGAGATAGTAGTCATTCCCCCCGGCCACCTCCGCGGCCTTGCGGAAGGCGCCGTCCGCCGCGCCCGAGTTGCGCTGGCGCAGGTAGGTCTCCCCGAGCCAGACCCAGGCCGCGGGATCGGAGGGCGCCAGCTCCGTGGCTTTCCGGAGCTTGGCTTCAGACTCGCCGTACTTCTTCTCCTGCTCAAGGACCCGCCCGACGGCGACCGCCACGGCCGCGTTGCTGTCCGCCTGACCGGCAACCGGCTCGACCGCGGAGCGGGCGTCCGAGGTCTTGTACTCCCAGAGCCTGCGGTCCACGGTCCCGACCTGGGGCGGCGGGGGAGCCGGCGCCTGGGGCGGTGGCGGCTGTTGCTGTTCCGGCTGGGGCTGAGGCTGCTCCTGTTTGCCCTTTCCCTTGCCCTTCTTGCCGCCGCCCTTCTTCTGGGCGTCGGCAGCCAGGGGTGACAGGAGTAGAGCGCAGAGAAGCGCGGTCAGGAGGCGGGCAAAGTTCCGGGGCATGGCAATTCTCCTCTGCCCAGTATAAGCGCTAGCCGAACCCGCTTCTTCCCGAGGAGGACGAGGGCTGCGGGATGACCGATCCGAATCCTCCCGCGCTGTTGCGCCGCAAGCCGACCAGCGTCAGGGCGCGGTAGAACAGGCTGCGGAAGGAGGACGGGCGGTCGATCTGCATCGGCTGGGGACCGAAGCTTCCGTCGGGGTCCTGCGCGTAGAGCTCGATTCCCGCCTCGCGCCAGCGCAGCAGGACGTGGGCGAGATCGAGCCGCGGCTTCCCTTGAAGCGCGTCGGCCTGCAGGACCACGACCCGCCGGATGCCTTGAGAGAGCAGGAAGCTGGCCGACGGGAAGTCCTGGGGGAAGACCACCCAGCGGTTGTCGAACTTGCCCGGCGCCGCCGTGGTGCTGGGGTCCAGGCGCTTGGCGTCGAGGAGAAAGGCTGGAGGCGCTTCGGCCAGCATGACGAGGTTGCGCATCTCGGGCTCCGCCTGGTGGAGCTTCCGCAGGATCTCCGACACCGGCACGATCGCGGCGGCATGGTAGGCCGTATTGAACATCGGCACGGGGCGCCAGCCCGCCCGCGCCAGCGCAAGCCCGATCTCCACCGATCTCGCCCCGGGCAGATCGAGGACGAAGGCCGTCCAGGTGTCCACCGGGCCCGCGTCGAACGGCCGAGCCTCCGGAGGGATGTCCGGACTGTCTGAAGGGACTGAATGGACCGGCATGGCAGGACCGGTTCCAGGGAGATCCGGGGGCATCGCCGTAAAGAGCGCCGGCTTGGCCCAGCGGGACCAGACCGACCCCTGCGGAGCCCAGACCTCAAAGAGCTGCGAGCCGTCCATACAGAACCTCCTGCCGCGGCTCGACCAGCACCGCGACATCCTGGGCCAGATGATTGATGATCGGCTGCCGCGCCACCCTGCCATAAGCCCCGGCCGCGCGGCCATCGATCGTGTACACCCCCACGCAGGGGTAGAACGCCTCCCCTCCCACCTTCATGGGCACCGCCGTGAACTTCCGTTGCGCCGCCCACCACCGCGGACCGAAGCGGATGTCCCGGCGGATGAGCTTCCACTCCTTCTCCGGCGTCACCCCGGCCATCCCGATGCCATCCCCGACCCGGCCAAGCGAAGGCTTGAGCACCCAGGCGCCGTCCCGCTTCCAGTCCGTGTCCCGCGGGTCGCGGGTCTCGGGGAGAAGGCGCCGCCACTCGGGGAGGGGCGTCTCCAGCCGGTCCCAGACGAGCGGGAAGCGCTTGCTCTGGGTGAGCAGCGCCGTGGCCGGGTTGCTCACCGGCGTCCTCCCCCCGCGGAAGAAATGCTTCCAACCGCTGGAGCGCGGGAGGTTCGGCAGCCATTCAGCCGGGAAGAAGCGGACGACGGCGGCGAGCTCGCCATGGAACCACTCGCTCTCGATTCGAGCCCGGCCGTCCCGCCAGCGCAGGTGATCGGGCGCGGCGAGCAGCGCCCGGCGACCGCGCGCCTCCAACTCCCGGGCCAGGAAGACCATGACCTGGCGGTCGTCTGTGTATGCCGTGGCATGGACCAATGCCACGGCCCCGCCCGGCGGAGTGGCAGAGGCCACGGCCTCGGCCAGGCTTCCCGCGGGATCGCCTGCCGGCTCCGATCCGGGGAAGCTCGGCGCGACCAGCCGCGCGAAGCCCGAGCCCTCGTTGAAGCCGCCGGGCACGTCCGTGTTTGCCTCCGAGATCTTCCACCCCTCCGTAGTCCAGTGGAAGTCGAAGCGCAACACCCGGGCGATGCCTGGAGGGGCATCTCCTCCCCGCAGTGCGCGGCGGACGGAGAAGGGCAGCCCGAGATCCCGGTGGAGATCCGGCCGGCGGGCCAGCTCGTCTTCCGCCGCGATGGCCTCGGCCGCCAGGACTTCCGAGATCCGGGCGATCTCGTCCCAGGCTTCACGCCTCAGCATCAGAGGGAAGGGGGCCACGGTCGAGACGTCCTCGACCTGCGGGTCCCACTTGCAGCACTCGAAGATGGCCCGCCGGCGAAGGCGCGCATGCTCGGCCGGGCCGATGGGATCAGCCCCGACCCAGGGGAGTTTCAGCTCCACGATCCTGCCTGCGATACGAAGAACGCTGCCAGCGCCACGTAGGCGGCAAGGGGAGCCAGACCGTACGTGACCGGGGAGGGGAGCGGGCGCTCCTGGGTCGGCCGGAACGTCCGCTCCATCAGGACCGCCGCGGCCCAGAGGAGGAGCACCGGCCACGCGGTCTTCACGAAGTCGAGGACCGTGGCCTCCATCGACACCCAGTCGCCGGCCACCGCGCGCCCGAGGATCAGCCCCGAGCCGATGAAGTAGCCCGCCAGGCGGAGCCCCGATGCCGGATCGCGGTCGATGGTCACCGTGTCGGCGAGCCCGGTGAAGCGGTGGAGAAGCGCCCAGAGGATGAAGAAGACCAGGGTCGAGAGCGCGGCGGAGAAGACCACCACCCACCATCCCGGGCCGTTGCCGATGTTGCCGCCCGCGAAGCAGAGGGTGATCCCGAGCAGCGCGCCGCCGATGGCGAACGCCGCCGCGGGATTGCCGCGCTCGATCACGTCGTCCCGGGCGCTCAGGCCGAAGAACCCGAGGAACCGGGAGGCGAACCCCACCCACGCCGCGCCCATGAGGAGATAGAAGCCGATGTAGACGGGGTTGGTCTGCACGTCCGCCGACGAGTAGAGGCGCAGGACGGCGGCGAGCACCGCGGCGCAGATCAGGGGGAAGACGAAGAGCCCCCAGCGGTCACCGAACCGGGAGCACCGGCGGGCGGTAAAGCAGCCGTGCCAGAGCCAGGGCAGCCATGTGAACAGAGAGACGATGATGCAGCCGATGAATACGAAGACTTCGTCTTCCGACATGCGTCCCTCCCTCGGTCAAGTAGGGGGAGGCTACTACATCTTCGCTTCGATCGACCGGATGTCCTCTTCGATCTCCTGGAGGCGGCTGCGCTTGGTGCCGAGCTTGGTCTCCATGTCGGCGAGGCGGCCTTCGATGTCCTGCCGGATCTCCTGCTCCCGCGCCCCGGGACGGATGTCGGTCAGGCGGGTGCGCCAGCGCTCGGCCGTGTCCTCGTCGTAGCGGATCGACTCCCGCAGCCGGTCGGCCTGGTCCTTCTTGCGGTCGAGGGCCTCGCGCAACCGGCCCTGCCAATCCTCCTTGTTCCTGGAGCGGTCCTGGTCCCGCTGATCGAAGAAGGCGGTACGGCGCGCGAAGAAGGCATCGTTGGCCTTGCGGAAGCGGTCCCAGAGCGACTCGGCCTTGGCGCGGGGCACCGGGCCGACCGTCTTCCACTCGGCCTGGAGCCCCTTCAGGGCCTCGGACGTGGCCTTGAACTCCTCCGACGTGCTGAGACTCTCGGCCTGCTCGCAGAGCGCGACCTTGCGGCGCAGGTTCTCCTTCTGCTCCTTCTCGAGCTGGTCGTAGTGCGTCTTGCGCCGGGTGAAGAACTGGTCGGCGGCGCCGCGGAAGCGCTCCCAGACCGCCTCGTTCTGCTCCTTGGGCACGGGCCCGATCGCCTTCCACTCCTCCTGGAGGGCCTTGAAGGCATCGGCCGTGACGCGCCAGTCGGTCGAGCCGCTCAGCTCCTCGGCCCGGACGCACAGCTCCTCCTTGCGCCGGAGGTTCTCGTTCTGGTCCGTGTCCGCCTGGGAGAAGTGGGCCTGGCGGCGCTCGAAGAAAGCGTCGTTCGCCTTGCGGAAGCGCTCCCAGACGGGCTCGTTTTGCTCCTTGGGCACGGGCCCGACCGTCTTCCACTCGGCCTGAAGCGCCTTGAGGGCAGCGCCGGCGCTCTTCCAGTCCGTGGAGCCGCTGTGCTCCTCGGCCCGGGCGCAGAGCTCTTCCTTGCGGAGGAGGTTCTCTCTGTGCTCCCGCTCCTGGGCCTCGTAATGCTCCTTGCGCCGCTCGAAGAAGCGGTTGCCCGCGCCGCGGAAGCGCTGCCACAGCTCGTCATTGCGCTCGCGGGGGACGGGTCCGAGGGTCTTCCACTCGGCCTGAAGGGCCTTGATCGCCTCCGCGGCCGGCTTCCACTCGCTGGACTCGCTCAGCTCCTCGATCCGGCGGACGACCTCCTCCTTGCGGCGGAGGTTCTCCTCCATCTGGGCGCGGGAGGCCTCGTCCAGAACCTGAAGGCGGGCGACGAGGCTGTCGAAGTCGCCCAGGGCGTTGGCCTTGGGGATCCAGCCGAGAAGGGTGCAGACGCGGCCGACGAAGCGGGTCTTGTCCTCCTGCGCCTCCATCTCGCGCTCCAGATCCTCGACGCGCTGGGTGATCTGGCGGAACTTGAGGGCGAACGAGGCGAGGGCGGCCTCGGGGCTCTTGCCCTTCATCTTGCCGATGATCCGCCCGGGCTCGGCCCCCTCTTCTCCGCTCCCATGGAGGCGGATGTTGCCCTCCTCGTCGACGTGGCCCCAGCGGGCGCCTTCGGCGGCAAGCTCGGCGCGGTCGTGGGCGCTCTGGCTCTCCACGTGAGCGACGTTCTCGTCGGTGAGGGGGGCTTCGGACTCGATCCGGGCCTGCTCCTCCTCGGGGGTGGGGGCGAGCTCCTCGGCTTGGGGGCTGGGCTCCGCAGCATGAGCCTCGGTATCCTCTTCGGACTCTTCCGGTTCTTCCGAAGGCTCGGTCTGCTCAGCGATCTCGGGCTGTTCGGGGGCGGTAGGGGCGGAAAAGGTGGCCTCCTCGGCGGGGGCCGTCTCTTCCCCGGCGAGGGTTGTGGTCTCTTCATGCATCTGGGTCTCGCGATCGTCGTGGTCCAACATGGGTCGATTCCTGTTGCGTGTTCCCGCGCGTCGGTCCACTCCCGGATTGGAACGCCTGACGATACCGCAACTTAGGGGGCGGGTGAACCCCGGAGACCGAAACAGCCACTGCTCTGTCAAAGTCGCCGCGCGGCGCTTCCCGCCCGCGAAGAGGAGCGTCTCGCCCGCGAGGACTTGTATATCGCCCTCGAAGTTTTGTGTATCGTCCCCGAGGGCGAGTCACAAGTCCCCGAGGGCGAGTCACAAGTTCTCAAGTGCAAGCGACAAGTCCCGGAGGGCGAGAGGCTCATTTCCGGTCTCCGGCGGCATCATCTGGAGACGGGGGGAGCGGAGTTGCACCCGCTGCCGCTATTCCGGCAGGGGCGCTGGCAGAGGATTGCCCGCCCGCTCATTGTCCCAGAGGACCGACACGACCCACCAGCGGTCGCCGTCGTGGAAGAGCTGGATGGAGTTGATCCCGCGCAGGAAGGGCTCCGCCTCCGGCGAGCGGCGGCCGTGGTATGCGCTCCATATCTGGGCGATGTTGCCGAAGCGGTCCACACGCCGGGAGATCTCGACCTCGTAGAAGTCGTTCTGGGCGAAGAAGGGGCTGCGGGAGGCGATGTACCCCTCGAGGTCGAACAACCTCCATGATCCCAACCCCCTCCTCGCTCAGGCGGGTCGGCTGCAGCCGCGCGCCGGGCGCGAAGAGCGAGCGCTCGCGCTCCCAATCCCGCGGTCCCGCCGGGCCGGAGATGCTCTCGTAGAGCGCCTTGATGATGCCGTCGATAGACTCGACATCTTCTCGCCTGGGATAGGTCATTGAGTCTCCACCAGCCGATTGAACGAGCGCAGGAATCGGACATCCGGCTGGTAATAGAAGGTTCCGACCGGGCAGCCGCCTTTCATGCCACAGAGGGAGTCGACGGTCTGGTCCTCGGCCTCGTCATGCTTCCAGGATGAGCCCTCGCGGAGGATGCGGGTGAGCTCGGCGCGGAATCGGGTGTAGGCCTCGCCGTGCCAGACATCTTGGACCGACTGCCGGTAGACGTTGCCCAGCTCCTTGCCCTGGAGGATGCAGCAGGGCGCCACCGTTCCCGTGGTGCGGATCAGCATGGAGTGCCAGCCGATCAGGCAGGAGCTTTCCAGCCCGCGGCTCGCCCGGGTGGCCAGCTTCGACCGCACCCCGTCCCAGAGGGAGTCGGCCTTCTCCGGAAAGGTGAGATCGTCCCGCAGCAGGAGGCGCGAGGCCTTCCCGATCAGGCCCCCGCGGCCGGCGGACAACCGCTGGTTCATCTCCGCCAGGCGGCCGGATAGGTCCTGCTCGAAGCTGTTGATGCCGCCGATCCTCACGTACTCGTCCTTCCTCACGAGATCCTCGTAGAGCTCCATCATCTCGCCGGTCTCGGCCGCCGTCATCTGCTGCTCGGGAGAGAGGAAGGCAAGGCCGTTGAAGAGGATGTCGTCCGCGCCGATCTCGCGGGCCAGACGGTACATGGCCGGAATCGTCCGGTAGTTCTCCTTCCAGATCAGGAACTGGAGCTGCACGAGCGGCCGCTTCGCGCCCCGGCTGCGCCGGAGGCTCACCAGCTCCCGGACGTTGTCCACCACCCGCTGGAAGTTGCGGGGGGACGTTTTCATCATCGAGGCGTACGTCGTCTCGTCCGCGGTGTTGAGGCTCACCGTGACCTGGTCGCAGGTGTCCGCGAGCAGCTCCCTCATGTCGGGCAGGAGCAGGACGGCGTTCGTGGTTACGTTCTCGATGGGCAGGCCGCTAGACCGGATCGCCTGCAGGAAGTCCCGGATGCGGCGGTGGAAGAGGGGCTCCCCGCCTCCCGACAGCCGGAGCGAGCGCGTGCCGGCCTCCTTCAGCTCGACCAGCAGCTCCTCGAAACGGGTCATCGGCACCTCGTCCGTGCCCCGGAGCGCCGCCGTCGAGCAGAAGAAGCAGTCGATGTTGCACCGGTCCGCGGGATGGATCTCCACATGGTACGGACCCCCATGGGCGACGCCGTCTTCGATCCCGCGCAGGATCGCGTCCTTGTCCGACCGTGTCAGGTGCCTCCAGCCGAGATGGCTCACGGACCGATTGTACCTCTCCGCCGATCCGTCACGTCTTGAGCCCGGCGCGCACATTCAGAAGAAGAGACCCTTCTCTGCAATGAGTGCGGTGACAGAGGATCTCGGAGGTATTTCCATGCTGCATGTCAGGGGAATGAGGTTGTGGTTGCTGGTGGTCCTGGCCATCCTCTGCGGTGTGTCGTCCGCTTCGGCGGGGGTTCGCGGCCTGACCGCCACGATCGACACGGACAAGGCCTTCTTGTCCGGCGCGGAGTCCGCGACCGTTCGCGTCACGCTGCGCAACGAGTCCGCGGAGGACCTGTACGTTCCGTACTGGCAGACGGCGCTGCGAGGCGTCCACTCCAACCTGTTTGACATCCGGGTCAACGGCAAGCCGGTCGCCTACGTCGGACGCCTGTACAAGTGGGCGACGCCGCAGGCCGAGGACTACGTCCGCATCCCGGCTGGCCGCGAGCTGACGGCCGAGGTCGACCTGTCGCGCTACTACGACATGTCCCGGACCGGAGAGCACTCGATCCGCTACCGGGTGCCCGTTCAGGACGCCCTCCGCGGCGTCGACACCAGGATTGCCGCCGTCCTCGGTCTGCGGGATGTTGAGTCGAATGTCCTCTACATCGCAGTGGAGCGCGACGGCCGGGGCCGCTTCGTCCAGGAGCTGACCCAGGATCGCGGAGATGTCGACGTCGCCGTGGGCGAGTACGTTTCACCCGGCTTCGTGAGCTGCTCCAGCACGCGCCAGACCACGCTGCGCACCGCCCTCGGCAACGCCGAGTCCATCTCGCTCGCCTCGCGGAACTACCTCAACAACGTGCCGGTCGCTTCCCGGCCGACCGATTCGGCCTACCGGACCTGGTTCGGTTCCTACACCACGTCGCGGTACTCCACCGTCCAGAGCCACTTCACCTCCATCTACAGCGCCTTCAACACCAAGCGGGTGGACTTCTACTGCGATTGCACGAGCAGCGCCTATGCGTATGTCTACTCGAATCAGCCCTACAGGATCCATCTCTGCAATGCCTTCTGGAACGCCCCGGCTCTGGGGACCGACTCCAAGGCCGGCACGCTGGTCCACGAGATGAGCCACTTCAACGTCGTGGCGGGCACCTCGGACTATGCCTACGGCCAGAGCGCCTGCCGGAGCCTGGCAACCTCCAATCCGAGCCGGGCGATCAACAACGCCGACAGCCACGAGTACTTCGCGGAGACCCGGTAGGGTCTGAGCGTGTTCCACCGGCGCGGGTGGACAGCCCGCGCCGGCCCCCATCGCAACACTCGCCCCTTCCGCCGCGTACCTGAGGTATGGCGACGGAACACCTGCTTCCCCCTGCATTCGCGCTTCTCCTCGGTGCCGTCCTGCTGGTCGCCGGCCGGCGGCTGTTCTGGGTGCTCGTCGGCGCGGCCGGTTTCCTGCTGGGGATGAGGCTCGGGCTTCAGATCCTCGGCCCGGAGCCGGAGTGGATGCGCTGGCTGTTCGCGGCCGTTGCCGGCCTGATCGGGCTCGCCCTGGCGAAGCTCTTCCAGAAGGTGGCGGTCGGCATGGCCGGCTTCTTCCTGGCGGGCTTCGCGGCCATGGACCTGCTCCAGCGCGACCTGGCCACGGGAGGCGCGGAGACCTGGGTGATCTTTGCGATCGCCGGAGTCCTCGGAGCGATCCTCGCCGGCTGGCTCTTCGAGATCGCGCTGGTCGTCTTCTCCTCCTACCTGGGCGCCGTCCTGGTGATCGACGCCCTCAACCTGCCCGAGACCGCCCTGATGCTCGGCGTCCTCTTCGCGGCGGGCGTCCTCGTGCAGTCGAGCCTCGGGGGTACCCTGAGGCGGGCTCCGGCGGCCTGAGGCTCACGGCAGGAAAAGCCCCCTCACCTGCTCCGGGCTCATGCCGGCCTCCTCCAGGCTGCGCCGGAGCCTCTTCAGGCACCGGTCGCGCACCGAGTACAGCTCCCGCTGGGGCCGGTTGAGGAGGGGAGAGATCGCGGCCATGCTGAGGCCGTCCCAGTAATGCAGCTTGAGGAGCAGGCGGTCCTCGGGCGGAAGCGCCTTCAGGAGGGGAAGCATCAGCTCCTGGAGCTGTGCCGACGTCCGGGAGCGCTCGCGCCCTTCGATCCGGCTCTCGACCTTCCCATCCACCGCAACGCGGAGCAGCTCCTCCTCGCCAACCCGCCGCCGTTCCATCCGCCGGGGAAGCGAGGCCGCCATGCGCTCGAGCTCCGGCAGGGACAGGGAGACCCCGTGCTCGGTCCACATCCGCTGGATGGTTTCATCCAGAGGAAGGCCGTCCCGCACATGAAGGCGCTCCAGGAGGATGGCGTCGGGACCCATCCGCCGGGCCGCCGCGGAAGGCCGCCACTTTCCCCAGACCTGGATGCGATAGTCCCGCATGAGGTTGATGAGCACGACGTTCAGGTAGGTGGGGAAGGCGCTTCGCCCCTCCCATTTCGAGAGGAGGCGGGAGTCGTCCTCGATCAGCTTGAACAATGCCCACGAGCGAAGCTCCTCGGCTTCGTACTCGGGCAGCCCGCTCCGCCGGCTCAGATGGAGGAGCTTCTTCTGGATGAGCCCGTAGTGGGTTTCGAGGAGAACCCTCCCGGAGGCCGGGGGGGAGGGCGGCTCAGACCGGGCTGACCCGGTGGCACGGCGGTTAGAGCTTCCGGGGAACGGGATCGCGGCCTTGGAATCAACGACCATCTTCATCGCCTCCAGGCAAGCCGGTCGCGGCTGGGGTGCTGCGGCCAAATCTGTTCCCAGCATCGTCCCGGGGGTGCCCGGGAGTCCTGAGGGAAAGATTTGGAAAGTCTCAGGGAAGGCTTAGAGACGCAGAATGAGAGAGATCCGGAGGCGTGAGCGCTGCGGAGGGCTGGCGGATTGACTATCCGGGCCGCTCAGCCCGCGCCGCGCTCTCCGAGAAGGGCGCGCAAACGAGCCAGCTCGGCTTCAGCCGTTTCGGCCCGCCGATGCTCCGCATCGGCCCGCTGGCGCTCGGCCTCTTTCTCCTCCCGCTCGGCTTCGGCCTCTGTCGGCACCAAGCTGCCGTCGGGGCGGAACAGTCGCACCCAATCCGCCTCCCGCCCCTCGTGGAGTCCATGCCAGATCCCCAGCAGCACGCCGAGTTGCTCGCTCCGGAGACGGCCCTGGGCATCGGGCATCAACGGTCGGTAGACCCCCGGCCCCGCCAGGCGGAACCCCTCCAGCTTGTGACGGTCCGGGTCGTAGAGGAAGTACTCCGAGGTGCCGAAGACACGGGCGTAGAGATCCTTCTTGACCGTGCGGTCGTTCTTGGCGGTCGAGGGGGAGAGCAGTTCGAGGATCATGTCGGGCAGCCGCCCGTCTTCCTCCCAGGCGATCCAGATCTCGCGCTCCGGGTTGGGATCGACGCCTCCCACCCAGAAGACGTCCGGACCGCGGAAGGCCCGCTTCTCCAGGCCTTTCTCCTCTTCCAGCGCCACTTCCCGCGCCTGCTCGATGGAGTAGTAGACGAACAGGTTGCCGCCGGTGAAGAAGTCGGTTCGTCCCTGCTCCAGCATGGCCCGGCGGATCAGGTGGGTGGTGAGAGGGATCTGCTGAGCGTGCCAGTTCGTTTCCAAAGGCTCCCCGTCGTCGTAGACGAGCTCGAAGGGCAGAGGCGCGAGCGCTCGGACCGGCTGGCTCATGGCATGCTCCTCTCGGAATCGTTGCTTTGGGGAATCCTATGATGCATCGGCGCCACCTGGCAAGGGAGACGGGCTCATCCCCGTTCTCCTCCTGGACGACAGAATAACATGGGACGGAGGGAGCCCTCCCCTCTCCCACCCGACATCAGGTAACCTTCCTCCGCCTTCAACCGGACGGAGGAGACCCCCATGCGCTGGATGGTCCGCGGCGATGTCGACGGATTCTTCGGGCTCGCTCTCGACAACCTGGTTCAGTTCCTCCTGATCGACGCCCTGTGCCGGGGCGTGCTCGGGTTTCCGGCGGAGCTGATCTACGGACGGATCTTCCCTGCCGCGGCCCTGTCCCTGGTCGTCGGGAACCTCTATTACTCGTGGCAGGCCATGCGGCTGGCCCGGGCTACGGGGCGGACGGATGTCTGCGCTCTCCCCTATGGGATCAACACGGTCTCCCTGTTCGCGTATGTGTTCCTGGTCATGCTGCCGGCCAAGCTGGCGGCGCAGGCGGCGGGGCATCCGGACCCGGTGCAGGCGGCCTGGCAGGCGGGGCTCGTGGCCTGCCTGGGATCGGGGCTGATCGAGCTCTTCGGCGCGTTCGTGGCCGAGCGGGTGCGGCGGTCCACTCCCCGGGCTGCGCTGCTCTCGACGCTGGCCGGGATCGCTCTGACGTTCATCTCGATCGGGTTCCTGTTCCGGACCTTCGCCCGGCCGCTGATCGGGCTCACGACGCTGGCCATCATCCTTCTGACCTACTTCGGACGGGTGCGCTTCAAGGGCGGGCTCCCGGGCGGGCTGGTCGCGGTCGCCCTGGGCACGGCGATCGCCTGGATCACCGGCATCGCTCCGGTGGGGCAGTTCCCGCAGGGTGGCGCCGGGTTCTATCCTCCGGTCCCGGTGCTGGGGGACCTGATTGCCACTCTCGGGCACGACATGGTCGCGTACCTCTCGATCATCCTGCCCATGGGACTGTTCAACGTCGTCGGATCGCTGCAGAACCTCGAGTCGGCGGAGGCCGCGGGGGATTCCTATGAGACCCGGCCCTCGCTGGCGGTCAACGGGATCGGCACCCTGGTCGCCGCGTTCTTCGGCTCCTGCTTCCCGACGACGATCTACATCGGTCATCCCGGATGGAAGGCCATGGGGGCGCGCGCCGGCTACTCGGTCCTGAACGGGGTCTTCTTCGCACTGATCGGATTGACCGGCACCCTCGCCTACATCGCTTGGGCCATTCCGATCGACGCAGGGATGGCGATTGTTCTCTGGATTGGATTGGTCATCACGGCGCAGGCGTTCCAGGCCACTCCGCGGGAGCACGCTCCTGCCGTGGTCGTGGGGCTGCTTCCCGGCGTGGCCGCGTGGGGCGCCCTGATCGCGAAGAACAGCCTGCGCGCTGCCGGCGTGGGGACGCCCGGCGGACCGCCATTCGCCGAATCGTTAGTCCAGGCCTTCCTTGCTTCGGATACATGGATCCACGGCATCTTCGCCCTGGAGCAGGGATTCATCTTCACGGCCATGATCCTGTCTGCCGCGACGGTGGGGATCCTGGAGCGCCGCTTCCGGGTGGCGGCGCTCTGGTGCCTGGCTGCGGCGGCACTCTCCGCTGTCGGCCTGATGCACTCCTATGTCTGGACCCCGGCGGATACCGTGGTCTCCCTCGCGCCCGCCTGGCCCTGGGTCGCGGGCTACGCCATCATGGCCGGGATCTTCTTCCTCGCCCCTTGGATCACGGTCGAGGGGGAGGGGCACTAGACTCGTGGTTGCCGTCTCCCTGCAAGCCTTCGCCGCCTCGCCTCAACCTGTCGTGCTTTCGTCGCGTCAGCCTGAACCAAGCCATCCGGGAAAACGCTCAACTCGCGTCATCCCTGTTCCAAGGCTTGGCGGCCAGGAGTTGTCTGTCGCGACCAGATCATAAGGCTCCGGACACGAGATTTCGGCCCGAGCCCCAGCCGCCGGATGTCGCGACCGAGGTTGGAGACGCGAGGGCGCAGAGCATAGCCGTGGCAGCAAAGCCCGTCGTGACGCGACTCCGGTCTTCGTCGCGTCAAAAAGGTTCAAGCCGTCGCGACCAGGTTCAAGTCACGACCGCAAAGCCTTTCGGTGATGCGACGAAAGTCTTCGTCACGACAGAAAAGCTCTGAGTCGCGATGTGAGAAGAAATTCTGACGCGATGAAGCTTGTCCTCGCGTCAGAGAAGTCTTGCGTCGCGACAGGAAATCCCCAGGTCACATCAGGAAGGTTATGGTCGCGACACGCAAAGAGTTGGCTGACGCGCCCCAACCTTTCGTCGCGTCAAAAAGCCTTGCGTCGCGACAGGAATCCTTTTTTTGACGTGACTATGCCTTGCGTCACGACAGAGAAGCGTTGAGTCGCGTCAAGAAAGTCGGAGTCACGACAGCGAAGCCGGTGGCTGCTGTGGGAGAGTCCGGCGCAGGGTGCAGAAGTCTTTCGTCGCGACAGACACGCCTTAGCCGGGGCGCCGAAACCTGTCAATCCTGCCGTGACAGAGGACCAGGCGTCCGCGCCGATTCAGTCTCCTCCCCGTCGTCCTGGAGGATCGTCAGCTTGCTCCCGTCCTCGGCGAAGCGGGCGCGGACGCTGCCGTTTCCCTCGAAGGCGAAAAGCGTCGGGCCGATCGGGATCAAACGGTACTTGGGCCTCCCCTCGCGCTGGTAGTGAAGGCTGCCGCCCTCCAAGGTGACGGTGCGCGGGCCATACGACCCGGCAAGACGCCGTAGCGCCTCTTCGGGGAGAGTCACCGGCTTGGCGTCGATCCCTTCGCGGAGCCACTTCCTGATATCAGGCCACTGGTGTTTCGGATCGAGCTTCACCCCGCTCTCGAATTCGGAGAGGGCGGCTTGGAGCTCGCCGGTCCCCATGAGGACTCGACTGAGCCGGAAGCGGAGACCGGCTTCCTTGGGTTCGCTCTCCAGAGCGGCGCGGAGGAGGGCGATGGCTTCCCGCTCCCGGTTCTGTCCCACCATCTGTTCGGCCAGAGTTTCGGCCATCTCATGCCCCGGCCGCAGCTCTCGATAGCGGCGGACTCCGGCCTCGATCCCCTCTTCGCGGAAGGCGCTGTCGATGGCCTTGCGGGTTACCCGGCGCGGGTCGTCGTGCTGCTCATATTCGGTGAGCCAGGCGAGCGATGGCCGGGGACCTTCGACGACGAGGGCAGACAGGTCCTTCGCGATGGACAGGCCTTCGTGGCTGTTCGCGAAGTAGACGAACCCGGCCTTGCCGTCCCGGCGCACGACGGTGAAGGCCCGCCAGGCGTTTTCGTGACCCCAGTGCCAGAAGGTGTCCTCGCCTTCGAGGCCCCAGCCCAGCCCCCAGAAGACTCCGGGCTGCTTCGGCGACTCCGGTTCGCCAAACTTGGATTGCACCTGCATCTGGGGCTTGAACATGGCTTCCCGGCTCTCCGGCTTGAGGCCGCGCCCTTCCAGGAGCGCGACGAGGAATTTGCCATAGTCCTCGGCCGTGGTGACCAGGCTTCCGGCGGCGTTCGCCTCGCTCTCCCTGGGCAAGGGCTCCGATCGTCCCTGGGCGTTGATGCCGGTGGGGGTATTGCCTTCAAGCGCAGGGTCCCAGACGAAACGGCTCCGGTTCATGCCGAGAGGATCGAGGACTTCGCGGCGGGCGAGGTCCTCGAGTTTCATGCCCGTGAGCTTCTCGACGGCTTTCTGGAGGTAGACGAAGCCCTCGCCGGAGTAGCCCCAGGCCTCGCCCGGCGTGAACTGAAAGGGGATGTGGTCCTGTCCCCAGGCCCAGTTGGGGAAGCCGGTCGTGTGGGAGAGGACCATGCGCGCCGTGATCTTCTTGTGGCGCTCGTCGTGCTCGACCCGCGGATAGGGGATGTAGCCGGCGAGCGGAGCGTCGAGGTCGATCACCCCGCGGTCGGCCAGCCTGAAGACGATGTAGGCGAAGACCGGCTTGGTGAGGGAGCAGGCCCGGAAGACGGTGTCGGTCCGCACCGGGACCGTGCTTCCCGGCGCGATCACGCCGGCTGCGCCCACCCAATCGACCTTGCCGTCGCGGATCACGACCATGGAGGCTCCGGGGATCTCGACTGTCTTGATCAGCCGCGGCAGCTCGGTCGCGAGCTCAGCGGCTTGGGAGGTGGCGGCGATCAGGGAGACGAGGGCGGCGAGGACCGGGAAGCGTAGCTTCATGTTCTTGAAGTACGCGGAGGGGGGCCTAAGGTTCCAGCTCTTTGAGGATCTCTTCCGTGTGCTCGCCGAGGGCGGGCGGCGGGAGGGAGGGCCGCGGGCGCTCCCCGTCGAAGAGATAGGGGGCCGCCAGGGTGAAGAGGTCGCCGAGTGGCATGAGCTGACCCCGAGCCCGAGCCCGTTCTACCGATTCGCCGACCGAGGCGGGCGCCGCGGCGGGGATGCGGTGGGCTCTCATCGCCAAGTCCCAGTCCGCGGAGGGCCGCTCTTTGAAGATGCCGGCGAGGAGCTCGTCGAGCTCCGTCCGGTTGCGGACCCGGTCGGCGTTGGCGGCGAAGCGCAGGTCGGTCTCGAGCTCCGGCCGGCCGATCGCCTGGCAGAAGCGCCGCCACTGGTCCTGGCTGCCGACGCCGACCAGGAACCAGCCGTCCCGGGTGGGGAAGGCCTGGTACGGAGCGAGGTTCGGGTGGCGCGAGCCCAGGGCAGGTGGCTGTCGCCCGTCCGCGAGCCAGGACTGCGCCGCGTAGGAGAGGAAAGCCGTGCCGGCGTCGATCATCGAGACCTCGACCCGTTTGCCCCGGCCGGTAACCCCCCGCTCCACCAGCGCCGCGAGCAATCCCGACAGGCCGTAGAGCGCGGAGAGGAAGTCGATTACCGCCACCCCGACGCGCACGGGCTCACCCTCTCCGTACCCGGTCAGCGACATCAGCCCGGACTCCGCCTGGAGGATCACGTCGTAGGCGGGACGGTCGGCATCCGGCCCTTCTCCATACCCGGTGATCGAGGCATGGACGAGACGCGGGTTGCTTCGGCGGAAATCGGTGCTGCGGAAGCCGAGCTTCTTCCACTCTCCGGGGAGGAAGTTCTCGACCAGGACGTCGGCGGTGGCGAGCAGCTTGCGGAAGGCGCGCCGGCCGGCGGGACTCTTGAGGTCGAGCACCACCGAGCGCTTGTTGCGGTTGGCCGAGACGAAGTAGGCGCTGGCCTGCTCCCCGGGCGGACCCACGAAGGGCGGACCCCAGCCTCGGGTCTGGTCCCCGCCGTCGGGCTTCTCGACCTTGACCACGTCGGCCCCGAGGTCCCCAAGGAGCATGGCCAGGTAAGGACCGGCCAGAACGCGCGAGGCGTCGATCACCCGCAGCCCGGCGAGCGGGCCGCGGCGCTTCCTGCGCGCCGGACGGGCCATGAGGCCGGAATGCTACAGCAGGAGAAGCAGGATCAGCCCTTGACCGCTCGGAAGCCGATCTCGCCCGCGGGGACTGCGCGGCCTCCCGCCTCCATCCCTTCCAGGCGGAAGCGGTACGCGGCTCCGGGCTGGAGGCGCTCGGAGTAGAGGAGGATGTTGAGCGTGTCGCTCGCCGTGGGCGTGAGCCCCTGGCCCTGCCAGACGGTCCTGCCCTTGGAATCGAGCAGGGTCGCCCGGTAGGTGTCGTGCTCGACCTGGGAAAGCTCCAGGGAGAGGACGATCCACTCGGGGGACGGCCCGAGCTCGACATCGTTGGTGTCGGACTCCCCGCGGACCACGCCGAGGGAGACGATGGGCGTGTTGACCTGCGGCCCGGTGACCTGGGCGAGCTGCTCGTTGAGCTTGGTCTCGCTGGTACGCGCCTGACGCAGCTCTTCTTCGAGCCGGGTCTTTTCCTGGGTCAGCTCCTGGGCCAGCCGCTCCATCTCCTCGTTGCCTGTCTGCGAAGGGGCTGCGGGGATGGGAGCCTGGGGCGACGCAGTTGTCGGGCGCTCTGCCGAGGTGCGGGCTTCGTCCAGCTCGCGCGCCAGCCGCATGCGGTCGGCCTGGAGCCAGACGGGCAGGGCGGCCACGACGAGCAGGGCTGCCATCATCAGGCCAGCCCGGGAGGAACGGGTGCGCCGGGCGAGCCAGGCAAGAACTCCCATCTGCGCGGCGGTCCGAGCGGCATCCTCGGCCGCGATCGTGCGGATCGAGCCGCGGAGGTCGTCCGCCAGGGCCACCCCGCTGCGGCACTCGGAGCAATCGAGGAGATGGGACTCGAAGGCCTCTTCGTCCTCGGGCGACAGCCGGCCGGTCACGTACAGCTCGGCGATGTTCTCGTCTTCAATAAGCCGGTGGTCCATGGCTCACTCCCGCGGCGCGCCCCGGTGGGCGTGCCTTTCGTACAGGTCCCGGTAGCGGCGACGAGCCCGGAACAGGACCAGGTTGAACTCGGGGGCGGTGAGGCCCAGGTCGTTGCGGATGCTCTCTTTGTCCTCTTCCGCGATGTAGAAGCGGTAGAGGACCTGGCGGTCGCGCTCGGAGCCGAGCTCCTCCAGGAGCTGGCGGACCAGGGTCACCTTCTCTTTGCGCAGGAGCTGACCGAGCTGGCCGGTGTCGGAGTTGGTCAGTTCGGCGGCGGTCTCGAGAGTCTCCTCCCTCGCCCCCCGTCGACCCGCCTTCCGGTAGTGCTCGATGCTGAGGTTCCGTGCCAGGGAGCGCAGGAACCCGGCGAGCCGCTCCGGGTCGCGGACCTCGCCGCGGCGAACCTTCTCCAGGGCCAGACGGAAAGTCTCCTGGTAGAGGTCCTCGGCGTCGCTGTGGCCGCGCGTCCAGCGCCGCAGCAGGAAGGAGAGGCCCTCCCCGAAGCGGGCGATCAGCTCTTCCTCGGCTCGGGGATCGCCGCCGCGGATCCGCTGCACGAGGTCGGAGGGGGAGAGCTCGTCGGTGCTCATGGGGGTCTCCGCCTGCGGGAAGTGGAGCCGGACCACGGTCGCCCCTTCGGGTGACGTCTCCTCGCTCCATTCCACACCCCGTCTGCGTCGGACGGGTACGGCGTCGGCCAGCATTGGTGCTCCTCCTTCCGGATCGTCAGGGGGATGATCCCCCTCTCACGGAATGAGTGACACCGGCCGGCAGAGAATTGCATCGCCATCGAAAGTGCAGTGGACGTCGGCTGGAAAAGCTCGCGGCGATCCTAGCACGGAGCCACATCTGCCGCAGTCTGAGCTGCACCTTTGAACCTCCGGCCGCTGCCGAACGTAAAAGAGCTGTGCAGGAGCTGGAAGCCATCAACGCCCGCGAGGCCGAGCTGGCCCGGGCTTCGGAGCGGGAGCTGAGCGATCGGGCGGCGGACCTGCGGCGATGGGCTCTCGACGGCGCGCCGGGTCCTGGGCAAGCGGCCCTATGATGTCCAGATGCTCGCGGGTATCGCCCTGCACCAGGGCAGGCTCGTGGAGATGCGACCGGCGAGGGCAAGACCCTGGCGGCGGTCGCTCCCGTGGCGTTCAACTCCTTGACCGGCCGGGGCGTGCACGTCCTCACCTACAACGATTGCCTGGCCCGCCGCGACGCCGCCTGGATGGGACCGGTTTATGAGCGGCTCGGGCTCACCGTCGCCTGTGTGCCGGAGGGGCTCTCCGGAGCCGCAGGAAGAATAGCTACGGCTCTTCGACGGAGCGGCCCGCCACGGAAGCGGGACCGCTCCTCTTGCCGTCCGAAGGGACGACCTTGCAGCTCACCTTGTCCTTTGCCCGCGCCACGCCGGCGGGCAGGAGATCCATCAGAGCCGCGCTCGTGACCGACCGCACCACCCGCCCGTTGACCTTCCATTCGTAGCGGTAGCTCACGATGTCGTAGTCCGGATCTTCTGACATGAGCGACGTCTGGATCTCGCAGGCCATGACCTGCCCCTCCACCGGGCTTTTCGGCGAGAGCCGCGCGGTGACCTTCTTCGGCGGGCGGTTCTTCACCTGCCTGGCGGTATTGACCACGGTGAACGGCGCGTCGACGGCGACACCGCCGTTGATCTCGGCCCGAACGCGCCATTTTCCCGGGGTATCCAGATTGACGTCGAACCCGAACAACCCGTATGCGAGAAAGAAGGGACCGGAGTTTCCGAACCCGTCCGAGATCTCCGCGGCAACCTTGCCGCGGGGGTTCAACACCGAAACGCGATAGGTGGATCTCGTGGGCAGATTGCGCAGGTCCATGCGGACGCTGAACGTCTGCATTCCCTTGGCGAACGTTCCCGTGCGCGCCGCCTCGTCGAAGAGAAAGGTGTCCCTGTCCGGGATCGAAAGCCTGCCCGGCGTCAGAAGAAAGTCGGCTACGTAGAAGCCGCGCTCGACCGGCGGCTGGGACGCCCAGAGACTGTCCCCGGAGCGGCACGGTCCGGCGGACGGTTCGAACCAGGCGCCGTTCTTCCGCGTCTCGAAATGGAGGTGCGGCCAGTTGCTGATGCCGCTGCTGCCGGTTAGGCCGAGCTGGGTCCCGGCGGTCACGTGCTGCCCGGTTGCCACCGCCACGCTGCCCCGCTTGAAGTGGAAGTACCAGGCTATGTAGCCGCCTCCATGATCGATGATCACGTAGTTGGCCGCGACGTTGCGCCACTCCGTGTTCAGGTCCGGCTCGCCGTCGTGAGCGTCCACCACCACGCCGTCGCGCACGGCGAAGACCGGTACGCCGATGGCCTGCTCGCGAAAGGTCCGGATCACGGAGTCGTGACCCTGGTGGCCGTCGTAGGTGTAATCGGAGCAGTCCCAGTCCCGGATCAGGCCTGGCCGCGAATCCTGGTCGGTGAAGTTGGTGAGGAACAGATCCTTGCCAAGGAAGCCGGCCTGGGGGAAGAACGGATACAGGTATGGAGTATCGTCTGTTTCCGCCTGAGCCAAGGCCGGTTTCCGCTTCTGATAGGCGGCGATGGCCGCCTCGATACGCGCAACCTGTGCCGGGGAGATCGAATCCTTGGGAAGAGGAAGCTCCACCAGCTCGGCGGTCCCTCCGGCCGGCTCCTCCGCGCCGGCCACCGCGGGAAAGATCAGGAAGGCGACCAACAGCAAAACCTTGCCGAAAGCGTGCATCGGCTCCTCCTTCAGGCTATGAACAATTATAACAAAATAGCGGTCGCCTTCGGCGTTCTGGTACCCTGGGCGCTGGTCGAACACTGGCAGCGCTGGCGCAAGCGGTCGACTGAGACGGCCGAGGAGGACTCGACATGAAGGCGTGCCCGACTCTCACGATGCTGGTCCTGGTGGCGGGTCTCGCCTCCGCGTCCGCGCAGGAGCAGACGGCGGGGCAGGCATACAAGAACATCAAGGTCCTGAAGGACATGCCGGCGTCGCAACTGATGCCCGTCATGCACCTCATGCGGGCATCGCTGGGCACGCGGTGCGACTTCTGCCATGTGGCCGAGGGGAACCGGTACGAGCTCGACACCAAGCCGGAGAAGGAAACGGCCCGCGAGATGATCCGCATGGTCCTTGCCATCAACAAGGACAACTTCAAGGGACAGGCCAGGGTCACCTGCAACACCTGCCACCGCGGGCAGGAGCACCCGGTCCATGTGCCGGCGATCGGCCAGGCCCAGTTCGACGACACGACGAACGGCAGCGATCACCACGGAGCCCAGCCGGCGCTGCCGTCGGCGGCCGAGGTGCTCGACCGCTACATCCAGGCGCTCGGCGGACGCGCCGCCCTCGAAAACGTCAAGAGCCGGGTCTCCCGCGGAACGCTGCTGCGCATGAAGGTGGTCGATTCGGGCACGCCGAAGGCCTGGGCGGTCAACCGCGGCCAGGCGGACCCGTTCGAGCTCGTCCAGCAGGCCCCGGACCGGGCCACGATGACCGTGGGCTCGCCCCCGGAGCAGACGGTCCAGCGCCTGGACGGCGCCTCCGGAACCGTGAAGGGACCCGGCGGCGAGCGCCCGCTGAGCCCTCAGGCGGCCGCCCTCATGGCCGAGAGGACCGACCTGCGCAACCCGCTCAAGCTCCGGGACCGGGCCGACAAGGCGAGGGTCCTCCGCCGGGAGCCGATCGACGGCAGGGAGACGGTCGTCCTCCGCCTGAGGGACGACGACGGCACCTCGCGGACCTTCTACTTCGACACGGCGACCGGCCTCCTGCGCCGGCAGATCTTCAACCGTCCGACCGTGCTGGGTCCTGATCCCGAGCAGACGGACTTCGAGGACTACCGGGATGTCGGAGGCGTCAAGGTGCCGTTCCTGGTCAAGACGTCGTATCTGGACGACAACCACCTGGGCACGACACGCAAGCTGGCCGAGGTCCGCGACAACGAGGCAGTGCCCTAGCGGTCCCTTACCGCGGTCTCCAGGGGAGGCAGGGCCGCCTCGATCTCCGGCCGGTGCGGCTCCAGCCAGGGCGGGAGGATCAGGCGCTCGCCCAGGTGGGCCAGGTCCTCGTCCACCGTGAAGCCCGGCTCGTCGGTGGCGACCTCGAAGAGCACCCCGCCAGGCTCCTTGAAGTAGACCGAGTGGAACCAGAACCGGTCGATTACGGGGGTGGGCGAGGAGCCCGCGGCCAGGACCCGCCGCCGCACCTCGAGCTGCTCCTCGTCGCCGGAGACCCGGAAGGCCACGTGGTGGATGGCGCCGGTCCCCCACGACCCCAGACGCTCTCCCGGCAGCTCGCGGATCTCCACCCACTTGCCGGAGCCTCCTCCATCCACGCCGAATCGGTGCCATCCGGCCTCCTCGGCGGCGCGCTCGAAGCCCAGGGCCTCCTCCAGGAAGCGCTCGCTCGCGGCCAGGCTCCTCTCCCAGAGCCGCACGGAATGGAAACCGCGGATCTGGTGGCGCTCCGGCACGGGGCTCTCCTGCCAGGGCGTCCACTCCCGCGGCCCGGAAGCCTCCGTCAGAGAGAGACTGAGCCCGTGCACGTCGCGGAGCTCCAGGACGTTCTCGCCGAAGCGTCTCTCCGGCGTCAGCGGGCCTCCCATCGCCTCCAGGCGCTCGGCCCAGAAGCCGAGGCTCCCCTCGGGGACCGCGAAGCCGACCTCGACAGCCAGCCCCGCTCCCTTGCGCCCGGGGGGCATCTGCGGCCACGGGAAGAAGGTCAGGTCCGTGCCGGGGTGCCCCTCGGCGTCGGCGTAGAAGAGGTGGTACGTGTCGGGCACGTCCTGATTGACGGAGCGCTTGACCAGGCGGAGGCCGAACACCTCCGTATAGAACTCGAGGTTCTCCTGGGCGTTTCCGGAGATAGCGGTGACGTGATGGATGCCGCGAACGGGGCTCATGATGGTCTCCCTCCCGGGAAGCAGAGCGGCAAGAACTATACCTGGAGGTGGAGAAGCGGCCGGTGGCGTCCGCCGCCGGCCAGGAGCCCTGGCTACTTGGTGGCCGGGGCGAGGCTGCTGTCGAACTCGGCGGGCGAGACCGTTCCGTTGCCGTCGGCATCGGCCTTGTCGAAGGCGGCGCCGGCGATGTCCTGCTGCTTCGCGTCCTTGCCCTGGAGGCCGGCCGGCAGATCGCTCTTGTTGACGTTGAGCGGATTCTTCTGCTTCTGGGTCCAGACCCAGGCCTCGTCCTTGGTGATCTTGCCGTCCTTGTTTCCGTCCACCTCGTCGAACCGGGCCTGTGCATCGGCCTTCGCGGCGGCGGAGTCACATGGAGTGGAGAAGTAGCACTTGAGGTCGGTGCCCGCGGTGAAGGCCCCGCACTGGTTGTTGCAGTTGCAGCCGAAAGTGTTGCAGACCGGCATCTGGTTCCCGCATACGCAGTTGTTGCTGGACGAGATGCAGTAGGGGCAGACTACGGCCGTACAGCAGGCCGCCGCCATCCCGGGGAGCAGGATCAGGGCGGCGACGAACAGGCCTGCGCCGAGGCTGAAACGGACAGCGGTTCTGGACTGGAGCGCCTTCCCGATAGCGTACACGTTCATCATTACAAAACCCTCCTGGCGAGTGGGGTCCCGCCGCCGGGCGTGCGGCCGGACCGGTTTGAGAGTGAAACAGCTTCCAGGAAGTAGGTGGTGACAGGAATCGGGAAATTGCAGTTGTTCTACGTCGGTGCGCTTGAGACCCAGGTCAGGTTGTGAGCCGCCCCCGCCGAGCCGTGCTAAACTTAAGAGCCCCCATGATCGTCCAGAAGCGCCATCTAGACGGGTTCACCCTCCTCAACGTGGAGGGGGTCATCAAGCTTGGCGAGAGCGCCCAGTTCTTCGCCCAGACCCTGGACCGCACGCTGTCGGACGACCGCGGGCACGTCATCATCGACTTCTCGAAGATCAACTTCATGGACTCCACCGGCATCGGCGAGCTGGTCGGCTACCTGGGACGGTTCCGCAATTCCAAGCGGGAGCTGATCCTGGTCAACCCGTCCGACCGCATCCGCAAGCTCCTCCAGGTCGCCCGGCTCGACTCGCTGTTCCCCACCTACGACTCGGTGGACGCGGCCCTCGCCGCCGAGCGGTAATCTTCGGGACCTCCTCTCTGTTCGCCCGCGTCGCCACGGTCTTCCGCAGCGGCCTGCCCGAGTCCTGGCACTTCGGGGCCGTCGCCGCTGTAACCCCTGAGGGCCGCATGGTCGCCCGCCTGGGTGATCCCGAGGCCGCCACCTACCTGCGCTCGGCCGCGAAGCCGTTCCAGTGCCTCCCCCTGCTCCTGGCTGGCGGCGAGGAGCGCTTCGGGCTGACGGCCGCCGACCTGGCCCTGATTTGCGCCTCCCACAGCGGCGATCCCGAGCACGTCGCCGCGGCCGAAGACCTCCTCGCCCGCGGCGGCTTCGGCGTCGGGGACCTGCTCTGCGGTGCTCACCTGCCCCTGGGGAAGGAGACCGCGCAGTGGATGGTGCGGGAGGGCGCCGAGCCCACGCCGCTCCACAACAACTGCTCGGGCAAGCACGCGGGCATGCTCCTGGCCTGCAGGCTGCTCGGTCTGCCTCCCGAGAGCTACATCGCGCCGGACCACCCCCTCCAGGAGCGCATCCTGGAGCACGTCCTGGAGATCTGCCGCGTGCCCCGGGAGGGGTTAGGCATCGGGGTGGACGGCTGCAGCGTGCCCGCCTACCACATGCCGCTGTCCGCCGCAGCCCGGGGGTACGCCGCCCTGGCCCACCCCAGATCGCTGATACCGGCGGGGTTGCCGGCGGAGGTGGCCGCGGCCCTGGACCGCGTCACCCGGGCCATGACGGGCGCGCCGGTCATGGTGGCGGGCCGCGGGCGCTTCACCACCCGGCTCATGGAGGTCACCGGCGGCCGGGTTCTGGGGCAAGGAGGGGGCGGAAGGCTTCTATGCACTGGCCGTGCGCGGCCCGGTCGCCCTGGGCCTCGCGGTCAAGATCGCGGACGGCGGCGAGCGCTGCCGCGACGGCGTGGTGCTGGACGTGCTGCGGGAGCTCGGGTCGCTCTCCGGCGCCGAGTTCGAGGAGCTCTCCGGGTATCACTCCCCGGCGATCGTCAACGCCCGCGGCCTGAGGGTCGGCGAGGTGGTGCCGGACGTGGACCTGGAGGAGGTGTAAACTGCGGGCGAACATGAACATGGGCCGAATCTCCTCCTTGCTCCTCCTGAGCCTGGTCCTGCTGGCCGGCTGCCGCTCGTTCCGCAACCGCGAGCGCCCGCCGTTCCGCAAGGTCACCCCGCCCGTGGCGTTCGAGATCCTCCGGGACAGCCCGGACGTCCTGATCCTCGATCTGAGGACGCGCGAAGAGTTCCTGAGCGACACCGGCCACATCTACCGCGCCCGCAACATCCCCCTGGTGCGGCTCACGGAGCGGATGGTGGAGATCTCCGCGTTCCGGGATGACACGTTCCTGGTCTACTGCCGCGACGGCGATCCCTGCGGCGAGGAGGGAATGGCGATCCTGGTCTCCAGCGGCTTCGACAACGCCATCCTGGTCGAGGGCGGGATCGACGGCTGGATCCGGTACGGGTTCCGGACCGTGCTGCCCGCGCCTGAAAACTTGCCCCCGCCCGGGTGATCGGCTAAAAAGAAGCCTGAACACGAACTTGGAGAGATTTCTATGACTGTCCATACCCCAACCGCCGGTATCGCCGATATCGCCGAATCCCTCCGGGAGATGAAGGAGGCCCTCGGCTCCCGGATCCTTCTCGACGAGGAGGTCCGCTCGCTCTACCGCTCCGACTTCGGACGGATGGTGGACCGCCTCCCCGGCGCCGTGGCGCGCTGCGCCTCCGCGGAAGAGGTGGCCGAGGTGATCCGCTTCTGCCGAGAGCATCGCATCCCGATCGTCCCCCGCGGCCAGGCCCACACCCAGAGCGGCCAGGCCACCACCGGCCAGGGCGTGGTGCTCGACACCTCGTCCATGCAGACCATCCACGAGATCGACGAGGCCGGCGAGACCGCCACGGTCGACTCGGGTCTGACCTGGCGCGAGCTCGTCCGCGCTACCACCCAGCGGGGGCTGGTGCCGCGGGTCCTCACCAACAACCTGGGCGTGTCGATCGGCGGCACGCTGTCGATGGCCGGCCTGGGCGTGGCGAGCTTCCGCTACGGCACGCAGGCCGACAACGTGGACGAGCTGCAGGTGGTCACGGGCGCCGGCGACATCGTGACCTGCTCGCGCGAGCAGAACCGCGAGCTGTTCGAAATGGTGCGCTGCAGCCTCGGCCAGTTCGGGATCATCACCCGCGCCAAGGTCCGCCTGCGCCGCTTCCAGCCCATGGTGCGCAAGTACTACCTGCTCTACGACGACCTGGGTGCGTTGATGGAGGACACGAAGAAGGTCATGGACCCGTCCAACCCGACCTTCTCGTCGCTGGAGTCCTGGTGCACCCCCTGCTTCCAGGGCATCAAGAAGGTCGGCGAGGGCATGGAGCTGTGGGAGGGGGTGCAGACCTTCGCCTACTGGATGTTCCCACTCCACCTGACGGTGGAGTACGACGCCGGCCAGGAGCCGGACGACGCGGCAGTGCTTCAGGGGCTCAGGCCGTACAAGCACCTGGAGACCAGCGACTTCCAGCAGATCGAGTTCTGCGAGCGCATGGACCCGGTCTTCACGCTCTGGCGCCGCAGCGGGTACTGGGACATGGCCCATCCCTGGATGGAGACCACGCTGCCGTGGGACACGGCACGGGAGTACATCGAGTCGGTGCTGGCCATGACGCCCCCCCAGGCGCTCGGACCGGGCGGCCACGTGCTCCTCTGGCCGGCCCGCACCGCCGGCTCGGACGTGCCGCTGTTCATGCACCCGGAGGGGGAGTACGTGATGGGCTGGGGCATCCTCCCCGGCGTGCCGCACGAGTACCTGGACCGGGCCCTGGGCAACCTCGACATGGCCAGCGAGCTGTCGATCCACTACGGCGGCAAGCGCTACCTCTCCGGCTACATCACCTTCGACACGGCGGAGAAGTGGGCCGGCCACTACGGAGACCAGTGGGAGAGGGTCCGCGCGGCCAAGCGGGAGTTCGACCCGGACGGGATCCTGTCGCCGGGGTTCGTGCAGTACGAGTAGGGAAACACTGAAGCAAGTCTCCCCCTCTCCCGGGGAGGGTGTGTTCGGGGGACCGGGAGAGGGGGCCGGGGGGTGAGGGCCTTCTACTTCGCTGCCTTGATCTTCCGGACCTCGATCGTGGTCCCCTGCTGGCAGAAGTTGCGCTCGGCCACCGTGCCCGTTACGGTCACCCGGTCGCCGACCTCGAAGCCCTGAAGGTCGCGGGGCGTCAGGGTGTAGAGCTGGCCGTCATCCCCGCGGAGGGCCGGGCATTCGGCGCCCTCATCGGTCAGAACGCCGGTGACCTTGATCTGGTCATTCCCCTGGGACTTGTCCTCCTGGATCTTCGCGACGGTGATGGTCGTCCCCTGCTGGCAGGTGGAGATCTCGGCCACCTGGCCCTGGACGCGGACCTTGTCACCCGCCTTGAAGCCGCCCAGGTCACCGCTCAGCGTGTAGAGCTTGCCGTCGCTGCCCCGCAGGGCCTGGCACTCGACGCCCTCGCCGGTCAGGGTGCCGCGGACATGGACCGCTCCCTTGCCGTGTCCTTTTCCATGCTCCTGCGCGACGGCGTCCAGAGCGAAGAGAAGGGGGACGAGGAAGAGAATCGGAATCAGAGACTTCAGTTGGTGCTGCATGACGTTTCCTCCTGAAAGAGGGACGGGGCCGTTACCGGCCCCGTCGTGGAGTGTTGTAAGGATAGCGCCGAACGCTACTGGATCTCGCCGACCCGGATGGTCCTGCCGGCGCAGCGGTTCGGCCCTTCGAGGAAGCCGGTGACCTTGACGCGGTCGCCGTTGCGGAGGCCGCCGACGTTGCCGGTCAGGCCGAACTGGTCGTTGCCGCTCACCAGCACAGGGCAGCCGCGGTTGTTGGCCACGCGCCCTTCCCGGATGATGAGCTGGCGGTTGCCGTTGTGGTTGTCGTAGTCGGAGCGGTAGCGGTCGTCGTACCGGTTGCTGTCGCGGTCATAGTAGCCGTACCGCTGCTGCTCGATCCGGTTCTGGAAGGACCGCGGGCGGCGACCCATCCAGTTGTCGCGGTGGCCGAACTGGCCGCCGTCGTGGTTCTGGTGGTAGTAGACCGTGCGGTGGCGGCGGTCCGCCCACAGGGCCGTCACGTCCGTGATCTGGAAGGCGGTGCCTTCCCAATCGCAGTGGCCGCCGTCCACCACCCGGCCGACGACGCGGGCGTGGTCGCCGTTGCGCAGGCCGTAGGTGTTGCCCACCAGCATGTAGAGCTGGCCGTTGTCGTCGCGCAGGGCCTGGCAGTTGTAGCCCTCGTTGGTCAGATGGCCGTCCACGGCGATCGTGTCGCCCCGGTTCCAGCGGTTCTGCGCGGCGTAGGTCCGGTACTGGTTGTCATTGTAGTAGCGGTCCCGAGGGACGGCGTAGCGCTGCTGGAGCTGCGCCCGGCGCCGGAGCTCGGCCTGGCGGTTGATCTCGGCCTGCCTTTGGAGCTGCGCCCGGCGATTGAGCTCGGTCTGCCGCTGGAACTGAGTCCGGCGGTTGATCTCGGCCTGCCGCTGGAGAGCGGCCTGGCGGTTGATCTCGGCCTGCCGGTTCGCCCGGAGCTGGTTGGCGCGGTGCTTCGCAACGGCCTGCCGCTGCAGCTCGGCGCGGTGCCTCGCCTCGGCCTGACGCTGCTGGAGCTGCGCCTGCCGGCGGCTCTCCTGGGAGCGCTGGCGCTCGGTGATCAGCTGCTTCTCCCGCTGCTTCTCGGCGGCCCGCTGGCGGTTGAGGTCAGCTTGGCGCTGGGCCGCTGCCCGCCGCTCCTGGCCCTGGTTGCGGGCCTCGTTCTGGTTGCGCTGGCGATCCTGCCGGACCTCCTGCTTCTGGGGCTGCTTCTGGGTCCGCTTCTCCTGGCGGTGCTGCCGGACCTGCTGCCTCTGCTCCTGCTTCTGAGCCCGGTTGGCCCGCCTCTCGTTCTTGTCAGCCTTTTCGGCCTGAGCATTCCGCTCTCGCGGCGACGGGGCGGCGAAGCTATCCACCGGCAGCGACAGGGCCGCCGACAGAAGCAACACCGGCCAGAAAACCTTCGCGAGCGGCTTGGATTTGCTGGTATTCATCGCTGTGCCTCCTTGGTGTTCGGCCCCGGTGGAGCCGGCGTCCCGCGATCCCTTGCGCGACGCAACTGCCAATCCTAATTAGCAAGGGATGTGCCAATCCGTTAAGTATCTTGTTTCCAGCTATTTCTATCTTTATTCCAGGGAGATGCGTCCTTTCACGGGGACGGTCGTGGACACCCCTGTCTCGGCATCGGTCCGCTTCTCTGATAGCCTCCCGCGCCATGGCCACGCTACGTCCTGAAGCCCTGGTCTTCGACCTCGACGGGACGCTGATCGACTCCCGGCGCGACATCACCACGGCGATCAACTGGATGCGCTCGGACCTGGGGCTGGAGCCGCTCTTGCTGGAGCAGGTCGTCTGGATGGTGGGGGAGGGGGCCAAGGTGCTCGTGCGCCGCGCCCTGGCCGACTGGGAGGCGGAGCTGACCACCGCGCGGCTCAAGGAGGTCCTGGACCTCTATATCTCCTACTACCGGGATGTCTGCCTGGAGACGACCCGGCCCTATCCGGGGATCGAGGCCATGTTGGCCGAGCTGGCCCCGGACTACCGCATGGCCGTGCTCAGCAACAAGGGGGAGAGGCTGTCGATCGAGATCCTGGAGGGCCTGGACCTCGGGCACTACTTCCGGGAGGTCCTCGGCGGGGACAGCCTCCCCACCCGCAAGCCCAACCCGGCCGGCCTGCGCGCCCTCGCCGACCGCTTCAACGCACCGGTGGAGCGGCTGATGCTGATCGGCGACTCCCGCGTGGACGCCGAGACCGCCAGGAACGCCGGCTGCGCCTTCGCCCTGGTGGAGTGGGGCTTCCCCCGCATCCCGGGAGCGGACGGGCTGGAGGCTGACATCAGGGCGGCCACGCCGGAGGAGCTGGCGCGGAAGCTGGTAGAGCCGTAGGCAACCTCATGTGACGGCCGTCTCCGTTGGCTCGAATTGAATTGGCCGGCCTTGACGAGAGGCTCATCGAGCTTCCCAGAGCCGCCGCCGCTCACCGCAAGACGTCGAGCACCTGCCTCGGCGTCACCACGCGCTCAGCGGCCTGGCCGCCGGCTGACGCCTTGAGCCACATTTTCAGGACGATCTCCCGCCCGGCAGCGACAGGCAGCCGCCGGGCCTTGCCTTCGAGCTCCGCCAGCAGGCGCTCGGCATCGCGTGGCGCTGCCCATTTCACTTCGCCGACCAGGACGCTGCCGCCATCGCTGCTGTGTGCCACGAGATCGACCTCAAGCGGCTGGCGGTCGAGCCCGGGTCCCCACCAGCGGCCGGCTGGTCCCCAGGTCCTCCCGCCAGGATTGAGCAGCGGCACGCTGGCGAGCGCCAGCTCCTCCCAGATCTCGCCGACGTGATGCCCCAGCCGCTGGCCGATCTCCTCCTCCACCGCAGCCAACTGGCCGGCGCCGAGACGGGAACGGTTGACCTCGACGTAGCGGAACCAGAACCGCAGGAAGGGATCGGAGATCTTGTAGAGCGTACGCTTGGTGCCGCGCGGCGCTTCGCCGAAAGGCAGCTCGCGGGTGATCAGGTCCATGTCCTGCAGACGCTGGAGCGGTCGCGACAGCGCCGTCGCCGGCTTGCCCAGCCGCGCCGCGATCTCGGAGATGCGGTGGCAGCCCTGCCCGATCAGGCTCAGGATCGACGCCGCCTGGGTGGTGTCACGCATGTCGTCGAGCAGAAGGCGCGACGGCTCTTCGTTGAGAACGCCAAGAGGGCTGAGGACGAGGGCGCGGATGGCGGCCGGCAGGTCCGGATGATCGCCTGCCAGCTCCCAATAGCGCGGCGTCCCACCCCAGACCGCGTAGGCCTCGACGGCGCGTTCCGGAGCCTGCAGGTGCAGCGCCTCCTCGATCCAGCCGGCGGGCAGGGGCGAGATCTTGAGGATCTCGCTGGCGCGGCCGAAAAGAGGCGCCGTCCGGTCGAGGACGAGCCCCTGCATCATGCGCTGCGAGGAGCCGCTCAGGAGGAGATGGATACCGCGTTCCGTCTCACGGTCCAGGTATTTCTGCAGCAGGCTTGGCAGCTCCCGGGCGACCGCGACGAGAGACGGGAATTCATCCAGCGCCAGCACCGTCCCGGGCCGCGCCTCCTGCCACCAGCGGGCGAGGAGGGCGTCCCAATCGGGATAGGTGACGCGCTCGAAGCCAGGTATGAGGCGGCCGATCTCCGTCGCCAGGCTGGCGCGCTGAAGGCTGCCCTCGCGGTCGTCGCCGACGTAGTAGACCGCCCGCTCGGGGGGAAGGATCTCGCGCAGCAGCCGTGACTTGCCACATCGCCGTCGGCCGTAGAGGACTCCGAGTGAGCCCTCGGCATGGTCGATGAGACGCCGGAACCGGGCGGTTTCTTCGTGGCGGTTGAGGAAGGGGAGCTTCATGGAGTTATCGGGATTATGTAGCAGAAACATTATGTACCTGCGGCATAATCCTGGCAACTCTCAGAGCCGCAGGTCCCGCCGGATCTGCCCGTAGATCGAGCACCAGCACCCGTTCCCGGTCGTCAGTCAGGCAGAGCGATTGACCCTGGAGGTGGCCCTGGAGGTGGAGGGTCACGCGCTGGGGGCGGCCGAGGACTCAGCGCCGGGCCGCCGGCCGAGGGCAAGGCGCTTTGGGGCGACTACAGCGCTCCGTCCGTAGGCGCTCTTCCAAGGATCTCCAGATGCTGAGGCTCGGCGCCGGCCACAGCCCTCAAGGAGACATTGCGGTCGAACGTCACGAGCCGGCCGCGGTTGGCGACTGCGAGGGCCAAGAGGTAGACATCCGTGAGCTGGCGGTGACCCTGGATGTAGGCTGGTTGGAAGAGGGCTCCTTCGCATACTCCAGCAGAGCTTTCGCTCCGCGGCTCCGCCGTCGTCGCTGACGTTCAGGCGGATTCATCTTCGAGCAGGGATGCCACTGTCGCTGAGGTCACCGGGCGCGCTCCCTTGCGGGGCGGCAGCAGCGGAATGCCGTTTCGCCGAGCTGCCGGTTTCCGCGAAGGCCCAAGGGCGCGGCGTGCCAGCTCGGACAAGACCTTGCCGGCCGTGCTCTTCTGGGCCTCTGCCAGCTCTTTGGCAGCCAGCAGCACGTCGTCGTCGATCTCCAGAGTAGTTCTCATGCTTGAAGCATCCTGAATCACGCATCAGGTGTCAACGGGCATACACTGGCCAAGTCTGAAGAGGTTTACAGCCGCAGGTCCCGCCGGATCTGCCCGTACTCCAGGTCCAGCACCAGCACCCGCCCCCGGTCGTCGGTCAGGCAGAGCGAATGCCCCTGGAGATGGAGGGTCACGCGCTGAGCTCGGCCGAGCAGGACTTCGGCCTTCACCCGGCCGGTGCCGCGGTGGACCGTGAAGACCCGGGCCGCTGCCGCTCCGCTTGCCGAGCCCACCAGCCAGTCGCCGGAGAGGGCGAGCTCGCCCGGCTCCCAGTCCTCTCCGGGCAGGGGGACCTGGAGCAGCGGCGCTCCGTGGACCTTCAGGTGGAGCACGCCTGCCGAGACCCACTGCTCGGCTACGGCGCCGTCCGGGGCCACGGCGAGCTGGCGCGAGCTGCCCACGCCGCCGCGGGTCCCCGTGTGGACCTCCTGCCGGTTCCGGAGCTGGAGCGCCGGCAGCTCGTAGGTCCAGGACTCGGGCTCTTCTCCCGCCGTCACCAGCGAGCAGCGGGTGGACGAGCGGGCGAGCGCCAGGACCTTGCGGTCCTGAACCGGCGCTCCCCAGGGACCGTTGAACGAGCGGGCGGTAGCGTCCACCGCGACGAGGCCGTCGGGCGAGATCACGAGCCAGAGGGCGCCGTCGTAGTCCGGGGCGAAGGCCTCGAAACGGGCGTCGCACCAGAAGTCGGCCTGGCGGCTCGCCAGATGGATGCGGGCCAGGCGCCAGGCCGCGCCACGCCGGGCCAGGGCGATGGCCCGGTCTCCCAGATCCGAGACCACCAGGCGGTGAGCCGGCTGGTCCAGCTCCGCGACCGAGCGGCCGGCGCGGGAGATCAGCCGCACCCCCGCCTCTCCGAGCGCCACGACGGTCAGGCCGCTGGGCAGGAACGCGGCGTCGAAGCCGGACCGGGTGCCGACGTCCGAGCCCGCGATCTCGATCTTCCAGACCGCCTCGCGGGCGATCCAGGGCTCACGGCCGGGCAGCGGCAGGGCCGGCGCGTCGGCGCGCAGGGCCCCATCCTCCGCGAAGGAGACGAGCTGGCGGAAGCGGGCCGGCGACATGCGCGCTCCGAAGCGGCCCGAGTCCCGGGCCATGGCGCGCACGGCGGCCCGCGCCAGGGCCCGGGCCGCCGGAGTCTTCGGCCCCTGGCAGAGGGTCTCGGCGAAGGCGAGCCGCGTGGACGCCCCCTCGGCCCGCCAGCTCTCCAGGTAGACCAGGGCGCGGTCCCGCACCTCCTCGAACAGCTCGGGCACCAGCGTCACCTTGCGCGCCAGCATGCGGCCGGCGGGCGCTCCCCCCTGCTCGATTGCGCGGTCCATCCATTCGAGGGCCATGTGCCGCGCCTCGGGGATGGGCCAGATCGCGTCGACAGCGGCAGCGTAGTCGCCGGCCTCGGCCAGCCCCGCTCCCCAGAGCAGACGGAGGGCCTCCGCCTCCTCCTGGTTGCGCGTGCGCTCCAGGCGGGTCACGGCTTCTGCAAAAGCTCCGCTCCGGCGGGCGATCCAGAAGGCGCGCTCCCGGTCTCCGGCCAGGAACCACTGGCGGACCACGAGCCCGGCAGGGAGATCGCGGGCCTCGGCCATCTCGGCGGCGAGCCAGAGCTGGCCATTGCGCTCCAGGAAGGCCACGGCCTCTTCGTGAGCTTGCAGCACCTCGGCGAGCAGGAAGGCCGCCTCCTCGACGCGGCCCTGCGCCTCCAGGCGCTCGAAAGCTGCCCGGTAGATGCGCTGGAGCTCGGCGTGGAGGTCCGGGGCCAGGTGGACGGCGGGCCACGAGCTCCGGGACTCGGGCCGCAGCGTCAGGTCGCGCCGAGGCGAGGGCAGCCGCAACGGCAGGCCGCGGAGCGTCTCCGAAACCTCGCTGCCCAGGGGGATGGCATAGCGCAGCGCCTCGCGCAGATCCCCCTCCTCGAACAGCTCGATCATCCTCTGGATGTAGGCCGCGTTACGGCGGCCGAGCAGGCGCGAAAGCCGGGAGGCCACGGTCAGCCGGGCGGAGAGGCGGTGGAACCCGGCTGACAGACGCTCCCCCAGGGGAGGCGCCACCTTCCGGTCTCCTTTGGGGTCCCGGGCGATGCCGAAGTCCCAGGGGCCGGCGGCGCCGGCAGATGGCCGGGCGACCTCGTGTCCGCCGGCAAGGGCCGGCCGCCGCCAGCCGCGCAGGCTCCAGCGCAGGGTCTGGACCCCGTCCAGGACGATCCCGACCGGGGAGAGCCGGCGCTTCGCCCTGGAGATCCGGCCCGTGGGCTCGCGCCGGCTCAGGGCCGCGAGCACCTCGGCCAGCTCGGGGGCCGCCTCGGGGACCCCCTTGAGGCGGGCGCGCGCGTCGAACGCGGCCGGCCCGGGCACGGTGAGCTGCGGCTGGACCGGCGGCGCGCCGAGGGAGGCGGTGGAGATCACCCCGAAGTCTTCGACGTCGAGCCAGGCCGCGGGGTCCTCGCGGTCGGCCTCGGCGGCCCGTTCCAGGACGGTGTGCCCGGCGCGGGGGCGCACCACGGCGCCGGCCGGCGGCTCGAGGGCGCGCAGCTCGCTGGGCTCCATGGGCGCGCCCACGAGCGTTCCGCCATGCGCTCCTCCTGGTGCGGCTCTCTCGGCCACCAGGGGGAGACCCGGGGCGCGGCCGGAGACGACCCGGCGCGGCTCGGGGAGGCGGACGAGCCAGCCGCGGGGGACCCGGTAGACCGCCGTGCCCGGCATCCAGAGCTCCAGGACGCGGCGGCGCGCCTCCACCATGCCGGCGAGCGTGGCGTCGATGAGGAAGCCCGAGGCCTCGACGACACCGCGGTGGACGAGGGCGCGCGGTAATAGCGGCGACCCTCTCACGACTCCGTCTCCTCATGGCTTGGCTCGTGGCCCGGCACGCGGCGCAGGAGGACCGCGTCGTGGTCCATGGAGTAGACGGTCAGCTCGCCGTGTACCGTGACCCAGGCGATCCAGGGCGCGCCCGGGCAGGCCGCGGCGTGCCGGATCTCCGCCGAGCCGGTCGGGAGCTTGCGCGTCCAGTGGAGGCCGGCGAGGAGGAGCGTGCGGCTGTCCTCTTCCAGGAGGAGCAGGCCGGCCTCGTTGCGCTCGCGGTCCCGCGCCACGCCCAGGACCCGCGTGCCCTCGAACGGGACCAGCCAGGTCCGGCCGCGGCCGTAGATCTCCCAGGCGCCGCCGCGCTGAGCTACAGCCACCAGACCGTGCTCGGGATGGGCCAGCCGGCCGCCGAAGCCGAAGAAGGCGGGCGCCCCCTCCTCGGCCTCTTCGAGGACCTGGATCGTCCGCGGAGCGCCGCCTCCGATCGCGGAGGTGAGCCGGGCGGGGCAGCCGGGCGTGGCGGCCTCGACGAACGCGAGGTGGCCCGCGACGAAGGCTGCCGCGGACACCCGCGAGGCGAGCCGCAGCAGGTCGCCGTCCCAGGCCCGGAAGAGCGTGCCCTCGGCATCCAGGAGATAGGTGTGGAGGCCGACCTGGAACAGGGGATGGAGCGGGGAGCCGGCGCCTCCGGCCTGGAACGGCGCTTCCCCCGGAGCGAACGCCACGCCCGGAGTGCCGCCGCCTCCGCGCTTCTTGCTGGCGTAGGAGAGGGCCGCTCCGCCGTCGGGCAGGCTGGTGGCGAGGATCACCTGGCCCTGGGCGAGCCCGACCGCGGCCGGCAGTTGTCCGGGCCAGGGGTCGTACAGGCGCGGCGCTCCGGAAGGCGCCCGCGGCGAGTTGGGCACCGGGAAGGCCACCACGCCGCCGCCCGCGGCGCGGGCGAAGAGCTTCGAGCCGTTGGCGGCGAAGAGGAGGTCCGACGCGGGCACCAGGGGCGCGGCGAGGCGGTCGGGAGCCACGGCCGTCGCGGAGAACGGGTCGCGCAGCAGGCGGGCGCAGGCCGCGTGGTCGGGGAGCTCCAGGTTGATGGTCGGGGAGGGGACTCCCCCTCCGATTCCCCCGCTGCCCCCGCTGCCTCCGCTCCCAGTACCCCGGCGCACCTTGATCGCCACCCTGCGGGTCTCCGGGTCGAGCACGTCCCAGACCTGGAGGAAGGAGGCGCCGCGGGTGCCCGGCACCGTCGCCAGCCGGGGCTGCCCCACGAACCAGAGGTCGTCCACCTCGCGCCACCCCTGGAGGCGCCGGTGCCAGGCCGTGAGCTGGGCGTCGGTGGCTTCGAACGGGGTGCGCGCCTGCAGCAGGCGCAGGATGCCCGCCTCCGTGACCTTCTCGAAGAGCGGCGCCTCCGGCTCCTGGAGGATGCCCCAGGCGAAGCGCACGCCCGCGGCCTCGGCCCGCCGGGCGAGGACGATCAGCGCGGCGATCTGGGCGATACGCGGCGAGCCGAGCTGGCCCGGCCCGGCGTCGAACACCGCGGCCGACACCCGCGAGCCCGCCGGAACCGGCCGGGCCACGTGCAGGAACAGGTGCTCGCCCATCGCCGCCCGGCGTACGAACTCCTCGGGCGCCTCCTCGGCGAGCAGCCACTCCGAGGTGAGGAGCCGCTCGTACGATCCCCGCCGCGAGAGGCCGTCGTAGCCATCGGGCTCGCCGTCGGCCTGGTGGCGCCGCACCTGGAGCGGGCCGACGGCGAACGAGAGCCGGTGCAGGACCGGGCCGAGGGAGACCGCGAGGTCGCGCGGGAAGATGCCCAGGTGCGGAGCCCAGTGGGCGAGGGCGCGCGGCAGGTCCATCAGCCCCTCTCCTGCAGCAGGAAGCGGAGGCGGCGGCGGACCAGGGGGCGCGCCTCCTGGGCCGAGGCAAGGAGCGGCGGGTCGAGCAGCACCGCGAGCGGCGGCTCGGCCTTGAGCCGCGAGGCGCGGGCGACCAGGGCGCGCTCCACGAGCGGCAGCGGGACCGTGGGCTCGCGGTTCGTGGGCAGCAGGAGGGACGGAGCCCGGATGTCGCGGCCGAGATAGGCCGCGCCTTCGACCCAGGGGAGCAGCGCGGAATCGCCGAGCAGGATGACCAGGTCCTGGCCGGCCACGCCGCTCAGCCGGGCGAGCTCCTCGTCGCTGCGCGCGAGCAGCCTTCGCGCCATGGCCCGGGCCGCCTCTCCCCTCGCCGCCACCCCGACCGCCTCGAGAGGCACCGCCCGCGGGCGCCAGGCGATGGGGACCAGCTCGTCGTTCATGAGCTTCGGAGGGCCTTCAGGTCGGGTTCCGCGGAGGCATCGGACATCGGGGCTCCGCGCAGGGCCTCGACGATCCTCGCCCGCACCTCGGAGAGGTCGGGCGGCAGGGTCTCGGGAGAGAAGCCGGCGTCGATCTCGCGGGCGATCCCTTCGAGGCGGAGCAGCCAGTCTTCCAATTCCTCGTCGTCCCGCGGCTGCTCGCGGAGGGCGTCGCGGCCGGCAGCGGCGATGCGGGCGGCGCGGGCCAGGGGTCCGAGCGACGCCTCTTCGGCCGCGGCGGGCAGGGTGGCGTTCTCGGTCTGGGCCAGGACCTCGGCCAGGACCTCCCGCGCCAGCGACTGCTGCTCGCGGGTGGGCACGGCGAGGACGAGCGGCCAGAGGTCGGCGTCCGTTGCCCGCGAGCGGCCGGCCAGGGCGGCGGCCGCGGCGACCAGGCCCTGGACGCGGACCGCCCGGCGATCCGAGAGCACGATCCCGGAGGCGCGCAGCAGGCGGATGGCGTGGGCCAGGTGGGGCCGCACGCGGGAGAGGTCGGCCTGGCGGGCCGCGGCGGTGAGCGTGTCGAGGTCGGCGAGGCTGGCGGGCTGGAACAATCCCGCCCCGTTCCGGTCGTCCTGGTCGAGGCTCCAGCCGGCTTCGAGCAGCTCCTCCAGCCGCGGATCGGGGACGGGGTCCACGAACACGCGCACCAGGAAGCGGTCCGAGAAGGCGGCGAGCGACTCATCTTCGGGCAGGGCATTGGAGGCGCCGACGCAGACCCGCAGCGGGCAGCGGACCAGGGTGTGCCCGCGCCGGAACACGCGCTCGTTGAGGATGCTCAGCAAGGTGTTGAGGATGGCGGTCGAGCCCTTGAAGACCTCGTCGAGGAAGGCGAGCTCGGCTTCCGGGAGCATGCCGGCGGTCTCGGTCTCGACGAAGCCCTCCTTGAGGCGGCGCAGGTCGATCGGCCCGAAGATCTCGCTGGGCTCGGTGAAGCGACCGAGGAGGTACTCGAAGAGGCGGGCGTCGACTGAGCGGGCGATGCGGCGCACGGCCTCGCTCTTCGCCGTGCCGGGCGGACCGATTACGAGCACGTGCTCGCCGGCCACGGCGGCCAGGGCGATGAGCTCGGCCAGCGCCTCGCGCTCGACGAGGCCGCGGGTGGCGCCGGACAGCGCCAGGCGCAGCGCGGCGGCGGCGTCGGTCAGGGACTTCTTCATGGGCGGAGCTTCAGCGGGGCCATGGTATGCCAGGTCCGCTCGCTCGGCAATGAAGGATTTGCGCGACATCCTGTGTCAGCTTTCCGGCTCCACCTTTCGAGATGGTCTCTATCTTATAAGTGTCCGCAAGGGGGGGTCTGAAGGACAAGTTTGTTGCAACTTGCACAAGAGAGATCTGTTGTGCCAACGCCGTGGGCAGCCGGCCGGGCACGGTGCCTCCGTGCTGAGCGGCGGTCAAGGCAGGGATCAGGGCTGCCGAGCCTCTCGGCACAGCCGCCGAGCCCCTGGGCACAGCCACCGAGCCCCTCGGCACAGCCGCTGAGCCCCTCGGCAAAGGCGCCGAGCCTCTCGGCAAGGCCGCTCAGCCTCTCGGCAGAGCCTCCGAGCCCCTCGGCGAAGCCGCTCAGCCTCTCGACAAAGGCGCCGAGCCCCTCGGCAGAGCCTCCGAGCCTCTCGGCAGAGCCGCCGAGTCTCTTGGCTTAACTGGACAGTATTGGGGCAACCCCTCGCCTGCAACATCCTCATCCATCATCGTGCTGGGACAGAGCGACTAGAATAGCAGCATGCTGCGCAGCTCCATCCTGCTGGTGCTCCTGCTCGCCGGCCTGGTTCCTGCCGTGGCGGCGAACGCGCCGCAGGTGACTCTCGAGGTGCAGCCCGCCACGGTATCGGTGCCGCCACAGGGGGACGCGGACGTCCTGGTGATCTTCCGCAACGCGAGCGACCAGCGGCTGAGCGGCCTCCGGCTGTCCTGGCTGACTCCGAGCGGAGTCAAGGTCGCTACGGAGTCCACAGAGCTTCCCGACGTGGGACCTTTCGAGGAGGTCTCGGGGACGCTTCGGGTCTCCCGCGATCCCCAGAAGCCGGTGCCGGGGGAGGTGAGCCTGCGGGTCGCCTACCACTGGCTCCGGGACGGCAGGGAGGTGCCGCGGATCGCCATGGCCCCGCTCAAGGTCTCGCTCCAGCAGCCGGACAAGATCGAGCAGGTGGCCTCCGTGGAGGTCAAGACCTCGGCGAAGGCCGTTTTCGAGCACCGCCCGGGAAGGCTGTACCTGGTGGTCACCAACACCTCGAACGAGCCGATCGAGGTCGTCCGGGTCGAGCCGGTCGCGCCTTCTTTCATCCAGGTCACGGTGCAGGAGCCTTCGCAGGCGAGAGCCCTCGGACCCCGCGACACCCTGGTCATCCCCTGCGTGGTGGAGGCCAAAGGGAACAGCAAAGATCCTCTCAAGCCCGGCAAGCACCTCATCCTCTTCAAGGTGGCCCTGAATTGGAAGAGCAGCGGCCGGGCGCTCTCCGGATTCCAGGTGGCGAGCCACGAGACCGATGTCGGAGTCCTGGGCGAGTCTGAGGTCCTGACCGCCCTCGGGGTGCCCACGTTCCTGGTGCTGCCGGGATTCCTGATGGTCGTGACCTTCAGCCTTCTCTGGAAGCTCGCGCCCTCGCGATCGGGGCAGGCGCGAAAGGAATTCCCTGTCGCCGCGAAGAGCGCCGAGTTCTGGCTTGTCGCGGTCAGCCTGTCCATGCTCGCCGCCGCCCTGTATCCCCGGGTCACGGAGCGCCTCGGCGCCCGGCGCAGCTACCTGGAGGGGTACGACCTCGCCGACGTCATCCGGGTCTGGACCGCCTCGATCCTGGTCGCCGCGGTGGCTTTTGTCCTCCTGGACACCCTGGCCGCCTGGAGGGCGGCGCAGAAGCAAAAGCGGGTCTTCAACCCGGGCGACGGCCCGCTTGCGGTGCTGCGCAAGCTGAAGGTTCAGAAAGCGGCGGTCTACCGCCAGCGGGCCGACGTCAAAATGGATGGCAAGGTCCGCAGAGCGTTCGTGCTCCAGCGCGACGGCAACCAGTATTGGATCGCGCCCGGCATCCGGCTGCTGGGGATGGACCAGGCGGATGCCGCCGTCAAGAAGAGCATCGGGGACCAGCTCACGCAGAACGGGGACCCGGGAGCCCTGGCCGACCTGATCGAGGGGACGCAGGGACGCGTGCGCGCCGACTGGGACCCGAGCCCGGTCTACGGGTTCGAAGGCGTCCGCTCGGTCCCGGTCGCCGACGTGCAGGGCGCTCTGCTTCCGGCAAACAGCCTGGTGCAGGTCGAATCGGAGGAGATCGAATGAATCGACTGAAAGGAAGCGGACAGCCCCCTTGGGGCTGTCCGAGCCGAACCCTGTACCGTCAAATCGTACGGTGACGACTTAGGACGTTTACGTACTCCCGCCCGACTGAGCGGAACGCTATGGGGGTTCAACCCATAAGTCACCTCTTTTGTAACGCATCTTGAGGAGCTGGTCAAGTGAGCGACATCCGGATTCACGATCATCGTCTGACCTTCCTCTGGACCGAGACCCTCCCGGAGCTGCTCGCCGAGGGCGGCCCTCCGGCAGGGTCCTCCATGCCGTTCCTCTGGAGCCCGGAGGAGTACGCGGCGCGCTTCGCGGCGATTCCCCAGAGCGGGCTCGACCTGCTGGGGCTCAGCGCCCCGTGGCCGAAGGCGGCCGGGGACTTCTTCTGGACCTATTACCTGGAGGACCGGATTCCGGGCTCGATCCAGGGAGAGCTGGCCTGGCGCTACTTCGTCCCCTTCCGGGGGCGGGTCCCCGCCACCGTCAAGGCGCCCTGGTTCCCGGGCCGCCTGTCCCTGGAGTCGTTCTTCTTCCCGCACGGCCTGGGCCTCGCCTTCAGCGCCCGCACCGAGGCGGACCTGGCGCCCGAGGAGGTGATGGCAAAGGCGCTGGAGCTCCGGCGCGACGGCAAGCTGGAGGTCGAGTGGAGCGGCGGGAAAAAGGAGTCGCTGAACCTGGACGCCTTCGGCATCAAGGCTCTCCAGGCCCTGCGCACCCAGGTCACCGGCACCGAGACATCGGGCGGCACCCAGAGCCTGCCGTTCTCGATCGCGACCATCGTGCGGGCGGCGGGGGTGGACGCGGCAGCCCCGTTCAGCGAAGGGGAGATGATGCACAAGGTCCTGCAGGGCCTCACGACCTGGTCGCCCACCTGGAAGACCGATGGCCTGAAGCCGCTCGCGGAGGCCGGGCTGCCCACCCGGTACAGCCCGTCGAGCTACGCGCTGTACGCGGGCACGCGCGGCCGGGCGGTCTGGTTTCCCGGTCATTACGTGCCGGAGATGGCCCAGCGCCGCTCGCTCTCCTGCTATCACCGCAACTTCGTCTTCCTGTCCCTCCAGGTCGAGAGCCTGGCCGGGCTGGCCGCCTACACCGCGAAGATGCTGGAGCAGGGGGAGGTGCCCGGCTCCAAGCATGCCGGGTTCGCGAAGCGGGGGGCCGGAATCCTGGGCCGCCTCTACGGAGGCACGAAGACCTACCGTTCGCACAGCCCGAAGGTGCAGATGGACCAGAACCAGTGCGTGAAGCCGATCAACGAGGTGCGGGACTACTTCAACATGGCGCCGCTCGCGTAGCGCCTCCTACCCCTCGGGCTCCTTCAGCCTCCGTGGCCAGGGATGCTGCGGCAGATCGTCTTCGTCCGGGTGGGGGAGGATCTGCCGCAGGTAGGGCTCGACGCCCAGCCTCGGGTCCCAGTTCTGCGGATAGCCCAGGGAGACCTCCTCGAAGCGGACGCCGTCGCGCTCGTACCGGCCGCGGATGTGGAGATGGCCGTAGATGACGGCCTCGGCGCGGTAGCGGAGATGCCAGTCCTCGGTGAGACGGGTGCCGCACCAGATGGAGAAGCGCGGGATGCGCGGCAGGATCGCCAGGTCCTGCCGCAGGGGGAAATGATTGATGATCACCAGCGGCGTGCGGGCCGCGGCCTCCGCCAGGCGCGGCTCGGTCTCCCGCACCCGCGCCTCGCACCAGGCCTGCCGCGACGGGTGCGGATCGGGATGGAGGAGCACCTCGTCCGAGCAGAGGAGGTTCTCCTCCGCGGCCCAGGCGATGGCCTCCTCGGCCGAGGCGATGCTGTCCGGCCGGAAGGTGTAGTCGTAGAGCAGGAAGAGCGGCGCCAGGATGCAGCGCGTTCCTTCTCCCGGCCAGGCCACGTAGGGATCCTCGGGAGTGAGCACGCCGTAGTCCCGGCAGATCTGGACCAGCCGCTGGTACTTGGCCTCGCCCCGCAGGTCGTTCTGCTTCGAGGGGATCGTCCACAGATCATGATTGCCCGGCACCCAGAGCAGCCGGGCGAAGCGGCGGGTGAGCAGCGCGAAGGCGAAGCGGAGGTGCTCCTCGGTCTCGCCCACGTCCCCGGCCAGGATCAGCCAGTCGTACGGATGCGGACGCAGGGCCTCCAGCGCCCGCCGGGTCACCTCGTAGCGGAGGTGCAGGTCCGCCAGCGCGTAGAGCTTCATCAGTTGGGACGGAGGTCCAGGATCTCCTGCACCTCGGGCGAGAAGGTCCCGCGTTCCTCCTCGGACGCCTCGGAGGTCTGGCCGGGCAGGAGCAGGGCCTGCCGGACGCCCTCCTCCTCCCGGGCCATCTCCACGAGCGGCTGGCGGATCGGCTCCACGGAGTGGTCGGCGTGGTAGAGCGCTCCTCCGCCCGTGGGGATGCCGAAGCCGCGGGCGTGCTCGCCCGCCCGGGGCACGATCTGGCTCAGCCGCGCCCAGCTCGGCTCTTCATGGACGTCGATCACGAAGGGCACCAGGCGGAAGGTGTCGAAGAGCTTCTCGTCCCCGGTCCACCCCTTGATCCCGAGCTGAACGGCTCCGGCGGACACTCCGAAGAGCAGGGCGCCGGCGTAATAGCGCTGGGTGATCGCCTCGCGCAGACCCGTCCTCTCGAACACGTCCCAGCCCCGCTCCACGTCGCCGCCGGCGAGCAGGATCAGGTCGGCCTCGTCGAGGAACGTCCGGTCCTCGGGCTGAGGGTCCGAGGGGATCATCCGGCAGTCCACGATCCCGATCTCGCCCATGGCGGCGACGAAGAGGTCGTAGAACTCCGGCGCGTCGCCGTTGGAGGCGCCGAGGTAGGCGGCCTTCGGCGACCTGCCCGGCTCATCCTCTTCGAGGAGCTTCCGGGCACGGTCGAGGAAGAGCGTCCCCTCCTCTTCGCGCCAAAAGAGGAGCTGGCTGTCGGCCAGCAGGAAGATCGGCTTGATGGTAGACATAGACGGTGATCCTACACTTACTCGGCGTACCCCAAAGCGCGAAGCTTTGCGGCGCTCTCCGGGTCGATGTGGGTGGCGAGCACCCGGTCGGAGGCGGTCAGGCCCTGGTGGACCGAGGCCATCCAGCTCCTCAAATCGGCGGACACGGTCGCGGTCCGGACGTCCAGGCTCCGGAGCTCCCGGGGGTCCTTGAGGAGATCGAAAAGCCATCGCTTCTTCTCCCCGATCCGGAAGATCTCCTTGCGCGAGCCGGTGAGCACCGCCACCTCCAGCAGCCCCTTGCGGCGGGCGCTCCGGGCCTCTTTCGCCGAGAGGACCGCCCCCTTGTGGGCCTGGAACCACATCACCCGGTCCCGCGGCGGCTCCGCCCCGCGGGTGAGGACCGGCGTCCAGTCGTACCCCTTGAACCCCGGGGGGACCGGGAGGCCGGCCAGGCCGAGGATGGTGGACGCCACGTCGATGTTGAGGGCCGGGGCGTCTACCACGCCGGGCCGGATCTTCCCCGGCCAGACGAAGCCCAGCGGGATGCGCAGCGTGGGCTCGTAGAGGTTTCGGCCGTGCCCCCAGTAGGAGTGCTCGCCCAGGCTCTCTCCGTGGTCGGCGGCGAACACGATCAGGGTATTGGCCGCCAGCGAGGGATCGCGCTCGATCGCGGCCAGCAGCCGGCCGGCCTGCTGGTCGGCGAAGGCGACCTCGGTGTCGTAGCGGTCGTGCCGGGAGACTTCCCCGTCTCCGGTGCGCACTCCGAGCCGGGGAGCGAGCTCCTCCTGGAGACGGTAGGGGGCATGCGGCTCCACGTAGTGGACCCAGAGGAGGAACGGCTTCCTGTGCTCCTTCCGGTGCTCCTCCAGCCAGTCGAGCGAGGCCTCGGTGAGGTCCTCGGCCGTGGCCTCCCCCTTGAACATGCCGAACCAGCGCTTGCGGCTGAACACCTCGTCATAGCTCTGGAAATGGTCGCCGAGGCCCGAGATGCCGTTGCGCAGGGTCCAGTTGCCCACGAAGGCGGCGGTGCGGTAGCCGCGGCGGTCCAGCACCCGAGCAGCCGAGGTCGCGTCCGGGCGCAGCCGCAGGCCGTTGCGCGTGGCGCCGTGCTCGTGCGGGTGGAGCGAGGTGAACATCGAGCAGAGCGCCGGATTGGTCAGCGGCTCGACCGTGCGCGCCTGGCTGAAGCGCACCCCCTGGGCGAGCAGGCGGTCCAGATTGGGCGACGTGGGCCGGCTGTAGCCATAGGAGGACAGCCGGTCCGCGCGCAGCGTGTCGATGGTGACGATGAGGACGTTCGGGAAGCGCTGCGCGGGCTGGGCGCGCTGTGCCGGCGCGGTGGCGGGCAGGGCGAGGAAGAGGCCGAGGAGGAGGGCGAGGGCCGCGGAGCGGACCCTCACCCCCTTGGCCCCCCTCTCCCACCTCCCCAACCCCCTCCCTGGGAGAGGGGGGAAGTCGTGCGAGGGGTGTGAGGGGGCGCCCCTCTCCCGGCGAGGGGGGCGGGGAGGCGGGAGAGGGGACGGGGGTGAGGGCTCCCCTCTGCTAATCTCTTTCCCATGGAGGAGATCCGCCCCGATCCCCAACCCGGTCCGTCTCCGGAGGTGGAAAAGGAGGCGGCCGGGCGCAGCGGCGAGCCTCCGCGCTGGGGCAAGGGCACCGAGAACCCGGAGGACGGCCGGTTCCTCGAAGGTCCGCAGCCCCGCTCCTCCGAGCTCGGGCGCCTGCTCCGGATCGGCGCCGACTTCATCCGCGGCTTCCGGGCGCTCCATTTCGTGGGTCCCTGCGTAACCGTGTTCGGCTCGGCCCGGTTCCCCGAGGACCATCGGTACTACGCCATGGCTCGCGAGGTGGGGAAGCGGCTCGGCCGGGCGGGCTTCACCGTGCTCACCGGCGGCGGACCCGGCATCATGGAGGCCGCCAACCGCGGCGCGCGCGACGCGGGCGCGCCGTCCCTGGGGCTCAACATCGTCCTGCCCCACGAGCAGGCTCCCAACCCCTACCTCGACCGCTGGGTGGAGTTCCGCTACTTCTTCGTGCGCAAGGTGATGCTGGTCAAGTACTCCTACGCCTTCGTGGTCCTGCCGGGCGGGTTCGGCACCCTGGACGAGATCTTCGAGTGCGCCACCCTGATCCAGACCGGCAAGATCCGGAACTTCCCCCTCGTGGTGATGGGGACCGACTACTGGAGACCCCTGCAGGAGCTCATCTGTCATGACATGGTCCGGGAAAGGACGATCCTGCCCGCGGATTGCGAGCGGATCCTGTTCACCGATTCGGTCGACGAAGCCATGGATCGCATCATGGGCGCCGCGACCCAGGAGTTCGGGCTAGTCTGGGAGGCGGCCCCGCGCTGGTACTTCGGTGAAGGCGGATTGCAAAAGCCGCGCCTCGACAGCACAGGAAGAACCTCCGGCTTGCCCTCGGACCGGTCCTGAGCTAGCCTTCGGAAGTTCCAAGTCATCATCTCAGGAGAGCGAGCCGCACCCCCCATGCCCCGGTCCCAACGCAAGATCTTCGTCCTCGACACCTCGGTCATCCTGTACGACTTCAACGCGATCCACAACTTCCAGGAGCACGACGTCGCGATTCCGATCACGGTGCTCGAGGAGCTGGACACGTTCAAGAAGGGCAACTCGGTCCTCAATCTCCAGGCCCGGGAGTTCATCCGCCAGCTCGACCGCCTGTCCGGGCGCAACATGCTCGACACCTGGATCCCGCTGGACGGCCCGGCCCGCGGCAAGTTCCGCGTCCTCACCGACGAGCAGGCCCCGGTCGACGCGGTGGAAGTCTTCGGCAACAAGAAGGCCGACCACCGCATCCTCAACGCCGCCCTGAGCCTCTCCCGGGCCGAAGCCGACCGCAAGGTCATCCTGGTCAGCAAGGACATCAACCTGCGGCTCAAGGCCCGGGCGCTCAACCTGCCGGCCGAGGACTACGAGACCGTCAAGATCAAGGACCTCGACCACCTCTACAAGGGCAAGAGCGAGGTCGAGCTGCCCCACCCCGAGATGATCGACCGCCTCTACCGCGAGGAGTCGGTGCCGGTGGAGGAGATGTTCCCGGCCGTCTCGGAGCGGCCGACCTCCAACCATTATTTCATTTTGCGCAGCCAGGGGCGGTCGGGCCTGGGATACTACAACCCGCGCACGGAGCGGGTCGAGCGCATCATCAAGCCGCTCGCCTACGGCGTCTCGCCGCGCAACGCCGAGCAGACCTTCGCGCTCCACGCGGTGCTCAACACGGAGATCCCGCTGGTGACCCTCTCCGGCGCGGCGGGCACGGGCAAGACGCTCCTGGCCCTCGCCGGAGCCCTGGAGCAGCGGCGCGAGTTCCGGCAGATCTACCTGGCGCGGCCGATCGTGCCACTGTCCAACCGGGACATCGGCTTCCTGCCAGGCGACATCCTGTCCAAGATCAACCCGTTCATGCAGCCGCTCTGGGACAACCTGGGGATCATCAAGAACCAGTTCGGCGAGCGGGAGCGGGAGTACAAGAAGGTGGACGAGCTGGTGGAGACCGAGAAGCTCCACATCGTGCCGCTGGCCTACATCCGCGGCCGCAGCCTGTCGAACGTGATCTTCATCGTGGACGAGGCGCAGAACCTGACGCCGCACGAGGTGAAGACCATCATCACCCGCGCCGGGGAGAAGACCAAGATCGTCCTGACCGGGGACATCTTCCAGATCGACACCCCCTACCTGGACGCCAACAGCAACGGCCTCTCCTACCTGATCGACCGCCTGCGGGGAAACCCCCTCTACTCGCACGTGAACCTGGAGAAGGGCGAGCGGTCTGCGCTGGCGAATCTCGCCAGCATGCTGCTCTGAAGAACCCCCTCCCCGGCCCTCCCCCGCTGCGCGGGAGAGGGGGACACTCACGACCTCTCATCTACGGGCGGGGGCGTCCTCTCCCGCGAAGCGGGGGAGGATAGAGGAGGGGGTTTTCTTCAGACGCGCCGCAGGACGAAAAGCGCCGCCGTCGCCAGCCCCAGAGCCAGCAACCCCATCCCGAACACATCCAGGGCCGGCGCGTCCACGGACTCCGCCTCCCCGAAGCCTTCGAGGGCGCAGATGCCGCCGTCGATGGCGAGGCCTTCGAAGCCGTTGATCGCCCTGCCCGAGGGGTCCTTGAGGCTGGCGGCCAGAGCGGCGCTGCCGGTCTGCACGTTGATCTTGAAGAGTTGGCTCGCCCGGCCGCTGCTCGGGCTGCCGGGGCCGAGGTCGTTGAGGCCGTAGAGGGTGCCGTCGCGGTCGAAGTCGAGGCCGCCGTCCTGCAGGGTGACCGCCTTGCCGAGCTTGCCGATGGTGATGGCCTTGCCCGTCCCCGGGTTGACGGCCACCAGGTCGTCCTTGCCGTCCCCGCCCAGGCCCCAGACCCCGAAGGGATTGGCGGCGAGCCCCGTGACCTCGGTCCCCTGGTTGCCGGTCCAGGTCGCGAAGCCGGTCTTGAGATCCACCTCGAAGAACCGGATCGGGTTCTTGGGCGCGTCCGTGGACATGTACAGCTTGCCGTTGTTGGCAAAGGCCAGGCCGGTATCCGTGACGTCCACGCCCAGGCTGCCGGTGCTCGCGCACCCGCCGGTCTTGATATCGCAGGTCAAGAGCCGGTCCTTGACGTCGTCGACCCCATAGAGCGTCTTGCAGCCGGGGCCGAACGTGAGCCCCTCGACGCCTTCGAAGCCGGTGCCGTTGCCCACGGGGGTGGCCACGCCGCTGACGAGGTCGATCTTGTACAGCTTGTGGTTGCCGTCCGACTGCACGGAGTAGCCGGTTCCCGCCGCAGCGGGCAGGGCTGCCGTCAGGGTCAGGGTCAGGGTCAGGAGAGCAAGGCTTCGCTTCATAGTACTCCGCAGGTAGAAGTTGGAAGGGTACTATACCCCGGCCATGACGGACACCCCCTCCGCCCTCGGCTCCCGTCTGCGGGTCCTCGCCGCCGCCGCGCTCTTCTCGTCGGGCGGGGCGGCGATCAAGGCGGTCTCCCTCAACGCCTGGCAGGTGGCGAGCTTCCGTTCTGCCATCGCTGCGGTCGCGCTCCTGCTGATGATGCCGGAGGCCCGCCGCCGGCCGACCCTCCGGGTGGTGCTGGTGGGGACGGCCTACGCCATGACCATGGTCCTGTTCGTCCTGGCGAACAAGCTGACCACCTCCGCGAGCGCGATCTTCCTGCAGTCCACGGCCCCGCTCCACGTGCTGCTGCTGGGTCCCTGGCTCCTGAAGGAGAGGGTGCGGAGGGCGGACCTGGTCTACATGGGGGTCCTGGCGCTGGGTCTGGCCTCCTTCTTCGTCGGGCTGGACCCGGTCTCAGCCACGGCGCCGAACCCGGCCCTGGGGAACGTGCTCGCCACGCTCTCGGGCATGACCTGGGCCCTGACCGTCATGGGTCTGCGGGCGCTCGGCCGGGGAGGGGAGGACTGGGGGCCGGCCTCGGCCGTCTGGGGCAACGTCATCGCCTTCTTCGCCTGCCTCCCCCTGGCCCTGCCGGTGGAGTCGAGCCGGCCCATGGACTGGCTGACGCTCGGCTACCTCGGAGTGTTCCAGATCGCCGTGGCCTACGTCTTCCTGCTCCGCGGGCTGAAGCACGTCCCGGCGCTGGAGGCTTCGCTGCTGCTCCTCCTGGAGCCGGTGCTCAACCCCATCTGGGCCTGGATGGCCCACGGCGAGCGCCCCGGAGCCTGGTCGATCGCCGGGGGAGTCCTGATCCTGGTCGCGACGCTGGCGAAGAGCGCTTGGGATGCGCGGAGCCCTTCCCCCCCCGCAATCTCTCCCGGTCCTTCCTGAGGGCTTTCCCCGGCCTCTCCGAAGGCCTTTCCCGGTCGCCGCAACCGATCGGCGTCAGGGCTTGGACTTTGCCGTCTCGCCCTGATGCGTTCCAGTCGGCGCAACCTACCGGCGGCTCCACCCAAGGTTTTTTCCGGTCGCCGAAGTCTATCGACGTCTTCCCATAACTTTCGGCCTCTTCCTACAACTGCCGGCGTGTCTCCGTAAGCTGTCGCCGTGTTCCCGTAACCTGTCGGGCTCTCGCCGATATATAGAGTCGGCCCGCAACCATATAGAGGAAGTCGCCGATAGGTTATGGAGAGACGCCGATGAGTTGTGGGCAGTCGCTATGGCTTATGGAGAAGCGCCGATGAGTTGTGAGAGCCGCCGATAGCTATCGGCAGGCGCCGATAGGCTACAGGGAGGCACCGATGGGTTAGGGCGGTCGCCGATACGTTATGGAGAGTCGCCCATAGTCAGCGGGAGTCCTCGACAGGTCAGGCCTGGCCGGCTATCGGTTACGGGAGCCGCACAATAGGTTTGGGCAGTCGGCCATCGCTTACGCGGGCCGCCGATATCTTAAAGACAGCGCCGATAGCTTTGGCGAGCGGCCAAAACAGTTCGGTGGTTCGTCGATACTCTAGGGAGAGATGTCGATAAGTCTGGCGGCTCGCCGATAGGATACTCATGCCGCCGAGGGCTTTCGAGGCTCGGCCGAGGCCGAAGGAGCTCGGCTGCGCGACTTAACCCTGTCCTGCCATAGAATCTGCCGCAGTCTAAGCTCCCTCGTCGCGGGCTCAACCCGGACTCCAGGGGTAGCAGGCCGCGTGCATGCCGCGTATCTTCGACAACATCGAGCGCTCCCTTCTGCCCGCGTTGCGGGAAGGGCTTGCCCTGTCCGATCGGGCGGATTTCTGCGTCGGCTATTTCAACCTGCGCGGCTGGAAGGCGATCGACGGCCTCGTCGAACGCTGGTCGGGAGGAGAGGGGAGCTGCTGCCGGTTGCTCGTCGGGATGCAGCGGCTCCCCCAGGATGAGCTGCGGGAGTCCTTGAGCCTCCTGCCGCGGGTCGAAGGCGTCGATCTCCAGACGGCTGTCCGCCTCAAACGGCGCCTGGCCGAGGAATTTCGTGAGCAGCTCACTCTGGGCGCCCCGACCGATGAGGACGAGGCGGGCCTGCGGCGTCTGGCCAACCAGCTTCGGGCCGGCAAGCTAATCGTCAAGCTCTTTCTGCGCCACCCCCTGCATGCCAAGCTCTACCTCCTGTTCCGCTCCGACCCGATCAACCCGATCATCGGCTTCCTCGGCAGCAGCAATCTCACCTTCGCGGGCCTCTCCCAGCAAGGCGAGCTGAACGTCGACGTGCTGGACCATGACGCCTGCATCAAGCTTGCGACCTGGTTCGAGGATCGTTGGGGGGATCGCTTCTGTCTCGACATCTCGAATGAGCTCCTTGAGGCGATAGACCAGAGCTGGGCACGCGAAGAGGTCTACCCGCCCTACCTTATCTACCTGAAGATGGTCTACCACCTCGCTCGCGAGGCGCGGGCTGGCCTGGCCGAGTTCCGCATCCCGAAGGATTTTGGCGGCAAGCTGCTCGCCTTTCAGACTGCGGCGGTCAAGATCGCCGCCCATCACCTCAACAAGCGCGGCGGAGTGCTCCTGGGCGACGTGGTTGGGCTGGGCAAGACGCTCATGGCCACGGCTCTGGCGCGGATCTTCGAGGACGATCATGGGCTCGAGACCCTGATCCTCTGTCCCCGCAACCTGGTCCGCATGTGGGAGGACTACCGCGAGCAGTACCGGCTGCGCGCCCGTGTGCTGCCCATCACTCGGGTTGCCCAGGAGCTGCCGAACCTGCGCCGCTACCGCCTGGTGCTGATCGACGAGAGCCACAACCTGCGCAACCGCGAGGGCAAGCGCTACCGTGCCATCCGCGAGTACATCGAGGAGAACGAGAGCAAGGTCATCCTCCTCTCCGCGACGCCCTACAACAAGACCTACCTCGACCTGTCGAGCCAGCTCCGGCTCTTCGTGCCGGAAGACGCCCGGCTCGGCCTCAGACCCGAGCGGCTGCTGCGCGAGCTGGGGGAGCCCGAGTTCCTCCGCCGCCACCAGTGCAGCCCCGACTCTCTGGCCGCCTTCGAGAAGAGCGAGCATCCGGACGACTGGCGCGAGCTGATGCGCCTCTACCTCGTCCGCCGTACCCGTACCTTCATCCAGGAGAACTACGCCGAGACCGATACGGCGACCGGACGCCGGTACCTGACGTTCGAAGACGGTACCCGCTCCTATTTCCCGGCGCGAGTGCCGCGGACGGTGCGTTTCTCGATTGCCGAGGGAGATCCCGGCGATCCGTACGCCCGCCTCTTCTCGGATGGGGTGGTGCACGTCATCAACTCTCTTTCTCTTCCTCGGTACGGGCTCGGCAACTACGTGGCGGCCGCCCGGCGGGAGCCCCCCACCCCGGCGGAGTCCAAGATCCTTGGCGATCTATCCCGCGCAGGCCGGCGTCTCATGGGGTTCTGCCGGACCAACCTGTTCAAACGGCTGGAGAGCAGCGGCTGGTCGTTCCTTCAGTCGGTCGAGCGCCACGTGCTGCGGAACTTTGTCTTCCTCCATGCCATCGAGGCTGGGCTCCCCTTGCCGATCGGAACCCAGGACAGCGCCGCGCTCGATCCCCGGTTTACGGACGCCGACGCCGAGCTCACGGCACAGTCCGACCTCTTCGACGGGAACGGGAACGGTGAAGGTTCTCCGGCGAGTGATGCCGAAGAAATGGGGAGGAGCGAGTTGCTGACGGAGGAGGACTTCCGGCGGCGGGCGGGCGAGGTCTACCGCCACTACGAGACGCGCGAGCGGCACCGCTTCAAGTGGCTGCGCTCCGACCGCTTCGTCGCTGCGCTGGCCACGGACCTCCTGGCTGACAGCCGCCGCCTGCTTTCGGTGCTCCACGACTGCGGCTCCTGGGACCCGGCGCGGGACCACAAGCTCGAGGCCCTGATCCGGATCGTCGCCGAAACCCACGGCGGGGAAAAGATCCTCCTCTTCTCCCAGTTCGCCGACACCGTGGCCTACCTGGAGCGGGAGCTCCGCTCCCGTGGCCTCGGGGAAGTGGCGGCGGCTACCGGGGCTTCCCCCGACCCCACGCTCCTCGCCTGGCGCTTCAGCCCGGAGAGCAACGGCAAAAGGAAACAGGTCGCGCCCTCGGACGAGATCCGAGTCCTGCTCGCCACCGATGTCCTGAGCGAGGGCCAGAACCTGCAGGACTGCCGGGTGGTGGTCAACTACGACCTGCCGTGGGCCATCATCCGGCTCATCCAGCGAGTGGGACGCATCGACCGGATCGGGCAGCGCGCCGAAAATCTCCTCTGCTACTCGTTCCTTCCCGCCGACGGGGTCGAACGGATCATCCGCCTGCGCAGCCGGGTGCGCCAGCGTCTCCGCGAGAATGCCGAAGTGGTGGGGACGGACGAGCGGTTCTTCGATGACGATGAGGACGACGGCCTCTTGTTCGACCTCTACAACGAGAAGTCGGGCCTCCTTGACGGTGAAGGGGACAGCGAGGTGGATCTCGCCTCCTATGCCTACCAGCTCTGGCGCAACGCCACTGAGGCGGATCCGAGTCTGGAAAAGAAGGTGGCGGAGCTGCCCGACGTCGTCTACTCGACCCGCTCTCATACGCAGGCTCACGCCGGACCGCCCGGCGTCCTCCTCTACCTGCGGACAGCCGACGACAACGACTTCCTCGCCTGGGTGGACGGGGAGGGCCATAGCGTGACCCAGTCACAGCTCACCATCCTCGACGCGGCGCAGTGTGAGCCGGACACCCCAGCCCTCCCCCGGCAGGAAGCCCATCACGAGCTGGTCCGCAAGGGGGTCGAGCTGATCGCGGAGCGCAGGAAGAGCGGTGCCGGCGCCCTCGGCCGCCCCTCCGGGGCGCGGTTCCGCACCTATGAACGTCTCAAGCATCACGCTCAGCAGGTGGCGGGTACCCTCTTCGATCTCACCGAGCTCCACCGGGCGATCGACGAGATCTACCGTTTCCCCCTGCGGGCAGGTGCTGCGGACCAGATCAACCGCCAGCTCCGCGCCGGCATCTCCGACTTCGATCTCGTCCGCCTCGTGCTTGCCCTTCGTGAGGAGGACCGGCTCTGCATCGTACGGGAGGACGAGCCTGACCCGGAGCCGCGGATCATCTGCTCGCTCGGGCTCCGTGCACTGTCTTCGAGGTAATCTCTTGGCAAAGCTCAACATCCAGCGTACCCGCGAGATCCTGCAAGAGTTCGACTTCCGGCGTCTCTTCGTCGACGAGTTGGGCTGGTCCCAGGTGCCGGATCCCAAGCCTCGCCGCTGGAGCGTCAAGGGTCAGGAGCTGACCGGACGCGAGATAGCCCACCTGGGAGGCGTGGCCGTGCTCGAGCTTACGGCCGAAGACGACGTGATCCCCGAAGCCAAAGCCAGGCTCAATGTCCATCGCGAGGTTGCCAAGGTCCACCACGAACACGTCCTCATCTTCGTCGACCGCGTGCGGACCCAGAGCGTGCTTTCCTGGGCCAAACGCGAAGGCTCGAAGCTTGCCCCGCGCAGCCATTCCTTCTTCAAGGGCCAGCCGGGCGACCTGTTCCTCTCCAAGCTGTCAGCCCTGGTGGTGGATATCGCCGACCTCGACGCCCGCGGCGACGTCGCGGTCGTTCAGGTCGCTTCACGCCTGCGGGAAGCGCTCGACGTGGAGCAGGTCACCAGGCGCTTCTACAACGAGTTTCAGGAGCAGCACGAGCTCTTCCTGGAGCGCATCGAGGGAATCGAGAGCGAGCGGGACCGCCGCTGGTACGCCTCGGTCCTGCTCAACCGCCTGATGTTCGTCTACTTCCTCCAGAAGAAGGGCTTTCTGGATGGCGGAGATCAGAGCTATCTGCGCCGCAAGCTCGATGCGAGCCGGAAGAAGGGGCCGGACCTCTACTATCGTTTCCTGAAGCTCCTCTTCTTCGAAGGCTTCGCACGTCCGGCGGCAGAGCGCAGCCCCGAAGCCCGGCGCCTTCTGGGGGAGATCTGTTATCTCGACGGCGGGCTCTTCCTGGAGCATCGGATTGAGACCGCCCATCCGGACCTCCGGATCCCGGACGCGGCCTTTGCGGGCATCCTCGATCTTTTCGAGCGCTACTCCTGGAACTTGAACGACACGCCCGGCGGCCAGGACGACGAGATCAACCCGGACGTCCTCGGCTACATCTTCGAGAAGTACATCAACCAGAAAGAGTTCGGTGCCTACTACACGCGGCCCGAGATCACCCGGTACCTCTGCGAGAAAACGATCTACGCCCTGATTCTCGACCGCGTCAACGAGGAAGCAGCCGCGGGCGACCGGCGGTTCGAGTCGATCGAGGAGCTGCTACTGCGGCTCGACGCGCGGCTCTGCCGCAAGCTCTTCAAGGAGGTCTTGCCGAGTCTTTCGATCCTCGATCCGGCCTGCGGCTCGGGGGCGTTCCTGGTGGCGGCCCTGAAGACGCTTCTTGACGTCTACTCGGCGGTGGTCGGCCGGATCGAGTTCGTCAACGATCGCGGCCTGCGGGCGGAGCTGAAAAAGGCCAAGGAGGAGCATCCCTCGCTCCAGTACTGGGTCAAGAAGAGGATCGTCACCGACAACCTGTTCGGCGTGGACATCATGGAGGAGGCGACGGAGATCGCCAAGCTCCGCCTCTTTCTTACCCTTGTCGCCTCGGCTACGAGTGTCGAGGAGTTGGAGCCGCTGCCCAACATCGACTTCAACATTCTGTCGGGGAACTCGCTCATCGGGCTGCTGCATGTGGAAGACGAGGAATTCGAGCGACGGCAGGCAGGAGGTCAGATGAGCCTCCTGCGCCGGACGTTCCGGCAGGTACTCCATGAGAAGAATCGGCTCATCGAGGCGTACCGTCACTTCAGTGGCAGCACGAGCCGGCTTGGAGAGGTACGCGACGAGATTGATCGTGAGAAGGGTGAAGCGATCGCGACTTTGAACGAGATTCTACTTGCAGAGTTCAAAGATATCCGCTTCGAGCAGGCAACCTGGGACCGCAAGAATAACGAGCCCGGCAAGCCAATGCGGCGACCTGTCTCCTTCAAGGACGTCGCCGACCTCCGTCCGTTGCACTGGGGCTACGAGTTCGACGAAATCCTGGGAAAGGCAGGTGGTTTCGATGTCATTCTCACTAATCCGCCTTGGGAGGTATTAAAGCCACAGGCTAAGGAGTTTTTCGCTGAACACTCGGATATCGTCATGACTAATAAGATGACGATCAAGGAGTTCATAAAGGAACAAGCAAAGCTCCTTAGGAACCGCGACGTGCGCGAAGCATGGCTCGCGTACTTAAGCCGCTTCCCGCATGTGAGCCGCTACTTCCGGACGAGCCCTCAGTACGGCCACCAGATTTCGATTGTGGAAGGTCGGAAAGCTGGAACGGATGTCAATCTGTACAAGCTTTTTCTGGAACGATGTTTTCGACTCCTGAAGCCGGGAGGGCGCTGTGGAATCTTGGTGCCTACTAGCTTCTATTCAGATCTCGGGTCAAAGGGGCTCCGGGAGATGCTTTTCTCGCAGGCGCGAGTAGATGTTCTCTTCGGCCTCTCAAACGAGCGGTTCTTGTTTGAAGGTGTCGATCACCGGTTCAGGATCTGTCTTCTCGTTTTCGAGCGCGAGGGTATGACAGAGTCGTTCTCGGCGGCATTTAGAATGCAACCTAGAGAGGCCGTTTCTGCGGAACGGCTCGAATCTTTCTTGGATTCACCTTCCGAGCACCTTGAATTGAACTGGGAACTTATCAAGACGCTTTCCCCTGACTCCTATTCCGTTATTGAGTTCAAAACAGTTATGGATGTCAGGATTGCGGAGAAGTTGGCTGGTTTTCCGCTTCTTGGTGAGGTGAACATGGACACGAGGCGACTGGAGCTCGCTAGCGAATTTCACATGACGAACGATAGTTATCTTTTTAGCACCTTTCCTGGCCCGACCAAGCTGCCGTTGTATGAAGGAAAGATGATCCACCAGTTTGAATGCACACTGGCTGAGCCCAGATACTGGATCGAAGTGGCGGAAGGCAGGAAAGCACTGCTGGGTAAGAAGGAGGATGCAGGTCAACGTCTAGGGTACGAGAATTATCGTCTCGCTTTCAGGCGTATTGGCCGAGATACCGACACGAGGACCATGATTGCCACTGTGCTTCCCCGTAATGTGTTCGCATCGGAATCCCTCGACGTTGCATCAACTCTGGAACCAACTGAAATGCTTGGGTTGGTTGGAATTCTGAATAGCTTTACCTTAGATCACTCTTTGAGGCTAAGGATCGCTGCCAACATTAGCATGTTCTTTGTGTACCAGTTGCCTGTGCCTCTACTAGTTGGACCCAAAGCCGAGGCCATTATTCAACGAGCTGTGAAGCTCATCTGTGTTGACGAAGACTTTGCGGACCTATGGCAAGAAGTCATGGGCAGTCCCTGGACACCAGATGTGGCCGCAACCGATTCCGTTGAGCGGGCGCGCCTGCGCGCTGAACTGGATGGCTTCGTGGCGCACCTCTACGGCCTTTCAGACCCGGACTTCTCGTACATCCTCACCACCTTCCCCGTCGTTTCACAAGCGGTGAAGGACGCCGCTCTCGCTGCGTACCGGGCACTGGCTCCGCGGCCGGGCGACCCTGAGATCCTCTCCCTGATCGAGCAGGGAGAGAGCGCGGAGCTGGAATTCAAGTCTACAGCTCGCTGGGACCTCCGCGAGGGAAAGAAAAACTCGGACCTCGAAGCTGTAATCCGCCTCACGGTTGCGGGCTTTCTCAACGCGGATGGCGGCACCCTCCTTATCGGCGTCGCCGACGATGGCTCAATCATTGGCTTGGAACCTGATTACGAGACGTTCAGGAAGCCGAACCGGGACGGTTATGCGCTCTTTCTGACAGAGCTTTTGCTTGGCGCCCTAGGGAAGGACATTGCGACCTCGATCCGTACCACATTCCACGAAGTGGATGGCAAGGACGTCTGCCGGATAACGGTCGCCGCAGGCCCCCGGCCGGTCTTCCTCAAGGAAGGCAACGACGAGGTCTTCTACCTACGGGCAGGTAATTCGACTCGGCGGCTCTCTACCCGAGAAGCAGTGCAGTACTGCAAGACGCGTTGGTCGAGTTGACAGGCATGCAGGCTGTCGAGTCCTAGCGGCGCAAGTCGTCTTTTAAATCTCTCCCCAGATAGGCGTCATGTTGATCCGCCCAGTCGGAGCCCTGGCTGCTGAAGGCACCGATGAAGGCCTCCACGGGATCGTCAGCGTCCCGTTGGGTGGCTGTCGTCAAGAGCTGGACGGCCAAGGACTCCGGCTCCTGACCAGCCTCACCTGCTTTCTGGATCAGGGATTGGTACACCTTTTCGGGTACGTTCAAGGTCATCGTGTGGCCCATCAGTCTCTCCTCGATACGACAGAATAACATAAGGAGGGACCGCTGCCCTCCCCTTCCCGCGGAAGTGAGCGGCTCCTGCAAAAGGCGGGAGGCGGGGTCGTTGTAGTTCCGGGTCCGGGCCGTCGCTCCCAACTCCGGGCTCAGATGGCGCACGGTTGTTTAGGAGAAGACCTTGAGCCCAATCCTGTCGGCGGTAGCTGGGGTCACCCAAAATGGCCGTTGCGACGCAGCTATCCAGATAGACCCGCGCCATCACCTATTCCCAGCTCTCGCGTTTTCCGGCCTGCGCCTGCGCCGGGGTCTCCAGGAGCAGGACGGACGGAACCCGATCCGGATAGGCGGCTCGGAGGAGGCCGTAGCCGATTCCGGCGAGGCCTACCAGGAGGCCGGGGATCTCGGTGGTGGTGCTGGCTCCGCAACGGGGGCCGTGCTGCTCGATCCGGGTGAGGATTCCGGCGGCGAGCCGGTCGGCTTTGGCGGTCAGATCGGCGTCCCCGAGGAGCCGGCCGGCTTCCCGGATGAGCTCCAGGTTGCCCAGGTCGCCGTGGCAGAGGGAGTCGTTGAATCCGAACCCTTTCGCGAGAGTGGAGCGCGCCGCGGCGCGGATCTCGTCGAGCATCTGTGGATCGTCCAGACAGGACAAGAGACCGAGACGGCCGAGGCCGATGCCGGGCGCGCCGTGGCACCAGGCGAACTGGAACACGCCCTCACCTTCGGTCTCGCCGCTCGCCCGCAGGTCCGGCCAGTTCCCCCTCGTGGAGGAGAACCAGCTCCTTTCGTACCGGATCGCTTCGCGAGCAGCCTCCCGGAATCGTTCGTCGCCGGAGACCTGAGCGAGTCGGGCGAGGGGCCAGGCGATTCCGGCCGTCCCATGGCCCAGGCCAGTGAGGGGGAGGTCGCTCACGCCCGGCATGGGGGGCCAGGCCGTCCCCCTCTCGTTGAAGACGGCCTTAGAGAGCAGGTGCTCGCCGCAGAGGAGCGCCGTCTCCAGGATCAAGGCGGAGGGGCGATGCCGATGGAGGGCGAGAAGGGCGGCAATTCCTCCAGCCGCCCCGCCGATGAGGTCGTAGGCTTCGTCCTTCTCGATTCCGGAGAGCCTGGGACCAATAAAGCTTTCCGCCTCTTCAACTAGCTCGGGCTCTTCCCAGAGCAAGCCCAGATGCGTGAGGGTATAGACGACCCCGCCCCAACCGCTGAAGCCGCCGGGCGGTACGAGGGTGTCCGGATCTCCCTCTATCCGCCGCCGGATTGTTGTCAGAGCGAGCTGGGCGAGCCGCTCGTAATGCCCGCAGTCCGTCAGCCGTCCAAGGTGGGCGAAGAAGAGGGCGATCCCGGAGAGGCCGCTGTAGAGGTCGGTCGGCATGGGCTCCAGGCGCCAGCCTTCCTTCGAAACTGCAAGGTGGAACCAGGTGACCAGCTCTCCCTGCACAACCGCCAGTTGAGCAAGACGGTCGCCGATCGCGCGCGCAGCCTTGAGGAAGCGCTTTGAGTCGGCCTGCTGTGCGTCCGGCAGCGGAGACAACTGCCACGTATGCCGTTCGTCGAGTGGCCGAGTGGCTTCAATGGAGGCGCGCACGAGCCAACTCTGGCGCTCCAGGTCGTCTTCGCCCATGCTCCGGAGCCGCTTTCGGACGAGCTCCATGCCCGAGTTGGCGAAATAGCCTTCGATTCGGCCCGTCGGGTGCAGGAGGTCGGTGGAGCCGGGCAGAGCTTCGAATCGGGGGATATCCCCGCCGAGGAGGTCAGCGCGCTCGGCTCCCACCACCCGGCGCAGGGGCAGGTAGCGAACGGCGTCCAACCAAAGACGGTCGAAGAGGCGATCGCGTTCGACGGCACTCTGCAGGTAGTCGGGATGGTTCGCCACATTGAGGAGGTGTGCGTAGACCGTGGTCCCACGGAGAAGAGTCCGCGTGGTAACGATGGCGAACGGGGTCAGCGGTCCGTTGGAGGAGAGGAGCTCCTCGCGGTAACGGCACACCAGCCAGTACATCGATCGGAAGCCACGCAGGATTGCCTCGACCTGTCGCCATGGGGCCACAGGCTCGCTGTCCAAAGTTGGGATGTTGGGGCCGGCCTCCATCCGGGTCTGATGCAGAGCCCAACGCATCCGGTCCGTCCCCTCATCGGTGATTCGATTCGTGAAAATTGTCAGGCCGCCTGTCGCCCCCATGCCGCTCAGGTCGAGTCCATCCTTGGCTTGGGCCCCGAACCGCCGGGGAAGCAAACCGCTGCGCAGCACCGTATGAGCCGTGGGAACATACCCGGGGCCGTTAGCGGTCTGTTCGGCCAACTCGGGCTGGAAAAGGGTCTCCAGATCGATCGGGACCGGGTGTTCGCCGGCGGCGATCAGGTTCTCGTAATGGAAGTCGGTCGCTTCAAAGACATAGAAGAGAGCGACCCAGGCACCCTGTCTCTCGTGAAAGCGCTCCAATTCGTCGGGTATCTCGCAGGGGCGGGCAGCCACATGCTCCATCCATCCGTAAGAGCCCCGGTCCAGGACCTTCAGGCGCCGCAGGGCCGGGAGGGCTCCAACTCCTCGCTCGTTCAGCCAAGCGACCAGCTCCTGGAAATGGAGGTCGACGGCCATCGGCCTGGGTTTGTAGACGACTTGGAGGCCGGAGCCGAAGCGGAGGATCGCCACGGAACGCCCGCCGGCATGGCGGTCGCTCAGTCCGATCTTCACATCAACGAGGGCGCCTGGATCCTCGTCCGCCAAGAGGTGGATGATCTCGTCGCGGTCTGCCACCAGGCGCTCGACCATTTCGAGGCTCGTCTCGACCCACTGCTCGGCATGGCGGCAGGCGTCCCGGGCCATGACAGGGTACCGCCGCAGGATCTCCAGAGCTGTGTCCGGTTTCTTAAGGAAGGAGACGAAGCTGGCGAACCGCTCCTCGGGAGTGTCTCCCTGAAGCCTTCCTTCGAGACGGCTAGCGTGGAGCTCCAGAGCCAAAGCGCGTTCAGTCGCCCAGCGCAGTCGCGCGAGAAGTGTGGCCAAAAGTCCCGTGGCGACTGCTTCCGGCTCGATTGGGATCGTCGTGATCTGGCGCAATCTCTCGAGTACACAGGCGTGGACGTCGGAGATCAGAGGCCTGAGGAGCTCAAGGATACCGAGCTGGTGACCATCCCCGGAGACGGGCTGCGAAAAGTTCCGCGCCAGCCGCTCAACCCAATCGGGAGGAGCACCTGCCCGGCAATGCAGGACGGAGCAGGGCTCGGCCAGGATACGCGGGAGCCGGTCCACGGTCAGGCCTTCCATGCCGAGACGCTCGGTAAAGAGGGCGTCGTCGAGCAACTCCGACTCGCGTCGCCATCGCTGCACCTTTCTGATGGCGCGCTCCATCCGTTCCAGGGGCGGATTGCCTTCGTCGGACCTCACGAGAGCTGCGCGCTCAGCGACCGTCAGGGCTTCGAGCCAGCCCGGGGCATCTGCGATGTCATGCATCAGCCAGGCGCATCCTCCTGTCCTGAATCAAAAGAGCGGGCGGACCCTGGACCGCCCGCTCCGGAGGCATTCAGTTCGAGTTACGGGCATTGCGTCCCTGGCTGGACGCAGGAACAATCCGGCGTCGAGCAGCATTTGTAGGTTTGGCAGACGTAGGAGCCTGTGCAACCACCCGTAACGCTCCGCAGGATGTCGTCGCTGATCCCCGCTAGGCCAGCAGGATTCTCCGGCAAGCTGGCCCGCTGCTCTGAAGAGAGGCTGTTGCGGTACTCCTCGTCGCGCCAGGCACGGACCACGTCGATCTTCCTCATCGTATCCTCCTCTCGTTGTTATCCTAGACAGCTCGACAGAGCTGCTTAGATAAGCTACTACAGAAGTGCAGGGCGCGGAAGACCTGATCGTTGTATCAGCGGAGCTCTCCCGCGCGCCACCGACCAAGCACATGGTCCGCCACGCGGAAGCTGTTGGCCAGGATCGTCAGGGTGGGAGCCGCGCCTCCCGAGGTGGGCATGAAGCTGCCGTCCACCACATAGAGATTGGGGACCTCGTGCGCCCGGCAGTGTTCATCCAGGACCGAGGTGCGGGGATCGCTCCCCATCCGGCAGGTGCCGTGGACCAAGTAGGCGGAGGTGCCGCCCACGGAGGTCGCCCGCAGGTCTACCGCCCCCAGTCCGTCCAGAATCTCGAAGCCGTGCTCTAGGAGCCAGCGGCCCGCGATTCGGTGGTGCTCGGGCACGTCCAGATGGATGCGCGCCACCGGCAGACCCCAGCGGTCCTTCACCTCCGGGTCGAGCTCCACGAACGTCCGGTCGTTGGGCAGGAAGTCGTGGAAGGCCTCGAAGCCGACCGTCCGGTGCTCTTGAAAGTGCTCCCGCAGGCGGCGCTTGAGATCCGCCCCCCAGGGCACCGGCTCGGACTCACCCATCACCATCTCCGCGGTGGCCAGCGGCACGGTGCCGTCGATGTCGAAGCGCAGCAGTCCCCCTTTGGGGAGAGCGCTGACCCCTTCGGGGAGGAAGTAGTGGTCCATGAGCGACACACCCAGGAAGGGATGCCAGGCGCTTAGCGGGAGCTCCGGATGATCCCCGATGCGGAACCGGCCCTGGCCCATGGTGACGCCGTGGAACTGCAGATGCCTTCCGACCCGGCCGCTGCCGTTCGCCAGACCGTCCGGAAAGCGGGGGGAGCGGGAGAGCAGCAGCATGCGGGCCGATTCCACGGCCGAGGCGCAGACGAAGACCACCCGCGCCGGTACCTCGTGCTCGCGGCCCTCGCGGTCGAGATAAATACAACCCGAGGCCCGGCCCTGCCGGTCCACAGTGACCTCCTTCACCATGCACTCCGGACGGACCTCGCAACGCCCGGTGGCCTCGGCGCGGGGAAGCAGGGCCTCGGCGGTGCTCCCTTTCGCCCCCACCCGGCAGCCGTACCCGGCGCAGGCGCTGCAATAGATGCACGCGGGCCGTCCCTGGTAGGGACGGGAGTTGATCGAGCGGGGCGTGGGGAAGGGGTGGAGCCCCCGCTTGCGGCAGGCCTCCTCCAGCCAGGGGGCGAGGGGATGGCTGTCGAGCGGCGGCAGGGGGTATGGACCCGAGCGCGGACCCTCGAAAGGGTTGAGCCCGGCCTGCCCGGCCACACCCACCTCCCGCTCGGCCAGGGTGTAGTACGGCTCCAGCTCTTCGTAGCCGAACGGCCAATCCGCCAGCTCCTCCACCGGCCCGAAGCGGCTCCGCATGCGGAAGTCGTCGGGATGGAACCGGTAGAGAAAGGCGCCCATGTGGACCGTGCCGCCGCCGACACAGGTGGCGATCCAGCCCAGCTCGGTGCGGACCGGCCGGGTCGTCTTCGGGGTCACGACGGTGTGAGGCTCGCCGTCCAGGTAGGGGAGGAAGAAGCGATGCCGCTGGTTCGCCAGCTCGTCGGCCGGGTACTCCTCGGGCCGGTGCCGCGGGCCTTTCTCCAAGACCAGGACGTCGAGGCCCGCCCGGGAGAGAGCCAGGGCCAGGGGACCTCCCCCTGCGCCGCTGCCGATGATGACCGCGTCGCGGATTCCCGGGGTCACTCGCCGGTCTTCCCGAGGCAGTGGCCCGTGTGCACCTCGGGCACTCCCAGATAGCTCCAGCCCAGGCCGCCGCGGTTGCCGCCGTGGGCCGGATCGCAGAGGAAGCCTTCCAGGGTGAAGGACACGAGCTTGCGGAAGAAGGCCCGGCGCAGACGGTCCGGCTCCGCCTGGAAGCGGCGCAGGACTTCGTCGCGCTGGTCCGCATCGCAGGAGGGGAAGGGAAGGGCGAAAAGCTCTTCAGCCAGCTCCTCGAAGCGGCCGAGGCCATCCTCGAAGAGCGGCTGCCAGGAGCGGAAGCCGTCCGTTTCCAGGAGCCGCTCGATGTAGGCCGCCGCTCCGGTCTCCGCCGCGCCAGGGCCATCATCCGAGGGGAGGATGCGCTCAGCCGCGGCGGCCAGGATCTTCCTCTCCTCGCCGGTCAAAGCCACGGCGGTGATTCTACCCGGAATTAAGGGGCGGACCGTGGGGCCCGCCGGGGGAGAGGTCTCAGTAGCATGGACAGGTGGGCAGGGCGTGCAGATGCCGGTCGTGCATTGCCCGATGGTCGTGGGGCCGCAGCCGCCGGTGACCGTCTTCAGGATGCATCCTCGAGGAGGCCTGACGCGACCGGGGCAATTCTGACGCGACGATGGATTCTCCTGACGCGACCCAGCCTATAGTCGCGTCAGCGATAGCTTTCCATGGCGCGACGATAGGCCTGGCTGACGCGATGATAGAATTCTGTGATGCGACTCAAGACTTGGATGATGCGAAGAAAGATATAGCTGACGCGACGATAGGCTTTGCTGATGCGACTCAAGGCCCAGTCGCGTCACCGAAACCTATAGCCGCATCAGCCATCTCTTTCCCTGGAGCGACGAAGGATTCCGCTGGCGCGACGATGGACTGGTCCGCGACGCCGATAGGTTGAGCTGTCGCGACTTGGGCCCAAGTCGCATCACCGATAGGTTCTGTTGACGCGACTTGAGGCTGAGTCGCGACAGGAAAGGGCTTCTCCTCGCGCGCTGATCCTGTGTCGCGACAACAGGGTAGTCCCGCCGCGCGCTGAAAGGTCTGGGGCTGGGCCCCATGTGTGGTGTTGCGGCAGACAAACCCTTTGGCGTGGAGCGGAGTTTCTGTACGCGTCAGGAAGCAGAGCACTACGGGTGCTGTCCTGCACCTGTACGAACGCGCTGGCGACCTCAAGTACGGCGAACTCGAGGTCGGCCAGGAGACTGTGGTCTTCGACTGATAGAATCGGGTGGAAGCTCACAAACCCTGGTTTAGCTGAAAGGGGCTCATCATGTTGAATCGCATCGCGGTTCTGGCTTTGGCGTGTTTTGTCTGGGCAGGCGCTCTCCAGGCGCAGGAGGCCGGCAGCGCAAGCGGTAAGGGGACGATGGAGCGGATCGTCGATCCGAGGACCGGCCAGAGCGAGCAGGTGACGTTCCAGCCGCGTCATTCGTTCGCCTATTCCGGGACCGTGGCTGGAATGAAGTTCACCTGGCTCGTCCTCACCGACAAGGAGCCCCCGTTGAAGACCTGGGCGGCGGCAAAGGACCGCGCCGAGGCGCAGCGGCTCTGGTGCGGGACGGAAAAGGCGTCCTTCGTCTCCGTGCAGTTGGATAAGGACTGGAAGGTCTATGCCTACTACCTGTGTCCTGCAAACGGCGCCGTGAGCACCCAGATGCTGAGCACCTTTAACGGGCTCGACAGCGTCGTCCTCGATTTCGAGGTCCGCGATGCGAAGAAGCTGAAGGGCACCCTGCGCACCGGCGACGGCGCCTGTGGGAACGACGAAGAAATGACCTACTGCACGCCGACAGGCGACTACACCTTCGATGCCCCTCTCGTGAAATGACGGGGAGACGCCCCGCGGGGCGTCTCTACGGTGAGGAAACCGCCGCCCGCACATCCCCCCTCAGGGCGGGGAGGTCGAGCGGCACCACGGGCTCCTGGGCCAGGGCGGCGGCGAGCTTGGCGTCGTGGCCGTAGACGTCCTTGCGGAAGTGGATGGCTCCGTTGTCTTCCACCCAGGCGGTGAAGTAGAGGATGTGCACGGGCAGCTTCTTCGGCAGCTTGATGCTCCGCTGCTCGCCCGAGACGATGGCCTCTCGCAACCGGGTGCCGCGCCAGTCGGGGTTGTCCCGGAGCAGGTACTCGGCGAGCTGCACCGGCCGCTCCAGGCGGACGCAGCCGTGGCTGAAGTCCCGCTCTTCCCGGGAGAAGAGGTGGTCGGCGGGGGAGTCGTGCAGGTAGACGTCGTGCTCGTTCGGGAACATGAACTTGACCTGGCCGAGCGGGTTGTCCGGGCCGGGGCGCTGGCGGATCCGCTGACTGCCGCCGCTGCTCACGAATTCCATGTTGTTGCGCGCCATGTAGCCGGGATCGCTCGCCTGCTTGGGGAGGATCTCCTCCTCGGCGATGCTGGTGGGGATGTTCCACGCCGGGTTCAGCTCCAGGTACTCCATCTGGTCGCTGAACACAGGTGTCTGGCTCTGCTGCTTGCCCACGACCACGGCCATGTCGAGCGCCTTGCGGCCCCCGTCGATCAGCTCCATCCGGTACTCGGGGACGTTGACCCAGATGTAGCTGTCGCCCAAGCTGTTCGGCAGCCAGCGCCAGCGCTCCAGGTTGAGCTCGATCTGGCGGATGCGGTCCTGCACCGGCACGTTGAGCTCGGCCAGGGTGCCTTCGCCGAGCTTGCCGTCGGGGTCCAGGCCGTGGCGCTGCTGGAAGCGGGCGATCGCCTGGGCCACGGCGTCGTCGAAGACGGGCGGGGGAGCGGGTTGGCCCTCCTCAGCCGGAGGGACGGCGAGGTCCCCTTCCGCGGCGAGCCGGTTGCGCAGCGCGAGCACTCCCGCTCCCCGGGCTCCCATCTCGAGGCCCGCGGGCACGGAGGGCCAGCCGCCCTTGGCCGCGATCTCGCGATATCGGGCGAGGGCGTCCCGCAGCCGGGCATAGCGGGGATTGGGCGGAGCCAGGCTCCGGAGGCTCTCCATGACCGCCCCGTCCTTGTCCTGCAGGGTCGTCTCCAGGCGGGCATCCAGGTCGACGTTGCGCGACTGGTCCTCCCAGTGGACGCGGAGCGTCTCGGGCTGCACCCGGCCGATGGCCGTGTGGGCCGCCAGGGTCAGGTAGACGAAGGTCAGCTCGACGTCGAGGTCGGCAAGCCGGCGCTGAGCCTCCGGCGATTCGAGCGACTCCTGCTCCTTCACCTGGCTGAGCAGGCCCGCGAGCCGGGTGCTGTGATAGCGGCGCGGGTCGAGCCCTTCGGCGGTGGTGATGGAGCCGAGGGTCTCGACGAGCTGCTCGGCGTGAGGCCGGGGGCCGCCCACTTCCGACCAGGCGGGCTGGTACTGGCGCTTCTGGTAGAACCGGCGCATCTCGTCCCAGGCGCGCGCCCGCTCCTTCTGCTCCTTGATGGAGACAGGCAGGGTCTCGGATTCCACGGTGGAGCGGATGATCTGCGCCACCTGGGGCGGCATGATCTTCTCGCGGCACCCGGTAAGAAGGAAAACCCCGGCGAGAACTAGGGAGAGGGGCAGAATTCGCAATTTCATCTCGATTCCTCGTCCGGCTGTGGGGGCACCCGCTCGGGGGCGGCCGGTCACTTCAACCCCACAGCCTTCTTCATGGCCGCCGTGATCGACTGATGCTCTTTCAAGAAGTCTGCCCACGGGTCGGCTTCGAGGCTCTCGAGCCTTTCAGGGAGGTTCCGGACGGTGTAGGTGTTGGCCCGCACATCGGTTTCCAGCTCTTCCCAGAAGAGGGGGGTGGAGACCGGCGCTCCGGGGCGGGCGCGGGTGGAGTAGGCCGCGATGGAGGTGGCGCCACGGCCGTTGCGCAGGTAGTCGATGAAGATCTTGCCCTTGCGGCTGGCCTTGGGGAGCTTGGAGGTGTAGCGGGTCGGTTCTTCGGCCACGATGCTCTCGACCACGGCCTTGGTGAAGGCCTTGACCTCGTCCCACTCTCCGCGCCGGGTGATGGGCATGCAGACGTGGAGCCCCTTGCCGCCGGTGGTCTTGAGGAAGGTGCGCAATCCGAGCCCCTCCAGCCGCTCGCGCACCTTGAGGGTCCCCTCCACCACCCGCTCCCAGGAGAGGCCTTCGTCGGGGTCGAGGTCGAAGACGATGTAGTCGGGCTTCTCGATCGCGTCCACGTGCGAGCCCCAGATGTGGAGCTCCAGCACGCCCATCTGCACCAGGGAGATCAGGCCGGTCGGCGAGTCCAAGGCGCCATAGGGGACGGCGCCGCCGCCCTCTTCCACCTGGACTCTCTTGATAGAGGAGGGAAACTGTTCGTTGACGTGCTTCTGGTAGAAGCACTGCTTCCCCTGCCCCGAGGGGCAGCGCACCAGGGTCAGCGGCCGGTTTTCGAGATGGGGGAGGATCCAGGCCTGGATCCGCTCGTAGAAGAGGGCCAGCTCGCGCTTGGTGAGCCCCTGCTCGGGATAGAGGACCCGGTCGGGGTTGGTGATCTTGACCCCGGCGATCTCGGTGATGTCCCCGGGGTCCTTCGCGGGCCCGAGAGGAGGGATGTCCCCTTTCTTTGCCTTCTTGGATGCGGGCTTCTTCACGGCCTTCTTCGCAGTCTTGGCAGTCTTCGCCGCAAGCGTCCGCGGGGCAGAGGCCTTCTTCTCTGCTTTCTCGATCTTTTCGGTGGGCTGTTCGACCTCCCGCACCACCTCGTCCGGGCTCTTGTCCTCGCGCAGCCCCTGGAACGTAGGATGGCGGAGGATGCCGTCCTCGGTCCACTCGGTGAAGGCGACTTCGGCCACCAGCTTGGGCTCGACCCAGTGGCTGCGCCGGGCCTCGGCGCCCCGGGGAGCCTTCTTGAAGGCCGGGGTCTTGCGCTCCAGCTTGGCTAGCCGCTTGCGCAGGTCGACCAGGGTGCGGGTATTGAACCCGGTTCCGACCTTGCCGGCGAAGACCAGCTCGCCGCCTTCGTTGACGGCGAGGAGGAGAGCGCCGAACCCGGTGCGGGAGCCTTCGGGATCGGTGAAGCCCACGATCACCATCTCCTGCCGCTTGAGGCACTTGACCTTGAGCCAGTCCTTGCTGCGGCCGGACTGGTAGGGGAGGTCGGCCCGCTTGGAGATCATCCCCTCCAGGGCGTAGCTGCAGGCGTGGCGATAGAACTCGTCCCCGGCCCCGAGGACGTGGTCGCTGAAGCGGATCGTGCCCTCGGCCGGCTGGTTCGCCAGAAGAGCCGAGAGCGCCTCCTTCCTCTGCAGGAGCGGGACCGGGCGGATGTCGTAGCCATCCAGGTGGAGGAGGTCGAAGGCGAAGAAGACGAGGTTCTCCCCTCCTTCGCCGAGCGCGTTCTGCAGGGCCTGGAAGCTGGTGGTCCCATTGGGCAGGAGGACCGCGGCCTCGCCGTCGAGGAGCGCCTCTTTCGCCGGAAGAGCCGCGATGGCCTCGGCAATGGGGCCGAAGCGGTCGGTCCAGTCCTTGCCGTTGCGGGTGATGATGCGGACCTTCCCATCCTTGAGCTCGCAGAGGACCCGGTAGCCATCGAACTTGAGCTCGTGAACCCACTCCGTGCCGCGGGGAGGGTCCGAGACCAGGGTGGCGAGCTGGGGCGCGGCCTTCGCCGGAAGCTTCGCCTTGCGAGCTCCGGGCAGGGTCGAGAGATCAAAAGCAGATGGCTTGGGGGCAGCCTTCTTCGCGGCCGGCTTCTTCTTGGTGGAGACCTTCTCCTCGCGGTTCGACTGCCAGACGCGGTCGGGGTTGGCGGCGATCTCCTCCAGGGTCAGGCCGGTGGTGACGCTCGCCGAGTACTCCTGGACGACGGCATCCCCGCTGCCCGGCACGGCAAACTCGTCGTTGTCCTTGAACAGGAGCCAGTTCTCCTTGTCCTCGCCCGCTCTGTCACCGTGCAGGCGCACTAGGTGCCAGCCGCCGTGGAGCTTCTCGCCTTCGAGGCGGAACTTGATATGGCCCTTGCGGTAGGCCTTGACCGGATCGCCTTCAGGATCCCAGGTACCGCGGTCCCAGAGCAGGACAGTGCCGCCGCCGTACTGCCCCTTGGGGATGATTCCCTCGAAGCCGCCGTAGTCGAGTGGGTGGTCCTCGACGTGGACCGCCAACCGCTTCTCGCCGGGGTCGAGGCTCGGACCCTTGGGCACGGCCCAGGAGCGGAGGACCCCCTCCATCTCCAGGCGAAAGTCGTAGTGGAGACGGGTGGCCGCGTGCTTCTGGATGACGAACGAGTTGCCTTTGGCGGCGGCGACCTTGCCCGCGGGCTCGGGGGTCTTCTTGAAGTCGCGCTTGCGCTTGTATTCCTGGAGTGCCATGGGAGATCAGGCGCTCTTCTTGGCCGGACGCCTGGAAGCGGTCTTCCTCGCCGCCTTCCTGGCCGCCTTCTTGGCCGGCTTGCGGGCAGTCTTCTTGGCCGCGGATTTCTTCGCTCCTCCCGGACGCTCCTCGACGCTCCTCTTGAGCAGGGCCATGAGGTCCACGACCTGGCCACGCTCCGGCTTTTTCGCCTCGGGCGGCGCCTCGGGCGACTCTTCGAGCTGTCCGGCCTCGACCCGCTCCTTGATCAGCTTCTTGAGGTCCTTGTAGTAGTCGTCGCGGTACTTCTCGGGGTCCCAATCGGAGACCATGCCTTCGACCAGGCGCTCGGCCATGTCGAGCTCCCGCTCCGAGACCCCCTCCTTGCCCGAGGGGAGGTCGAGCTCTTTCGGGTCCCGCAGCTCGTGGGCGAAGCGGAGGATGTTGAGCACGATCACCTCGTCCTGGGCCATGACCGCGGCCAGGTACTGCTTGGTGCGGATCACCACCTTGGAGATGCCGACCTTCTTGGTGCGGCGCAGGGTCTCGCGCAGGAGGGCGTAGCTCTTGGCCCCCCTCTTGTCCGGGGCCAGGTAGTAGGGCTTGTCGAAGAAGACCGGACCGATCTCTTCGGCGTCGACGAAATCGAGAATGTCGACGGTCTGGGTCTTCTCGGGGCTGGCGCGCTGGAGGTCCTCGTCGGAGAGCACGACGTGCTTGCCCCCCTCGATCTCATAGCCGCGGACGGTCTCGTCCCAGGGCACCTCCCGGCCGGTCTCCTCGTTGACGCGCTTGTACTTGACCCGCGCCATGTTCCGCCGGTCCAGCAGGTGGAAGCTCACGGTCTCCTCCCGTTTCTCCGCCGAGTAGAGCCCCACAGGGATGTTGACGAGGCCGAACGTGATGCTCCCTTTCCAGATCGATCGCGCCATATAACCTCCGGGTGGCCGGGGAACGCAAGATGTATGCCGATTGGAGATGATTCCGCTCCACGTCCTCCTGTGAGAATCTAGGCGCATGCCGCCGCAGCCCAGGACAGGAAAGACAGGGACCGAGGTCTGGAGGTTCGAGCGGGGCCGGGGCGAGGCCCGCCCCGACAACGTCGCCACCGAGGAACCGCTGGAGATCCGCCTCCTCTGGGAGGGGGGAGAGCGCACGGTCGCGGTGACCATGCGCACCCCGGGAAACGACGAGGAGCTGGCCGCGGGCTTCCTCTACGCCGAAGGGGTGGTGGACCGGCGCGAGCGCATCCTCGCCCTCCGCCACGTGACCGACTCCGGGGAGACGGAGCCCAATATCATCGAAGTCGAGCTGGGGGAGGGGCCGGACCCCAACCTGCCCACCCTGGAGCGGCATTTCTTCTCCAACAGCTCGTGCGGAGTCTGCGGCAAGGCCGGGCTGGCCGCGCTCCAGCTTCGCGTCACGAGCGGTGCAGGCCGCCTGCCGCCGGGGCCGGAGGTAGCTCCCGAGATCCTCTCCTCCCTGCCGGACCGGCTCCGCGAGGCCCAGGGGATCTTCGAGGCGACCGGCGGGCTCCACGCCGCGGCGCTTTTCGACACTTCCGGCGGGCTGCTCGCCCTGCGCGAGGACGTGGGTCGGCACAACGCCCTGGACAAGCTCTTCGGCTGGGCCTTCCTCCAGGGGCTCCTCCCCCTCCACGACCACCTGGTGCTGGTCAGCGGCCGGTCCAGCTACGAGATCCTCCAGAAGTGCCTGGTGGCGGGGGTCCCGATCCTCTGCGCGGTGTCCGCGCCGAGCAGTCTCGCCGTCGAGCTGGCCACCCGCTTCGGCATCACTCTGGTCGGTTTTCTCCGCGGCGACCGCTTCAACGTCTACAGCGGGATCGAGCGGATCTCGTAAATCTTGCAAGCCCGGACCGGGCCGTCCCCTGGAGAGCATCCGTGGCATGGAAGCTGCAATTTCACCGGGTGTGCTCGCCTCCAAAGCGGGCGCAGCCGAGACAGGCCTCAAGGGGCTTTCGCGGCCCTCCCTGAACGGGGGAGGCGTCCTGATTCGAAACGATCAGTGCGTCTCCCCTCTTTTTCGAATCTCCAAACGGGAGCCGACCATGAAGACGAAGACCTTTCCTCTAGCGTTGGCACTCTGGCTGGTCCTCACGGGCGGCCTTTTGACCGGATGCGATCGCGACGGGCGCGAGGCGGTGGATGCGGAGCGCGACGCGCAGGGAAACACCGAGATCCACATCGACGGCGATGAGGTCGAGCGCGAGCTCGACCAGGCGGGGGAGCGGGTGGAGCGCGGGCTCGACCAGGCCGGCGAGCAGCTCGAGCAGGCCGGGGACCAGGTGGCGAAGGGGGCGGAGCAGTTCGCGGAGGGCGCCGAGCAGGTCGGCGCCGCCATCGAGCGCGGGGCCGCGCAGGTCGAAAAGCAGGTCGGTCCGATCCTGGACGACGCGAGCATCACCGCCCGGGTCAAGGCCAAGCTGATCGCGGACCCCGAGATCAACTCCTTCCACATCGACGTGGACACCGTGGACGGCCGCGTGGCCCTCAACGGCAAGGTCTCCTCGGCCGAGCAGCGCGCCGAGGCCGAGGACCTGGCCCGCGGCACCCAGGGCGTGCGGCAGGTCGTGAACCTGATCCAGATCGCGGGCCAGGACGTGCCGCTGCAGGTGCCTCCCGCGGGATCGTCCCAGTAAGCGGAAAAAGGACCAAAGGACTCAAAGGACAGCAAGGACCTGGCCGCGGTATGCTCACGCGGCCAAGTCCATGAACGCCTATATCGAAAGCTTCCTGCCGCTCTTCGTGGCGATCAACGCGCTCGGGGTCATCCCGATCTACCTCGCGGTGACCGAAGGGCTGACCCCCACGGAGCGCCGCAAGCTGACCCTCCAGGCGGTGGTGACCGCGTCGCTGGTCGCGGTGCTGGTCCTCTTCGCCGGCCAGCTCATCTTCTCCCTGCTCGGGATCACGGTGAACGACCTGCGGGTCGGCGGCGGCCTGATCCTCCTGGTGCTCAGCACCTCGAACCTGATCTTTGGAGACTTCCGGCGGAGGGACCCGCGTCAGGATGTCGATGAGGCGGAGGGCGCGTCGGTGGGGGTGGTGCCGCTCGGTATTCCTCTGATCATCGGCCCCGCGGCCATCACATCCGTCCTGGTCTCGCGGGAGGCCTTCGGCTACCTGCCAACGCTGACCTCGCTGGTGCTGAACATGGTGATCGTCTTCCTGACGCTCGCGTTCAGCCCCTGGCTCGGCCGGATCATGGGGACGGCGGTGAGCCGCGCCGTGGGCAAGGTGGCGAGCCTCTTCCTCGCGGCCATCTCCGTGGCGTTGATCCGCGCGGGGATCGTGGGGATGATCCAGGCGCTGTAGGCCCTCACCCCCCAACCCCCTCTCCCGGTCCCCCGAACACACCCGCCCCGGGAGAGGGGGAGACTTGCTTCGAGTTAGTTGTTTTCTTAGACGGGAGGTGGCGCCCCTTTACCGGGGCGGGTGTGCTTGGGAGGAGCGGGAGAGGGGACGGGGGTGAGGGCTCCGGATAAGATGGCCGCATGGTGCGGGCTCTCGTCTTTTGTCTTCTGCTTCTGCCGGCCCTCGCCGCGGCCCAACGCCCCCCCGAGCTGATCATCCAGGCGCCTCCCTCCCTGGAGCGGGCGGCGTCCCGCGTGCGGTCGATCGACACCAGCCGGTTGCTGGAGACCATGCGCCTGGTCGGCCTGAAGGATCCGGGCCCTCCGATCCAGGTCTTCCTTGGACCGGAAGGGTCCGACCTGGCCCAGGTTCCGCCCTGGGTGTCGGGCTATGCCTTCGGCGACGAGGGGGTGATCGTGCTCCTCCCGGCGCGGACGCCTTCCTATCCGGACTCGTCCCTCGAAGAGCTTCTCCGGCACGAGGTGGCGCATGTGCTCGTGGCCCGGGCCGCGGGTGGACGGCCCCTGCCTCGCTGGTTCCACGAGGGGCTGGCCATGATCGCCGGACTGAGCTGGGGGCTCGACGACCGCTCTCAGCTCACCCTCGCGATGATCGGGGACCGCGAGGTCTCGCTGGAGAGGCTCGAGAGGGCGTTCGCCGGAGGGCAGGGGGAGGTCCACGGCGCCTATGCGATCGCCGGCGCCTTCGCCAACGACCTGCTCCGCCGGCATGGCGACGACGTGGCCGGCCGCATCCTCGCCAACGTGGGCCAGGGGCTTTCGTTCGAGGAGGCCTTCCTGCGCGCCACCGGGATCTCGCTCGCCGATGCCGAGCGCGCTTTCTGGCGGCGGCAGACCTTCTGGTACCGCTGGGTTCCGGTGCTGACCAGCTCGGTCACGCTCTGGCTCCTGATCACGCTGCTGGCGATCTGGGCGATGGGCAAGAGGAGGGCCCGGGACGCGGCCCTGCGCAGGATTTGGGAGGAGGAGGAAGAAAGGCGGCTCGCCGAGTCTCAGGACACCGGCGAGCCAATCAACTGAGGACTACAGGAAGTAGCCGCTGACGTCGAGCACGAGGTGCGTGCTGCCCGCCGCGCTGTTCTGCACGCCGAGCCTTGCGGCCCCGTCCGTCGACAGCATCAGGAGGGCGTTGTTGGCCCGGTTCTTCCCGGGGGTGAAGTTGATCGTGCTGGTCCCCAGGGGGAACGCGTTGCCGGGGAACATCTGGAGGAAGCCGGGAGCGCCCGGAGTGACGGTCGTGACGTTCACCACGACCGCCCTGGCTCCCATCGGCACGCCGCAGGCGCCGCCGATCGTGAAGGTCCGGACCTGGGATGCGGACAGGGCCGGCGCGTGGGTGCTGCGCGTGTCGATCACCCGGCAGGGATTCAAGGTGTAGAAGTCCGAGAGAGCGGCCGGCGGCGCGTAGAAGAAGCCGTCGTTGAGGGTCGTGCTCTGGCCGCTCGGATGGTTCATGACCACCACTGCCACCTTGCCCGTGGCCTTGGCCGGGGTGCGGACGGTGATGCGGGTGGGGCTCACCACGCTCACCGAGGTGCCCTGGGTACCGCCGAAGGTCACCGTGGCTCCGGCCTGGAAGCCGGTGCCCGTGAGAGTGACCAGGGTGCCGCCCGCGGTCGTGCCCGACTTCGGATTCACCGCGGTGACGATCGGCGGGGGAGAGGGCAGGCTCGCCGGGAAGATGCAGGAGCCGACCCGGGCGTTGATCCGGGACGCCAGCAGGGCGATCGAGGTCGGGTGGAAGACCCGGGAGGAGGAGCAGCCCGCCAGCCCCGAGAGGTGGCAGTAGCTCATCAGCGTGCCGGTCACGTTGGGCACACCGTTGATCGTCTGCGATCCCGGGCAGCTCCTGGCGCCCGCGTAGCACCCGCCCTCGCCGTTGTAGCAGGTGTCGACCGGCGGGCTGTAGCAGTGGGTGTGCGGCGAGCCGAAGTTGTGGCCGAGCTCGTGCGCCACCACCAGCACGTCATGGGCCGCGGTCGAGCCCGAGAACTTGAAGACCTGGGTGAAGCTGTAGCCGTGGGTCTTGCTGCACAGCGTGCTGACCCAGGCGACGCCCGAGGACGAGTTGGTGGACAACTGCTTGCCGGACAGCATCATGGAGAGCGCCCGGGTCACGTTGTTGTGGTTGGCGCTCCAGTAGCTCGTGAACTCGTTGAGCTTGTCCACCGTCGAATGGGCGACCGTGGTCGTGTACGGGTCAGCGGTGGTCGAGGGCCGCAGGAACGTGGTCCCCTGCACGAGGCGGATCAGCACGTCCCGCTCGTAGATGACGTTCATCGCGGCGAACAGCTCCGCCAGGTAGTTCGTGGCCGTGGTGGTGTTGTTGCCGAACTTGAGCGACATGAGCTCGTTGTCGGTCTCCACGGCGATGGTGGCGGTGTGGAGGCTGGTGATCGCCGCCGTCGCGACCCCCAAGTCGGCCGTCTCCTGGGCCGTCTCCTCCGCCATCATCTGCTGGACAAACTCGGGAAGGGCGCTCTGCTCCTGGTCGCACTTGGCCTGGGTCTCGACCGCCTCAGCCTGCGCGTCGTCCAGGAAGACGTCCGGAGGGGCGACCATGTGGCGGCGCGAGCCCTGCGCGGTGCTTTCCATCGGACGGAGCTCGTGGATGCCCTCGGCGGTCAGGGAGAAGCCGCGGATCGTGCTGTCGGAAGGATCGATCGAGACCAGCACCCGGGTGTCGTCCTCCCCGGAGGCCGGACCCCAGAGGAAGACCCGGCGGGAGCGCGGGACCTCCCTCTGACCCTTCCCCTCGACCACGAAGATCTTCGCGTCGGGAGCGTAGACCTCGCGGCGGGTGAGACGGACCTCGGCGCGGCGGTCCGGCGCGACCGGCCAGTCGGCGACCGTCACGGTCTCCTCGGGCTCGACGCTCAACAGCAAGGGAGCCAGATCGGCGCTGAAGCCGACGATCTCCGCCTTCTTCTCCGTCCCGGGGGTGGTGATCAGCTCGCCCGGAGCGGCTGCCCGGATCGGGAGCCTCTCGGCTGCCAGCAATGGGGACGCGAAGAGGAGGACCGCCAGGAAGCTCGAGCGTCGAAGTGGCATCATGCGAGGACTCTCCATGGAAATTGACCCATGCTCACCCGTCAATACGTTGATCCACTTGGAGAACACCCTGCTGGCCGACAAACTTCCCGTGGCTCGATCCAGGGGGAAAGGCACGGGACGTGCCAGTCCTAAGTGATTGAAAACGTGGAGCTTGAATGGGGAGGGAGGACAGTTTGTGTCCACCCGGAGACAGAAATTGTCAGACGTCAGCGCAGGACGATCTTGTCGCCGTCGGCGTCGATCGTGGCATTGCCGCCGGCCTGGAGCTTGCCGAAGAGGAGCTCCTCGGTCAGAGGGCGCTTGACCTCGTCCTCGATGACGCGGCCCAGGGGCCGGGCGCCGAACGCGGGGTCGTAGCCCTTCTCGGCCAGCAGCTTGCGGGCAGCGTCGGTGATCTCGACGCGGACCTTCTTCTCGGCGAGCTGCTTCGACATCTCCCGGATGAACTTCTCGACGATCTTCTCCATGAGGTCCGGGGTGAGGGCATTGAAGCGGATGCGGGCGTCGAGCCGGTTGCGGAACTCGGGGCTGAAGAGCCGCTCCACCGCCTTGTCGGACTCCGAGCTGTGGCGCGAGCCCTCGCTGGTGTCTCCGAAGCCCCCTCCGAACCCGGGACTGCGCTGGGCCAGCTCCCGGGCGCCGACGTTCGAGGTCATCAGCAGGATGACGTGCCGGAAGTCGGTCTGCTTGCCGTTCGTGTCGGTCAGCGTGCCGTGATCCATGACCTGGAGAAGGACGTTGAACACATCCTGGTGCGCCTTCTCGACTTCGTCCAGGAGGAGCACGGCGTGGGGGTTCTTGCTCACCGACTCGGTGAGGAGGCCGCCGCGGTCATAGCCCACGTAGCCGGGCGGGGCGCCGACCAGGCGGGAGACGGAGTGGGGCTCCATGTACTCGCTCATGTCGAAGCGCAGGAAGGCGACGCCGAGTGTCTCGGCGAGCTGCCTGGCCACTTCTGTCTTTCCAACGCCCGTAGGGCCCGTGAGTAAAAAGTTGCCGACCGGCTTCTGGGGATCGCGCAGCCCGGCGCGGGAGACCTTGATGGCGCTGACCAGGCGGTCGATGGCTTCGTCCTGGCCGAAGATGACCTTCTTCAGCTCCTGCTCCAGGCGCTGGAGCTGCTCGCGCTCGTTGCCCTTGACCTTGCCGGCGGGGATCTGGGCCATGGTGGCCAGGACCATTTCCAGGTCGGGGACGGTGACCCTCTTGCCGCCGCGCAGGGACACGGCGGCGCCTGCCTCGTCGAGCAGATCGATGGCCTTGTCCGGCAGCTTGCGGTCGCGCAGGTAGCGGTCGGCCATCTCGACCGCGGCGCGGATGGCGGGCTGGGTGTAGCGCACCCCATGGTGCTTCTCGTAGCGCTCCTGGAGCCCCTGGAAGATCTTGACCGTCTCGTCCGCGGAGGGCTCGTTGACCTCGACCTTCTGGAAGCGGCGGGCCAGGGCCTGGTCGCGCTGGAAGGATTGGCGGAACTCTTCCCATGTGGTCGCCCCGATGCAGCGCAGGGTGCCGTCCTGGAGCGCGGGCTTGAGCAGGTTCGAGGCGTCCATGGTGCCATGGCCCGCGGCCCCGGCGCCGACGAGGGTGTGGATCTCGTCGATGAACAGGATCGGGCTCTCCTCCGCGGCCAGGGCCTGGAGCACTCCCTTCAGGCGGTTCTCGAAGTCGCCGCGGTAGCGGGTGCCGGCGATGAGCGAGCCCATGTCCAGGCGGTAGACCTTCGTCTGGCGGAAGGGCTCGGGCACCTCCCCCTTGGCGATGCGCAGGGCGAGGCCCTCGACCAGGGCGGTCTTGCCCACGCCCGGGTCGCCGACGTAGATCGGGTTGTTCTTCCTCCGGCGCTGGAGGATGTGGAGGGTGCGGCCGATCTCCTTCTCCCGTCCGATGAGCGGGTCGATGGCGCCGCGGCGGGCCATCTCGGTCAGGTCCTGGGCGAAGGCCTTGAGGGGATCGCCCTGGAACCCGGCGCCGGGCCCGGGCTCGTCATCGTCGTCCGCCCCGGCGTGCTGGGGGCCGGCGGGGAGCGCCTTGGCAGTCTTCGAGACGCCATGGGCGAGGAAGCTGACCACGTCCAGGCGGGTGACCCCCTGCTCTTCGAGCAGGTCGACGGCATAGGACTCGGGCTCCTCGAACAGAGCGACGAGGAGGTCCGAGCCGCGGATCTCCTCGCGGCCGATGCCCTCGACGCGCACGGCGGCGCGGGCGAGGGTGCGCTGGGCGGCGAGGGAGAGGCGCGGCTCGAAGCCGTCGTCATCATCAAGCCCCTCGATCTCATCGGCGAGGTAGTCGGCGAGGCGCTGCTGGACCTTGCGGACGTCCGCGCCGGCGTGGCGCAGGACCTCGGAGGCCTCGTCGTCGAAGGTGAGGGCGTAGAGCAGGTGCTCCACGCCGGCATATTCATGACCCAGCCGCCCGGCCTCGCTCATGGCCAGGGAGAGGGAGATCTGAAGGTCGTCGGAAAGTCTCATGGGTTCGTTGGCTGCAATCGTTGGCTCAATCGTCTCGTTCTTCGGCCGGCTCGATGGTGAGCAGGAGGGGCATGCCGTTCTCCTGGGCTTCGGCCATCACCTCGGCCACCTTGGTCTCGGCGGCGTCCTTGCTCGGGTAGACCCCGGCGACGCCGACCCCCTTGTGGTGGACCTGGAGCATGACATGGGTCGCTTCCGGAGGGGACTTGTGGAAGTGCGTCACCAGGATGTGCACGACGAACTCCATCGTCGTGTAGTCATCGTTGTGGAGGAGCACGTTCCACCGCCGCGGGCGCTTCGTCTTGCGCCGCTTCTCGGAGACGACCTCTGCCTCCTGCTCTGAATCGAACACAAACCGGGCCATGCCGGATTCCACGCCCCTCCAGGCTCAGTGGCTCTGAAGCCAGCTCAGGATCGGCTGCCAGACCAGCGCCTCGGCGTTGGTGGCGAGGAAGATGTCCGCGTGGCCGAACTCGGCGAGCTGGGCGGCCGGGGGCTGAAGATCGATGACGAGACTGGTCACGTCCTGGCTCCCGAGGAGCGTGGTCGTGTAGACCCCGTAGCTGCCGATGCCGCCATTGCCGGCTACGTAAAGGACCGGGACCTTGATGTCGCCCAGGTGGTCGTCGAAGGCGACTTCGGCGATGTCATCGTCGTCGCAGACCGCCGCGTCGGCGTCGAGCAGCTCCTTCGCGGGCTGGTAGGGGGCGGAGCCCTTCTCCAGGGCCAAGAGAGTCGCCTCCGGCGTGTAGAGGAGACCGGTGGGCCTGCCCTGGGCGTCGAAGGTGCCGCCAGTGAAGTGGTAGAGCGGGGCGGGTCCCAGGTCCGGCGGGAAGAAGAGGAACGTCATCGACCCGACCGCCAGGGATGCCTGCCGGTTCGTGAAGCCGGGGAGGATCGGCGAGGCGCCGCCGGGATTGGTCGTCGCCAGTTGCCAGATCGTGGCGACCAGCGTCCCGTTCCGGTTCTCGTAGGTGCCGGCCTCCCAGGAGGGCAGACTGCTCTCGTAGCGCGTGCAGGCCGCCTCGCGGATCTCCTCGTCGTCGGTCTTCAGATAGATGTCCACGGGGATGAAGCCGCGGACCTGCCGCAGCCAGAGCGGAGTCTGGCTCTCGCGATCGAGGTAGGCATGGCCGATCTGGCCGCCGCGGCTCCAACCCAGGAGGGGCATCTTGCCGAGGCCGTTGCCGGTGGCGAAGCGGATGCCCCGGGCCACGGCGATCGCGACACCCAGGTCGCGGGCATCGCGCTCGATCCCCCAGTTCTTCATGAACGAGAAGTCGGTGACCGACGCCGGCACCAGGGACCACCCGAAGTCGATCCCCCAGACGTCCACGCCGTTGCGGGCGAGGAACACGGGCAGGTTGCGGGCCGGATCGGACAGGAAGGCTGCGCGGAAGTTCCAGATGTCCCCGTGAGCCATCATCAGGGACCGGGTGGAGCGGGCCGGAAACCAGGGCGCAATCTCCTTCACCACCCGATGGATGCCGATGACGTCGTGAGTGCCCTTCCCGACCGGGACCCGGAAGGAGTACTCGACGATGTTGCCGCTGAGGATCCGGCGCTCGGGCTGGACGGACTCGCAACGGTCCTTGAGCCGGGGCGCGACGAGGGTGCAGACATTCTCGGCAACGATCTGGAAGTTGCCCTTCCGGGTACCCTCCGCGGCGGAGTTGCGGCCGTCGCGGACGTCCGCGCCAGCCAGGCCCGGGAGGGTGAGGGCAAGAAAGAAGAGGGCAATCTTTTTCATCGAAGACATCTCCTGCTGTTGGGCCTCCGATCCTACAGGAGGCCGCCCGGGAGCGTCGATCCCTGAAAGGCGCTACTGCACCTGTTCCTTGGTCTTGAGGAACCGCACGTCCGGCCAGTCCTCGCCGGTGCTCTTGAGGTGCCAGGCGTTGCGGGCGAGGAAGACCGGAGAGCCGTTGTGGTCCTCGGCCAGGCTGCCGTATTGGGATTGGACGAAGCGCTTGAGGGCGAGCGGGTCGTCCGCCTCCACCCAGCGGGCGGTGAAGAGGGTGGTGCCCTCGAGCTGGGCGTCGATGTTGTACTCGGTCCGCAGGCGGTCGGCCAGCACGTCGAACTGGAGGGCGCCGGCCACGCCTACGATCCAGTCGGTCCCGATGTTCGGCCGGAAGACCTGCGCGGCCCCCTCCTCGGCGAGCTGGAGGAGGGCCCGGCCCAGGTGCTTGGCGCGCATGGGATCGACCGGCCGCACCTTCTTGAGCAGCTCGGGCGCGAAGCTCGGGATGCCCGTGAAGCGCAGTTCCTCCCCTTCGGTCAGGGCGTCGCCGATGCGCAGCGTGCCATGGTTCGGGATGCCGATGATGTCCCCGGCCCAGGCCTCCTCGGCCAGCTCGCGGTCCCGCGCCATGAACAGCACCGGGTTGTGGATCGCCATGGTCTTGCCGGTGCGGATGTGGTGCACCTTCATGCCGCGCTCGAACCGGCCCGAGCAGAGGCGGACGAACGCGACCCGATCGCGGTGCTTGGGGTCCATGTTTGCCTGGATCTTGAAGACGAAGCCGCTCACCTTGTCTTCGTCGGGCTCGACCAGCCGGGTGGTCGAGGGCTGCGGCCGCGGCGGCGGCGCCAGCTCGACCAGGCCGCCGAGCAGGTCGCGGACGCCGAAGTTGTTGAGCGCGCTGCCGAAGTAGACCGGCGTCAGGTGCCCTTCCCGGTACGACTCGAGGTCGAAAGCCGGGCACAGCGCGCGGGCCATCTCCACCTCTTCGCGCAGCCTGGCAAGGGCGTCGGCCGGCAGGCGCTCGTCGAGCTTCGGGTCGTCCAGCCCGTGAAAGGCCTCGCCCTCGGTCGCAATCGCGTTGCGGCCGCGCTCCAGGAGGAGGAGCCGGTCGCGGAACAGGTCGTAGCAGCCGAGGAAGCTCGCTCCCATGCCGATCGGCCACGAGGCCGGGGTGACGTTGAGCTGGAGCGAGGTCTCGATCTCGCCCAGCAGCTCATACGGGTCGCGCCCCTCGCGGTCCATCTTGTTGATGAACGTGATGATGGGGACGTCGCGCAGCCGGCAGACCTCGAACAGCTTGCGCGTCTGGGCCTCGATGCCCTTGGCCGCGTCGATGACCATGACCGCCGAGTCCACGGCGGTGAGGGTGCGGTAGGTGTCTTCGCTGAAGTCCTCGTGGCCCGGGGTGTCCAGGAGGTTGAAGGTGCACCCGTCGTAGTCGAAGGTCATCACGGAGGCGGTGACGGAGATGCCGCGCTCGCGCTCGACGTTCATCCAGTCGGAGCGGGCGCGGCGGGCGTCGCCGCGGGCCTTGACCGCGCCGGCGAGCTGGATGGCGCCGCCGAAGAGCAGCAGCTTCTCGGTGAGCGTGGTCTTCCCCGCGTCGGGGTGCGAGATGATGGCGAAGGTCCGCCGTTGCGAGACCGGGTCGTTCGGCTTGTGCATTGCGGTGGTGCTAACGTCTTGGCGGCTCGATTTGTTTCCGCTAGAGGCTCAGCCCCGAGCGCCGGATCAGCTCCGCCAGGTGGTGGTTCGACTGCCGGACGATCTCCCCGAGGTCCAGGTGGGTCAGCCGCCCGTCCTCGACCAGCACCCGTCCGGCGACCAGGACGTGGCGGACCGCCGCCCGGGAGGCCCCAAAGGCCACGATGTCGTGGGGATCGGCCTGGGGGGCGGCCCAGAGCTCGGGCCGGGCCAGAGAGAGGACGGTGAGGTCGGCCGCCTTGCCGGGCTCGATGGTGCCGACTTCGTCCTGGAGGTTGAGCGCCCGCGCTCCCTCGCTGGTGGCGAGGCGCAAGGCGTCGAGGCCGGAGAAGGCATCCGGGCCGTGCTTGACCTTCTGGAGGAGGGCGGCGAGGCGGACCTCGTCCAGGTTGTCCAGGTGGTTGCAGCAGGCGGCGCCGTCGCAGCCCAGCCCCACGGGCACCCCGGCCCGGCGGATGGCGACGAGGTCGGCGATCCCCGAGCCGAGCTTGAGGTTGGAGCTGGGGCAATGGACCACGCTCCAGCGCGCCGAGCGCGCCCGCTGGAGGTGTTCGGCCGTGAGCCAGACGCCGTGCGCCAGGCGCAGGTCCGTGGCGAGCAGCCCCTGGTCCGCGAAGTACTCGACCTCGTCCCGGCCGCCCTTGAGTTGGCGCACGGCCACGGTCTCGTCCTGCTGCTCCAGGGCATGGGTGTGGATGGGCCAGCCGTGCCGCAGGGAGAGGTCGCGGATCCCCTCCCAGAGCGGGTCCGAGCAGGTGAGGATGAAGCGGGGGTTGAGGGCGAAGCGGAGGAGGCCGTTGCTCGTTCCCTCGAAGCGGGCACCGGTGGACTCGGCATCGGCGAGGGCGCGGTCCGTGTCCTGGAGCATGGCGTCGGGCAGGGTGACGCCGCTGTCCATGAGGCAGGGACCGGCAAAGGCTCGGAGGCCGGAGTCGGCGAGGGCGCGGAGGAGCCCCCCGGCGCCGGGGCCGATGCCGATGTCCTGGAGCGTGGTGGTGCCGCTCAGGAGGCACTCGGCCGCGCCGAGCAATCCACACCAGTAGGCGCTCTCGTCGTCGTGGGCGGCTTCGAGGGGCCAGATGCGCTCGCGCAGCCAGTCGAGGAGCCGCCGCCCCTCGGCGAGGCCGCGGAAGAAGGTTTGACCCAGATGAAGATGCCCCTGGATCAGACCGGGCAGCACGAGCGAGCCGGAGACGTCGAGCACGCGGGTGCCCGGCGGCAGGTCGAAGACGGGTCCAATATGGTGGATGCGTCCGCCATCCACGAGGATGTCGGCGCCGGGGAGCACGGTCGCCTGCGCGTCGAGGGTCAGGACGGTGCCCCCTCGCAGGAGGAGCGGGGAGGTCATGATGCCGAGGGCTCCTCCCAGGCGACCGCGTCGCCGACGCGGATCTCGCCTCCGTCCAGCACCTGGGCGCAGGCACCGGCGCGCCAGTGGGGGCGGAGAGCGGACCGAAGGCCGAGAAAGGCCTCGTCCATCTGCTCGCACGGCGTGCACTCGCTCGAGATGCGGAGCCGGCAGTCGCCGACGCGGAGCACCCGTCCGCGGGTGGCCTCCAGGTCGATGCCCGAGACCATGAGGTTGGCCCGCCGGGCGCTCGGCTCGACCCGCTCGCCGAGATCGGCGAGGGCCTCCGCCCAACCCTCCTCGGAGATCAGGGTAACCTGCCGCCGGCCCCCCTGGTTGGCGTTACCCGTGAGCCCCCGCCCGGACACGAGCGTAGCGGCCTCGCGCGGGTCCATGGGGCCGCGCTTGAAGCGCTTGAGCCAGATGGCGCTCAGGCGCCCGCCCGGCTTCACTTCGCCACCGGCTCCGGCGACGTGAACACCGTGTCCGGCAGGGTGTCGAAGACCGCGATGTCGGACAGCTCCAGCTTGCGGTCGCCGCCGACCTGGGCGCGGGTGGGGGCGAGGAGGATCTTCCCGTGCTTCTGCCAGCCCTGCCAGCGCCAGGCGGTCGGCTCGGTGGCCCGGGGCTGGTCCCCCTGCGCCTGGAGGAGGTAGGCCCAGCGGTCCATCAGGTGCGTGTCGCGGTTGATCCAGGCCCAGTACTCGTCGCCCGGAGTCAGGCCCACATTGCCGAAGGTCAGGTGGAGCTTGTCGTAGGTGTTGCCTTCGAGTTCCTCCGTCCCCTCGTAGGTGAGGTTCACCCCCGGGTCCTGGAGCTTGTAAGGCATCAGCAGCCAGTAGGTGTCGTTGATCCAGGCGCCGTAGGCCCGCTCCAGCCACTCCTTGGCTGCATCCCCCTCGGCCTTCTTGCCGTCCAGCCAAGCATCACCCTGCCTGGTGTTCAGGTTGTGGAGGACCACGTACTTCTGCCCCTCCGGGGTCTGGCCCTCGACCCGGTGCCGGCCGGACCACTTGTCCCAGTGATGGGTGCGGCGGCCCGCGAAGGTGAAGCGGAGGAAGCGCGTGGCGTCCCACGCCTCCTTGCCGCCGAGGGCCTGCATCACCTGACCGGCCACGTCTGCGGCCGACGGCTGAGCCATCGCCGGCATGGCCGGCTGAGCCAGGACGGAGAGGAGGAGGACGGTTCCGGTAGCCAGCAGCGCGCGTTTAGCCATGACAGGGGTCTCCTTGGTTGGCGCGATGATCCTAATACAGCCCGGGCCCGCGGGTATGGAGGTGGCGGGGACTTCGCATATCCTTCCCCCGCCATGGATGGGAAGCTCACCTACGCCGCTCACGTCCCCGAGGGGGATGGTCCCTTCTGCACCGTGATCCTGCTGCACGGTTGGGGCGCCAGCGCGCAGGACCTGCTCAGCTTCGCGCCCTACCTGCACGGTGGGAAGACCCTGGTGCTCTGCCCGCAGGGACCGGTCTCGATCCCGATCGGCTACGGGATGCGGGGCTATGGCTGGTTCCCGCTGGTCCCGGGGCAGCCCCCGGACGTCGAGGCCTTTCACCGGGGGGCCGACGCCCTGCGGGCTTTCATCCGGCAGGTGCTGGAGCACTATCCCATCGACCGGGAGCGGATGGTGATCATGGGATTCAGCCAGGGGGGGACGATGGCCTACGACATCGCGCTGCGGGACCCCGCTCACTATGCCGGCATGGCGGCGCTGGCCTCCTGGTTCCCGGAGCCGCTCGCCGAGACCCTGCCGAAGCTGCCCGAGCACGAGGGCTTCCCCGTGCTGGTGATCCACGGCACGCACGACGACCGCATCGCGGTGGAGAAGGCCCGGAAGTCGCGCGAGTCCCTGCGCCCCTACGGCGTGGCCATGACCTATCGCGAGATCGAAGGCATGGGCCACGAGATCAACCAGGAGTCCCTGCGGATCATCATCAAGTGGCTCGACGAGAAGGCATTCGGGCAGCAACGCTAAATCATTCATCTGCTGAAGGATAGCTCTCGTTCCCCGGGAGGGGCGGGAAGGATGATCGCATGTCCCGCGTTGGGGTCTGTGGGGCACCCGGAGATGTGAGGGTGCGTGGCGGGCGCAGGCCGGGTTTTGCGCAGAGTGGGGGCAAAGGGAACATCGGTCGGAGTATCGGTCGAAACATCGGGCCGGTTTGCCGCTCGCCCGACCTCCAACGGAAAGGAGAGGCAATGCAGGATATTACCGAGAGACTCGAGGAGAACCCGCTCCGCAAGGAGCTGATCCATCATCCATTCTTCAAGGAGGTCCGTACCTCCGACCTCACCCGCGAGCAGGTCGGCGTGTTCCTGGGCCAGTGGTGGCATCCGCTGCACTACTTCCCGAACTTCCTGTCCCGCACCATCGACCAGGTGCCGGTGCTGGAGATGAAGACGGCGATCTGTAAGATCCTCTACCAGGAGCTCGGCGAGGGAGACCCGTCCCGAGCACATGAGCGTATGTACATCTCCACCATGAACGATGCGGGCTTCGACCGCGCCACCGTGGCCGAGGCGGCGCCTTTCGAGGAGACCCGCCGGCTGGTTCAGCGCTACGAGGAGGCCTCGGCCCAGCGCCTGAGCGCGCTCGGCTTCGTCTATGGCACCGAGGTGGCGGACCTCGCCATGGTGGCCGGGATCGGCAACGCCGTCCGCCGGGTCTCCCGGCTGGAGAACCTGCCCTGGGTGGACATCCACATCCTGCAGGAGCCGGATCACGTGGATCAGGCCAACGAGGCCCTGGAGGCCGGATTCACGCCCGAGGAGGTGGAGACGATCGTGGCCAGCGCCGAGGAGATGTGGACCCTCTGGATCGCCTTCTTCAACCGCCTGCGCCAAGTGATGTTCGGAGAGGTCCCCGTGGAGGCCGAAGAGGTCCCCGTCACCGTGTGAACCTGACAGGAGGGGGACGCCCGCGGGGCTCCCTCTCCTCCCCTGAGCTAGCCATGTCGTCTTTCCATCCGGAGGAACTCGCCCAGTGATTGTCGGAGCCGAGGTCCGACCCTCGACGCTGGCCGGCCTGCTCAAGGCCCGTGCCGCGGAGGAGCCCGACCGGGAGGCGTACGTCTTCCTGGCCGATGGACTGGCTGATGGACTTGCTGATGGAGATACCGAGGCGGAGCGCCTGACCTGGGGCGAGTTGGATGTCCGCGCCCGGGCCATTGCCTGGACGCTGCGGGAGTCGGTTCTGCCCGGTGAGCGGGCGCTGCTGTTGTACCCCCCGGGTCTGGATTTCGTCGCCGCCTTCTTCGGCTGCCTGTACGCGGGCGTGGTGGCGGTGCCCGCCTATCCTCCGCGGCTCAACGACCGTTCGCAGTCCCGCCTGCGGGCCATCGCCGCGGATGCCGCCCCCCGGGCCGCTCTGACCACGACCCAGATCGCCGGGTCCGCCGGGGTGCTCGCCGAGCGGGTCCCTGAGCTGGCCGCGGCGCGCTGGATCGCCACGGATGCCCTGTCCGCCGGAGCGCCGGACCTGCCCGACCCGGACCCGGACGCGGTCGCCTTCCTCCAGTACACCTCGGGCTCGACCTCGACCCCCAAGGGGGTGATGGTCACGCATGCCAATCTGGTCCACAACGAACGGATGATCGGCCAGGCGTTCGCCATGGACGAGGATTCGGTGGTGGTGGGCTGGCTGCCGCTCTACCACGACATGGGGCTGATCGGGAACGTGCTGCAGCCGCTCCACGCCGGAGCCCGCTGCGTGCTGATGTCGCCGGTCGCGTTTCTGCAGCGCCCCCGCCGCTGGCTGGAGGCGATCCACCGCTACCGGGGGACGACCAGCGGCGGCCCGAACTTCGCCTACGAGCTGTGCGTCCGGAAGATTCCGCCCGAGCAACGGGAGGGGCTCAACCTGTCGAGCTGGCGGGTGGCCTTCAACGGCGCCGAGCCGGTGCGCGCCCACACGCTCGAAGCCTTCGCCGAGGCTTTCGCCCCCTGCGGCTTCCGCGGCGAGGCTTTCTACCCGTGCTACGGCCTGGCCGAGGCCACGCTGTTCGTGACCGGGGGCGATCCGGGGCGGGCGCCCCGCGTCGAGGACCGCCTGGTGAGCAGCGGCCATGCCTGGGACGCGCAGAGGATCGCCGTCGTCGATCCCGACACCCGGGAGGAGCTGCCGCCCGGGGAGGAGGGGGAGGTCTGGATCGCGGGTCCGAGCGTGGCAGCCGGCTACTGGGGCAACCCCGAGGCCACGGAGCGCGACTTCCGCGCTCGGCTGGCTAGCGGCGAGGGACCGTTCCTGCGCACGGGGGACCTCGGTATCCTGCGCCACGGCGAGCTGTTCGTCACCGGCCGGATCAAGGATCTGATCATCCTGCGGGGACGCAACCACTATCCCCAGGACATCGAGCTGACCGCTCAGCGGAGCCACGCGGACCTGCGGCCGGACGGCGCGGCCTTCGCCGTGGAGATTGAAGGCGAAGAGAGGCTCGTGGTGGTGCAGGAGGTGGAGCGGCGGCGAAGGGAGGGCCTGGACGAACTGGCCGCGGCCGTGCGCCAGGCAGTGGCGGAGGAGCACGAGGTCCAGCCGTACGAGGTGGTCCTGGTGCGAGCCGGCTCCGTGCCCAAGACCTCCAGCGGCAAGGTCCAGCGGCATGCCTGCCGGGCGCAGTACCTGGGCGGGGAGCTGACGGTGCTGGGCCGGAGCGTGATGGCTCCGTCTCCCGGGCGGGGGCGCCCTCTCCCGCGGAGCGGGGGAGGGAAGGGGAGGGGGTCTCCGGAGGACCTCATCCGGGATTTGGCCTCCGCAGCGCTGGGCCTGCCAGTCGAAGCTCTGGACCCGGACCGCCCCCTCACCGCGCTGGGTCTCGACTCCCTTTCCGCTGTGGAGCTCAAAGGCGGAATCGAGGCCGCGCTCGGGGTACCGATCCCACTCGCCGACCTCCTGGAAGGGGCGAACATCCGCACCCTCACCGCCAGGCTCCTGGAAGAGGGCCGGGTGGAGGAGGCGCCGCTTCCGTCGCCGGACCTGTCGCCGGACCAGCCGCTGTCGGTGGGGCAGAAGGCGCTCTGGTTCCTGGAGCGTCTGGCGCCCGAGGCGGGGGTCTACAACGTGGTCGTGGCTGCGCGGGTCCGGGATCTGGATGCGGAGGCTCTTCGCCGTGCCCTGGCTCTGCTGGTGGACCGCCACCCTGCGCTGCGCACGGTGTTCCCGATGGTGGGGGACGAGCCGGTGCAGCGGGTGCTGCCGGCGGGGGAGGTGGACTTCGCGGAGGTGGGGACCCTGGCGGAAGAGGCCTGGCGCCCTTTCGACCTGGTCAACGGTCCCCTGCTGCGCGTCCGGATCTCCGGGGACGTGCTGCTCTTCACCATCCACCACATCGTTTCGGACTTCTGGTCCCTGGCCGTGATGGGGAGGGAACTGGGAGAGTTTTTTTCCCTGGGAGCGCCGGCATCCTGCCGGCCTTCCCTGCGCTACACCGACTTCGCCCGCTGGCAGGCGGAGCGGCTGGCCGGTCCAGCCGGGCAGAGAAGCTGGGCCTACTGGCGCAATGCCCTGGACGGAGTCCCCGACCTCGCGCTGACGCCGGACCGCCCGCGTCCGCCGGTGCAGACCTGGCGGGGGCTGGCCCAGGCCGCGGAACTGCCCGCGGATCTCGCGGACGCTCTGCGGCAGCTCGCCGCCTCGCGAGGCGTCACCCTCTTTGCCGCCCTGCTCGCCGCCTTCCAGGCACAGCTCGGCCGCTACGCGAGCCAGGACGACTTCGCCGTGGGCACGCCCACCTCCGGCCGAGGAGCGCCGGAGTGGGCCGGCGTCGTCGGCTACTTCGTGAACCCCGTGGCGCTGCGGGCCGATTTGTCGGCCGATCCAAGCTTCCTGTCTCTCCTGGACCGGACGCGGCGGACCGTGCTCGCCGGGCTGGAGCACGCGGACTACCCCCTCGTCCTCCTGGCAGAGCGGCTGCGGCCGGTGCGCGACCCCGCCCGTCCGCCGCTGTTCCAGGTGATGCTCGCCCTTCAGCAGCGGCGCCCCGGAGACGACCCCGCCCTGCCCGCCTTTGCGCTCGGCGAGGGCGGCGTCCGCATCTCCCTCGGGGGGCTCGAGCTGGAGTCGGTGGCGCTGCCGGAGCGCCGCGCCCAGTTCGAGATCTCCCTGAACGCGGCGGAGCTTCCCGGGGGCGGTCTCGGTCTCTCCCTGGAGGTCAATGCCGACCTCTTCTACGCTGCCACCGCGGAGCGGATGCTGGGACACTTCCGCACCCTCCTGACCACGGCCGTGGCCGATCCCGAGCGCCGTCTCTCGGACTTGCCGCTGCTGACCCCGGCCGAGCGGGAGGAGCTGACCCGGGAGTCGGCGGAGACCGCGGTACCGTCCGGCCCGATTCCGGACGCCTGCCTTCATGAGCTGGTGGCCGAGCAGGCGAGGCAGACGCCCTGGGCGGACGCGGTGATCGTCGGCGGGGCGGACGAAGAGCGCCTGACCTACGCCGAGCTGATGGCGCGAGCGAGCCAACTGGCCCGCCACTTGCGGGACGTTGGGGTGGGACCGGAGGTGCCGGTGGCCCTCTGCGTGGAGCGCTCGGCCGACCTGGTCGTCGGCGCGTTGGGCATTCTGGAAGCCGGCGGGGTCTACCTGCCGCTCGATCCCGACTACTCCGCGTCGAGGCTGGGCTTCGTGCTGGAGGACTCGGGCGCGGCGGTGCTGGTGACGCAGGGGCGGGTGGCGGGGAGGCTGCCCGAGGCACCGATCCCGACGCTTCTTCTTGATGCAGACGGGCGGGGGCTCCCTCTCCTGCACAGAGGGGGAGGGCAGGGGAGGGGGTCTCTTCCCCAGAACACCGCCTACCTCATCTACACCTCCGGCTCCACCGGCCGTCCCAAGGGCGTTGCCGTAACCCACACCGTCGCCGTCGAGCACTGCCTGACCTGGGCCCGCGCCTACCGCATGACGCCGCGGGACCGCGTGCTCCAATTCCCCTCCGCCGGCTTCGACGCCTCGGTCGAGCAGATCTTTTCGGCCCTGCTCTCCGGGGCCACGCTGGTGCTGCGCGGCCCGGAGCTGTGGGGGCCCCGCGAGCTGGAGCGGCGCATCGAGGAGCTGGGGATCACCATCGTGGACCTCCCCACCGCCTTCTTCGCCCGCTGGGTGCAGGACGCCGAGGAACTGGAGCACCTCCCCGGCCCGCTCCGCCTGATCGGCATCGGCGGTGAGGAGCTGCGCGCCGACACCGCCCGCCGCTGGAGCCGGACGCCTCTTGCGGATGCGGCCCTCCTCAACAGCTACGGTCCGACCGAGGCCGTGATCTCGGCCACCCTCCACGAAGTGCGGCGCGACGAGGAAGGACCGATACCCATCGGCCGGGCGCTGGCGGGCCGCGTGGCGCGGGTGCTCGACCGCGATGGCAACCCGCAGCCGGTCGGAATCCCGGGAGAGCTGTGCCTGGGCGGCGTGCTGGCCCGGGGCTACCTGGGACGGCCGGACCTCACGGCCGAGCGTTTCGTGCCCGATCCATTCGGATCTCCGGGCACCCGTCTCTACCTCACGGGCGACCTCGTGCGGCGGCGGCCGGATGGCGCGATCGAGTTCCTGGGCCGGCTGGACGATCAGGTCAAGATCCGTGGCTTCCGCGTGGAGCCTGGCGAGATCGAGGCGGTCCTCTCCGAGCATCCGGATATCCGGGAAGCCGCGGTCCTCGCGGTTGGAGAGGAGCCGCGTCTCGTCGCTTTCGTGGCCCCGGCCCTGCCCGAGGACCTCCGCGTCTTCCTCCGCGAGCGTCTGCCGGACTACATGGTCCCCTCCGCCTGGCTGGCGCTGCCCGCCCTGCCGCTCAACGCCAGCGGCAAGGTGGACCGGATCGCGCTGGCCCTCCTCGCCGGTCAGGCTGAGGCCATGGAGGGAGTCCGCGACGATGCACCGCGGACGCCGGGCGAGGAGCTGCTGGCCGGGATCTGGGCCGGTCTCCTGCTCCGCGAGCGGGTCGGCATCCATGACGGCTTCTTCGACCTGGGCGGGCATTCGCTGCTGGCCACGCGGGTAGTCGCGCAGGTCTCCCGCGTCTTCGGGGTGGACCTGCCGGTGAGCGCGCTGTTCCAGGCACCCACCGTCGCCGGATTGGCCGAGCGGATCGCCGCGTCCTCCGAGGCCGCGCCGCCCGTGTGGCCGGTGGAGCGCGGCGAGGCCATGCCGTTGTCGTTCGCCCAGCAGCGCCTCTGGTTCCTGGAGCAGCTCGAGCCGGGCACGGCGGCCTACAACGTGCCGGGCGAGGTCCGGATCACCGGGCCGCTGGATGTCGGGAGGCTGGAAGCTGCCTGTGCCGAGATCCTGGAGCGGCACGAGGTGCTTCGGACGGTGTACTCGATGCGGGATGGGAAGGCTGTGGCCGGGAGAGGGGGGACGTGGGCGCTGCCGGTCGTGGATCTTTCGCGGACGCCGGAAGAGGCGGAGAGATGGGCCCGCGAGGAAGCCCGCCGGCCGTTCGACCTCGCGCGCGGTCCGGTGTGCCGGGCGCTGTTGCTCCGCCTGGGTCCCGAGGACCACCGGCTCCTCGTCACCTTCCATCACATCGCCTCGGACGGCTGGTCCCTCGGGCTGTTCCTGGACGAGCTGTCGGCGCTCTATGAGGGGAAGGCTCTCCCCGGGCTGCCGGTCCAGTACGCGGATTTCGCGGTGTGGCAGCGGGAGTGGATGCAGGGCGAGGTGCTGGAGAGGCAGCTCGCCTGGTGGCGCGGACGGCTGGCGGGATTGCCTGAGCTGGAGCTGCCCGCGGACCGGCCGCGGCCAGCGGTGCGGGATGCCCGCGGCGCGGTGCGCGCGCTGACCCTGCCGCCGGAGACGGCTGCCGCGGTCGGAAGCCTCGCCCGGCGCGAGGGCGTGACCCTGTTCATGGCGGTCCTGGGCGCGTTCCAGGCCCTGCTCTCCTGGTATACCGGAGAGGACGCGATCCCGGTGGGCTCGCCCGTGGCGAATAGGCGCCGGCCCGAGGTGGAGCGCCTCATCGGGCTGTTCGTCAACACTCTGGTCCTGGATGCACGAACGGGGGACGATCCGTCTCTGTCCGCCTTCCTGGGCCGGGTGCGGGAGGCCTGCCTGGGCGCCTACGCGCACCAGGACGTCCCCTTCGAGCGCCTGGTCGAGGAGCTGCGGCCGAGCCGCGACCTCTCCCAGAACCCGCTCTTCCAGGTGATGCTCGTCCTGGAGGAGCCGCTGCCCGCGCGGACTTCGGGCGGGCTGTTGCTGGAGCCGGTGCGGAGGGAGACCGGCACGGCCAAGTTCGACCTCCTCCTGGCCGTCTCCCCGCGGCCGGACGGCGGTTGGGACGTGCTCGCCGAATATGCCACGGCCCTGTTCGAGCCCGCGACGGTCGACCGCCTCCTCGGCCACTTCCGGACGCTGCTCGAAGGGTTCGATCCTTCGTTGCGGCTCTCCGAGCTGCCTCTGCTGACCCGGGCCGAACGCGCCCAGATCCTGGAGTGGAACGACACCCGCACCGAGCACCCGTCCGGCCTCTGCCTCCACGACCTGGTGAGGATGCAGGCGGAGCGCACGCCGGAAGCCGTCGCGGTGGTGGGGGAGACGGAGCGGCTGACCTACCGCGAGCTGGCGAAGCGCTCGGGCCGTCTCGCCGCTTACCTGAGGGATCTGGGCGCGGGACCCGAAGTCCGGGTCGGCCTCTGCCTGGAGCGCACGCCGGACCTGATCGCGGCCATCCTGGGCGTGCTGGAGTCCGGAGCCGCCTACGTACCCCTCGATCCCGCCTATCCCCAGGAGCGCCTGGAGCTGATGCTCACGGATTCCGGAGCGGAGCTGCTACTGACGCAAACCTCCCTGGCTGATCGTCTGAGCTTCTTCAAGGGAACAACCGTCCTTCTGGATAGAGAGAGGGTGGAGGCTCCCTCTCCCGCGGAGCGGGGGAGGGTCGGGGAGGGGGTTCAACCTGACCACCTCGCCTACGTCATCTACACCTCCGGCTCCACTGGCCGTCCCAAGGGCGTGGGAATCACCCACCGCAGTGCGGTCACCCTCATCCACTGGTCGCTGGACGTCTTCCCCCCGGAGGACCTCGAAGGTGTGCTCGCCGCCACGTCCGTCTGCTTCGACCTCTCCATCTGGGAGATCTTCGTACCCCTGGCCATGGGCGGCCAGGTGATCCTGGCGCCGAGCATCGTGGGGCTGCCTCAGCTCTCCGCGATCGAAGAGGTCACGCTGGTCAACGCGGTGCCGTCTCCCATGGCGGAGCTGGTGGACGGCCGCCTTCCTGCCGGGCTCCGCACCGTGAACCTGGCCGGCGAGGCGCTCAAGGCCGACCTCGTGGAGCGGATCTACGCTCATCCCCAGGTCCGGCGCGTGGTCAACCTCTACGGCCCCAGCGAAGACACGACGTACTCCACCTGGACCGAGGTGCCCCAGGATACCTCCCTGGTCACCATCGGCCGGCCCGTGGCCAACACCCGGGCTTGGGTGCTGGGGCGCCACGGCGAGCCGCTTCCGGTCGGCGCCCCGGGGGAGCTGTTCCTGGCCGGCGAGGGTCTGGCGCGCGGCTACCTGGGGCGGCCCGATCTCACGGCGGAGCGCTTCGTTCCCGATCCCTTCGGTCCTCCGGGTTCCCGCAGGTACCGCACCGGCGACCGGGTCCGCCTCCTGCCCGATGGCCAGCTCGACTTCCTCGGTCGCCTCGACCACCAGGTCAAGCTCCACGGCTTCCGCATGGAGCTGGGAGAGGTCGAGGCCGTGCTGGAGCAGCACCCCGCGGTGCGTCAGGCCGTGGCGGTCGTGCGGTCGGACGGGCCGGAAGGTTCGCGGCTCGTGGGCTACGTGGTGCCCGAGGAGGAACGCGAGGAGCTGACCGCCGAGCTTGCTGCCCGGCTGCGCGAGCGCCTGCCGGGACCCATGGTGCCCACGGCCTGGGTGGTCCTGCCGAGCCTGCCGCTGTCTCCGAACGGCAAGGTGGACCGCAAGGCCCTGCCCGCTCCGGCCCGGGCTAAAGGGGCCGAGCACGTGCCGCCGCGCAACGCGGCCGAGGAGCGGCTGGCGGGCATCTGGCGCGAGCTGCTGGGGCTCGAGCGCATGGGCGTCCACGACAGCTTCTTCGAGTTGGGCGGCCACTCCCTGCTCGCTGTGCGCGCGGCCTTCCGCATCGGCGAGGCCTTCGGCGTGGACCTGCCGGTGTCGGCGCTTTTCCAGGCCCCTACCGTGGCGGGGCTGGCGCAGCGGCTGGCGGACGCGGGCCCGCTGCTGGCGCCGGTCTCCGGGTCGGCCGAGGCCGAGGGATTTCCCCTCTCCTTTGCGCAGCAGCGCCTCTGGTTCCTCGACCGGCTGGAGCCCGGCGCCAGCCTCTACAATCTCCAGGCGGCGGTGCGCTTCGAGGGCCGGCTCGAGGTGGACGTGCTCGGCCGCGCCCTCGCCGAAATCGTCTGCCGTCATGAGCCGCTGCGCACGGTCTATCCCGAGGTCGACGGAGTGCCTTTCCAGAAGGTCCTCCCACCCGCAGACGAGCCCCTCCTGGCGCGGCTGTCACTCTCGAGCCGGGATGCCCTCGGCGGCGTGCTCCGGTCCCAGTTCGAGCAGCCGTTCGACCTCCGGCAGGGGCCGGTGGCCCGGTTCCTCCTGATCGAGATTGGCCCCGAGGAGAACCTGCTCGCCGCGACCTTCCACCACATTGCTACGGACGGCTGGTCCATGGGCCTGTTCGCGAGCGAGCTCGGCGCTCTCTACGGGGCGTTCGCCGAGGGCAGGCCGTCTCCGCTGCCGGAGCTCCCTCTGCGCTACGTGGATGTGGCCGCGGCCGAGCGCCGTTCCCTGGCCGGCCCTCTCCGGGAGCAGCTCGCCTACTGGCGGGAGCAGCTCGCGGGCGTGCCGGTGCTGGACCTCCCGTCTGACCGGCCGCGGTCCCTCTTCCCGGACCCTCGCGGCGACTCGCAGCCGGTGGATTTGGATGATCTCGCGGAATCGCTGCGGCGGCTGGGGCTGGGGCAGGGGGAAGGGATCACGCCGTTCATGGTCCTGCTCGGCGCCTTCACGGCCCTGCTCTCACGTCTGTCGGGCCAGGAGGACTTTGGCGTCGGCGTGCCCGCGGTCGGCCGCAGCCGGCCCGAAACCCAGGGCATGATCGGCCTCTTCGTCAATACCCTGGTGATGCGCACCCCGCTCGCGGGCGATCCCGCCTTCCTCGACGTCGCGCGGCGGGTGCGCGACGTGGCCGTGGCCGCCCAGGCCAACCAGGACGTGCCGTTCGAGCGGCTGGTCGAGGAGCTGCAGCCGGAGCGGGGCAGCGGTGTGGCGCCGCTGTTCCAGGCGCTGTTCGCCTACCTGAGCGACCCGGCGCCGCCGCTGCGCATGCCGGGGCTGACCGTGTCGCTGCTCGACCAGGAGCCCCTCGTCGCCAAATTCGACCTCATCCTCTCCCTGCACGAGTGGGAGGGACGGCTGCGCGGCTGGCTCACCTTCCGCGCCGGGCTGTTCGAGCCGGCCACCGGGGAGCGCGTGGCGCGGTACCTGCGCTCGCTGCTGGAAGGGGCGGCGGCCGATCCCTCACGGCGCCTCTCCGAGCTGCCCCTGCTGTCCGAAGCCGAGCGCGGGCAGCTCCGAGCCTGGGCCGGCGAGCCGTTGCCCCAGCGGGAGGCCTGCGTCCATCTCCTTTTCGAGCAGCGGGTGCGGATCGCGCCGGACGACCCGGCTCTCGTCATGGAAACGGAGACGGTCTCCTTCGCCGAGCTGGATGCCCGGGCGAACCGCCTGGCCCGCCATCTTCTCAGCCTGGGCATGAGCCCCGAGGCACGGATTGCCGTCTGCCTGGAGCGCTCGGCCGGGCTGGCCGTGGCGATGCTCGCGGTGCTCAAGGCCGGCGGCGTCTACCTTCCGCTCGACCCGAGCTATCCCCCCGAGCGGATGCGGAGCATCCTGGAGGACGCCGGGGCCGCCGCGCTGGTGAGCACCTCGGAGCTGGTCACAGGTCTGGACGGGGTCCCCGAGGTGTTGCTGGACCGGGACGCGGAAGCCATCGCCGGCCGCAGCGCCGAGGCGGTCCTGATTGAGGTCGATCCGCGCGCCCTGGCCTACGTCATCTACACCTCGGGCTCCACCGGCCGGCCCAAGGGCGTGGGCGTCTCCCACGGCACGCTCGCGGCCCACCTCGATGCCGTGCGCAGCGCCTATGGGCTTGGTCCCGGGGAACGGACGCTCCAGTTCGCCTCGCCGGGCTTCGACGTCTCGGTCGAGCAGACCCTGGCCACGCTCATCTCCGGCGCCGCGCTGGCCGTCGCCAACGCCTGGCTCTGGACCCCGCGCGAGCTGACGCGGCGGATCGGAGAACTGGGGCTCACCTTCGTGAACGTCCCCACGGCCTGGTGGAACCGCTGGACCGCCGATCCAGGAGAGGTCGAGTCGATCGCGCCGCTGCGCCTGGTCCTCGTCGGCGGTGAGGAGATGCTTCCCGCCAACGTCCGGCTCTGGAACGGCTCGCCCCTGGCTGGCGTCCGGCTGCTCAACGGCTATGGTCCGACCGAGGCCGTGGTGACGGCGACGCTCCACGACGTTCATCCCGGAGACGCCGAGACCGTGCCGGTCGGCCGTCCGATCCCGGGCCGCTCCTGCTGGGTGGTGGACCGGTTCGGGAACCCGCAGACCCCCGGCGTACCGGGCGAGCTGCTGCTGGGCGGTCCGCTGGCCCGCGGCTACCTGGGCCGGCCGGACCTGACGGCCGAGCGTTTTGTCCCGGACCCGTTCTCCGGCCAGCCCGGCGGGCGCCTCTACCGCACCGGCGACCGTGCTCGGCTCGGTCCGAGCGGCGAGCTGGATTTCCTGGGCCGGATCGATGAGCAGGTCAAGGTGCGCGGCTTCCGCGTGGAGCCGGGGGAAGTCGAGGCCCTCCTGACCCTCCACCCCGCGGTCCGCGAGGCCGCGGTGGTGCCGATGGACGGGGCGGGCGGCAGGATGCTGGCGGCGTACGTGGTTCCGGCCGCGGAAGAGGCGGACCTTCCCTCGGTCCTGCGGTCCTGGCTCCGGGAGCGTCTGCCCTACTACATGGTGCCGACGGCCTGGGCCACGCTCCCCGTGCTGCCCCTCAATACCCACGGCAAGGTGGACCGCCGCGCCCTGCCCCGGCCCGAGCTGCTCCCAGGTGGAGCCGAGGATGGCGTCTCCTTCAATCCGCCTTCCGATCCAGAAACCGAGCTGCTCGCCAACCTCTTCGCCGACCTCCTCGGCCGCGAGCGGGTGGGAGCGGAGGACAGCTTCTTCGACCTCGGCGGGCACTCCCTCCTCGCCACCCAGCTCGTGTCGCGGGTGCGCTCCGTGTTCGGCATCGAGCTGCCCCTGGCCGCCGTGTTCGAGTCGCCCACGCCGGCCGCGCTGGCCGAGCGGCTGGAGACCGCCCGCCGCGCCTCGATGCCCGGAATCGACCCGCCGCCGCTAGTCCGCGAGCCGGGTCCGGCGCCGCTTTCTTTCACCCAACAGCGGCTCTGGTTCCTGCACCAGCTCGACCCCGAGGATGCCTACCACGTCCCCGGCGCGCTGCGGCTCCTGGGACCGGTGCGCGAGGACGTGCTGGAGCGCGCCCTCGAAGAGATCGTCCGGCGGCACGAGGCGCTGCGGACCGTGTTCCGGACGGACGGTAGGTCCCCGGTCCAGGTCGTGCTCCCACCGGCTGCCTTCGAGCTGCCCGTGGTGGATCTGTGCGGACGGCCTCAGGAAGCCTGGGATCTTTTGGAGCAGGAGGCGCACAGGCCTTTCAATCTCGAGACCGGTCCGCTGGTCCGAGCCCTGCTCCTGCGCGTCTCAGACCAGGAGCGGCTCCTGGCCGTGGTGACGCACCACATCGTGTCCGACGCCTGGTCGCTGGGCGTGCTGATGCGGGAGCTGGGAACGCTCTACACGGCCTTCCTGGCTGGAGAGCCCTCGCCTCTGCCCGAGCTGCCGGTGCAATTTCCCGACTATGCCCGCTGGCAGCGGCAGTGGCTCGCGGGCGAGGTGCTGGAGTGGGAGGCGGCGCACTGGCGGCGCATCCTCTCCGGAGCGCCCGGCTCTCTGGATCTGCTGGAGCTGCCCTACGACCGCCAGCCCTCGCCGGCCACGGGCACCCGCGGCGGCCGGCGGGCGTTCGAGCTGTCCGCTGAGCTGTTTGGCCGGATGGCGGAGCTGGCGCGGCGGGACGGCTGGACCTCGTTCATGGCCCTGCTCGCGGGCTGGCAGGCCCTGCTCTCGCGCTACTGCGGGCAGGAGGACGTGGTCGTGGGCTCGCCCATCGCGAACCGCACCCGCCTGGAGCTGGAGGGGCTCATCGGCTTCTTCACGAACACCCTGGCCCTGCGGCTCGACCTGTCGGGCGATCCCTCCTTCTGGGAGCTGGGACGGCGAGTACGCGCCGCGGCCCTGAGCGCCTACGCGCACCAGGACGTGCCCTTCGAGAAGCTCGTCGAGGAGCTGCACCCGGACCGGCAAGCGGGGCGGAACCCGCTCTTCCAGACCATGCTCGTGCTCCAGAAGGCAGCCGTGAAGCCGGTCCTCCCGGGGATTGAGACCGAGCTGCTGGACGTGGACACGGGCACGTCCAAGTTCGACCTGACCCTGATGCTCGTGGAGGAGGAGGACGGCGCCCTGGGAGCGCTGGAGTACGCCTGCGACCTCTTTGATCCCGGGACCGTGGACCGGATGCTCGGCCACCTCCGCACCCTGCTCGAAGCCGCGGTCGAGGACCCCGGCCGGCGTCTCTCCGATCTGCCGCTGCTCACCACTGCGGAACAATCGGAGCTGGCCGCCTGGAGCCGGCCGCTGACCCCCGAGCCGCCGAAGCTCCTGGTGCACGAAGGGGTGGCGGCCCAGGCGGCGCGGACACCCGGCGCGGTGGCGGTCGTGGATGGTGGCGCGAGCCTGACCTACGGCGAGCTGATGGAGCAGGCGAAGGCTCTGGCCCATCGGCTCCGTGATCTGGGCGTGGGGCCGGACGTGCCCGTGGGCCTTTTCTTGGAGCGCTCGCTGGACATGATGGTCGCGGTGCTGGGTGTGCTGGAGGCCGGCGGCGCCTACCTGCCGCTGGACCCCACCTGGCCGGCGGAGCGCCTGCGGATCATGCTGGAGGACGCCCACGCGCCTGTGGTGGTGACTCATGGTCCGATGGCGGGCAAGGTGCCGGGAGGCGTGGGGCAGGTCGTGCGCGTGGATGAGCCGGGAGCCCTCACCCCCGTCCCCTCTCCCGCCTCCCCACCCCCCTCGCCGGGAGAGGGGCGCCCCCACACATCCTTAAAGCCGGTTCCCCCCTCTCCCAGGGAGGGGGTTGGGGAGATGGGAGAGGGGGGCCAGGGGGGTGAGGGCTCCGGAGTCACCCCCGACCACCTCGCCTACGTCGTCTACACCTCCGGCTCCACCGGCCGGCCCAAGGGCGTGGCCATGACGCACGCGGCCATCACGGCCATGCTCCTCTGGCAGCAGCGCACCTCGGCGGCCAGGGCGGGGCGCACGCTCCAGTTCACCTCGCTCTCCTTCGATGTCTCCTTCCAGGAGATCTTCTCGACTTGGTGGGCGGGCGGCACCCTGGTCCTGGTCTCCGAGGACGTGCGGCGCGACCCTCCGACCCTGACCCGCCTTCTGGCCGAGCAGCGCATCGAGCGCCTCTTCCTCCCGTTCGTGGCCCTGCAGCAGGTCGCGATGGCAGCGATCGAGGAGGGCGGCTCCGGCGCCTTTCCCTCCAGCCTGCGCGAGGTCATGAGCGCGGGCGAGCAGCTCTACGTCACGCCGCAGGTGGCGGAGCTGTTCTCGCGCCTGCCCGGGGCCGAGCTGCACAACCACTACGGCCCGTCCGAGACGCACGCCGTCACCTGGCTCGACCTTCGGGGGGATGCGTCGCGCTGGCCCGAGCGTCCACCCATCGGCGTGCCCCTGGACCACGCCCGTGTCTTCCTTCTCGACGCGGGCCTCCAGCCGGTTCCGGTCGGCGTGGCGGGCGAGGTCTGGGTGGGCGGCGCGGGACTGGCGCGGGGCTATCTGGGCCGCCCGCGCCTCACGGCCGAGCGCTTCCTCCCCGACCCGTTCCACTGGGCCGAAGGGTGGAAGCCGGGGGACCGTCTCTATCGCACGGGCGATCTGGCGCGCCGCGGGCCGGACGGGGTCTTCGAGTTCCTCGGCCGCCGCGACTCCCAAGTGAAGATCCGGGGCCACCGCATCGAGCTGTTCGAGGTCGAGACCGCCCTGGCCCGCCATCCCGCGGTCCAGCAGGCAGCCGTAGCCGTCCGCGGCGAGACCTCGGGATCGCGGCGCCTCGTGGCGTATGTAGTTCCCCGCGACGGAGCGAAGCCTCCCACCTTCGGCGAGCTGCGGTCCTTCCTGGCCGCGAGCCTCCCCGATCCCATGGTCCCCACGGCCTGGGCGCTCCTCGAAGCTCTCCCCCTGACCCCCACGGGCAAGCTCGACCGCCGCGCCCTCGCCCGCGTCGAGCCCCAGGAGGGGAGCGAGGGAGGGCCCTTCGTGGGGCCGCGCACTCCCGCCGAGGAGCTGCTGGCGGCTATCTGGACCGAGGTGCTGGGCGTCTCCCGCGTGAGCGCCCTGGACGACTTCTTCCAGCTCGGCGGCCACTCGCTTCTCGCCACCCAGGTGGCGTCGCGCATCCGCGAGGCTTTCGGCGTGGACCTGCCGTTGCGCCGGATCTTCGAGGCCTCGACGCTCTCGGCCATGGCCGGGGCCATCCTGGACGCGGCTCGGGGCGCAAATACCGCGCCCTCCGCGCCGCCGATCCGGCCGGTAGTGCGGACGGGGGACCTGCCCCTCTCCTTCGCCCAGGAGCGCCTCTGGTTCCTGGACCGCCTGCAGCCCGGCGGCTCGGCCTACAACGTGCCGCTGGCCCTGACCCTCGAGGGACGCCTGGACCTGCTCCGTCTCGCTGCGGCGCTCTCCGGCGTCGTCCGCCGTCACGAGGTCCTGCGCACGGTCTTCGCGGAGCGCGACGGCTCGCCGGTCCAGACCGTGCTGCCGGCGGCGCCGGTGCCGGTTCCCGTGGTGGACCTCCGCGGTCTTGCCGGGGCCGCAGCGGAGGCCCACCGTCTCGCGCGCGAGGAGGCGGCGCGGCCGTTCGACCTCGCCGCCGGGCCGCTGCTGCGCGCCGTGCTGCTGGATCTGGCGCCGGAGCGAAGCCTGCTGCTCCTCAACCTCCACCACATCGTCACGGACGGCTGGTCCATGGGCGTGCTGGTGCGGGAGGTCAACGCGCTCTATGCGCAGGACAGCCTGCCCGCGCTGCCCGTCCAGTACGGCGACTTCGCGGTCTGGCAGCGGCACTGGCTCTCCGGCGAGGTGCTGGAGAGCCAGATTGCCTGGTGGCGCGAGCGGCTGCGGGGCGCGCCCGCGGCCCTGGAGCTGCCGGCCGACCATGCCCGTCCGCCGGTGCAGACCCAGCGCGGCGCCGAGCACCGCTTCGGCCTGGATGATCTGGACGGGGGCCTGTCCCGCCGGATCGTCGAGGTTGCCCGCGAGGAAGGGGTGACCCCGTTCATGGTGCTGGCCGGCGGGCTCTTCGCCCTGCTCGCCCGGCTCACGGGCCAGACCGACCTGGCCATCGGCTCGCCCATCGCGAACCGGAACCGTATCGAGACCGAGGGACTGATCGGGTTCTTCGTGAACACCCTGGTGGTGCGGGCGGACCTGTCGCGCGCGGAGAGCTTCCGCGACCTGCTGCGGCAGGTGCGGGAGGCCAGCCTGGGGGCGTACGCGCACCAGGACGTGCCGTTCGAGAAGCTCGTGGACGAGCTGCACCCGGACCGCGACCTCTCGCGCTCGCCGCTGTTCCAGGTGGCGCTGGCCCTCCAGAACGCGCCCCTGCCCGAGGCGGATTTGGGCGAGGTCCGCCTCCTTCCCGAGGAGGTCGGCACGGGCGTGGCCAAGTTCGACCTCTCTTTCGTCTTCGTCGAGAACGGGGGCCGGCTCGCGGGCCTGCTCCAGTACGCCGCCGACCTTTTCGAGCCCGCGACCGCGGCGCGCTACGCGAGGCACCTCGCGGTCCTGCTGGAGGATCTGGCGGCCCGCCCGCGCGCCCGGCTGGCCGAGGCGTCGCTGCTCACGCCGGAGGAGCAGCACCAGGCCGTCCATGAATGGAACGACACGGCCGCGCCCTTCGCGCAGGACCTCACGGTCCACCGCCTGTTCGAGGACCGCGCCGAGCGCCAGCCGGACGCTCTGGCCGCGGTGTGGGAGGGAGAGTCGCTGACCTACGCCGCCCTCGACGAACGGGCCAACCGGCTGGCAGGGCTGCTGCGCGAGCGCGGTGTCCGTCCTTGCGTGTCCGTGGCGGTCTGGATGGAACGGTCGCTCGACATGATCGCCGCCGTGCTGGGCATCCTCAAGGCCGGCGGGCACTACCTGCCCCTGGACGCCTCCTGGCCGGCGGAGCGGGCCGAGGGCATCCTGGCCGCGTCCCGGACGCCTGTCGTGGTCACCCGCTCGGCGCTGCTCCCGGCCATCCAGGAGATCTGGTGGCGGCTGCCCCTGGCCGATGCCGTATGCCTGGACGTGGACACGCCCCGGCCCCCTGCCGAGCCCCTGGACCCCGAAGCCGTCCGCGCCCTCTGGGACTTCGTCGCCGAGCGCGCCACCGACCGCGTCACGGCCGCGGGCTTCGTCAGCAGCTACACGGGCCGGCCTTTCGCCGAGGCCGAGGTGGACGAGTACCGGGACCGTGTGCTCTCCCTGGCCGAGCCCTGGCTGCGGCCGGACGCCCGGGTGCTGGAGATCGGCTGCGGCGCGGGCCTGCTCTTCTGGGAGATGGCGCCGCGGGTGGCCCGCGCCGTGGGCCTCGATCCCTCGGAGGCCACCCAGCAGCGCAACCGCGCCTGGGCCGCGGAGCATGGGATCGGGAACGTGGATCTGATCACCGGATTCGCCCACGAGCTGCCCGAGGGGCCGTTCGACCTGATCGTGATGGCGAGCACGGTACAGTTCTTCCCCGGCCCCGTCTATCTCGAGCGGGTGGTGGAGCAGGCCCTGGCGCGTCTCGCGCCCGGCGGCGTCCTGCTCGTGGCCGATGTGCCGGATTCGCGGCGGCGCGAAGAGTTCCGGCGCTCCGGGGCCAGTGTCAGCGGGGGGGGCCGCGAGATGTGGATCGACGAGGACCTCTTCCGCGGCCTCGGCGAGGCCTCGGTGCTCCACCGCGAGCAGGGCTTCGACAACGAGCTGCGCTTCCGCTACGACGTGCTGCTGACCCCGGGCGGCGAGGCTCGCCGCAAGCGCGTCTGGACCGGCTGGCACGTGGATCGCCAGTCCCCCGTCCGCCTGCCCGCCACGGCCTCGCCGGACGACTTCGCCTATGTCGTCCATACCTCGGGATCGACCGGCCGGCCCAAGGGGATCGCCGTGCAGCACCGGCCAGCCGTGAACCTGATCGGCTGGGTGAACGAGACCTTCGGAGCCGGCCCGGGAGACCGGCTGCTTTTCGTGACCTCCCTCGGGTTCGACCTGTCGGTCTATGACGTTTTCGGCACGCTGGCGGCCGGGGGCACGATCCACGTGGCGCCCGAGGAGGCGCTGCGCGACCCGGCGCGGCTGATGGCTCTGCTGCGCGACGAGCCGGTCACCATCTGGGACTCGGCGCCGGCCGCGCTCCAGCAGCTCGCGCCGCTGTTCCCGGAGAAGAGTGAGGGGCTCCGGCTGGTGCTGCTCTCGGGCGACTGGATCCCGGTGCGCCTGCCGGACCAGGTGCGGGCCGCCTTCCCCGGCGCACGGGTGATCAGTCTGGGCGGTGCCACCGAGGCCACGGTGTGGTCTAACTGGTACCCGGTCGGCGAGGTGGACCCGCGCTGGCCGAGCATTCCCTACGGCCGGCCGATCGCCAACGGCCGCTATCACGTGCTCGACGAGGGGCTGAGCCCCTGCCCGCTGGGCGTCCCGGGTGACCTCTACATCGGAGGCGGCGTGCTGAGCGCCGGCTACGTGTACCAGCCGGAGCTGACCGCGGCGCAGTTTCTCCCCGATCCGTTTGGTGGCGATAGCGCGCGGCTCTACCGCACGGGCGACCGGGCAAGGTACCTCGGGGACGGCAACCTGGAGTTCCTGGGCCGAGTCGACCAGCAGGTCAAGGTCCGCGGCTACCGCATCGAGCTGGGAGAGATCGAGGCGGCCCTGGTCCGTCACCCGGGCGTGCGGGAGGCGGTCGTGCTGGCGCGGGAAGGTGTCTCCGGGGACAAGCGCCTCGTGGGATACATTGTCCCGTCCCGGTCGCCGGCCCCGGCGGCGTCCGGGCTGCGGGCCTTTCTGCAGGAGACCCTGCCCGAGTACATGGTCCCCTGGACCTTCGTGGAGCTGGAGGCCCTTCCCGTGACCGGCAACGGCAAGCTCGACCGGGCCGCCCTGCCGGCGCCCCTCCAGGTCCGTGCCGAGGCCGCTTTCATGCCGCCGCGCAACGACCTGGAGAGGAGGATCGCGGCCGTCTGGCGCGAGGTGCTCCAGCTCGAGCGCGTGGGCGTCCAGGAGAGCTTCTTCGAGGTGGGCGGCAGCTCGCTGCTGCTGGCCCGCCTGCAGAGCCGGCTGCGGCAGGCCCTCGGCCGGGAGATCCCCTTCGTGGAGCTGTTCCGGCACCCGACGATCGAGAGCCTGGCACGAAGCCTGGAAACGGAGGAGCCGCGGCCGGAAGAGAAGGCAGAGCAGGCACGGGCACGCACCGAGACCCGCCGCGAGTCGATGCGGCAGCTTCAGGAGAAACGGCGGAGCAGGAGATGAGTGAGCTGGAAGGAATCGCGATCGTCGGCATCGCCGCCCGCTTCCCGGGCGCGCGCGACGCGGAAGAGCTGTGGCGCAACCTGCGCGATGGCATCGAGACCGTCTCGTTCTTCAGCGAAGAGGAGCTCGCCGCGGCCGGGGTCGACCCCGCGCTGCTGGCCGATCCGCGCTATGTACGCGCCAAGGGGTCGCTCGCGGACGCGGACCTCTTCGACGCCGCCTTCTTCGGCTTCACCCCGCGCGAGGCCGAGGCCATGGATCCGCAGCACCGGGTCTTCCTGGAGTGCGCCTGGGAGGCGCTGGAGGACGCCGGCTACGACCCGGAGCGGCCCGGCGGCCGCGTCGGCCTCTACGCCGGGTCCGGGATCAGCAGCTACCTGCTGCACAACCTGCTCCCGGACCCCGACCTGCCGGACACGCTCGGCGCTCTCCAGGCGGTGCTCCTGAACGACCGCGACTTCTTCGCCACCCGCGCCTCCTACAAGCTGAACCTGCGGGGGCCGAGCGTGTCGGTGCAGACCGCCTGCTCGACCTCGCTCGTGGCCGTCCACATGGCCTCCCAGAGCCTGCTGGGCGGGGAGTGCGACCTGGCGCTCGCGGGCGGGGTTTCGATCAGCTCGCCCCTGCGCACCGGCTACCTCTACCAGGAGGGGAGCGTGATGTCCCCCGACGGCCACTGCCGCGCCTTCGACGCCCGGGCTGGGGGCTCGGTCGAGGGCAACGGCTGTGGAGTCGTGGCGCTCAAGCGCCTCGCCGACGCGCTCGCCGACGGCGACCCCATCCACGCCGTGATCCGCGGCTCGGCGGTCAACAATGACGGCTCCGGCAAGGTCGGCTTCACGGCTCCCAGCGTGGAGGGCCAGGCCGAGGTGATCTCCGAGGCCCTGATGATGGCCGGGGTGGAGCCGGCCACGATCGGCTACGTCGAGGCCCACGGCAGCGGCACGCCCCTGGGGGACCCGATCGAGGTCGCGGCGCTGTCGCAGGCGTTCGCGGGCGCCGCTCCCGGCTCCTGCGCCCTCGGCTCCGTCAAGACCTCGATCGGCCACTGCAACACGGCGGCGGGCGTGGCCGGGCTGATCAAGGCGACCCTGGCGCTCGTCCATGAGACCCTGCCCCCCAGTCTCCACTTCGAGAGCCCCAACCCGGAGATCGCTTTCGACGGCAGCCCCTTCCAGGTCTGCGCGGAGGCCAGGCCCTGGGAGACGAACGGAGCGCCGCGCCGGGCGGGCGTCAGCTCCTTCGGCTTGGGCGGGACGAACGCCCACGCGGTCCTGGAGCAGGCGCCCGAGCCGGAGCCGGGAGACCCGCCTTCGCGGCCAGCGCAGCTCCTGGTTCTCTCGGCCCGCACTCCCACGGCCCGGGAAGCCGCGGCGGAGCGGTTGGCCGGCCATCTGGACGCTCACCCGGAGCTCTCCCTCGCGGACGTGGCCTGGACGCTCCAGGTGGGCCGCAAGGCGTTCGAGCACCGGCAGATCCGGGTGGGAGGCGATTGGATCGTGGGGCGGCGCCAGGAGAAGCCCGCGGTGGTTTTCCTCTTCCCGGGCCTTGGCGACCAGCACGTGGACATGGCCCGGGAGCTCTATGAGACCGAGCCGTTCTTCCGCGAGCAGGTGGACCTCTGCGCCGGCAAGCTCGATTTCAACCTCTTGGACGTGCTCTTCTCTCCGGGAGAATGGCGGCCGTCGGAGAAGAAGGCGCCGGACCTGCGCTCCATGCTCCGCCGCTCCCCGGAGACCACCCCTCTCCACGAGACCGTCTACGCGCAGCCGGCCTGCTTCGTGATCGAGTACGCCCTCGGCCGGCTGCTCATGGATTGGGGGATCGAGCCCCAGGCCATGATCGGCTACAGCCTGGGCGAGTACGTGGCCGCCTGCCTCTCCGGAGCGCTTTCCCTGGACGACGCCCTGGAGCTGGTGACGCGGCGGGCGAAGCTGATCCAGGACCTTCCCGGCGGCGCCATGCTCGCCGTCCCCCTTCCCGAAGAGGAGGTCCGGCCGCTGCTGGTCGACGGCTTGTCCCTCTCCGCCACGAACGGCCCCCACTTCTGCGTGGTGGGCGGCCCCGCGGAAGCCGTGGAGGCGCTAGATCTGAAGCTGGGAGTGAGCAGCCTCCGGCTACGCACCAAGCACGCCTTCCACTCTTCGATGATGGAGCCCGCCGTCGCCCCTTTCGCCGAGATCGCCCGCAAAGTGAGGATGCAGACGCCGCGCATCCCCTTCCTCTCGAACGTCACCGGGACCTGGATCACCGCGGACGATTTCGCCGACCCTGCGGACCCCGGATACTGGGCCCGGCACATGCGCAGCCCCGTGCGCTTCGCCGAAGGGATCGGCGAGCTGCTCCAGGACCCCGACCGTGTCTTCCTGGAGGTCGGTCCGGGCGCCACGCTCGGGACTCTGGTCAAGCAGCACCCATCGGCCAACGCAAACCGGGTGACCATCCCCACCCTGCGCGAGGGCTCCGACCTGGAGGCGGTGCTGGAAGCCGTGGGCCGTCTCTGGATCGCGGGGGTGGAGATCGACTGGCCGCGCTTCCATAACGGCGAGCGGCGGAGGCGCGTGCCGCTGCCGACCTACCCGTTCGAGCGCCAGCGCTTCTGGATCGATCCTCCGAAAGCCGCTCTGAAAACCTCCTCCGATCTCGCGGACTGGTTCTGGGTTCCATCCTGGAAGCAGGTGCCCCTCAAGGCGGCTGCACCCGAGCCCGGACGCTGGCTGATCTTCCTCGACGGCTTGGGATTGGGCGAGCGGATCGCGGACCGCCTGCGCCATGACGGACACGAGGTCTTCACCGTGGCGCGGGGGCAGGATTACGACCTTCGCGAGAGCCAGCCGGACCGGATCCTCCACGTGTGGGGGTTGACCGCGGAAGAGCCCGCCTTCGAGGAGGCCCAGGACGCGGGGCTCGTCAGCCTGACGCTCCTGACCCAGGCGCTGGCGGCGGTCGACAAGCCGATCCGGCTCTTAGTGGTCGCCAATGGCCTGCACGAGCTGGTGGATGGCGATCCCATCCACCCCGGCAAGGCCACCATCCTCGGCGCGCTCAAGGTCATGCACCAGGAGCTGCCGCGCCTGACCTGCGGCAGCGTGGACGTGACGCTCGCGCCCGGTCTTGAAGACCGCCTCCTCGCCGAATTCTCCACCCCCGTGGAAACCGCGGTGGCCCTGCGCGGCCGGCAGCGCTGGGTCCGCAGCTTCGAGCGCCTGCGCCTGCCCGAGGAAGACTCCCTGCTCGCGGAAGGGGCCGTCTACCTGATCGCCGACGCCGCGCACGGCCCCGGCATGGCCATCGCCGATCACCTGGTCCGCCGCCTGGACGCCCGGGTGGCGCTCGTCCTGCCGCCGGAATTCCCTCCGCGCGAGCGGTGGGAGACCTGGAAGGCGCTGCCGGAGGTGCCGCCCGGGCAGGACGTCATCGGCGCCGCCATCCTCCGGCTGCTCACCCTGGAGCGCGAGGTGGGGCTCGACCGCGTCCTCCTCTCCCGCGACCTGCGCTCGGCGTTCGCCGAAACGCGCGCCCGCTTCGGTCCTGTCCACGGCGCCTTCTACACCGGCGGCACCTTCGCGGGCGGCCTGCTCCAGCTCAAGAAGCCGGAGACCCTGCACGCCGTCCTGGACCCGGTGGCCCGGGGGGCGGAGGCGCTCCTGGAATCGGTCGACGCCGAGCCCGAGCCTCCGGCGTTCGTCCTGCTCTCCTCGACGAGCACCGCGGTCACGGGCGGCCTCGGGCAACTCGACGTGGCCGCGGCCGGCGGATACCTGGAAGCCCTGGCCGTGCGCCGCGAGGCGGAAGGGAAGGCCCACACCCTTTCCGTGCAGTGGGACCCCTACCACTGGGGAGCCTGGCTCGTGCTCGGCGTGGCCAGCGGCATGTCCGGGGTGGCGACGGAGGAGGTCCAGGCCAACCTGATGGCCCACGGCGTCACCGAGGAGAAGAGCGCGGACGCGCTCCGCCGTCTCCTCGCGAGCCCGCTCCCCCGTGTGGTCGTCTCCGGGCAGGACCTCCACGCCCTCATCGCGGAGACGGACAGCGTCACCGCCGACACCCTGCTGGCCCAGATCGCACCGGTCCGCCGCGGCGCCAAGGCGCAGCGCCCCGGTCTCGCGAGACCCTACGAGCCGCCGCGGGACGAGTTGGAGGAGAAGCTCGCCGCCATCTGGCAAGACCTCTTCGGCATCGAATCCATCGGCCGGGACGACGACTTCCTGGAGCTGGGAGGCCACTCCCTCCTGGCGATCCAGGTGACCACGCAGGTCCATTCCCTCCTGCAGGCCGACCTGCCCGTCACCGCGCTCTTCGAGTCGCCCAACATCGCGGAGCTGGCCAAGGCCGTTCGCCGGGCGCGAGGAGAGGAGGACCCCGAGGAGCTGGAAGCCCTGCTGGCCATAATCGAAGGCCTCTCTCCGGAAGAGGCTGCGGCCCGGCTCGCGGAGCTGGAGGTGTAGGGCTCGCTCGCGCCTATACTCCAACCTATGAAGGCACTGCTTGTAGAAGTGGACGATGAGCTGGCGGGCCGCTTGGAGCGGATTGCTCCGGCGCGTTCTCGCCATCGGTCGGAGTTCATCCGAGCGGCCATCCTGAAGGCGCTCTGGGAGGCTGAAGAGCGGGCCACGGCTGAGGCGTACGCGCGCCATCCGGACAGTGCCGATTCAGCGTTCGATGCGGCCGTCTGGGAGCACCAAGGTTTCCCGGAGAAGAAGTGAGGCAATACGAGATCTGGTGGGCAGACCTTCCAGCTCCGGTGGGACGGCAGCCTGTACTGCTGCTGACGCGTTGTTGCGAAGCACCTCCTGTCCTCCCGGGTTGGTGTGCTTTCAGCAGGACGAGAACGTGAAGTGAAGCGGGCGCTCGGGTATTCGCTCGACTGGGCGGAGCTCAAAATCCTGTAGTTGAAGAACAGCAGATCAGGCTCCGGGCTCCCCACCTCGCCCTTTATGCGAAGTGGGAGGGGAAACACTTCGAGGGCATGCACCCTCTCTCCCGGCCTTCCCCCGGAGCCCGGCTGCCTCCCTCCCCGCGTCTCCGGCGAGCCGTTGCCGGCCGTCCGCAGTTCCTCCGAGCCCTCCGTACTACATCCGCAGCCTCCCGGAAGACCCTACGGACGGTTCGGGACGCGGCCCGAGCCTCTCGGACTGCGGTACGGACGGCTCGGGCGGCTGTACGGACGGTTGGGAGCCAGGGGCGAGCCGTTCAGACTGAGGTCCGAGCCGTCCGTACCAGCGTCCGAACCGTCCGTATCGCGGGTGGAACCGTCCGTATCGCTGCCCAAGCTGTCCGTACCGCGGTGCGAGCCATCCGTACAGCATCACGAGCCGCCCGAATGAAGGTGCGAGCGGTTCGTCCAGGAGGGTGAACCGTTCGTACCGCCATCGGAGCCTTCCATACCGCCGTCCGAGCGGTCCGTACGGCGGTCCAGACCGTTCGCACCGCGGCACGAGCCGGCCGGAGCCCAGTCGGAGCCATCCCTGGCGCGTCCGCAGTCGTCCGGGCCCCTGGGTCAAAAGGGCGGCGGGGTTAGCGGTATAGTTCGATTGCTATGGGTGCTCCGCTTTCTCCCTCCGGCTGCTCCAGGTCGACGAAGCCCTCCCGATGAGCGTCGTGGACCGTCTCTCCGCCCTGAGCCCGGAGCAGCGGGCCCTGTTCGAGAAGCTGCGGCAGCAGAAGCCGTCCCGGCCGCGCGTGCCTCCTCCGGTGCGCCCGGTCTCCGGACCCACGGGCGTGGGCGACTGGCCCCTCTCCTTCGACCAGGAGCGGATCTGGCAGATGCACCGGGACGACCCCGGCCTGGTCTCCTGGAACGTGGACGCCGGCAGCCGTGTGCAGGGGGAGCTGGACATCCCCCGGTTCCTCGCGGCGTTCCGCGAGCTGATCCGGCGGCATGCGGCTTGGCGCACCACCTTTCCGATTGTCGAGGGCCGGCCCGTGCAGCGGGTCCACCCCTGGATCGAACCCGAGGTCTCGGTGATCGATGTCAGCGCCCTGCCCGCGGAGGCCCGGGAGAGCGTCGGGCACGCAGCCATCTACGACCACACGCGCCAGCCGTTCGACCTGGAGAACGGTCCGCTGCTGCGCATCGCCCTGGTGCGGCTCGCCACGCGGGAGCACCTCTACCTGCTCACGATCCACCACATCGCCACGGACTGGATCACCTTTCAGGTCTTCTTCCAGGAGCTGATCGCGGTGTATGAGGGCGCCCCCCTGCCGCCCGTGCCCGTGCAGTATCCGGACTATGTGCTCTGGGAACGCGAGTGGCTGCAAGAAGAAGTCCTGGAGGAGGAGGCCCGCTTCTGGCGCTCGGAGCTGGAGGGCTTCCCCCTGGTCCTGGATCTCCCGGCGGACCGGCCGCGGCCAGCCGTCCAGAGCCAGCGGGGAGGGCTCTGCCGCATCCGCTTCGGCGCCGGGCGCACCGACCGGCTGCGCGCACTCGCCCGGGGGGAAGGGGCGACGATGTTCATGGCCGTGATGGCCGTCCTGTACGCGCTGATCCGGCGCCTCACGGGGCGGGAGAGGATCGTGGTCGGCTCGAACAGCGCCAACCGCGCCCGGCCCGAGCTGCAGACCGTGGCCGGCTTCTTCCTCACGCAGGTTCCGTTCGCCGCCGACCTCTCGGGAGATCCGACCTTCCGCGAGGTCCTCGCTCGTACGAAGAAAACGGCACTGTCGGCCTATGCCCACCAGAGCTTTCCGTTCAGCAAGCTGATCGAGGCCCTGGGGGTGACGCCGGACCCTGGCCGCTATCCCGTGGTGCAGGTCCTCCTTCTGGTCCTGGAGGGGAAGAGCTATGGCAGCGCCGGTAGCCTGGATTTCGAGCCCGTGGGGCTCTACGACGGCAACTCGCGGTGGGACCTGATGTTCGGGATGTATGACTACCACGACGCCGGCCTGACCGGCTCCCTGGAGTACAACGCCGACCTCTTCGATCCGGCCACGGCCGAGAGCCTGCTGGAGACGCTCTACCGGATGACCGACGCGGTGACCGCGGACCCCGAGGTCCGCCTGTCGGCCCTGGAGGAAAGATGAGCGTTACGGACCGCATCTCGGCCCTGACTCCCGAGCAGCGGGCCCTGTTCGAGAAGCTGCGTGAGAAGCAGCGCAAGGCCGTTGCGCGCCCCCCTCAGCAGCCGCCGGTCAGGCCGGTGAGCGGTCCCGCGGGCGTGGGAGATTGGCCGCTGTCGCTCGACCAGGAGCGCTTCTGGTTCATGGAGCAGCTCTACCCGGCCGGCGCGGGGCTCAACATCTCCGCCGCGAGCCGGATGCGCGGCTCCGTGTCGGTGCCCGTGGTGGCCGCAGCTCTTCGAGAAATCGCCCGGCGCCACGCGGCCTGGCGCACCGCGTTCCCGAGCGAGGACGGCAGGCCCGTGCAGCGGGTGGGGACCGAGGGCGCACCGCGGCTCGCGCTCGTCGACCTCTCGGGGCTGCCCGAGGCGCTGCGCGAGCCCGAGGCCCTGCGCCTGGTGGGCGTGGACTCGGCCGCTGCCTTCGACCTGGAGCGCGGGCCGCTGGTCCGGGCGAGCCTGCTGCGGCTGGCCCCGGAGGACCATTTCTGTCTACTGACGATCCACCACCTGATCACCGACTGGATCTCCTTCCAGATCATCTGGGCCGAGCTGGCCGCGCTTTACGCTGGATCGTCTGAGCTGCCGCTGCCGGCGGTCCAGTACCCGGACTTCGCGGTCTGGCAGCGCGAATGGCTCCAGGGAGAGGCTCTGGAGTGGCTCGTCTCCTGGTGGAAGGAACGGCTGGCGGATTTTCCCTTGCTGCTGGAGCTGCCCACGGACCGGCCGCGGCCGGCCACGGCGCGGATGCGCGGCGAGCAGCGCCTCGTGGGCCTCTCCCGCGAGCTGACCGAGGGGCTCCGCGGCCTCGCCCAGCGCGAGGGTGCCACGCTCTTCATGGCCGTGCTGGCCGCCTGGGCCGCGCTGCTCAGCCGGTGGTCCGGCCAGGAGCGGCTGATCCTGGGCGCCAACAACGCGAACCGGAGCCGCCCCGAGCTCGAAGGGGTCCTCGGCTGCTTCCTCACCCAGGTGCCGTTCCCCATCGACCTCGCGGGAGACCCGCCCTTCCGCGAGCTGCTGGCACGGGTCCGCCAGTCCGCGCTGGGCGCCCTGGCGCATCAGGACCTCCCCTTCGGCAAACTGGTCGAGGCGGTCCAGCCGGAGCGGGACACGAGCCGCCAGCCGATCGTCCAGGCGCTCGTCCAGGTGCTCGAAGGAGAGCTTTCCAAGGCGAGCCTCGCGGGCGTGGACTTCGAGCCGGTGGATGCCTTCGACGGCAATGCCCGCTACGACCTGATGCTCACGCTCTTTGACACTCCGGCCGGGCTCTCGGGTACGCTGGAGAACGACTTGGACTTGTTCGACGGCGGCACGGTGGAGCGCCTGCTCGGCCGTTTCCAGGCCCTGGTGACGGCCGTGGTCGCCGATGCCGCGGTGCACCTCGAATCGATCCCGCTGCTGAGCGCGGCCGAGCGGGCGCAGCTCGCTCGCGCCGAGCAGGGACCCCCTGCCGAGGTTGCCGATCCCGTCCCGACCGCCTGCGTCCACGACCTGATCGCGGCGCAGACTCGGCGGACGCCCGATGCCCAGGCGGTGGTCTGCGGTCCCGAGAGCCTCACCTACCGGGAGCTGGCGGAGCGCGCCGCGTCCCTGGCCCGCCACCTGCGGAGCCTGGGGGTCGGTCCCGAGGTGCCGGTGGTCGTCTGCGCGGAGCGCTCGGCCCGGCTGGTGACCGCCCTGCTCGGCGTGCTCCAGGCCGGCGGCGTCTACCTGCCCATCGATCCCGAGGACGCGCCGTCGCGGATCGCGTTCGTGCTCCGGGACTGCGGCGCGACGGCGCTGGTGACCCAGCCTCCGATCGCGGCGCGCCTGCCCGCGTTGGACATTCCGGTGGTGGACCTGGACGCGCCTCTGGCAGCGGCGCCGGTCCCCGCCACGGGAGTCCTGCCGGAGAACCTGGCCTACCTGATTTACACCTCGGGTTCGACCGGCCTCCCCAAGGGTGTGGGAGTGAGCCACGCCGCCGCGGTCGCGCATGTGGGGACGTGGGCGCGGGTCCATGGAGTGGTGGAGGGGGACCGGTTCCTCCAGTTCAACTCGGCCAGCTTCGACCCCGCGGTGGAGCAGTGCTTCACCGCGCTGACCCGCGGCGCCACGCTGGTGATGCGCGGGGCCGAGTTGTGGGACCCGGACGAGCTGACGGCCCAGGTCGTCCGGCACGGAGTAACGATCGTCGACCTCCCCACGGCCTTCTGGTCCCGGTGGATCGCCGAGGCGGGGGAGACCGACCTGCCGGGGGTGCGCCGCGTGCTGATCGGCGGCGAGGAGCTGCGCACCGAGAGCGTGCGCCAGTGGAGCCGGACTCCTCTCTCCCGGGTGCCGCTGCTCAACGGCTACGGTCCCACCGAGGCGGTGGTCTCCGCCACCCAGCACGCGGTCCGGCCTGGCGATGGAGAGGATGGGCCGGTGTCGATCGGCGGGCCTCTGCCCGGCCGCGTGGCGCGGGTGCTCGGGCCTGGCGGGAGCCGCCAGCCGGTGGGCGTGCCCGGGGAGCTCTGCCTGGGCGGCCTCCTGGCCCGCGGCTATCTCGGCCGGCCCGCCCTGACGGCGGAGCGGTTCGTTCCTGATCCCTATGCGACCGAGCCCGGGGCGCGCCTCTATCGCACCGGCGACCTAGTGCGGAGGCGGACCGATGGCGATCTGGAGTTCCTCGGCCGCATCGACGACCAAGTCAAGATCCGCGGCTTCCGCGTCGAGCCCGGGGAGGTCGAGGCCGCTCTTCTCGCCCATCCCGAGGCGCGGGAGGTGGCGGTCCTGGCCCGCCAGGGGAAGCTCATCGCCTGGTATGCGGGAGATGTGGATGATCCGGCCGCGTTCCTGCGCAAAAGCCTGCCCGAGTACATGATCCCCTCGGCCTTCGTGGCGCTTCCTCAACTGCCCCTCACCACCCACGGCAAGGTAGACCGCAAGGCCCTGCCCGAGCCGGAGCCGGTGCGCGAGGCAGCCGCCGGCTCGGTCCCGCCCCGCAACGAGCGCGAGGAGGTGCTGGCGGGGATCTGGCGCGAGGTGCTCGGGCTGGATCAGGTGGGGGTCCACGACAACTTCTTCCGGCTTGGCGGCGACTCGATCCTGAGCATCCAGGTCGTGGCGCGGGCGCGCCGGGCGGGGCTCCTGCTCACCACCCGGCAGTTCTTCGAGCACCAGACCATCGCCGGGCTCGCCACTGCCGCCGGGACAGGTGAGACAGCAACCGCCGAGGGGCCGGTCGAGGGAGAGGCTCCGCTCACACCGATCCAGCGCCACTTCTTCGAGGAGGGGAGGAAGGAGCCGTGGCGCTACAACATGGCGGTGCTGCTCGCCCCCCTGGAGCGGCTCGCCGCCGCGCCCCTGGCCACCGCCCTGGAGCGGCTCGCCCGGCACCACGACGCGCTGCGACTGCGCTTCCTCCAGGAGGAAGGGGAGTGGCGGCAGGTCCATGCTCCGGAAGCCGCGGTGCCTCTCTTCGAAATCGACCTTCGAGAGGTTCCTCGGGCGCTCGAAGCCGCCGCGGAACAGCTCCAGTCCGGCCTCGACCTCGCCAAGGGACCTCTGTTCACGGCGGCCCTCTTCCGGTTGAAGGAGGGCGACCGGCTCCTGCTCACAGCGCACCACCTGATCGTGGACGGCGTCTCCTGGCGCGTTCTGCTGGAAGACCTCGCCGCGGCCTACAGGCAACTCGAGCTTCCTCCCAAGACCACCTCCTGGAAGCGATGGGCGGAGCTTCTGGCTGCCCAGGATCTCCCGCCCGGGCTCGCGCTCCCGTCCGCCCCGCCGCTGCCGGTGGACTTGGACGGCCCGGGAGGGATGGCGACCCTCTCGGTCGCCTTCGATCCCTCCCGGACCCGGGCGCTTCTTCAGGATGCGCCCAAGGCCTATCACACCCAGGTCAACGACTTGCTGCTCGCCGCGCTCGCCCGCGCCTTCGCCGCCTGGACCGGCGAGAGCACGCTGCTGGTGGATCTGGAAGGCCACGGTCGCGAGGAGATCTTCCCCGGCGTGGACCTGTCGCGCACCGTGGGCTGGTTCACGGCCCTCTCCCCGGTGGCCCTGGAGCTGCCTCCCGGGGCCGGGCCGCGGGAGTCGATCCAGACGGTCAAGGAGACGCTCCGCGCGGTTCCCCGGCTGGCCGATCCCCTGCCAGGGACTCCGACGCCGCAGGTCTCGTTCAACTACCTCGGCCGGTTCGACGCGGGTGGGGAGGAGGGCCTCTTCGCGTTCGCGCCCGAGGAGGTCCGCGGCACGCTGGGCGAAGCCGTCCCCGGCCGCCACCTCTTCGCCGTGGACCTGGGGGTGCTGGAGAACCGCCTGCGCGTGGCCTGGACTTACGATCCGGGGTGCCATCTCCCGGTCACGGTCGAGCGGCTGGCCCGGGGCTTCCTCGCCGAGCTGGAGGTCCTGATCGAGCACTGCCTGTCGCCCGAGGCCGGGGGCTACACCCCGTCCGACTTCCCGCTCGCGGGTCTGGACCAGGCGGCGCTCGACCGGCTGCTGGGCAGCGACCGGGGAGTCGAGGATCTCTATCCCCTGGCGCCGCTCCAGGAGGGCCTCCTGTTCCACAGCCTCTACTCCGAGGACGCGGATCTCTACTTCGGCCAGGTCACGGCCGGTCTCGAAGGGCGGCTCGACGCGCCCGCCTTCGCCGCCGCCTGGCAGCGGGTCGTGGAGCGCCACTCCGCTCTGCGCACGGGGTTCGTCTGGAAGGACGTCGAGCGCCCGCTCCAGCTCGTGCGGCGCGAAACGGAGCTGCCCTGGACCGAGGAGGGCTGGCGCGGCCTGCCGGACCTGGAGGCGCGCTGGCACGACCTTCTCGCCGCCGACCGCGCCCGCGGCTTCGACCTCTCGCGGCCGCCGCTCCTCCGGCTCACCCTGGTGCGCACGGGCGAGGAGAGCCACCGCCTCGTCTGGAGCTCCCATCACCTGCTCTTCGACGGCTGGTGCCTCTCCGTGATCCTGGGGGAAGTCTTCGCGCTGTACACAAACCGCGAAGTCCGGCATCCTCCGGCGCGCCCCTACCGCGATTACATCGCCTGGCTCGCGCAGAGGGATGAGGTTGAAGCCGAGCGCCACTGGCGCGAGACTCTCCGCGGCTTAACCGAGTCCACCCGGGTGCCCTTCGACCGCGCGGGCGGACCGGACGGCAGCCACGCCGCCGACTACTTCGAGCGCAGCGTCGCGCTGCGGATCGACCTGCTGGAGGAGCTCGCGCACCGTCTCCAGGTGACCCTGAATACCCTGGTGCAGGGGGCCTGGGCGCTCCTCCTCTCCCGCTACGCCGGGACATCCGATGTCGTCTTCGGCGCCGTGGTCTCCGGCCGCCCGGCCGAGCTGCCCGGCGCCGAGTCGATCGTCGGCCTGTTCATCAACACCGTGCCGGTGCGGGTGGAGATCCCGGAGCAGGAGCCCGCGTCCGCCTGGCTGGCGCGGCTCCAGGCGGGCCAGACCGGATTGCACCAGCACCAGTGGACTCCGCTGCCGCGCGTGCAGGCGCTCTCCGAGGTCCCGGCCGGCGAGCCGCTCTTCGGCAGCCTGCTCGCCTTCGAGAACTATCCCGTGGACCCCTCCGTGTCCGAGCGGCTGGGGGATCTGCGGATCGTGGACGTGGAGTCCGGCGAGCACACCAACTACCCGCTCACCTTGACGGTCATGGCCCGCGGGGACCTCTCCGTCCGCCTGGTCGCGGACCGGCGCTACGAGCCGGCTACGGCGGACCGCCTGCTGGCGCACCTGGAAAACCTGCTCGGAGCCCTGGCCGCCGATCCCGAACGGCCGCCGGCCGCGCTGCCGATGCTCTCCGAGGACGAGCGTCGGCAGATCCTGGTGGACTGGAACCGGACCGCGTCCCCCTTCCCGGCGGTTTCGATCCCCGAGCTGTTCGCGGAGCAGGCGGCGCTTACACCCGAAGCGGTCGCGGTGGAGCAGGGGAGCGAGAGGCTGACCTACCGCGAGCTTCAGGAAAGAGCCGAGCGCGTCGCTCGCCGCCTCAGCTTGAAACCCGAGCAACGGGTGGCAGTGCTGGCGGAGCGCAGTCTCGATCTGATCGTCAACCTGCTGGGCATCCTCCGGGCCGGAGGCGCCTACCTGCCGCTCGATCCCACCCATCCGCCGGAGCGCCGGGAGTGGATGATGCGGGACGCGGGAGCGACCCTGCTGGACCTGGATGGACCGGAAGCGGAAACGCTCCCCGACATCCTTCCTGACGCCCTGGCCTATGTGATGTACACCTCGGGCTCGACCGGCACCCCCAAGGGCGTGGCAGTCTCCCACCGCAACGTGGTCCGCTTGGTGCGCGGCACCGATTACGCGGAGATGGAGCACACCTGGCTCCAGTACGCCCCGATCTCCTTCGACGCCTCGACCCTGGAGATCTGGGCGCCGCTCCTCAACGGCGGCCGGCTGGTCCTGTTCCCCGGGCGCGTGGGATCGCTGGAGGACCTGGCCCGTGTCATCGAGAGCCATGGCGTGACCTCGGCCTGGCTCACCGCCGGGCTCTTCCACGAGATGGTGGACAGCGGGCTGGACGGTCTCCGTCCGCTGAAGCAGCTCCTGGCCGGCGGCGACGTGGTCTCGCCCGAGCACGCCCGGAGGGTCCTGGAGGCCCACCCCGGTCTGACCCTCGTCAACGGCTACGGTCCCACAGAGGGCACAACCTTCACCTGCTGTCATCGCGTGGAAGCGGTGGAAGAAACCGTGCCCATCGGCCGGCCCATCGCCAACGCCCGGGTCTATGTCCTGGATGACCGGATGGAGCCCTTGCCCGTGGGAGCCTGGGGCGAGCTGTACGCGGGCGGCGATGGCCTGGCCCGGGGCTACCTCGACCGGCCGGACCTGACCGCGGAGCGCTTCGTCCCCGATCCGTTCGAAGAAGGCCGGCTGTATCGGACCGGCGACCGCGTGCGCTGGCGGGCCGATGGCACCCTGGAGTTCCAGGGCCGGCTGGACTCCCAGCTCAAGATCCGCGGCTTCCGCATCGAGCCGGGGGAGGTCGAGGCAGCGCTCCTCGCCTGTCCCGGCGTATCGCGGGCCGCGGTGGTCCCGGTAGACAAGAGCCTCGCGGCCTTCTGGGTGGGCGAGGCGCAAGCGGACGACCTGCGCGCCCGGCTGCGGGAGCGCCTGCCCGAGCCCATGGTCCCCTCCCTCTTCGTGCCGGTCCCGGACCTCCCGCTCACCCCGAACGGCAAGGTGGACCGCCGCGCCCTCGCCGCCCTTGCCACGGAGACAGGCCGTCCTGCAAAGGAGCGCGTCCCCCCGGGCACGCCCCTGGAGGAGCGCCTGGTCGAGGCCTGGGCCGAGGTGCTGGAGCGCGATGCCGGGGAGATCGGCATTCTCGACAACTTCTTCGACCTCGGCGGCCACTCCCTGCTCGCCACCCGGCTCGTGTCGCTGCTCCACTCGCGCCACGGCATCGACGTGCCCATGTACCTCGTCTTCGACACCCCGAACCTGGCCGGGCTGGCCGACCGGATCATGGAACGCGAGCTGGGAGAGGCTGACGACGAGCTGCTCGCGGCCATGCTCGCCGAGATGGGGGAGGAGAGCCTGCCGTGAGCGTTCCCGGCCCTCAGGACCGGCTTGCCGGGCTTTCCCGCGAGCAGCGGGCCGCTCTCTTCGAGCAGCTCCGCAAGCGCAAGGAACGAGCTGATACTCCGCCGGACCGCATCCCCCGCCGGCCTCCGGGGCTGGACCCCGTCCCGGCCTCCTATGCCCAGGAGCGCCTCTGGTTCCTCGACCGCCTGGCGCCGGGCAACGCGGCCTACAACATCCCTCTTTCCCTGGGTATCCGGGGAGACATCTCAATGGCCCGGCTGGAGGCGGTCCTGGGCCAGGTCGTCCGCCGGCACGACACCCTGCGCACGACCTTCGGCGAGCGCGAAGGACAGCCGGTGCAGGTCATCACCCCGCCGGGTCCCTGGACCCTGCCGCTGGTGGATCTGACGGCGCTCTCCGGGGCGGCTCGGGAGGCCGAGTCGCGCCGCCTGGCCCAGGAGGAGGCGGACCTGCCCTTCGACCTCCAGCGCGGGCCGCTCCTGCGCGCCGTGCTGCTGCGCCTCGGCGGGTCGGAGCACGCCCTGCTGCTCACCCTGCACCACATCGTGGCCGACGGCTGGTCCCTGGGCGTGCTCGTCCGCGATATCACGGCGCTCTACAGCCGCGCGGCCCTGCCAGAGCTTCCGGTCCAGTACGCCGACTTCGCGGTCTGGCAGCGGGGCTGGCTCACGGGGGACGTCCTGGAGCGGCAGGTCTCCTACTGGCGGGAGCGGCTGGCCGGAGCGCCGGCCCAGCTCGACCTTCCCACGGATCGTCCGCGCCCCGCGGCCCAGACCTACCGCGGCGCGCAGAGGAGCGTCCCCTTCGGCCCCGGCTTCGATCGCGAGCTCTCACAGGTCGCCCGGCGCTTCGAGGCGACTCCGTTCATGGTCCTCCTCGCCGGCTTCCAGACCCTCCTCGGCCGCCTCTCCGGCCAGGAAGACCTCTCCGTGGGCTCCCCCATCGCGAACCGCAACCGCGCCGAGATCGAGCCCCTGATCGGCTTCTTCGTCAACACCCTCGTGATGCGGGGGGACCTGAGCGACGACCCGGCCTTCGGCGAGCTGCTCGGCCGGGTCCGCAAGAGCACGCTGGAGGCCTACGCCCACCAGGACCTTCCCTTCGAGCATCTGGTGCAGAAGCTGCGGCCGGAGCGGCACCTGGCGGTCACACCCCTCTTCCAGGTCGTCTGCGCCATGCAGAACGCGCCCGTGGGCCGCGTGGACCTCCCCGGGATCTCCCTCGCGCCCGTGGACCTCGTGGCCAACACCACCCGCTTCGACCTGGAGCTGCACGGCTGGGAGGTCGAGGACGGGTTGCTCGCCCAGGTCTTCTACAGCACCGAGCTGTTCGACGATCCCACGGTCCTGCGCTTGGTCCGACATCTGGAGACCCTGCTGCGCGCCGCCATGGCCGACCCCGGAACACGGCTGTCGGATCTTCCCCTGCTCGCCGGCGCCGAGCGGCACCAACTCCTGCGGGAGTGGAACGACTCCGCCGCGGAGCCCTCCGAAATGGGGATCGTCGATCTCGTCGTGGCAAGGGCCATCGCCGCGCCCGAGGCTCCGGCCGTCGTGGCCGGCGCCACGGTGCTCACCTACGCCGAGCTGCTGGATCGGGCCTCCAGGCTCGCGGGCGAGCTGCGCTCGGTCGACCTCGATAGGCCGGTCGGCTTGTGCGTGGAGCGCTCGCCGGAGCTGGTGATCGGGGCGCTCGCGGTCCTGCTGGCCGGTGGCGCGTATCTGCCGCTCGACCCCTCCTACCCCGAGGATCGGCTGGCCTTCATCGTCCGGGAGAGCCGCATGCCCGCGCTCCTCGTCCGCGGGGACGGGATTCCGTCGTGGGCTGGGGACGCGCGCGTGCTCCGGCTGGACCAGCCCTCCGCTTCCGCTCCCGCCGAGCCAATCCCCACAGACCCCGAGAGTCTCGCCTACGTCATCTACACCTCGGGGTCCACTGGCCGGCCCAAGGGAGTGCAGGTCCCTCACGGCGGACTGATGAGCCTGGTCCTCTGGCATTTGCAGACCTACGGCGTGACCGCGGAAGACCGGGCCACGCTCGTAGCCTCGCCGGCCTTCGACGCCTCGGTCTGGGAGATCTGGCCCTGTCTCGCGGCGGGCGCGAGCCTCCACGTCCCGGACGAGGAGACCCGGCTGGACCCCGGCCTGCTCCTGGAGTGGATGGCTGCCGAGAGGATCACGCTCTCCTTCCTGCCCACTCCCCTGGCCGAGCAGGTGGTGGAGACCGCGATCCCCGGAAATCTGCGCCTCCGCGCCCTCCTCACCGGCGGCGACCGCCTTCAGAAGGCTCCGCGCAAGTCGCTCCCTTTCACTCTCGTAAACCACTATGGACCGACTGAAAGCAGCGTGGTGGCGACCTGCGCCGTTGTCGAGCTCGGGTCCGCGCGGCCCCCGTCCATCGGCAGACCGATCGACGGCACCCGTGCCTTCGTAGTGGACGCGCGGCTCGACCCGGTGCCCATCGGCACTCCCGGCGAGCTGCTGCTGGGCGGGACCAGCCTGGCCCGCGGCTATCTGGGCCGGCCGGACCTGACCGCGGAGCGCTTCGTCCCCGCTTCCCATGGCCAGCGTCTTTATCGGACCGGCGACCTCGTTCGCCTGCTGCCGGATGGTGAGCTGGACTTCCTCGGTCGGGTCGACACCCAAGTGAAGCTCCGCGGCTTCCGTATCGAGCTGGGGGAGATCGAGAGCGTGCTGTTGCGCCATCCCGCGGTGCGCGAGGCCGTGGTGGCGCTGCGCGGCGACCGACTGGCCGCCTACGTGGTCTGCCATCCCGATGCCGGCACCGGAGAGGTCTCGGAGCACGTGGCCCAGTGGCAGACCCTCTACGACGAGACCTACGCCCGCAGTCAGGCGGCCGACGCGACCTTCGACATCGAGGGCTGGAACAGCAGCTACACCGGCCAGCCCATCCCCGCGCAGGAGATGCGCGAGTGGGTGGAGGGCACGGTGGAGCGGATTCTGGCCCTGAATCCCCGCCACGTCGTGGAGATCGGCTGCGGCACCGGCCTGCTCCTCTTCCGCGTGGCGCCGCGCACCGAGCGTTACATTGGCTCCGACTTCTCCCGGGTCGCGCTCGACGGCATCCGCCGCCGGCTGGACGGGCTCCCCCAGGTCTCGCTGAGGCAGGCCGAAGCGGATGACTGGACCGGCATCAAGCCCGGCGAGGCCGACCTCGTGGTCCTCAACTCCGTGGTCCAGTATTTCCCGGGAATCGACTACCTGGCGCGAGTGTTGGAGCGGGCCGTGCGCGCCGTAAGCTCGGGGGGAGCGGTCTTTGTGGGAGACGTGCGCAGCCGTCCCCTGCTGGAAGCCTTCGCCACCTCCGTCGAGCTGTTCCAGTCGCCTCCCTCGCGGAGCCTGGAAGAGCTGCGGCACCGGGTGCGGAGGAGGGTCGCGGACGAGGAAGAGCTGGTCATCGATCCCGTCTTCTTCCTGGCCCTGGCGAAGCGGATTCCCGGCGTCCGTCGCGTCGATCTCCGCATCCGGAGAGGCCGCTGGCACAACGAGCTGACCCGCTTTCGCTACGACGCCATCCTCCACGTTAGGGAGGGGGCACCCTCTCCTGCGAAGCAGGGGAGGGACGGGGAGGAGTCTTCTCGCGCCGACATCGAGCGCTTTCTCGCGGATGCCCCGGAGACCCTCATCCTCGCCAACCTCCCCAACGCCCGTCTCGCCAACGAGACCGCCGCTTTGGACCTCCTCGGCTCCGATCTCGCGACTGTCGAAGACCTCCGCCGCTCAATGGTCATCCAAACCGCCCTCGATCCCGAAGACCTCTACAACCTGGGAGACCGTCTCGGCTACGACGTGGAGCTGACCCTCGATCCCGCCAGCCCCTTCCGCTTCGGCGCGTTGCTGCGGAAGCGGGGGAGCGCGGCAGCCTTCCCCGAGGCCCGTTTGCCGGACGTGCCCGACCTCCCCTGGAGCGCCTTCGCCAATGATCCCCTCGCCGCGAAGACGGCCCGCCGCCTGGCTCCGGAGCTACGCCGCTTCCTCCAATCCCAGCTGCCGGACTACATGGTGCCCTCGGCCTTCGTCGTGCTCGAAAACCTGCCGGTCACCACCCACGGCAAGGTGGACCGCGCGGCCCTGCCGGAGCCGGAGCCGCCGCGCAGCGACGCCGGAACCCCACCGCGCACGGCCGCCGAGACCCGGATGGCCAGCCTCTGGAAAGAGGTGCTCGGCGTGGAGGAGGTCCACTTGGAAGACAACTTCTTCGGGTTGGGCGGCCACTCCCTCCTCGCCACCCAGCTCGTCTCCCGCGTGCGCTCGGCCTTCGGCATCGACCTCCCCCTGCGCCGCCTCTTCGAGCGGCCGACCCTGGGAGAGCTGACGGCGATTCTAGAGACCGAGACCCCGACTGCAGCGCTGGTAGAGAAGCGCGAGCGGAGGACCGAGGCACCCATCTCCCTCGCCCAGGAGCGCTTCTGGGTCCTCGGCCGGGACAGCACGGCCTTCAACGCGCCGTCCCCTCTCCGCATCCGGGGGCCGCTCGATGCAGGTGTTCTGGAGCGTTGCTTCCAGGAGGTCCTCCGCCGCCAGGGCTCCTTGCGCACCCGGTTCGTGGAGAGGGACGGCGACCTCCCCCTCCAGGTAGTCGATCCACCCGGTCCCTGGACGCTGCCTCGAATCGACCTCCGGGCCCTGCCCGAGCCCCTCCGCGAGGAAGAATCCCTGCGGCTGCTCCTCGCGGATGCCGATCGGCCGTTCGACCTTGCCCGCGGACCGGTGGTGCGCATGGCCTTGGTCCGGCTCGCGGCGGACGATCACCTGCTGCTCCTGACCTGCCACCACATCGTGATCGACGGCTGGTCCATGGGTGTCCTGGTTGGCGAGCTGCTGCACCTCTACCCGGCCTTTGCCGCCAGCCGGCCCTCGCCTCTGCCCGAGCTGCCGTTCCAGTACCTGGACTTGGCCGTCCGGCAGCGAGAGCGGCTGTCCGGCCCCGAGCATCAAGCTCGGATCGACTGGTGGAAGAGAGAGCTGGAGGGGGCCCCGCGGCTGTGGAGTTTCCCCACGGACCGTCCGCGGCAGGCGAATCCGAGCCATCGCGGCACCTGGCTCCTGCGTCACCTGCCGGCCGGCCTGGTGGACCGGCTCAAGACTCTAGGCGTCTCGGAAGGCGCGTCCCTCTATATGGTCATGTTGGCCGCGCTCGCCCTGGTGATCCACCGCTGGAGCGGCGAGGACGACGTGGTGCTGGGCTCGCCCGTGGCCGGCCGCGAGCGGGAGGAGTCCGAGCGGGTGATCGGTGTCTTCCTCATCCCCGTGCCCATGCGGGTGGACCTTTCCGGCAAGCCGACCTTCCGCGAGCTGCTGCGGCGGGCGCGGCAGACCGCCCTGGATGGGTTCACAAACCAGGAGTTCTCCTACGAGCGTCTGATCGAGGCGCTGGGCCTGAAGAGGGAGCGTTCGCACAACCCGATCCTCCAAGCCACGCTCAACATGCTCAACTTCCCGCCGAGCGGGGGAGAGCTCCCCGGAGGAGTGGAGGTCGAGGCTCTCTCGGTGGGAGAGAACAAGGCCAAGTACGACTTCACGCTCTACACCACGGAAACGCCCGAGGGGCTCTCTCTCCGCCTGCTCTATGCCGCGGACCTCTTCGATCCACCGCGGATGGAGGCGCTGCTGGACCAGCTCCGGGCGGTGCTGAAGCTGGCCATGGACCATCCGGAGACCCCGATCGACTGTTTCCCGGCGCGGGCGCCCGCCGGAAGCCCGAGAGTGTGGTAGCCTAAGGTGCTTGATACGGGGTCTCTTGATCCTGTTCCGCTTGGGCGCTCCTCCGAACCTTGCACTACCGGAGAAGGCCCGCGCGGCCCCGAGTAGCCTACCCGTCCCCATCGTCTAGTGGTTAGGACTCCGCCCTTTCAAGGCGGCAACACGGGTTCGAATCCCGTTGGGGATACCAGTTAGAATCAAAACTTAGGCGAGTACAAGGTTCTGCGGCAGAGGCCTTGCACCGAATACGCACCGAATATCGCTCTCATAACGGAGCCTCGTTCGGGCGCTTTGGGCGAGAGGGGAGATCCTTTCCGTTCCACTGGTTCCTCCAGGAACTGGCCGCTTCGCGGGTGATGATTCGTCGTCTGCCGTTCTTGGTGACGACGGGACCGCATCCCATCTCGAGACTCGGCGAATAAGCTGCGCGCAGGAAGAAAAATTTCAAGCGGGTAAAGTTTGCAGCTTAAGACGACGGAAGCGGTTTGGGAGCGGAGCGGGGGAGGGCGGGACTTCTCGCGAACAGCGAAGCTAGAACGGCGATGCGGAAGATCTACGTGATCACCCTAAGCCCCGAGGAGCGATCCAGTTTGGAGAAGTTGGTGTCGACCGGAAGCACCAGCGCCAAACGGCAGACACATGGCCGAATCCTGTTGAAGGCGGATACGAGCGCAGCGGGCCCCGGGTGGTCCGATGAGCAGATCTGTGCTGCTCTGGATGTCGCTCTCCACGGTAGAGAGGGTCAGGAAATGCTTCGTCGAGGAGGGAATGCAATCCCTTCGATCTCGCCCTAAAACGCCACGACTCTCGCGCCGGCGGCTCGATGGGGAGCAGAGCCCGTCTGTTGGCTCTGGCCTGTAGCCCTCCTCCTCAGGGGCGCGCTCATTGGACTCTTCGACTGTTGGCGGATCAGATGGTGGTGTTGGAGCATGTGGAGTCGATTTCTCGCGAGACTGTCCGACGGACACTGAAAAAACGAGATCAAGCCCCATCTGAAGAAGTGTTGGTGTATCCCTCCTGAACACAGTGCTGAGTTTGTCTGCTGCATGGAGGATGTTCTGGAGGTCTATCGTCGCCCGTATGACCCCTTGCGGCCGGTCGTCTGTATGGA
>DATMER010000051.1:0-37328 GCA_035556715.1 Thermoanaerobaculia bacterium
TCGCGCCCCTGCTTGGCCGAGCCGCCCGCGGAGTCGCCCTCCACCAGGAAGAGCTCGGCGATCTCGGGATTGCGCTCCGAGCAGTCGGCCAGCTTGCCGGGCAGGTTCGACGCGTCGAGCGCGCCCTTGCGCCGGGTCAGATCCCGCGCCTTGCGCGCCGCCTCGCGGGCGTGCGCCGCTTCCACGCACTTTTCCACGATCCGCCGCGCCTCGCGCGGGTTTTCCTCCAGGAACTGGCCGAGCCGGTCATTGACCGCCTGCTCGACCCAGCCCTTGATGTCCGAAGAGACCAGCTTGTCCTTGGTCTGGGACGAGAACTTCGGGTCCTTGATGCGCACCGACACCACGGCCGTGAGGCCCTCGCGGATATCGTCGCCGGTCAGGTTCTCCTTGAGGTTCTTGGCCAGGCCCGACGCCTGCGCATAGGTATTGACCGACCGCGTCAGCGCCGTCTTGAAGCCCTGGAGGTGCGTGCCGCCGTCCCGGTTGTTGATCGTGTTGGTGAAGCTGTAGATGATCTCCTGGTAGCCCTCGTTCCACTGCAGGGCCACTTCGATCATCTCCGGACCGGTGCCGTCGTCCCGCGTGTCGCTCAGGTAGATCGGCACCGGGTGGAGCGGCTGCTTGTTCCGGTTCAGGTGCTCCACGAAGGAGGCGATACCGCCGGCATAGGCGAACTCGGCCTCTTTGTCCGTGCGCTCGTCACGCAGCCGGATGCGCACGCCCCGGTTCAGGAACGACTGCTCGCGCAGGCGCTGGGCCAGCGTGTCGTAGTGAAACTCCAGGATGGCGAAGATCGCCGGGTCCGGCCAGAAGCGGACCTTGGTGCCATGGGCCATGGTCGTGCCGATCGCCTTGATCGGCTCCTCGGGCAGGCCTTTGTGGTAGACCTGAAACCAGACCTGACCGTCGCGCTTGATCTCGAGCTCCAGGGTCTCGGAGAGCGCGTTCACCACCGACACGCCCACGCCGTGCAGGCCGCCGGACACTTTGTAGGAGTTCTTGTCGAACTTTCCGCCCGAGTGGAGCTCGGTCATGATGACCTCAGCCGCCGAGCGCCCCTCTTCCTTGTGCAGGTCCACCGGGATGCCGCGGCCATCGTCCTCGATGGTCACCGAGTTGTCGCTGTGGATCACGACGTCCACGACCGAGCAGTAGCCCGCCTGGGCTTCGTCGATCGAGTTGTCGACCACCTCGAACACCATGTGGTGAAGGCCGGAAGCATCGTCGGTGTCGCCGATGTACATGCCCGGGCGGGTGCGTACCGCCTCCAAGCCCTTGAGGACCTTGATGTTCTCAGCCGTATACGTTGGAATAGGGGTTGGATTCTCCAAGTCAGTTCTCCGCGCAAGTCTCCGCACAAGGTTCGCCCGCAGAAACGCGGGCCGGAATGTAGAAATTATACCACGCCGCGAGGCCTTTTTTCGAGCCCCGGAGACTCGAAAAGTCAACGGTTTACGGCGGGAAAGCGGAGCGGGTCGCGCTCCTTCATTTTTAACAGAAAAACAATGAAAAAACTTCCTAGGACAGCAGCGAGAGCTTCCCCTTCTCCATCTCCCAGATCTTCCCGACCTTCAGGGTGAGCCAGACCTGCGGCCGGTTCGAGCTGGCGAAGAGTTGGCGGGTCCCGTTCCCCTCGAAGACCTTCCAGACCGAGGCGTGAGTTGGAGGCGCCAACTCGGCGTCCGCGTCGTCCAGCAGGTAGACGGGGCTGCGGCCCATCCCCTCCAGGGTGCGGCCGTGAGCGGCCAGGAGCATGAGGGAGAGGGACTTGCGCTCGCCGGCCGAGGCCACCCGCCGGATGTCGTGGCCACCCCAGAGGATCTCGAGCTCGTCCCGGTGGGGTCCCAGGAGGGGCATCTGCCGCCGGCGCTCCCTCTCCGCCACGGTCTCCAAGCTGAGGGCGATGGCCTCCGCGCCTTCCAGGCCCGAGGCCGGCGACGGCCGGTAGCGGAGGTCCACCGGCGGAAAAGGGAGACCGGATTCCTCCAGGACAGCCAGCAGGGTCTCCCTCAATCTTTCCACATACTCGTGCCGGAGCCGAATGACCTCCGCGGCCAGGGAGGCCAGAAGCTCGTTCCAGATCTCGATCCCGGCCCCTTCCTGAAGCAAGAGCTGCCGCTTCTGGCGCAGGGCCTCGCGGTACCGGCCCAGCACCTCCAGCGCCGCGGGACGTCCGCCGACGATCCCCCGGTCCAGGAAGCGGCGGCGGGCCTTGGGAGCACCGATCAGAACCTCCGCCTCGGCCGAGGTCCAGGCCACAACGGGCAGGGCGGCCAGGTGCTCGGCGAGCGGGCTCACCTTGCCGTTGAGGGAGCGCTCCCGTGTGCCTTCGGCCCAGGATACCTCCAGGCTTGACCGATGGTCGGTATCGACCTCGGCATGGACCCGGAAGGAGGCGCTGCCGTGGCGGACGCAGTCGTTGATCTGGGCGGCGCGGAAGCTGCGGGTCGTGGCCACGACATAGATCGCTTCCAGGAGGCTGGTCTTGCCGGCGCCGTTGCCGCCCAGGAGCAGGTGCGAGCCGCGGCCCGGCCACCAGTCCAGCGGCTCCAGGTTGCGGAAGTCGTTGGCCAAAAGTTGGGAGATCAAATCCTCATGGGCATGATCACGCAGAGGTAGCGGGTGTCGGGCCCGTCCTGCGGGTAGCCGACGCACTGCGTGTTCTCGTCCTTGAGCTCCAGGCGGACCCGCTCGGTCTCGACGGCGCCGAGGAAGTCGCGCAAATAGTCGGGGTTGATCCCCAGCCGGAACTCCGGGCCGTCGTAGTCGCAGGAGACCTCCTCGACGGCTTCGCCCAGGTCGGAGTTGGCGGCGGAGATGACGACCTGGTCGGGCGCGAACTGGAGGCGCACGGCGCGCGCCCGGTCGCCGGTCATGAGCGCGGCGCGCTGGACCGCCTCGGAGAGGGCCTTGCGGTCGAACAGGACCCTCTTGTCGTTGTCCTTGGCGATGACCCGCTCGTAATCGGGGAAGGTCCCCTCCAGGATGCGGCAGATCAACTCGCGCCGGCCGAGGCGGAAGGAGAGGTGGTGCTCGCCGCGGCGGTAGCCGAGGTTGCCCTCGCCTTCGAGGCGCTGAAGCTCCTGGAGCGCCTTGCGCGGCACGAGAACGGACTCCTGGCTGCCGTTGCCGTTGCCCTCGAGGCCGCCTTCGACGAGAGCCAGGCGGTGGCCGTCAGTGGCCACCATCTCGAGCCCGCCTTCTTTGAGCTTGAGCAGGGCACCGTTGAGTTGGAAGCGCGACTCCTCGGCCGAGACGGCGAAGAGGATCTTGGAGACCATTCGCCGGAAGTCCGCGAAGGGAATCTCGACTTGCGCGCTGTCCTCGACGTTGGGCAGCGTCGGGAAGTCGTCCGGGGCGAGGCCGTGGATCTTGAACCTCGACTTGCCGGCCCGGATGGTCAGGACGCGCGGCTCCTCCTGGACGAGGTGGACCTCGTCGCCGGTGAGCGAGCGGATGATCTCCATGAGCTTCTTCGCCTGAACGGCGATGCCACCCGGCTCCTTGATGTCGGCCTCGCACCACGAGGTCAGCGACACGTCGAGGTCGGTGGCGGCGAGGTGGAGCCGGTCCTCGCGGACGGTGAGGAGCAGATGAGAGAGGACCGGGATGGTCGTCTTCCTCTCCACGATTCCCTGCATGGGGATGAGCTCCCCCAGAAAGTCACTGCGATTGACGCGGATTTCCATTCCCTCTTCTCTCCCTAGAAGGCACCTGAATATAGCATAGACGTAGAAGCAGTAGGTGCCTGCGGAATTCCGGAAAAGGGGTCTAAGTCCCTGGAGGACCAGGGCTTGGACTTCCGGTCCGGCCTGTGGACGGGTTGTGGACGGCCTGCGGAGGAATGAGGAGAAATCCCGGAGGGCGAAAAATATCCGCAGACCCTCCACAGCGGGTCAGAAGAGTCCTCCACAGGCTTTCCACGCCCGCAGAAAACCCTACCCAAACTAATGCATTTTGCGTGCCTGATCAAAGGAAGTGGTGTTCGAAGCCCTGCAGGATTCGATCTAGATCGCCGTCGCCCTTCCTCATCTCGGTGACCTTGTCGACCGAGTACATGACGGTCGAGTGGTGCTTGTCGTTGAAGAGCTTGCCGATCTCGGGAAAGGAGAGGTCCGTCAGCTTCTTGCAGAGGTACATGGCCACCTGGCGCGGGATCACGATCTGCCGCGAGTTGCTCTTGCTCTTGATGTCGGCCACCTTCAGGCCGTAGTGGCGCGCCACGGCCTTGATGATGTCGTTGGCCGCCGGCTTCTTCCCCTCCTCGGGGAGGATGTCCTTGAGCGTCTCCCGGGCCAGGGCGAGCGACATGGGCTTGCCGGTCAGCGACGAGAATGCGATGACCCGGTTGAGCAGCCCCTCGAGCTCGCGGATGTTGGACTTCACCTGGTGGGCGATGAAGTCGGCCACCTCGTCGGGCAGGTGGACGTTCTCCAGATAGGCCTTGCGCTGCAGGATCGCCACCTTGGTTTCCAGGTCCGGCGGCTGGATGTCGGCGATCAGCCCCCACTCGAACCGGCTGCGCAGCCGCTCCTCCAGCGTCGGGATGTTCCGCGGCGAGGAGTCCGAGGACAGGATGATCTGCTTCTGGCTCGTGTAGAGCGTGTTGAACGTATGGAAGAACTCCTCCTGCGTCCGCTCCTTGTTGGCCAGGAACTGGATGTCGTCGATGAGCAGCACGTCGATCGTGCGGTAGCGCTCCCGGAACTCGGGCATGCGGTCGAAGCGGATCGAGTTGATCAGTTCGTTGACGAACTGCTCCGCGGCCAGGTAGAGAACCCGCATCTGGGGGCGGGTGCGTAGGATCTCGTGGCCGATGGCGTGGAGCAGGTGGGTCTTGCCCAGGCCTACGCCGCCATACATGAAGAGCGGGTTGTAGCTCTGGGACGGGTTCTCGGCCACCGCTTTCGCCGCGGCGTGCGCGAACTCGTTCGACTTGCCCACCACGAACGTGCTGAACACGTACTTGGCGTTGAAATGGGAGGGGGCGATGAACTCGCCGATCTCCTCCTCCTGCTCCTCCTCCAGGATGAAGAGCACCTCGAAAGGGGAGCCCAGGCCGGCGAGGGCGCGGTCCACCATGGGCCGGTAGCTCTCCTCCAGCGTGCGCAGGAAGCGGGGGTTCGGGGCCTGGAGCACCAGCCGTCCGTCCGACTCGTCACGGACCTTCAGCGGCAGGAACCAGGTGGCGAACTCCTCGGGGTCGAGCTCGTGCTGGAGCTGTCTTTGAAGGAGAGACCAGAGGGATGGCGGCATTGAACCTCGCTGGGGAGAGTAGTCGAATTCCACAGATTCTCCACAGGATGTGGAAATCTTGTCCGCGAGGGGGACTTCAGAGCGGTTTGGGTACTACACGGCTACGACTGGCGAGATCATAGCAACACCCCGCCGGCACCGCAAGCCCCCTCTCCCCACAAGCAGGAAGTAAGTCCTTTTTTTCAGCACGGGGGCGGGTGAAAATCGCCTCCATCAACCATCGGGATCATACCTGGATCGAGCCCGTTTGTGGGGCCTCTCCGCGCCACCAGGCCTCCCACGCCGCGAGCTCCTCGGCCTCCAGGCGGGCGAGATGGCAGACGGCGTCCCCGGGGTGCACGAGGGGGAGCTGCGTCAGGCCCAGGACCATCCCCGCGTAGGGGGACTTGAGCTGGCTCCGCTCGCGGCCGAAAGGGTTCGTATTCAAGGAGATCGGCGTGCCGCGGCGCAGCGGCTGTCCCAACTCCACCTGGAGGTCCAGGATGCCTCCGGCCTGGGCGCGGACCCAGTGGGTGCGCTCGACGCGCAGGCGCAGGGGCGGCCGGTCCGGCTCGCCGGGCAGCATGCGCAGGGACCGCATCACGCTCAGGATGCCGGCGATTCCGACCTCGATGAACGGCCGCTCGTGACGGCGCGCGCTCCCGGCCTCGTAGACCACGGTGGGCACGCCGGCGGCTACCGCGGTGCGGCGCAGCGACCCCTCGGGTCCCCCGCCGCCCACGATCAGCGGGATGCCGAAGGCCTCCGCCAGCTCGGCCACCCGCGGGTCCGCGAGGTCGGCCCGGACCTGCGGGTAGTTCGTGCGCTCGCCGCCGCCGGTGTGCAGGTCGATCCCGAAGTCGCTCTGGCGGATCACCTCGCGGAACAGGGTGTCGGCCAGCCGCGCGGTAAGAGATCCCTTGCGGCTGCCCGGGAAGCTGCGGTTCAGGTCGCGGCGGTCGGGCAGGCGGCGGTCCTGGACCAGAAAGCCGGGGACGTTCACCACCGGCACGGCGATCAGCGTGCCGCGCAGGCCGCTGAAGTCGGTGTGGTTGAGCAGGTCGCGCAGGATCCCCACGCCGTTGAGCTCGTCGCCGTGCACCGTGGCCGTGACGAAGAGCGTGGGTCCGGGTCCTCCCCGCACCACGGTCACCGGCACGGTGACCGGCTCGGCGGTGAACGACTCGCCCACCTTGAGCCGCAGGTCGGCCGTCTCCCCGAGCGCCACCCGGGTGCCGCAGAGGCTCAGCGGCGCCCGGTGGCGCGAGTCAGCCCCGCGAGCGGTTGTTCGGATGGCCATGGGGTGCGTGGGCGAGGACGAAGTCGATCATGGCGCCAGCGACATCGACGCCGGTGGCGCGCTCGATCCCCTCCAGCCCGGGGGAACTGTTGACCTCCAGAACCATGGGTCCCTCCCGGGACGGGATCATGTCCACGCCGGCGATATTGAGGCCGAGGACCTCGGCGGCATTGACGGCGGTCTTCTCGTAGCCGGGGTCGAGGGTGAGCCCGGTGGCGGTCGCTCCGCGGTGGATGTTGCTGCGGAACTCCCCCTCGACCGCCTTGCGCGACATGGCCGCGACCACCTTTCCGCCCACCACGATAGCGCGGTAGTCGGTCCCCTCCGCCTCCTCGACGTAGGCCTGGATGAGGATGTTCTGGCGCAGGGTGCTCATGGCGTCGAGGACCGATTCGGCCGATTTGACCGACTCGGCCAGAATGACACCCATCCCCTGCGTCCCCTCGAGGAGCTTGAGGATGACCGGCGAGCCTCCGACCTTGCGAATGGCGGCCCGGATGTCCTCCCGCCGGCGGGCGAACGCCGTGGGCGGGATGCCGATGTCGTGGCGGGAGAAGAGCTGCAGGCTGCGCAGCTTGTCCCGGCTGCGGGCGATGCCCTGGCTCTCGTTGGCCGCGAAGACCCCCATCATCTCGAACTGCCTCAGCACGGCGAGGCCGTAGAAGGTGATGCTGGCGCCGATGCGCGGCACCACGCCGTCCAGCCCCGTCACCCGCTCCCCGTTGTGGAAGACCTCGGGCCTCTTCTTGGATAGTTTTACAATGCACTGGAGAGGATCGAGCACGGTCACCTCGGCCTCGCGGTGGCGGCAGGCCTCCACCAGTCGGGAGGTCGAGTAGAGGGTGGCCTTGCGGGAGAGGATGGCTATTTTCATGCTCGCTTCATGCTCGGTTTCGCTTGTGCCAGCGGCGCAGGAGGTACTTCCGCGACGTGTCCACGACGAAGTCCCCCTCCAGGGCCTTGCGGCCCAGGATCATACGAAACAACCTGCCCGCGCGGTTGGTCAGGGTGATCCGGATGCGCTTGCGCACGGGTCCGAGGACGATCTCGGTCTCCACGAGAGGACGGACCTCGGGATGGCCGCCGGAATCGGTGACCCGTAGGTGGCCCAGGATCTTCACCCGGGCGGTGACCATCTGCCCGGGCCGTCGGCGGTCGGTGCCGACCACCACCTCGGCGATCTCGGTGCCGTCGGGCAGGGTCTCCACGATGGCGAAGGAGCTGACGTGGAGGGCCGAGGTGCGGGCTCCGGTGTCGACCTTGGCCTTCAGGCGGAAGATTCCCAGCTCCGGGAGGTCCAGATACTCCTTCCAGCCGACTTGAACCGGGCTGCCGGGCTCCATCAGCGCCGCTCCACAGGCGATTGTAGAAATGCCATGAGAGAGAGGTAGCAATTGCACGGGAGAAGCCGGACAACGGTGGTCCATGGCCATCCGGAAAGCGGGGAGCTTTTGTGTAAACTGCTGATTCCTTGGACCTCCCGTGTCTCACCCTGCTTCAGGCACGGTCGTTGCATTACAGAGGAGCACCTAAGTAAGCGTATATAGGGGGAGGTTGCCACCCAGCCAGAAGTCATCCTGCCATTTTTGGAGATCAGCTCGATCTCAACCATCTTTTCTCTTTCCTTGACTCCCCTTTGCAGGGGTAGATCCCAACCAACCAACCGGAACTCAGGCACCTCCCCCCTGGCTCCCCCCGGCAAAAGCCGGGGGGAGCAGTTCCTTTCAGGCAACTTTTACAATCCTCCCGAAAACCGGACAGGAAGCACCGCAAACCGCGCCGATCGCCTGAAACGTGTGACAAAGACCGACTGAGGCCATTCCGAGAGGTCCAGGCGGAGGATCGGGCACGGGTGTTGCAGTTGAGAAAAGGCACGTAAGGAAGATGCGGGGAGGACCTAACCAACCAACTCTGATCCTACCAACAAGAGACCCTCGAAGGTCTCAACCTCTTTGAACCTGCCTAAATCCCCTGAAAAACAAGGGGTAGATCCACGGAAACCCAACCGGAGAAAGGGGCCTCCCCCCCAAACCGCCCAGCGGAAACGCTGGGCGGTTCTGTTTTGGTGCGGAGAGGAATTCTGGACCAGGCATGTACGTTGCAGAGTAGCGTGGACAGAAACAAGTAGGGGGAGGTTCCAACCTACCAAATCGATCCTACCTGTTTGGAGGTCGTTCACGGCCTCACCCTCTAACGTCTTGCCTGATTCCCCTTTATACAGGGGTAAAAACATAAAATCCAACCGGAGAGATGGGCCTCCCCCCCTTGTCTCCCCTTTTTACCGGGATCTCGCCGCAAGGCGAGGTCTCGGTGTTTCTACCCTCCGGCGCGCCGTACAGGCACTGCCAAAATGGCCCAGTGGATAGAATGACGCGATGCGGCGCGACGCCTCCGATCTTCTGACCTGGTTCGACCGTCACCGCCGGGACCTCCCCTGGCGCAAGAACCGAGACCCCTACCGCATCTGGCTCTCCGAGGTGATGCTGCAGCAGACCCGGATCGAGACGGCTCTCCCTTATTACCAGCGGTTTCTTGAAAACTTTCCCACGGTGGAGGATCTGGCCCGCGCCGGGGTCGAGGAGGTGCTCGCCCTGTGGTCCGGCCTGGGCTACTACCGGAGGGCGCGGCAGCTCCACGCGGCGGCCCGGAAGGTGGTGGAGATCGGCGGCTTCCCGCGCACGGTCGAGGGATTGCGGGAGCTGCCGGGGATCGGGTCCTACACCGCGGCGGCCGTGGCGAGCATCGCCTTCGGAGTCGCCGAGCCGGTGCTGGACGGCAACGTGGAGCGGGTGCTGTCCCGCTGGCTGGCGCTCGACCTCGATCCCAAGAGCCGCCCGGCGCGGGAGCGGATGCTCGCCGCTGCAGCCGGGCTCCTCGATCCGGAGCGTCCGGGCGACAGCAACCAGGCCCTGATGGAGCTGGGCGCCACGACCTGCGTGCCGCGCGCTCCCCGCTGTCTGCTCTGCCCGATCTCCTCGGGCTGCCGGGCGGCGAGGGAGGGGGACCCCGAGCGCTTCCCCGTGGCCCGGCCGAAGCGGGAGCGGGAGCTTCACCGGTTGGCCGTGGCGGTGGTGGAGAGAGACGGCGGCGTCCTCCTCTTCCGCCGGCCGGAGGACAGTGCCCTTCTGGCCGGCACCTGGGAGCTGCCCTGGACGAGCCTCGAAGCCGCCAACCCCGAAGAAGGCCTTGCCGAGCGCTATGGCGGGCATTGGACCCTCGGCCCCCGGATCGGCGGCGTCCGCCACTCAATCACGTTCCGCGACCTGGAGCTTGAGGTCCATCGGGCGGATCTCGTCGCTCCGGCTGACGGCACCTGGGGCTGGTTCGGGGAAAGGGAGCGTCTGGATCTTCCTTTGTCGTCCCTGGTCACCAAGGTGCTGCGGGCGGTCAGCCGAGAACCTCGGGCAGGCGGCTCCCGATAGCCGACCGCCGCCCCTCCTCCCGTGCCCAATCGGCGCGTTCGGAGTCCCCGAAGGCGGCCCAGAGCTCGGCGGCCTGGAGGAACCACTCGACGAACAGCGGCTCGCCGCCCCCCAGGTCGGTGCGGAGCTTGTTCTCCAAAGAGGTCTCGATCTCGTCGAACAGGTGCCGCGCTTCCCGAAGGTCCTTCTTCCTCAGCTCCACCCAGGCGCGATGCAGGGTGATGGACTCGGCGAGATCCGATCTCCGGGCGGCTGCCTCGGCCAGAGAGCGCTCAGCCTTCGCGAGATCGCCAGCATAGGCGGCGACGAGGCCGGCCTCCAGCAAGGCCTCCCCATCGCCGGGGTCGCGGGCGAGGATGCGGCCGAGCAGGCGGCTGGCCTCGTCGAACCGGAGCAGGTGCTTGGCGGCCACCGCCGCGGCGAGCAGCTCGTCGCGGCCCGCCCCCCTGGCGGTCCGGGCCGCGGCCAAGGCACCCTCGAAGTCGCCGCGCCCCACTGCCTCGACGGCCGGGCTCACCGGCTCCCTCCGGAGCACCGCAAACAGGACCAGGGCGCCCGCGGCAATGGCAGCGATGACGAAGAAGGTGAGCAGGCCTTCGAACGAGGGCATATCTTTAGATACCGAGCAGGGGGAGCTGGGCGGGCCGGATCCGCTGCCAGACCTCCTGCTCCACCACGTCGAGCCAACGGGTCCGGCTCTCGGGGTCGAGGTGGAGCGCCTCGAGGCCCCGGTCCCCAAGCTCCTTGAGAAGCCGCTCGTCCACGGCCCGCTGGAACGCCGGATCGGCCGAGCGGATGCCGTCCGGAGTCGGCTGCTCGACCATGGGCACGTGGACGAGCAGGTCGTAGCCCCGCATCCAGGATTCCATAAGATCCTCAAGCGCCTGCTGGCGTCCCGCGGCCAGGAGCAGGTAGACGTAGTTGTCGAGAACGCTCCGGTCGCAGATGACCACGGGATATCGTGCCTGGGTCACCAGCTCCTCGGCGATCTGGGTATGCAGGATCCACGACTGGGCGGCTACGGACGTCTCCTCGTTGATCGGCAGAGGGCACCGCCGGGCCACCTCGTGGACCACGTCGATCGACACGTCCCGCCGCTTGAGCCGCGACGCCAACCCATAGCAAAGGGTCGTCTTGCCCACCCCGTGGGTCCCGATGAAGGCGATCTTGGCGCGAGCATCCCTCATCCCAGCGTCTCCTCCAGCACCTCCAGCGCCTGCCTCAGCATCTCTTCCGGGATCGTCAGCGGCGGCACGATCTGCGCCACCCGTCCCTCCGGTCCTCCGGCGAGAAGGATCACTCCCCGGACTAGTGCCGCGGCGGTCCATCTCTTGGCGGCTTCGGCCGAGCGCATCTCCACTCCCCAGAGGAGACCCCGGCCGCGGACAGCGACCACGTCAGAATAGCGCTCCGGCCAGGGTGACAGCCTCTCCTCCATCCACTCCCCCATCCGGGCAGCCCGGGCGGGGAGGTCCTCCTCCTCGATCACGTCCAGGGCGGCGAGAGCTGCGGCGCAGGCGACCGGGTGGGCCACGAAGGTAGCGGTATGCCGGGCCTCTCCCGGAGTCTCCCAGCAGCGGAAGAGGGACCGCCTGCCGATGACGGCGGCGATGGGCATCCCGCCGCCCAAGGCCTTGCCGCAGCAGAGGAGGTCAGGCCGGACCCCCTCATGCTCCACGGCGAAGAGCTTTCCCGTCCGTCCGAAGCCGGTGAAGATCTCGTCCGCGATCAGCAGGGCTCCGTCCTTCCGGCAGAGACGCGCGAGCTCGGCCAGCCAGCCGGGCGGCGGGAGGATCACCCCTTCCCTCCCCACGATCGGCTCCACCAGGACGCAGGCAGCGTTCTTGATCTCAACCCGGGCAGGATCGCAGGCGTAGGGGATACGATGAACATGGCCATGGAGATGCGCGGCGAAAGGCTCCCGAAATTCGGGGCGCGACGTGACCGCGAGCGCTCCCAGCGTCAGCCCATGGTAGGAAGGCTCGAACGCCACGATCCCCGGACGGCGGGTGGCAGCGATCGCGGTCTTCAGGGCGATCTCCACCGCCTCGGCTCCGGAGATCGAAAAGAAGACCTGCGCGTCATCCACCGGAGCCAGGCGGACCAGCCGCTCCGCCAGCTCCACCCTGAGCGGATGGCCATGGACGTCCCCGAGGCCGTGGAGGAGCCGGCCGGCCTGGGCGCGGACCGCCGCCACCACCCGCGGATGGCGGTGGCCCACGACCGCCACCCCGAAGCCCGAGGCGAGATCTATATAGAGATTGCCGTCGACATCCCTGACGTGGGCGCCCTCGGCCTCCTCCCAAAAGAGGGAGACGGCATCGGGGGTCGATGGAAGCGTATTGATCCCGGGCGCTTCGACCTCCGCGATGCGGCGCGAGAGCTCGCGCGAGCGCGGCCCGGGGGGCGTCACATCTCCCGCCGGCCGGCGAGAGACCGGGCCAGCGTCACCTCGTCCGTGTACTCGATGTCGCCGCCCACCGGCATGCCGAAGGCCAGGCGGGTCACCCGCACCCCCCGCGGCTTGAGCAGCCGCGCCAGGTAGAGGGCCGTGGCCTCGCCCTCGACGTTCGGGTTCGTGGCGAGCACGACCTCCTCCACCCCTTCCAGCCGCGTCATCAGCCCCGGGATCGCAAGGCGGTCCGGACCGATTCCCCGGTGCGGGGAGAGGGCGCCGAGAAGTACGTGATAGAGGCCGTGGTACTCCCCGGTGCGCTCGATGGGCTCGATGTTGAACGGCTCCTCGACCACGCAGATCCGCGCGCGGTCGCGGCGGTCGTCGGTGCACCAGCGACAGGGATCCACCGCGGTGATCGCGTTGCAGGAGGAGCAGTGGAAAAGCTTCTCCTTCACCTCGACGATCGCCAGGGCCAGGGCCTGCGCCTCGCCGGCGGGCACCTTGAGCAGGTAGTGGGCGAGGCGCGTCGCGGTCTTGGGCCCGATGCTGGGAAGCCGCGACAGCTCCCCGATGAGCCGGGCCAGAGGGTCGGTCATCTGGCTCAGAACAGGCCCGGCAGGCTCGACGCCATGGCGCCCATCCTGCCCTGCATGGTCTCCTCCACCTTGCGGCCCGCTTCGTTGACCGCGGCGACGATGAGGTCCTCCAGCATGGAAGGGTCGTCCTTGTCCAAGGCCTCGGGATCGATCTTGACGGCGACGACCTGCTTGTGGCCGCTCATCTTCACGGTCACCATGCCGCCCCCGACGCTCGCCTCGACCACCAGCTCGTTGAGCTCGCGCTGGAGGCGCTCCTGCATCTCCTGGGCCTGCTTCATCAACTGACGCATGCTGCTCATGTCATTCCTCCCTGAATCGCTCTTCAACCCGTTCCACCCGGCCCCCGAAGATGTCGAGGACTGTCTGCACGGTGGGATTGTCGCTCACGACGGCCCCGGCCGCGGAGGCGGCCTGCGCGGCCTGAAGCTCGGCGGCCTTCCTTCCCTCCCCCTGGACCGTCCGCCACGTCGTGCCGGGACCCCAGACCGCGGCCACCGCCTCGTCGATCACCTGGCGGTTGGCTGTCTGCTGCAGCCGGGACTCCAGCCAGGTATCCCCCGGCATGCGCGCGATGGTCAGCCGACCGTCCGCGAACGAGATCCCGTCCGCCTCGGTCAGATGGGCAGCCAGAGGCTGCTTGCGCCGGCTCACCTCGTCGAGGAACGCCTGGATCAGCTCCTCCGGAGACGAGTTGCCGTTCGACCGGGGAGCGGGGGCGGGATCCGGCGCAGGGGGCGGAGTGGCCACGGGAGCCGCCGCGGGCACCGGGGCCGGAGCCCTTTCCACCACCTTCTCGGCCTGCGTCCCCCCTCTCCCGGCGGGGGGCGGAGGGGAGACGGGAGAGGGGGACAGGGGGTGAGGTCTTGGAGCCTGAGCTGGACGAGGAGCCGGCTTCGGAGCCTGAGCCATCCCGCCCCCCGCCAGGATCTCCTCCACTCTTCGCAGCTTGGGCAGCTCGGCGGCACGCAGCCAGGCGATCTCCACGGCGAGAGCGCCGGTCTCGCTGCGGCGCACGGTCATCTCGCTGGTCAGGAGCTGGTGGAGGAGGCGCAGCAGGTTCTCGTAACCGGCCTCCCTGGCCACGGCGGCCAGGGCCTGGGCCTCCTCGAGCGCCAGGTCCACCTGCTCGGGCTCGCCGCCCATGCCCAGGTGGAGCGCGTCGCGGCAGAAGACGAGGAACTGTCCGTAGACGCTGCGCGGGTCCCACCCCTCGTCCTCCACGCGCCGCACCGCGCGGCTCACCGCCGGGCCGTCACCCAGGAGGATGGCCTCGAGGAGCTTCTGGAAGAGGGCCGTGTCCAGCCCGCCGAGCAGGCGGACGGCGTCCTCGTCCGTGATCGTGCCGGAGCCGAACGTGGCGAGCTGGTCCAGGAGGGCGACCGCGTCGCGCACGCTCCCCTCGCCGGCCCGGGCCACCAGCCGGAGAGCCGTCTCGCTGGCCTCGATCCCCTCCTTCTGGCAGATCATGCGCAGCAGGTCCGCCACGTCCTGTGAGCTCACCCGCCGGAAGTGGAACTCCTGGCAGCGCGACAGGATCGTGGCCGGAACGGCGTCGATCTCGGTCGTGGCGAAGATGAAGACCAGGTGCGGCGGCGGCTCCTCGACGATCTTCAGGAGCGCGTCGAAGGCCTGCCGGGAGAGGCGGTGGATCTCGTCGAGGATGACGACCTTGTAGCGGTCGCGCGCCGCGCCGTACTTGAGGCTCTCCGTCAGCTCGCGGACCTGCTCCACCTTTGAGTAGGTGGCGGCGTCGACCTCGATGACGTCGAGGTCCGAGCCGCGGGTGATCTCCACGCAGGGGGTGCACTCGTTGCAGGGATCGGGCGCCGGCCCGCGCTCGCAGTTGAGCATCTTCGCCAGGAGCCGGGCCGTGGTGGTCTTGCCCACGCCGCGGATGCCGGAGAAGAGATAGGCCTGGGCGATGCGCCCCTCCTGGACGGCGTTGCGCAGGGCCGTGACGATCGGACCCTGTCCCACCAGGGTGGAGAAGCTCTGCGGGCGCCACTTGCGGGCGAGGACCTGATAAGCCATGGACAGTAATTAGTAGATAGATAGTAGATAGAGGTTGATACGACAGCGGCCCACGAAGGGTTCCGGTTTGTCTGCGGCACTCGACCGGATACCTTATCGCTGCTCCCTTCCGGGCCTGACGAGGTTCGGTAACGACCGATGCACAGGACCCGAACCCTTCGAGGGCCGCTGCCAGGAGCACATGCTATGTCCTGGTGTCCGGTAAGTAAAGGCGATGAGGGGCGGGGGATATTCCCCCAGGGGCGGACGGTCCGCCCCGGTCCGGGAGCGTTCCGCCCGTTCGGCCGAATGGTTCCTCATCCAGGGCGTGCAGCTCGCCCCTTGGCGCGGATGGTTCGCCCGTCTGGGCGAATGTCCGCTCGGTGAGGCGAGCTCTCCGCCCCTTCAGGTGAACCGTCCGCCCCTCTGGGCGAGCCGTCCGCCCGCCGGGGCGGGAAGAAACCGGGCCGCTCGAACCGTTTCCCTGATGCCCGGGGATCGTCAGGAGCGGGGATTTGCCCGTTTGCCCTCCTTCGAGTAAGATATCCCGCCTGCCTGGGACAGGCGGGGGCTCGTGCGGACAGAGAGACCGGAAGATCGGATCTGGATGCGGGAAGCTCTCGCCGAGGCAAGGCGGGCGGCGGAGATCGGAGAGGTGCCAATTGGCGCTGTGATCGTGCGGGAGGGGGAGTCCGGGAAGGAGATCGTCGGCCGCGGCCACAACCGGCGCGAGATCGACCGCGATCCCCTCGCCCATGCCGAGATCCTCGCGATCCGGCAGGCGGCCGAGCGGGTCGGCGGGTGGCGGCTCACAGGATGTACCATGTACGTCAGCTTGGAGCCGTGCGCCATGTGCGCCGGCGCCCTGGTCAACAGCCGGGTCGAGCGGCTGGTCTGGGGGGCGCCCGATCCCAAGGCGGGCTGGTGCGGGACGCTGGGCAACCTTGTCCAGGACCCGCGCCTCAACCACCGGCTGGAGATGACGGCCGGGGTCCTTGAAGAAGACAGCGCCGCGCTGCTGCGCGGCTTCTTCGCGTCGCTCCGGAAGAGGTTCTGAGCGGCACCGTTCTTTGCAGAGCTCCGGAGAGATGTCCGAGTGGCTTAAGGAGCACGCTTGGAAAGCGTGTGTAGGGGAAACTCTACCGTGGGTTCGAATCCCACTCTCTCCGCCATAGATATGAAATAGAGACCGGAGAGGTGCCAGAGCGGTTGAATGGGGCGGTCTCGAAAACCGTTGACCGGGCAACCGGTCCGTGGGTTCGAATCCCACCCTCTCCGCCACATTTTGCAGTTTCGATGAACCCGGGGGCGGCCCCAGCATCAGCGGGCTCCGCGACTCCTCAGCCTGGAAGGAAGCACGATCGTGAAACGGACTTTTCAGCCCAACAACCGTCGCCGCAAGCGGACCCACGGCTTCCTGGTGCGCATGCGTACCAAGAACGGGCGCGCAGTGATCGCGCGCCGGCGCCAGAAGGGCCGCAAGCGCCTGTCGGTCTGATGTCGGGCTCCCGGCTTCCGGGGGTATCTGGAAGCCAACGGCTGCTCCCGAAGGAGCGGTTGCGGCGGAGGGCGGACTACCTCAGGTGCTACCGGACGGGACGTCGGCGCCATGGCGTGCTGGCGATTCTCTACTTTGCTCCGAACCAGCTCGGGCATCCCCGGCTCGGGATCACCGCCAGCCGCAAGGTCGGCCCGGCGGTGGTGCGCCAACGGATCAAGCGCCGGATCAAAGAGGTCTACCGCCGATGGAAGGATCGTGGCCATCTCCCAGCTCTGGATCTCGTGGTGCATCTGAAGCCCGAGGCCCGGGGGGCGGACTTCCAGGCCCTGAGCGGCGAGCTGCTGCGCCTCTTTTCCGGGCTGCTTCCCCGGCGGAGCCCGGAGCCGCCGCCGGAGCCGTCCACGTCGCCCGCGTCGCCCGCGTCGCCGATACTGCCGAAGGAGACCCCGGCCCCGTGACCCGTGTCGCCGTCTGGCTGCTGGAGCTGTACAAGCGGCGTATCTCGCCCCTGCTGCCACCGGCCTGCCGCTTCACCCCCACCTGCTCGGAGTACGCGCGGCTCGCCCTGCTCAAGCACGGCCTCGCCCGCGGGAGCGCCCTGGCCACCTGGCGCCTACTCCGCTGCCATCCGTTCCATCCAGGCGGGGTGGATCTACCGTGAGCCGGATAAAAGATATCTAAAGAGGGACCCAAGCTCCGTGGACATACGCCGGTTTTTGCTCTTCATCGTTCTTTCCGTGGCGATCATGGCCACGTGGACCTATTTCTTCCCGCCTCCCAAGAAGGCAGCCCCCAACCCTCCGGCAACCGGAGCGCCGGCCAGCCCCTCGAGGCCCGGGCCCACGCCCTCCGTTGCCATCCCCGACAGTCCGCCCGGAGCTGCCCCATCGGCCATCCCGCCGGCCGAGGCCAGCCGGACGGCGCTCCCCCCCTGGGCCGGCCAGCCGGTCCAGGCCGCGGCCGAGGAACGGGTGGTGCTGGAGAGCCCCGCCTCGCGGGCGGAGTTCACGAACCGCGGCGCTCAGCTCGTCTCCCTGCAGGTCAAGGACGGCCAGGGCACCGCGGAGCTCGTGCGCAAGCGGGGCGAGGGGCTGTTCCCCTACGGCCTGGTGCGCAAGCAGGACTTGAAGCCCCACCCGCTGAGCCAGGCCCTGTTCCAGGTCCAGCGCGGGCGGGACGGCCGCTCCCTGGTCTTCCGCCACCGCGGACCGGCAGGTGTGGCCGAGAAGCACTTCCGCTTTGACGACCAGGGCTTCCTGGAAGCCGTCGTCAACGTCCCCGACTCCGGCGGACAGGCATGGGCGCTGGCCGTCGGCCCCGGCCTAGGCAACCCCACGGCGGAGGAGGCGGGCAGCAGCTACCGCCGCCAGGGGGCGATCTACAAGAACGGCGACGACGTCGAAGAGCTCAACGCGCAGAAAGAGCTGGAGGTCACCGCCCTTCCCGGCCGGGTCGACTGGGTGGGGCTGGAGGACACCTACTTCCTGGCGGCCATCGTCCCGCGCGCCGGCCTGGATGGCGTGCTGCTCCAGCCGATGATGGTCCAGGGGGGTGCGCAAAACGCCCGCTTCCTCCCGGTTCCCCCGGAGGACGAGCTCACCTCGGAGCAGAAGAAGCTCCCGCGGGAGTACCGGATCGTCCTGGAGCCGGAGGGGGAGAGCCTGTCCCTGCTTTCCTATTGGGGGGACAAGAACTACGACCGGCTGGCCGGGCTTCCCTACGACCTCGAGCGCTCGGTCAAGCTGGGCATGTTCGCCTTCCTGGCCAAGCCGCTGCTGGTGGCTCTCCACTGGGTCCACGACAACGTGGTGGCCAACTACGGCTGGGCGATCATCCTGCTGACGATCGTGATCAAGATCCTCCTCCTGCCGTTGACCCACACCAGCATGAAGTCGATGAAGAGGATGCAGGAGCTCAACCCCAGGGTGCAGGCGATCCGGGAGAAGTACAAGACCAAGCTGCGGGACAAGCAGGGGAAGCCGAACCTCGAAGTGCAGCGCAAGATGAACGACGAGGTGATGGCGCTCTACAAGGAGGCGGGGGTGAACCCGGTCGGAGGCTGCCTGCCGATCCTGCTCCAGATGCCGATCCTGTTCGCCTTCTTCAACCTGCTCACGTCGGCGGTGGAGCTGCGCCACGCGCCCTGGATGCTGTGGATCCTGGACCTCTCGTCCAAGGACCCCTACTACGTGCTGCCGATCGTGATGGGGGCCACACAGTGGCTCCAGGTGCGCATGGCGCCGCAGGCCGGAGACCCGCTGCAGCGCCGCATGTTCGAGCTGATGCCGGTCATCATGACGGTCATGTTCATCGGAGTGCCCAGCGGGCTGGTGCTGTACTGGCTGACCAACAACGTCTTGACCATCCTGCAGCAGGCGGTTTACAAACGACTCGAGAAGCGCACGGCCTGAGGCCAGCGCGGAGATCCTTGGCGGATGAACGATCCCAAGAGACGCTTCTTTTCCGGCGACACGTTGCAGCAGGCCCTGATCCAGGCTGCCAACCACTTCCATCTCGGCCCCGAGGAGATCGCGTACCGCAGCATTGAGAAGCGGCACGGTTTCCTGAAGACCCGGCGGCGCGTGCTGATCGAGGTCGATCCCGACGCACCGCGGCGGGACCCCTCAATCCCGGCAGTTTCGGCGACCCCGGCGATCCCGGCGGCGCCCCCGCCCCGGGAGGCTGACGCTCCGGCTCCGGCTCCCCGTCCGGAGCCGGTTGCCGGAGCGGTCGAGGCGCGGGCTCCTCAAACCGAGCGCCCTCCGAGGCCGGAGCCTCCGCCCCGGGACCGGGAGCGCAGCCCGGATCGGGGCCGCCCCCGGGGGGACTACGCGGACCGGCGAGGCCCGGGCGGCGGCCCGCCGCGCGAGCAACGGGCGGGGAACGATGATCGAGGAAATCGGGTAAGTCGTGACAATCGGATAAATCGCGACGATCGGGGAAACCGCGGTGAGAATCGGGGCGGGATTCGCGCTGGAAATCGAGCTGGAGATCGAGATGACCGCGGAAATCGCGCCGTGAGGGACCGGGGGGGCCGCAGTGAGCGCGACGACCGTCCCCGGGGCGACCGCGCGTCACGCTTCGAGGGTCACGTCCGGCCGCCGCAGCCATCGGCGGATCGCCTGACACGGGTGGAGGCGGACACCTTCGACATGCCGCCCGCGAACGGGCTGATCGCGCTGCCGGAGATCCCGCGCCGGCCGTCGGAGCGCTTCCCCGAGGCCACGGGTCCCCAGGCTGAGGCGGCGGCCAAGGGGATGGAGCTGTTGCTGCGGATCGCCGGCCTGAGCCTGACGCCGCGCATCCTGCAGGGGGAGGAGCGGCTGGAGGTGGACCTCTCGGGGGAGGACGTGGACTGGTGCTTCGCGGACGACGGCGAGTTCGTGGTCTCGGTGGAGCACCTGCTGCCACGCGTGATCCGGAGCCTGTCCGGCGAGGCGCCTCTGGTGCGGGTGGACTGCGACAACTTCCAGGAGATCCGGGAGGAGCGTCTGCGCAGCCTGGGGCAGCGGGTGGCCGAGGAGGTCCGGCGCAAGGGCCGGCCGCGGACGCTGGAGCCCATGAACCCCGCGGACCGGCGGATCATTCACATGACCCTGGCGGACGACCCCGGCGTGGCGACCGAAAGCACCGGGGATGGCTACTTCAAGCGGGTGACAATCCGGCCTGCCTAGTTTCACGTGAAACGGATGCGGGGTGCCCCGTTGTGGCGAGGCCCCCGCCATGTTTCACGTGAAACACTTCCCCTTCCCCTTCCCCTTCCCCTTCCCATGCCCTTTGTCCTTCCTCCGCTCTCCCGCGAAGATTTCTCTCGTGAGCTCTCCGGCTTCTCGCCGGAGCCGCTGGACGGTCGCGCTCTCAATGCCCTCCGCGCTCACTACCAGGAGCTGTCGCTCTGGAACCAGAGGCTGTCCCTCATCGGTCCGGGCACGCTGAACGAGGTCCTGGAGCGCCACTACGGCGAATCTCTCGCCGCTATCCCCTTGATCCCCGGGAATGCCCGTTTCGGTCTAGACATCGGCTCCGGCGCCGGCTTTCCAGGCCTCGTCCTCGCCGCGGCCAGGCCCGGGCTGGAGATGACCCTGGTCGAGGCGCGGGAGAAGAAGTGGGCGTTCCTCTCCGCCGCGGCGCGCAAGGCGTCGTTGCCCTGCCGGTGCCTGAATGCTAGAGTGGCGGTCCCCCTTCCCGCCGGCCTGCCGGCGAGCCTGGACCTGGTGACGGCCCGGGCGCTCAAGCTCGATCCGGACGTGCTCGGCGCGCTCGCGGAGCGCCTGAGCCCCGAGGGTCGGATCCTGCTCTGGTTGGGGGAGGAAGGCCCCGCGCTGCCGGCCGCGTTGTCGCCGGGGCGGAGCGTCAGGATCCCGGGCAGCCAGAGGCGCCGCATCCTGGAGCTGAGGCGCGCGGAGCCAATGCCGCCGATATTGTCGATATTGCCGATACGGGACGCCGGATGAGCACGATCCTCGCCATCGCGAACCAGAAGGGCGGAGTGGGCAAGACCACTACCGCCATCAACCTCGGCGCCGGTCTCGGCGCCTTGGAGCGCCGCGTCCTGCTCGTGGACTGCGACCCCCAGGGAAACGCCACTCGCGGCCTCGGCGCCAGGGCCGAGGAGCCCCACCTCTACCACGCCCTCGTGGACGAGGTCGCGCTCGGCGAGACGATCCGCCCTTCCGGCTTCCCCAACCTCGACCTCATCCCCTCTCAACGCGACCTGGTCGGCGTCGAGGTCGAGTTCGTGGGCGAGAAGGGGTGGGAGGGACGGCTCAAGAAGGTGCTGGGCGAGGTTTCCGGCCGTTACGACACGATCCTCCTGGACTGCCCGCCGTCCCTGGGCCACCTCACGGTGTCCGCCCTCACCGCGGCCGACGGCGTCCTCGTCCCTCTGCAGTGCGAGTACTTCGCCTTGGAGGGGATCTCCGAGCTGATGTCCACGGTGAAGCGCATCCAGGGTGGGCTCAACGCCCGCCTCGCCATCACCGGCATCCTTCTCACCATGTACGACGACCGCACGAACCTCTGCAAGGACGTCGCGGACGAGATCCGCCGCCACTTTGGAGCCAAGGTGTTCGAAACCGTAGTCCCCCGCAACATCCGCCTGGCCGAGGCCCCGAGCCACGGCCTGCCCATCTTCCAGTACGACATCAAGTCCCGGGGCGCCGAGGCCTACCTGGCCCTGGCCCGCGAGCTTCTGCGGAGGGCGGCATGACCCCTGCGGGCGCGGGCAAGAAGCGGGGCCTGGGCCGCGGCCTGGGTGCCCTCATCCAGCAGGAGGAAGCTCCTCCGGAAGCTCCTGCACCGGTCCAGTCCCTCCCGGTCGGGCAGCTCAAGCCGAACCGTTTCCAGCCGCGGACGCAGTTCGACGATGCTGCCATCGAGGAGCTGGCCGCCTCCATCAAGGCCCAGGGGGTCGTGCAGCCCCTGGTGGTCACGCCGGACAAGGATGGCACCTACTTCATCGTGGCCGGCGAGCGTCGCTGGCGTGCTTCCCGTCTTGCTGGCCTGGAGTCTGTTCCTGTGGTCGTACGACAGGTTGCGGACGATCGCGAGCTCCTGGAGCTGGCGCTGGTCGAGAATCTTCAGCGGAGCGACCTGAACCCCCTGGAGGAGGCCGAGGCCTACCTGGCGCTCCAGGAAAAGTTCGGGCTGTCCCAGGAGGACGTCGCCACCCGGGTGGGCAAGGCCCGGACGACGGTCACCAACGCATTGCGGCTGCTTCGGCTTCCCGAGGAGATCCGCGAGCTGCTGCGCGACGGCCGCATCACTGCGGGTCAGGCGCGTCCGCTCCTGGGGCTCCCGAGCCGGGAGGCGCAGGTCTCCCTGGCCGAGCGCGCCGTGCGCGAAGGGCTGAGCGCCCGCGACCTGGAGCGCCTGTCTTCAGAGCCGGCGCGCGAGAAGCCCAAGAGGAAACCGAGGCCGGTCGAAGTGAACACCGCTGCCGCGGAGGAGAAGCTCACCCGCCGCCTCCAGACCCGGGTGGAGATCCGGAGACGGGGCAAAGGCGGGGTCCTGCAGGTCCACTTTCACAGTGAGGAGGAGCTGATGAGGCTCTACGACTTTCTGGTCGAGCGGGGGGACGTCCAATGATCTTCAAGTCGGACAGCGGCAGCAAGCAAAGCGACCTCAACGGCTTCCTCGACAACGGCAGCGACGTCGAAGGAGAGCTCCGGTTCGAGACCTCCTTCCGCGTGGACGGCAAGTTCACGGGCAAGGTGAATACCAACGGCGACCTGATCGTTGGCGAAGGGGGCGAGGTGGAAGGGGAGCTGCGCGTCGGCCAGATTTTCGTCTCCGGCACGGTGAAGGGCACGGTCCGTGCCTCAAAGAAGGTCCAGATTTCCCCCCGCGGCAAGGTTTTTGCCGAGATTGACACGCCAGCGCTGGTCATCGAGGACGGCGCCTTCTTCGAGGGCCGCTGCACCATGGCCCGCGAGGAGCGCGAAGGCACCAAGGCCCTGGGCGGTCCGAAGCTGGTGGCGCAGAAGGTTACCGGCTAGTACCTCGTCACACTCCGGTTAACAGGTAGCCTTCTCCTGTAGGGGAGGGGCTTGCCCCCTCCCGGGTGGAGGAAAGCTCGCAGGCCGCGAGATTTTCGTGCCTGGGGTGTCCGCCCACCCGGGAGGGCGCAAGCCCCTCCCCTACAGGAGAAGGCAACACGTCAATCGGAATGTGGCGAGGTATTAGCTAACCCCCGCTCCTGCTCGAAGCGTCGATGGTCAATGTCGCTTTGACCGTATCTTTAAAATCAGTGCAGCAATCGTTCCTCCCAGCACAATCTCGATAAATGGAGCCAGTGCCGCGAGATACTTCACCATCGACCTAGCAACTCCTGCGGACCCCTCCTTTGTAGCAGCTCCAGCAAGCAGAACGTCGAACCCCTTGAAAGACAACAGCAAGGTAAAAATAAGGGCCAAGCTGGCGCAGGCCAAAATGACGATGTCCCAGCGCAGAGGCGCGGACTTCCTCTGTTTGGAAGCAGCGTCCTTGATTGTATGTTCGAGATCTTCGCCGGATTTCTCAGCGTCAGCGAGAGCATCGTGCTTCCACTGGTCGAGGCGTTCTCCTGGCTGATAACCCCCTCCCTCCATCTCGATCTCTTCGACTTCGTAAATTACTTCAACTTGGCGTCGCCGGCTAAGAAACCGCCGCCCTCCTTTCCGGCCGCCGAGGTTCTGACCGCGTTCATCTGCCATAGGCTTCTCCTCATCCACCTGGGGCATCTATGGACCTACTCCCGGTCAAAAAAAGTGTACCACGGGTCCCATTCTGGGGCAAGAGCTGTGCCGTCAAGAGGGTGCGTAGCGAGAGCTAAACGGAGTCTGTAGCAGGTTCCGCGAGCCAGTCAAAGTAGTAAAATTCTAGAGTACGAGGCACTTACGGCGCCGAGCGATGAATAGAGAAGCGGCTATGCGATGTTGACAGGTGGGAGAAAATGGACAAAAATGGAGAATAGTGGGGTGGTAAACCATCCCACGGAAGGAGTAGGTGGATGGACAATCGATTACAGGAGGTATCCATGGCAGAACAAGTGAGAATGAAGAAGAAGGTATTTGACCCTGGCGGGACCAGAGCGTCGGAAAAAGAGGACGGAGTGCTCCCTTTCAAGAGGCCCGATGTTCCCATGAAGCGCGTCAGCTTCTACATCCCCGAGCCCCTGTACGAAGACCTGCAGGAATTTGCTCGAGAGCGCGGCGACACAATGACAGGTCTTCTGCGGTGGTCTCTCGGCATCGGTAAGGCCGTATGGGATGAAATCAAGGACGGGAAAAAGATCCGCTCTGACGCGCCAGACGGCAGCAGCCCAAAGGAGTTTGTCTTCGGGCGTTACTAAGTGAGAATCCTCGGGCGTCCCCTCGGTCCCGCGGGGGCGCCCGTGCACTTCTCTCTCCGGCTATTTACCCCCGACTCTTCGACAACTTGCATGAGGATGTGCCACAGGGAGCGAGCCAAAAGAATAGGCAGGCTTCAGGAATACCACCCTCTGGGGCTGCCACTCCTCAAGCGACCTAACGCCTACCTGCCAGTCCCAGGGTAAAGACAGGACGATCAGCGTGTGAAGGACTTCGCCAGCCCTTCGTAGGACGGCACGATCGTGAGCGGGTTGCGGGCGAGGAAGCCTTTCTCGAAGGCGGCCCTGAGCACCTGGCCGTCGAGATCCTGAGCGACCGGGAGGCCCAGGGCGTAGAGGAGGGTGGGGGCGACGTCGACCAGCCGGGCGCCGGTCAGCAGGGCGCCGGGCTGGATCCCCTCGCCGTAGAGAAGGAGGATGCCGTCAGGCGCGCCTCCGAAGCGGCCCCCCAGCTCGATCCTCTCCCTCCGCAGCGGGTCCCGGCGGGTCTCGGTGCCGTAGGCGGACACCACGGCCAGCACCTTGGGACCGTCCACCCGCAGCCAGATCTCGCCCAGAAAACCGTCGAGCACCTCGTAGTAGGCGGCCAGCCGGTCCGCTGCCTCCCGGGTCGCGGCCGACTGCTCCCCTTCGAACTGCACCGCCTGGAACCCTCCGAACGTCCGGCGCGACACCTCCCGCAGGCCGGGAAGGACCACGAACAGGGCTCCGGTCTCGGTGTGCTGGTCGAAGAGCGACAGGGCCAGGGACTCCCTCCAGACATCCCCGGTCAGGGCGTCGAGCAGGGCGGCCGGGGGATTCGGGCCGACGCGGCTCCGCAGGGCCGGGTCGAGCTCGGCGGGCCGCGGCCGGAAGATCCGCTCTCTCTCCTGCGCATGCCCCTGCGCAGGTTCCTGAAGACCCAGGGGCCAGGCGCCTTCCGCTCCACCGGTGCCGGAGAAGAACCGCTCCGGCAGGGCGAAGGAGGTCTCGCGGGAGGCCGGCCAGGACGCCGGCCAGCCCACGGTTCCGGCGGGGGTGCCGAGCCGGGGGAGGATCTCCCAGAGAGCGAGCGCCCGGCGGGGGAAGGCTCGCGGCGTGCGCGGCTCCGCCCCGAGCGTGCCCCAGGTGCGGAAGCGGATCCCCGCCGGGAGGAGCCGCATCTCGCCCGGCACCCAGCCGGCGTCGTAGACCGCTCCGCCGCTCACTCCGTGCTTGAACGGATGCTTGCCGGTCGCGAGGGTGATCCACGTGGCTTCCCGCCAGGTGGGCACGAGCGACTCCAGCCGGCCGTAGGCCCCTTGCTGGAGCGCCGTGGCGAGGAACGGGAGCCGGCCCTGTCCGGCCAGGGGGAGAAGGGCGTCGAGCGTGGCGGAGTCGAGCCCCACCACGAAGAGCGCCGGCCGCGGACCCGCCTCCACGACCGCCTCCCGGTGCACCGGCGCCGGCCGTGGCCGGAACGCCTCCCGCCGCTCGATCATGGCGAAGACCGACAGAACGGCCAGCAGCACGTAGCCGTAACGGCTCTTCCAGCCGTAGCGCCGGCGGTGGAGAGTGTGGAGCAGCGCCGTGTAGAAGGAGATCAGCGCGGCCAGGGCCAGCCAGGCGGCTGTGCGGATGAGCCGGTCGTTGATCCCCGCCGGCAGGTAGAAGGCATAGAGCGAGGCGTGGCTGGCGTCGAGCCAGGCGGCGGTGCCCAGGGCGACGGTGAGGGACCAGGGGAGCGCCCGCCGCGCTCTTTGCGCCCCCTGCGTCCCATGGGGATACCGCCGCCAGGTGAACGGCAGGTGGAGCGCGAGGGAGGCGAGCCCCAGCAGGCCGCCGTACACCAGGACGCCGCGCAGCACCGGCCCGGCGGCGAAGGGGAGGTGCGGGTTGAGGAAGAAGATCAGCCCGGCGAGATGAGTCCCGAGGAGGGCGCCGGGCGCGAGGCCCGCCGCGATCACCTCGGGGGTATGGATCCAACCGGGGCGGGCCATGCTCGGAAACGGCAAAAGGGGGGATGTCCCCCCGGCGTCAGACGATGAAGACCGGGCGGTCCAGCTCGTGGACGAAGTGCCACTGATGAGTGTAGCCGGGGAACTCCACCGGCACGGTGTACTCGGCCCTCATCCGGATGCGGTCCCCGATCCGTTCCACCTTGACGTGGTCCTTGTCCAGCGGCAGCTTCAGCTCCGCGGCGCGCTGCAGGATGGCCTTCTCGACATCCTCCGCCGTGGTGTTGGCGCCGACGGACCGGGCCATCTCGTCCATGAAGTCGTACATCTCGGCGCTGGCGATCTTGACCGGGACTGCCTTCCAGGCGATCAGGACAGCGAGCCCGAGCACCAGAAGCCACAGGATACACCCGAGGTTACCCTCGCCGCGCTCGGCGATCCTCCTGCTCATGACGAATCCTCCTTTGAAATCGCGCGAGTAGTCTACCGCACGACGCGGAAGGTTCGCTCCCATCTCGTGCTGGTGAAGAAGTGGAGGGCTACCTCGGAGATCTGGCGGAGCTTGCCCGCGAAGCCCGGCCACTCCACCGGCTCGGGACCCTGGCTGTCGAACGACCAGTAGACCATGAAGGCGCGCCCCTTGATGTACTCCCGGGGGACGGCCCCCCAGACGCGCGAGTCGTTCGAGTTGTCGCGGTTGTCCCCCATGCAGAAGTAGTGCTCTTCGGGGACGGTGTACGGTCCGAAGTTGTCGCGGGTGCGGGTGCTCTGGATATAGGGGCTGCGCTCGATAAGGATCGGATCCGTGTGCCAGGTGTAGCTGTCGTCATCGACCGGCTCGTCGTTGATGGACAGCTCCTTGTCCACGATCTCCACGGTGTCTTCGGGCAGGCCGACGCACCGCTTGATGAAGTCGCGCTCAGGCTCCACGGGGAACTTGAAGACCACGATGTCCCCGCGCTGGACCTCGCGCACCGGCAGCAGGACGTGCTCCAGGTCCAGGACGGTCGGCCCGTAGATGAACTTGTTGACCAGGATGTGGTCGCCGATGAGCAGGTTCTGCTCCATCGAGCCGGACGGGATCTTGAACGCCTGCACCACGTAGGTGCGGGCGAAGGTGGCGAAGATCACCGCAATCAGGAGCGCCTCCAGGTACTCCCGCTGCCAGGACTTCTCCTCGTACTCCCGGTGTACGGACTGGTCTGGTTCCATGAGGGGGTGCGGCTCAGCGGATCAGGCGGAAGGACCGCTCCCATCGGGTATTGGAGAAGAAGCCGGCCGCCGTCCGCAGCAGGCCGGCGACCGGGTTGGTCCCTTCCGGCGGCTGGTTGCCGTTGGACCAGTAGATGAACAGCGCGCGGCCCTTGACCAGGTGGGCGGGCAGGAACCCCCAGAAGCGTGAGTCGAGCGACTCGTCCCGGTTGTCCCCCATGAAGAAGTACCTCTCCGGGGGGACGGTGACCGGGCCGAAGTAGTCCCGGGGCGCGTAGGAGGGGTCGTCCCGCTTGTGCACGGCATACGACGAGTCGTCAACCTTCTTCCCGTTCAGATAGAGCTGTCGCTCGTCGACCTGGATGGTGTCTCCCGGGATGCCGATGGTGCGCTTGACCACGTCCAGACCGTGGTCGGTCTTGGAGCGGAAGATCACGATGTCCCCGCGCTCGACCGGCCGCAGGGGCAGGAGCTTGCGCTCGAGGTCGCTGACCACGGGACCGTAGATGAAACGGTTCACGAACAGGTGGTCCCCGATCAGCAGCGTGTCCTCCATGGACCCGCTGGGGATGTAGAAGGTCTGCACCACGAACACGTTGGTGAAGCGCAGGAAGATCGCGGCGATGAGGATCGCCTCGAAGTACTCCCGGAAGACCGACCGCTGCTCAGTTCGTTCAGCCATGGCGGCCTAATCTACCGGTCGGATGGACCCTGACGCAAGGAATCGCGCAGGGCGCCAGTTCTTTCGGGATTATATACTTGACAAACCAGCCGGTGGGGGACCCCTCGGGTCCCGGTGTTGCAGAATTTACGAAGGGTTGATGATCTGGCGGGGATCGGTTGCTTCTGCTTCCCGATCTGCTAGGAAGATGAGCCAGTTACGCAGGTCCCGGAACTCGATCGCTCCGGAGGCGCGAAGCCACTCCTTGTACCGCTTGGCCTCGACCCGGATGGTGATCCCGCGAAACTTGGCCTTGACGGGCCTGCCCTTCCGGACATGGACCCCGGGATGAGGTCCCCGGCGGCGGGCGCGTGTGATGCCCTGGGGGGCGTAGGTGGTAGCCGTCATGCGAATCCCTCTCCCTCCCGCTGCAACTGGTCCTCGAAGCGGTCCAGGGCCTGCCGCAGTTCGTCGCGGAGATCCCGGGCGATTCCGAGGATGTAGAAGTCGCAGCGCGTCGGAACGAAGGGAACGGCCTCTCTCGCTACCCGGAGGACCTCTCCGAGGAGGTAGCGGCTCATGGGGTTGAGGATCATGTCGCGGTCTGGCATCCCCTTGGGGGCCTTCCGCCGCCTCATGACTCAAACCTCTTCACGGTGTGTAGCGCGTCTTCTAGCCGGTGGCCGACCTCCCGCACTTCCTGCGCCAGCTCCGGCCCGATCGGGAAGTCCCCCAGGTGCAACCTCAGGTAGCCTTCCAGGTGCCGGAGATCGGCCAGCACGGCCCGCAGCTCGCGCCGCGGAGACTTCACCGCGGGCTCCGGCCAGTATTGCCGGTGCTCGTTGACCATGAGAAACAGGATGCGGCCGATCCGCCGGAGCGCTTGCGCGTCCCCGGGCTGAGTGAAGTGGAGAAGGAACGTCTCCCGGAAGGTGGGGACGTCCTCGAAGCGGGCGGGGTCAGACCTCATGCAGCACGATCCCTTCGGGGCTGGACGGGTCGGCCTTGAGGGTCACCAGTTGCCAGACCTTGGAGTCGGGAAGGTGTTCGTCGTCCAGGGCGTCGATGTCCCGCCAGATGGCGAACCATCGCCCCCAGACGTTGAAGACGGCAAGCCCGCCGTCGTCCGGGGAGAAGGTGGGAGCGTTTTCGTCTGGGTCCGGGTGCTCGGGAAAGGCGAGCTGCACAACAGCGTCGTACAGCACCCGGCGAAGCGCCTCCGTAACGGGGGCGTGGTCAAGGTCGGGAGGGATAGACTGCGGTGAGTCGGGCATAGGGTTGGTTCCTTTGCTCGGCAAGGTCCGGCGGGGTGTTATCAGCACTCCGTCGGGCCGTCTTCGGGTGCAAGGGAAGGCACGCCCCACCCTTGCTTACGGGTCTATCTCTTCGTCGGTCGCACCTCCTTTCGTAGCGTTCGGGTAGCGCAGTATAACCTAGTCTGGGTTATCCTAGAGAAGGTTATGGGATAGGGACGTGCCGCGCCCTACCTCAGCCGCCTACCGGCTCAGCTCGCCCGAGTACCGGGCCATGGTGGAGAGGTTGAAGCTTGCCCGGCAGGAAGCCGGACTCAAGCAGGAGGAGGTAGCAGCGCGCCTGGGCAAGCCGCAGAGCTACGTATCCAAGGTGGAGCGGGCGGAGCGGCGGATCGACCCGCCCGAGCTGGCGCGGTTCGCTGAGGTCTACGGCCGGCCGGTGGGCTGGTTCCTGGTTTAGAGGGTTTCTACCCCCCTTTTAACCCCTGTTTTAACCGGGGTAAAAACCGGGGTAGAAACGTCGCGTCGTGCTACACTCGACGCATGGCAGAGGAGCGCCAGAGGAAGAAGCGGGCGCCCAAGGGTGATGGCAGCAAAGGCGGCCGGCCCACAAATGACTCGGTCAGTTTCGAGTTGACGGGTGTTGAGCCGAAGCTCCTGGACTACCTCCAGGACCTCGTAGAGAAACAGGGCTACGGCAACTCCAAATCCGCAGTAGCTCGCGGCTTCATCTGGAAGGAAGTAAACCGCTTGATCGAGGTCCATCGCCTCGTAGAGCGTCCCTAGAGCACAGTGGATGACGGCTTCTACGTGTCACGGAACGGCCCGACCTCACCACCTTACTTAGGCAGGAGGTATCGATGGATCGTCCAGTCACGCCGTTGAACGAGTACACGCCAGCGCAGCTACTCGGGCGCGCAATGAACGATGTCGAGCAAAAGAACGCCCCTGAACGGCTGTACGTGTCCGGTGATGTTCGGCTTGCTCGTGGTGGCGTCCGCGTCTCGATCGTGGGAGCTCGAAAGGCTTCACCGGAGGGGCTGCGTCGTGCCCGAAAGTTGGCCGTAGAGCTGGTTCAAGAAGGGGTAGTCGTGGTCAGCGGCCTAGCCCTGGGGATTGACGCCGCCGCGCATAACGGGGCAATCGACGCGGGTGGAAGGACGATCGCGGTACTCGGTACGCCTCTGAGCAAGTCCTACCCTCAAGAGAACCAGGAGCTTCAGAGTCGGATCATGAGGGAGCACCTTGCCGTGACGCCGTATGCGCCCGGGGCGAAGGTGTACCCCTCTAACTTTCCCTACCGAAACCGCGTCATGGCGCTGATCTCCGATGCTACGGTAATCGTGGAAGCCAGCGACACGAGCGGTTCAATCTCCCAGGGGTGGGAAGCGATACGGCTCGGGCGCCTGCTTTTCATCATGAAGTCCATCACCGAAACCCCTGGGCTCACATGGCCCCAAGAGATGCGGCGCTACGGGGCTCAAGTGCTCGCCGACACCCGTCCTCTGCTTCGCCTGTTGCCGATCGAAGGCGATAGAGAGCTGGCCCGAGTTGCTGCTTTCTAGCGTCGAGTACGGCGCTTTTCTTTCCTACACGCCACGCCCCACCCCGGGGAACGAGGAACAGGCGCGCTCAAAAAGGGTGTGTCACGGCATCAAGCAGGATGCCTACTGGGACGCCAACACTCGCCTGATTCCCTTCGCGGCTGACAAGCTAAAAGAGGGCCTTACCCCTGAGCTGGCTGATCTCTTGGCCCCAGACGTTGTCCTCGTCCCAACACCCGGAAGCGCTCCCATGAAGCAGCGGGATGCGCTCTGGGTGCCGCGCCGAATCTGCCAGGAGCTGGTTGCCGTGGGCCTGGGGGGGCGGTGGGAACCGTGGCTGGCGAGGCATACAGCCGTCCAGAAGTCAGCCTTTGCCAGCCGTGGGCAACGCCCGTCTGCCCAAGTGCACTACGATTCCATGCGCGTCGAGCGGCGGGTGACCGATCAGGAGAGACCGACCCGGATCACCCTGGTAGATGACGTTCTTACGAAGGGTTCAACGCTTCTTGCTGGCGCTTCTCTTCTAGCTGAGGCTTTCCCGGGAGTACCGGTCCGGGTCTTCGCCCTCATTCGCACCATGGGCTTTGCTTTCGTCCAAATAGCCGACCCCGTATATGGTGAGATCATTCATGGGAGATACGGGGCTTTTCACAAGCCCTAGCGCTTCCTGTTCCGCAGCTCCTCCGGGTCCATCTTCACTCCAAGCAGCGCATCAACGGCTTCCTCGAATTCGAGGGGATAGAGGGAGACCGGCTTCCCTACGTTTCGCCCTGGCCTCCCGGGTCCCTGCGCTTGCTCCTCCTGCGGCGGATGCGCCTCTTCTTCGGAGGCTTTCGGGTCTTCTGCCATCGTTCGATCCCCTGTAAGGGCAGGAGGAGCTGGACCGGCTCCCCTCTCCCCTGAATCGCCGTGTCTACGGGACTAGACCGTATCAGGCACTCTGCGTCTTCAGCCAGTTTGGAGCCCGGTAGTACAGGCGCTTGCCTTCGGTTCCCGCCACGGCCGACAGCATGCGCTCCGAGTCCGTGATCTTCCGGCGGGTCCAGCGGAAGTCGAACTCCTCCAAGTAGCGCTGAATGTGCTTCCGGCTGATGTGATGGAAGGCACCGATGATCCCACGCTTGAACAGGGAGAAGTAGGACTCGGAGAAGTTGACGTGGATGACGCCGCGGACGTACTCCTGAGCTGAGTGGTCCACGGTGCCGTGAGAGGCGAACTCTCTGCCCAGGCCGTGGTAGCTCTGCATCTGGTCCGTCATGATGTGGGCCGTCCCCTCTACCTCTTCCCTGATAATCCCCTTCAGAGTCTTGGCCTTCACGTCCTCGACCACGGTGGACCGGGCCTCACCGTCGCGAGAGATCAGCGTGAAGACCGCGATCTTGGACCCGCCCGCCATCGGGCCACCCTGGGAGCCGGTCCCCTTGCCGCCGACGTAGGTCTCGTCAGCCTCGACCGTGCCCGTCAGCTTGGCGCGCATCGGGTCCTTCTCCATCGCCTTGCGGATGCGGTGAGCCAGGAACCATGCGCTCTTGTAGGTGACCTCGACCGTCCTGGAGAGCTGGAGCGCGGAGACTCCCTTCTTGGAGGCGCACATCAGGTGGATGGCGTAGAGCCACTTGTTGAGGGGGATGTGAGTCTCCGCGAAGACGGTCCCGATGGTGACGGTGAACTGCATCCGGCAGGCCCGGCACTTCCAAACGCCCTTGCGGACCGGCCGGGAGGACGTGGCCTTGGGCGTGAGCTTGTAGGCTTGGTTCACGGACTCGCAATGGGGGCAGACTGGACCGTTGGGCCAGCGCTTGGCCTCTAGCCATTCGCGTGCAAGGTCTTCATCTGCAAAGACTTTGGTCAACTGCGCGTAGGTGGGAGGAAGGGTCTGTGCCATGGTCCGGGGTCTCCTGTTTCAACCTGGGACCAGTCTACTCCCCGGGCGTGGGTTTGTCAAGTATATAATCCCGAGTTCTTTGGACACGCCCTCTCCCGAGGGAGGATCCCGCTTCCCCGCCAGAACGCTGGACAACACCGCTCTCCTCCGGATTCCCCTGATTACACCTAAGTATATGACACTGCTCGACTTCCTCCTCCATGGACGGGTTGGCAGCGGCCTTGATCTACAGGGCTGCCGTCAACCCGGAGAGGAGGTGGCGGACGCAGGACAGAGACGAACGCAAAGGCAGACAAGGGGAAGAACAAGCGAAGCGCAGTACGAAGCCAAGTACCAGATCAACCCACATTCGGAGGAAACGTCATGAACCGTTCACGTCATCTCATCGGCAGCCTGATCCTGGCGGGGCTCGTCCTCGCCTCCCTTCCCACCCTCGCGGCCGAGGCCCGGCGGGTGGTCAACGTCAACACCGCCGACGCCTCGCAGCTCGCGCTGCTGCCGCGGGTCGGGCCCAGCGTGGCCCAGAGGATCATCGACTTCCGCAAGGAGAACGGCCCCTTCAAGTCGGTGGAGGACCTGATGCTGGTCCAGGGCATCGGCGAGAAGACCTACCAGCTCCTCAAGCCCTACATCGCGATCTCGGGAGAAACCACGCTCAAGGAGAAGGTCAAGGCGAGCAAGCCCAGCCCGGCGAAGGAACCGGCGAAGGAAAAGGGCGGGGCCAAGGAGGGCTCCCGCTGACCGGGAGACGGGGGGCGGCCCGGCGAGGCCGCCCCCTGTCTCCCCGGCTCGGGGGACATCCTCATGAACCGATCCGAACGAGGCTTCCAACTGGTGGAGCTGCTGGTGGTGCTCGCGCTGTTCGCTCTGGTCGCGGGTCTGAGCATGCCGCCGATCCTGCGGATCTCGGGGCAGGTCCGGCTGCGCGCGGCGGCCGGGGAGGTGGTCGGCACCCTGCGGCTGGCGCGGTCCATGGCGGTCCGCCAGTGCGCGAACGTAGCGCTGAAGTTCCGCCCGCGCCCGGGCGGTCACGCCACTTACTCCATGTACCGGGATGCCGACGGCGACGGCGTCCTCAACCGCGACATCGATCTGGGGGTGGACCCCGAGATCGCCCCGCCTCGGCGGCTGGAGCAGATCGGCAACCAGGTGCACTTCGGGTTCCCGCCGGGGCGCCTGGCCCGCGATCCGGCGGCGCCGGGGAAGTGGGTCCGGAGCGGCGACGACCCGATCCGCTTCAACAACTCGAACCTCGCCTCCTTCGGCCCGCTGGGCACGGCCACGCCCGGGACGGTCTTCCTGACCGACGGCCAGCGAAACCTGGCTGCGGTGCGGGTCACCGGCCGCACCGGCAAGGTGAAGGTGATCGTCTACGACTTCGAGGAAGAGGTCTGGAAGTAGATCGGGCTCGGCCCGCGTCGGATTGACTCGCCAGAAAGGAGTGTGTACTTTGAGGAGCGATGCGGGCAATCGTCGTCGTCACCACCGTCGGCACCGAAGAACAGGCCTACCAGATCGCGCGCGAGCTCGTCGCTCGCCGTCAGGCCGCCTGCGTCAACGTTCTGCCCGGCGTCCGCTCCATCTACCGCTGGAAAGGAAAGATCTGCAAGGACGGCGAGCTCCTTCTCGTGGTAAAGACCCTGGAAGAGGAGTTCGACGCCGTGTCGGAGACCATCCGGGAGCTCCACAGCTACGAGCTCCCGGAGATCCTCTCCTTCAATGTCAGCCAGGGCGAGGAGAACTTCCTGGCGTGGATCCGGAGCAGCGTGGACAAGCAGGCCGACTTCTCGGACGAGGCCGAGGAGGAGCTCTCCTACGTCGACCCGGACGATTCAGAATTCTGACTACACCGCCGCCAGCGCCTGATCCAGATCCGCCAGCAGATCGCTGACGTCCTCGATCCCGACCGACAATCTCACCAGTCCGTCCGTGACGCCGATCTCGGCCCTCCTCTCCGCAGGGATCGAGGCGTGCGTCATGGTCGCGGGATGGGAAATCAGGCTCTCCACGCCACCCAGGCTCTCCGCGAAGCTCCACACCTGAACGCGGTCGAGCATCGCCTTGGCGGCCTCGAAGCTGCCCATCTCTATCGAGATCATCGATCCGAACCCGGAGGCCTGCCGCTTGTTCAACTCGTGGCCCGGGTGGTCCGGCAGCCCCGGGTAGAGCACCTTCCGCACCTTCGGGTGCTTCACCAGGTAGTCCACCACCTGCCGCGCGTTCTGCTCGTGGCGGTCCATCCGCACGGCCAGTGTCTTGATGCCGCGCAGCACCAGGAACGAGTCGAAGGGGGACAGGATCGCGCCCGCCGACTTCTGGACGAAGGCGAACCACTCTGCGTGCTCCGGCCGCGAGGGGATGAGCGCGCCGCCGATCGAGTCGCTGTGCCCGTTGATGAACTTGGTGGTGGAGTGGACGATCACGTCCGCGCCGTGCTCCAGCGGGCGCTGGAAGTAGGGGGAGAGGAAGGTGTTATCCACGGCCAGGAACGCGCCCCGGGCGTGCGCGATCTCCGCCGAGCCCGCGATGTCCACGATCTCCATGACCGGGTTCGTGGGCGTCTCGATGTAGACCATCTTCGTCTGCGGCGTCATCGCGGCCTCGACATTGCGGAGGTCGGTGGCGTCCACCCAGGAGAAGGTGAGACCGTAGTTCTCCATGATCTTGGAGAAGTAGCGGAAGGTGCCGCCGTAGACGTTGCGGGTCGCCACCACATGGTCGCCGGACTTGAGCAGCGTGATCAGGCAGGAGATGGCCGCCATGCCGGAGGCGAAGGCGTGGCCGCTGACGCCTCCTTCGAGCGAGGCGAGGTTTGCCTCCAGGGCGAACCGGGTCGGGTTCTGCACCCGGGCGTACTCGTACTCGACGGGCTCGCCGAGGCCCTTCTGGACGTAGGTCGACGTCTGGTAGATCGGGACCGCCACGGCCCCGGTGCGCGGATCGGGCGGCTGTCCGGCGTGGATCGCCCGCGTGGAAAAGCCGAGATGCTTGGGATCACCTTTCACTGTTTCCCTCCAAGGGCCTCCAAAATTTGCCGGCGGATCATAGCACCCGTAACATAGCCGTCCCATGAGCGAACCGTTCTCCCCGATCCGCTGGGAAGGTGACTCCCTGAAGCTCCTCGACCAGACCCGCCTGCCGGTCGAGGAGGTCTGGCTCGACTGCGACACCCCGGAGCAGGTGGCCGACGCCATCCGCTGCCTGGCCGTGCGCGGCGCTCCGGCGATCGGAGTGGCCGCAGGCTATGGACTGGTGCTCGGCTCGGACCGCTTCGAGGAGGTCGTCCATCTGCTCGGCGGCACCCGGCCCACGGCGGTGAACCTGCGCTGGGCTCTGGACCGGGGACGGGAGGTTTACGAGCGCACCCGGGACCAGGGACCCGATGCGGTCCGGCGGGCGCTCCTCGACTGGGCTCACGGGCTCCACGCCGCGGACGTGCGGGCGAACCGCAAGATCGGCGAGCACGGTGCCGAGCTCTTCGCGCCGGGAGCGCGCGTCCTCACCCACTGCAACGCAGGGGCGCTGGCCACGGCCGGCTACGGCACGGCGATCGGGGTGATCCAATCGGCCTGGGAAGGGGGGAAGGTGGGGATGGTCTGGGTGGACGAGACCCGGCCCCTTCTCCAGGGGGCGAGGCTCACCGCCTGGGAGCTGAAGCGCCTGGGCATCCCCTTCCGGCTGGTCACGGATTCGAGCGCCGGCACCCTCATGGCCCAGGGCTTGGTGGACCGGATCGTGGTGGGAGCCGACCGCATCGCGGCCAACGGCGACACGGCCAACAAGATCGGGACTTATACCGTGGCGGTCCTGGCGCACCGTCACGGTGTCCCCTTCTACGTGGCGGCGCCGCTCTCCACGATCGACCGCAACACGCCCGATGGCGCGGCGATCCCCATCGAGGAGCGTCAGGGTATAGAGGTGACGGAGGTGTTCGGGACGAGGGTGGCGCCGGATGACACGCCGGCCATGAACTTCGCCTTCGACGTGACGCCGGCCGAGCTGATCACGGCGATCGTCACCGAGGTGGGCGTGCTGAAGCCGCCTTATGAGAAGAGCATCGCGGCGGCTTTCGAGGGAAGGTGAGGCGCTCGCCCGCTTTTTTTACCGCTCAGCCGGACGCTCTTCGCGTCCACGGAGCTCTGAACGCCTCAACGGTTTTTTGGACCCGTCCGCGGAGCTCTGAACGCGCCGATTCTTCCGCTGAGCCGGCCAGAGTTACTTTAGGCGTCCAACGGTTTTTTTACGCATCCCGTGGGACGTTGACGCGTCGAAAAATTGGCTGAGCCGTCAAAATTCCGTTGGACGCGTCGAAAAATCCGTTGAGGCGTCCAGAGTAACTTTGAGCGGTCCAGAGTCACTCTGAACGCCTAAAGATCTGTAAGAGATGGATGGTGGAGGCGGTGGGAGTCGAACCCACGTCCGAGAAACGCGTATCGAAGGCTTCTACGTGCGTATCCCTGATGTTTTGGTTCTCGCCGTTCGCGTTTTGGAGCAGGGCACTCCGACGCGGCGGCCAGCCTCTAAGTTATCCGGAAGCGGC
>DATMER010000052.1:0-15612 GCA_035556715.1 Thermoanaerobaculia bacterium
CGGCTCCCGGCAGCCCGCCGCCTCGACGACCGACTCGAGATCGTCCGTCCAGCGCTCCTGCCCGAGATTGCCCACCTCCCAGTCGCTCATTCCACAGCCGCGCTCGTCGTAGCGCACGAAGCGGAAGTGGGAGGAGAAGAAGTCGATCCAATGCCGCCACACCGGGCTGTCCCATTCCAGCTCCAGATGGGTCATCCAGTTGGCCGCCTTGACCAGGGTCGGACCGCGGCCGACCTCCGCCCATGCCAGCCGGACACCGTCGGTGGTGCGCAGGTAACGGATGGCTTGGCGGGCGCGCGATTCGCTCAGAGGTCTCGGGCTCCTCGGTCGGCGGGATCCGGGACATCTGTCCCGGGATCCGCGGATCGATTGTAGCCGAGTCGGGACATCTGCCCGATGCGCCGTTGCGCCGCACCGGGAGATCCTCCCTTCCGGTGCTGCCCACGGTGCCCCCTCGAAAGGAGAGACCGACATGATCCGTCGCATCGCCATCTTCGCCTTCGGCTGCATCTCGTATCTGATCTTCCTGGCGACCTTTCTCTACGCCCTGGGCTTCGTCGGCGGCTTTCTCGTGCCGACGACGCTAGACGGCGAGGCGCGGATGCCCTTCGTCCCGGCGCTCGCCATCGACCTCGGCCTGCTCGCCCTCTTCGCCCTCCAGCACAGCGTGATGGCTCGCCCCGCGTTCAAGCGGATGTGGACTCGCGTCGTCGCCCCGCCCCTCGAGCGGCCGATCTACGTGCTGGCCTCGAGTCTCTGCCTGATCGTGATGTTCGTGTTCTGGCAGCCGCTCGGCGGCGTGATCTGGAGCTTCGAGTCGACCTTCGCCCGCGTGGCCGCCTATGCGCTGTTCGCTTTCGGCTGGGGGCTCGTTCTCGTCACCACGTTCCTGATCAACCACTTCGACCTCTTCGGGCTGCGGCAGGTGTGGTTCGCTCTGCGCGGCGAGACCTACCGGCCGCTCAGCTTCGTCGAGCCCGGGCCGTACAAGCTCGTCCGGCATCCGCTCTATGTCGGTTGGCTGTTCGCCTTCTGGTCGACGCCGACGATGACCGCCGCTCATCTCGTCTTCGCGATCATGACCACCGCGTACATCCTCGTCGCCATCCAGTTCGAAGAGCGCGATCTCCTCGCGTATCACGGTGCCGACTACGAGAGCTACCGCCGCCGCGTACCGATGCTCGTGCCGGGTATCGCCCGGCGGGCCCGCCGGGCCGAAGTGCAGGCCGCGGTCGATTCGTCAGTCTAGGATTGGAGATTCGCTACGGAGCCGGCGCGTCGCAACAGGAATTCGGCGCGTCGCCGCCCTCCCTCAACCTCTGGGGAGCACCCCTTCGCCCCTTTCGGGCACCATCTCTTGTAGGGGGAGCCATCATCCCTAGAGAAAGGAGCCTTCATGAACCGCTCGACCCTGTTCTACGCTGCCCTGGCCGGTACCATCCTGCTTTCGGGGCCAACCTACGCGGCCCAAGTGAACGTGAGCTCGCAATGGTGCGGCGGTGGCTGCAGCGAGGGGCACGACGACAAGGAGTGCGTCTGTACCTTCGACAGCCGCTACAGCCAAAACTCCATGCAGGCCTGGATCAGTTGCGAGGAGGTGCGCTGCTGTGACACCAATCATGTCTATTGCGATCTCGGCTATGTATTCGAAGGAGTCCACGGGTTCTGCGATTACGAGTTCAACGACACCGAGACCTGCGCCGCCCAGAAGCCGGACGGCGGATGGGCTTATTGTGAGGTCCAGTGCGGCTCGAGCGGCTGCTGGGCGCCGTATCGGGTGCCTCACGAGGAGATCGTCAACGAGGGAAGCCCCTATTACTGCACGCGCTCGAACGAGACCGGGGACTGGTGGAATCCCTGGACTTGGACGACGCCCTGCACCGTGCAGGATCAATCTCCCTGGGACGACCCCGGCAGCGGACTGATCTGCGGCTGATCCCGGGCCATCTGAGCCGCTGGGAGCCATTCTCTGGGATTCAGAATGGCTCCGAAGTTTTCAGAATCGTTCTGAGCCTCTCAGAATGACGGTTTTGGCATGCTCCTTGAGCCGGAGCGCCGTCCTGGGTTCACGAGCTTCCGGACGAGCGCATGGGCTGGGACCAGCAGCGTTGGGATTCGGCATGCCGCAGCCCTCAAGCCCGGGGGTCCGAAAAAAAAGTTGGCTCGCCGTGTCGATTTCGGGGATCCTGGTTCGACGTTACAGTAGAGCCGGGGTTGAGACACCCGGTCGAGGCATCGGGAAGCCCGGCTCCGAACCCGACAACCGAGAGGAGATACAACGATGCGAGTCATGGTCCTGGTCAAAGCCGATAAGGATTCCGAGGCGGGCGTGATGCCCAGTGAAGAGATGCTGACCCAGATGGGCAAGTTCAACGAAGAGCTGGTAAAGGCCGGCGTGATGCTCGCGGGCGAGGGGATTCACCCGAGCTCGAAGGGCAAGCGCGTCCGGTTCTCCGGAGACAAGCCCACGGTGATCGACGGCCCCTTCGCCGAGACCAAGGAGCTGGTCGCCGGCTTCTGGATGTGGCAGGTGAAGTCCATGGACGAGGCGGTCGAATGGCTCAAGCGCAGCCCGTTCCAGGACACCGAGGTCGAGATCCGCCCGGTGTTCGAGGCGGAGGACTTCGGGGCCGAGTTCACCCCCGAGCTAAGGGAGCAGGAGGAGCGTCTGCGCGCGCAGATCGCCGAGAAGCAGTAAGGCAAGGCGGAACCTCACCCCCTGTCCCGGGACAGGGGGTGAGGTCTCCTCTCAGCGATTTCCCAGCAGAAACGCCAGAACCTCTCTCTGAAATCGCTTGTAGTGATCCTTCTCCAGCATGAGGATGTGAGACCCGCCCTCGATCCTGAGGAACCGGCTGCGGTCCCGGTTCGGCAGGAGGGAGTAGGCCTTTTCGAGGGCGTCCCAGCTCATGTAGGGATCTTTGGTGCCGGTCAGGAACAGGACCGGCATCGTCAACCGGCTGGCGTCGAACAGGGGCGTGGGATCGTTTTGCAGGACGTCGACGCGTCCGCCGTTGGGGCTGCCCTTGCCGTCGTAGCGCCAGCAGGTGGATAGAAAGATGTGGGCCACCGCCGGCTCCACCGTGCGGAAGTCGATCTCCCCGGCCGACGTCCTTTGAAAGTCTTCGGCCGCGTGGTCCCAGGTGTTGGGGTGGACGGGCGCGGTCGGAGGGGTTGCGCCCTCGGGCCGCCTGATAATGGGTGCATAGAGGACGAGGCTGCCGATCTGCTCCGGATGGCGGCCCGCCATGCGCGCCGTGGTGATCGTGCCCCAGCTCCACCCCACGAGATCGATCTTGTCGTCCCCAGATACCTTGCGGATGTACGCGACCGCCGCGGCGACGTCCTCGGCCGCGTAGTCGGAATCGACCTTGAGCCCGTCGACAGCTCCCGAGCGGCCATAGCCCGCGATATCGAGCAGCCAGACGGAGAAACCGTGCTGGACCAGGAAATCGACCAGGCTGTAATCGGCGTGATCGACATCGAACTCATGCGACGAATACGTGAGGCCGTGGACCAGGAGGACCTGGGGCGGATTCTTGAAATGATCGTCCCAGGTCTGCTCCAGAAACAGGCGGACGGACGCCCTCTCCAGCGGGTGCACCTTCCTGACGGGATCGGCATGCGCGCTCGGTGTCCTCAGGGCGCACAGGGCGCAGAGCGACCCCACCAGCCACAACAGCCATGTTCTTTTCATGGGGATAGCCTATCATCCGGCCGATGATCGTCCGCCCCAGCGCCCTGGACCTGATCGGCGGCACGCCCCTCGTCGAGTTGCGGCGAATCCATCCCGGTCCGGGACGGATCGTGGCCAAGGCCGAGCACATTCAGCCGGGAGGCAGCGTCAAGGACCGGGCCGCGCTCCGGGTCATCCGGGATGCCCGTGACTCCGGCCGCCTGGGACCCGGACAGGCCGTCGTCGAGATGACCAGCGGCAACATGGGCTCCGGCCTCGCCGTGGTCTGCGGCGTGCTCGGCCATCCCTTCACCGCCGTGATGCCCGCGGGCAACAGTCCCGAGCGGGCGCGGATGCTCGAGGCCCTCGGCGCCGAGGTCGTCCTGGTGCCCCAGGTGGATGGCCAACCCGGCGAAGTGACCGGCACCGATGTCAAGGCAGCCACCGAGGTGGCCGTGGACCTCGCCGCGAGGCGCGGCGCCTTCTATGTCGATCAGTTCCACAACCCCGCGTGTGTCGCGGCTCACGAGGAGGGCACCGGACCCGAGATCTGGCAGGCGCTCGACGGCAGGATCGATGCCTTCGTGGCAATCGTGGGCACCGGAGGGACTTTCGTGGGGACCGCCCGGTCTCTGAAAAGCCGTCGCTCCGGCATCCTCTGTGCCGCGGTCGAGCCGGAGGGAGCCGAGGTCCTCGCGGGCCAGCCGCTGGTCAAGCCGAAGCACCTGCTCCAGGGGACCGGCTACGGCGTCCTGCCGCCGCACTGGGACCCGGATCTGGTCGACGTCTTCCTCGCGGTCTCCGATGACGACGCGATAGAGTGGCGAAAGAAGCTGGCGGTTCGGGAGGGTTTGCACGTCGGCTTCTCGGCCGGGGCAAACGTCTGCGCGGCGGCGAAGCTTCTCGCGAGCGGCCGCCTCCCTCCCGGCGCGACCGTGGCAACGATCCTCTGCGACACAGGGCTCAAGTACCAATGAAACGGAGAGCGAACATGCACGCAAAGCGGATTCTTTGGGCATCGATGTGCGGACTGTGCGGACTCCTGGCGCTTGGCGGCCAGGCTTTGGCCCAGGACCTGGGCGACGGCAGAGGCATCGATCACGTCGCCTTGCTTGTGCGTCCCGAAAACTTCGAAGCCGCGGTGGACGTCTTTGCGGATCAGCTCGGGTTCTCGGCCACCCCGGCCTTGCTCTCCCCCTTGGGGGCCAAGAACAGCCTGATCTGGTTCAATGATCTGTCGTACCTGGAGATCGCGACGTTCACGGAGCTGAACGAGTTCACCGCGCCGTTCCTGGCCTTTCTGGAGGACCACGAAGGCGGCAAGTTCTACGGGACCGATGTGGTCGACGCCGCTCAAGCGATCACGTTCCTGACCGGTGCCGGCTATTCCAACATCGGTCCGATTCCGGCGCCGCCCCTCACCATCGAATCGACCGGCGAGATCGTCGGGCTCTCGCCTCTCTGGAGCTCGATCATCCTCCTTTCTCCGCTTGCCCCCGACAACTCGAACTTCTTCCTGGACTACGACGAGGCCCAGGTACAGCAGATGTTCACCGAATTTCCGGCCCTGGCACCTCAGCCGCATCCCAACACCGCGCAGAAGATCGACACCCTCTGGCTGGTGGTGGCGGATCTGGATGCGGCCATCGCTTTCTACGAGGGCCTCGGTCTCGAAGTCCGCTTCAAGCACAAGAAGGTCCACTACCTGGGCGCTCGCGGCGCGGAGGTGCGGTACAACAACAACACCCTGGCTCTGTTGGAGCCTGATGGTCCCGGCCTGGTCGCGGACTTCGCGGCGGATCGCGGGGAAGGCATCATGGGCATGAGCATCCAGGCCGGCAATCTCCAGACCGCCCGCGCCCTGATCAACAGCAACACCGGCCTGGCTCTGCAGACCTTCAAGTACAAGGGCCCGGGACCGCTTCCTGATCCCGGCCTCCCTGACCCACGACTTCCTGATCGAGATGGTCGAGTAGTCCCGCCCCCTCGGGGCTGTCCCACCGGCCGGCACTCTTGCGGAGGCCGAATTCTACATTGTAGAATCGACCCATGCCGCTTGAGCCCCACCTGAAAGATCAGACCCGCGCGCGGCCGCTCCCCGGTTTTCCTGCTGCCCTGTTCCGATCGCTGATCCCGTATGCAGAGCGTGACGAGGTGCTTGGAGACCTGGCGGCGGAGCACGCCGAGCGCGCGGCGGCCGAGGGACGGCTCGCCGCGAGGATCTGGCTCTGGCGGCAGCTTTTCGGCTCTCTGCCTGCGCTGGCCCGCCGCAGTTGGTGGCGCGGTTGGACAGGCTTCGAGCCGCGCACCGCGAATCGAATGCAACCCGGAGGACTCGTCGTGGAGAGTTGGATCGTGGACTTGCGGTACTCCGCCCGGCGGCTCGCGAGCCGGCCGACGTATCTGTTGCTCGCCGTTCTGACCCTGGCCCTGGGGGCCGGCGGAACGGCCGCGATCTTCAGCGTCGTCCGCACGCTGCTGCTCGATCCGCTCCCCGTAGCCCGCGAGTCGGAGGTCGGAGTGCTGTGGATGCCGGGATGGTGGAACGAGGCGGAGTTCCTGCACCTCCGTCCCGACCTTCCGGGATTTCGGCGCGTGGCCGCGATCCGGCCACAGGACCTGACTCTCGAGCTCGACGGCGAGTCGATGCGGCTGCTCCACGCCACCGTCTCCTCCGTCGAGCTTTTCGACGTTCTCGGCACGGGAGCGTTCCTCGGGCGCACGTTCCAGCCGGGAGAAGATCTTCCAGGCGCCGAGCCCGTCGCGGTGCTGAGCCACGGCTTGTGGCAGGAGCTCGGCGGGGATGCCTCGATCCTCGGCCGTCCCCTTCGGATTGGTGGCATCCCGCGCACCGTCGTGGGTGTCATGCCGCCCGGCTTCTGGTTTCCCGACCCCGAAACCCGGGTGTGGACGACTACGCCGCTCAGCTCCGAGAACCGGGCGGGGAATTACGCCCTGGTCGGACGGGCCGCAGCGGGTGTGCGGATCGACAGCATGGAGGGGCAGCTTGGCGCCATCGCGGCATCGCTCAAGCCGACGTTCGAATACCTGGCTGAGTTCGACAAGACCAGATCGCCGTCAATTACTCCTCTGCGCGAGCATCTGGTCGGGAAGGTGCGCCCGAGCCTCCTCGCGACCCTGGCCGCGATGGCGCTCATCCTGTTGATGGCGTGCGTCAACGTGGCCGCGCTGATGCTCGGCCAGGTGGCCGGCCGGAACACGGAGCTCGCGGTGCGGGTCGCGTTGGGAGCCGGGCGGCGGCGATTGCTGCAGCAGCTCTTCATCGAGTCCCTGCTGATCGGGGGGCTCGCGGGCATCGCGGGAGCCCTGCTCGCCGCCGGTGGATTCCGGGTGCTGGTCGGGGCGCTGCCGCTCGGGGCGCTCGCCGAGACGGCAAGCCTCGATTGGACGGTGTTCTGGGCCGCCATCGGCGTCGCGCTGGTCGCCGCGGCCGTCATCGCTGTGATTCCCGGCGTCGTGCTGTGGAGAGGGAGTCTCCAGGGCTCGAGCCTCCAAGGTTCGATCGCCACGGCACGAACGAGCGGTATGTCGGGCCGCGGCGGGCGGCTCGACGGTGGATTGGTCGTCGCGCAGATCGCGCTGGCCGTGCTCCTTGCGGCCGGCGCGGGACTGCTCCTCCGGAGCGTCTCGAAGCTCCGGGCCATCGACCCTGGCGTGCAGGTGGCGGGAGTGGCAGTGATCGATGCCACGATGCCCACTCAGCTCTCCTTCGAGGAGCGGCGCCGGGCGACGCTCGACATCCTGCCGGCGCTACAGGCGTTGCCAAACGTCCGCGCGGTGGCCGCGACGCAGAAGCTTCCGCTCCGGGGCCGCGGCGACGACTGGGGCCTCCAGATCGTGGGCAGGCCGGATCTCGAAGAGAGCACCACTTTCTTCCGCATCGTCACTCCCGATTACTTCAAGGCCCTTGGGGTGCCGGTCCTCCGGGGACGCGGGTTCCTGCCCTCGGACCGCACCGGGACAGAACGCGTGGTCGTGATCAACGAGGCGCTCGCCGCGAAATACTTCCAGGGCGAGGATCCGGTCGGCCGCCTCATCAACACCGGGTTCGACGAGCGGGGGGAACGGATCATCGGCGTGGTCGGAAACGTGGCGGAGACGAACCTGGCCGAGGTGGGCGTTCCTGCGCGGTACATGCTGTACGAACAGGTGCCGTACACGTCGCACCAAGTGGCGTACGTCCTTTCGGCGGCGAGGCCCGAGGACGTCCCGCGATTGCTCCAGGCCGGCCGCAGCACGCTGCAGAGGGAGGGCCGGCGGCTCGCGATCGAGGGCACGGTCACCATGGAGTCGGTTTTCGAGGAGGCCATCGGCGCACCGCGGCAGATCGCGACCTTGCTTTCGCTTCTGGCCGGCCTCGCCCTGCTGCTGGGAGCGGTGGGTGTCTACGGCATGATCTCCCATTTCGTCACGCGCCGGATGCGGGAGTACGGCATCCGTATCGCCCTGGGTCTCCCTCCCGCGCGGGTGGTGTCGCAGGTGATGGGACGAGGAGTCGTCCTGGTCGTTCTGGGGAGCGCCGTCGGCATCTTGGCGGCGCTTCTGCTGACTCGCCTGCTGTCTTCCTTGCTCTACGGTATAGGTGCCACAGACCCCCAGGCGCTCGCGGGTGCCGTGCTGGCGCTGCTGCTCGTGGGAGCGCTGGCCGCCTTGTCCCCGGCCCTCCGCGCGAGCCGGACCGATCCGGCGTCCGTTTTACGGAACCAATAGCCGCGGAACCAGTAGACAGGAGCGATATGAGATCTGAATCCCCAGTCGGGAGCTTTGAAGAGCAGGTGATGCTCGCGGTATTACGGACCGCTCCGGAGGCGTACGGCATGCAGGTGCGCCGCGAGCTGGAGACGGTGACCAACCGGGACGTGTCCATCGGCTCCGTGTACATCACCCTGGACCGTCTCGAGGCCAAAGGGCTCGTCGCCTCGTCGCGAATCGCGGCCCGGGCCGAGTCGACCTCGCGCCGCGTGTTTACCGTCACGCCGCTCGGCGCCCGGGCGTTGGCCGAAACGAAATCGATCCGTGAACGGCTGTGGGACGGCGTGGACCTGGGAATACTGCTGGAAAACGCGTAGTCGCGATCCCTTGCACCCTCTCCCCCTTTAGACATACTGTAGGGTCGCCTTTGGCGCTTATCCCGGGATGCATGGCACCGGTCCCGGGGACGGGAGTGCGCGGAATTGCCCTCGACTGACGACGAAGGACGACCAAGGAAGACCGAAATGCTCTATGCCATCCTCTGCTACGACTCCGAAGCCGTGGTCGGTGCCTGGACCAGGGAGGAGGACGACGCTGTCATGGCCAAGCTCGCGGTTCCGCAGGAGAAGCTGGCCGCGGAAGGCAAGCTGGGACCGGTTCTCCGCTTGATGCCGACCACCACGGCCACCACCTTCAGGGCAGGAAGCGAGCCGCTGGTCACCGACGGCCCCTTCGCCGAGACCAAGGAGCAGCTCCTGGGCTTCTACGTCCTCGACTGCGCGTCGCTCGAAGAGGCCGTCGACGCCGCGCGGCACCTGGAGCATGGCTCCGGCTCGCTCGAGATCCGCCCGATCCGCTGGTTCAGCCCAGGAAGCGAACTGAACGCTTTGAAGTAAAGTGACCGACCTCTCCTGGATCAGCTCTGCCCTGACCTCGGCGCGCCCCCACGCGCTCGGAGCCCTCCTGCGCTACTTCCGCGACCTCGACGCGGCCGAGGAGGCATTCCAGGAAGCCTGCCTGCGCGCGCTGAAGAGCTGGCCCGAAAAGGGTCCTCCGCGCGACCCCGCCGCCTGGCTCATCTTCGTCGGGCGCAACTCCCTGCTCGACCAGGTGCGCCGCCGGAAAAAGCAGGAGGCGCTGCCCGCGGAAGAGCTCATCTCGGACCTGGACGACGCCGAAGCCGCGATCGCCGAACAGCTCGACAACTCGCAATACAGCGACGACGTCCTGCGCCTTCTGTTCATCTGCTGCCATCCCGATCTGCCGCCGCCCCAGCAGATCGCCGTCGCGCTGCGCATCGTCTCCGGCCTTTCGGTCAAGGAGATCGCGCGCGCCTTCCTGGTGAGCGAGAGCGCCATGGAGCAGCGCCTTACCCGGGCGAAGCGGCGCATCTCGACAGCCGATGTCCCCTTCGAGATCCCGGGCACGGCAGAGCGGGCTCAACGGCTCGGGACCGTCGCGGCCATGACCTATCTGTTGTTCAACGAGGGCTATTCGGCCAGCGGCGGCGAAGTCCAGCTCCGCGTGCCGCTTTGCGAGGAGGCGATCCGGCTGGCCCGGTTGCTGTTGCGGCTCTTTCCGGACGAATGCGAGATCATGGGGCTCACCGCGCTGCTCCTCTTGCAGCATGCGCGCGCGCCCGCTCGGCTCGATACGGATGAGGGCTTGGTGCTGCTGGAGGATCAGGATCGCCGCCTGTGGAACCGGGAGATGATCGCCGAAGGGCTCGACCTCGTGGACCAGGCGCTGCGCCAGAGACGGCCAGGTCCCTACCAGGTGCAGGCCGCCATCGCCGCGGTGCACGCTCAGGCGGCCCGGGCCGAAGACACCGATTGGGCGGAGATCGACCGGCTCTATGCGGTGCTGGAAGTCCTGCAGCCGTCGCCCGTGGTCACCCTCAACCGGGCCGTTGCGGTCGCCAAGGTCCGCGGCCCTGAGGCAGCGCTTGCGATGATCGAGCCTCTTTCGGCACGGCTTCCGGACTACTTCTACTTCTTCGGCGCGAAAGGTGCGTTCCTCGCGCAGCTCGGCCGCGACGAGGAGGCCCGCGCCGCTTTCGAGCGGGCTCTCGAGCTCGCCCATACGGAGCCGGAAGCCGACCACATCCGGCAGCATCTCGGCCGCCTCGGGAAGAGCAGCCCGAGGCGTGACGGCATCAAGGCCTCGGCATGAAAAACCTCAACCGGGCTGTCGGATCGCCTCCTCCCCGTTCGTCCTCAGGGTGACCGCCTGCTGGTGGGCGGGTCCAAAAGGAGGAAGAAGCAATGCAAGTTAGCCCCTACCTGTTCTTCGACGGCCGCTGCGAGGAGGCGGTCGCGTTCTACCGCAAAGCGCTCGGCGCCGAGGTGACGATGCTCATGCGCTTCAAGGACAGCCCCGAGCCCCCCGATCCCACCATGTGCCCGCCCGGCTCCGAGAACCACGTGCTGCACGCGAGCTTCAACATCGGGGATACGATGGTGATGGCCTCCGACAGTCCGGGCGAAGCGCAGAAAATCCAGGGCTTTTCGCTCGCGCTCTCCGTGCCTGACGAAGCCGAGGCCCAGCGGCTGTTCTCGGCTCTGAGCGACGGCGGGCAGGTGCAGATGCCCTTGTCTAAGACCTTCTTTTCTCCATCCTTCGGCATGGTCGCCGATCGTTTCGGCGTCTCCTGGATGATCAGCGTGCCGTCCGAAGGCAAACCATCATCGACCTGAGGTGCACAGGGAGGAAGACTTGATCACCAAGCGATTCTATTCGGTTCCGGAGCACTCGACGTTCGGCGACGTAGCGTTGCTGTTGATCCGCGTGGTTGCCGGTATTGGGTTCATGTTTCACGGCTGGGGAAAGATTCAGAACCCCTTCGGCTGGATGGGTCCGGAAGCGCCCATTCCGGGCATCTTCCAGGCGCTGGCGGCTCTCTCCGAGTTCGGTGGCGGCCTGGCCTGGGTCCTGGGTCTGCTCACGCCGCTCGCCTCCCTGGGCATCGGGATCACGATGGCCGTGGCGTTCTCCTTCCACGCCTTTCAACAGGGCGATCCGTTCGTGGCGCAGGGTCCCGGGCAGGCGTCGTACGAGCCAGCCTTGCTCTATCTTGCCCTCGCCGTGCTGATGTTCGCAATGGGACCGGGTCGGTTTTCGCTCGATAAAATTTTGTTCGGTCCACGCCGGTAAAGAAGGAGGTTTGGCATGCTGGGAGACAAGGACGCGCTTGTCACGATCGCAGTCAAGGATCTGAAGACAGCCGGAAAGTTCTATGAAGAGACGCTCGGCTTGAAGAAGACCGACGCGCAGGAGATGGGAACGTTGACGTACCAGAGCGGCAGCTCCAAGATCCTTGTCTACGAGTCGAGCTACGCCGGAACCAATCAGGCGACGGCCGCAACCTGGGTGGTCGGCGATGTGGACGGGGTCGTGAAGGCCCTCAAGGCCAAGGGGGTTTCTTTCGAGCGGTATGACCTGCCGGATATGACTCACGAAGGCGATGTGCACGTCGCGGGAGACTTGAGAGCCGCGTGGTTCAAGGACCCGGATGGAAACATCCTCGCCCTCGTCAATGGATAGCGCCTCGGGCCGAGAAGCAAGGGGGAAATCATCATGACCGTCACCATGGCTCATCCGAGAGTCGTATCGCGGGAGGAATGGCACGTTGCGCGGAAGGAGCTGCTCACCAAGGAGAAGGAGCTCACCCGTCAACGGGACGCACTGAACGCCGAGCGCCGCAGGCTGCCGATGGTCGAGATCGACAAGGATTACGTCTTCGAAGGCCCGGAAGGCAGGGTGAGCCTGCTCGATCTGTTCTGCGGCCGCCGCCAGCTCATCGTGTACCACTTCATGTTCGAGCCGGGTGCCCCCCCTCCCGGCAAGTCCGGGGAGCCGTGGGACGAGGGATGTTCGGGCTGTTCGTTCATGGCCGACAACATCGGCCACCTTTCGCACCTGCACGCCCGCGATACGTCACTCGTCCTCGTCTCCCGCGCGCCGCTGGCCAAGATCCAGCCTTTCAAAAAGCGCATGGGCTGGACCATCCCGTGGTACTCCTCGTTCGGGAGCGACTTCAACTACGACTTCCACGTCACCACGGATGAGGCCGTGGCACCTGTCGAGTACAACTATCAAGACAAGGCCACGCTCGAACAGAAGGGCGAGACCTATCACCTGCACGGCGAGCAGCCCGGCGCGAGCGTCTTTCTGCGTGACGACGACGGTCGCATCTTCCACACCTACTCGACCTACGGGCGCGGCCTGGACATTCTGATTGGCCTCTACCACTGGCTCGACCTGACGCCGCTCGGCAGGGGAGAGGGATGGGACGGGATGCCGGACATCGACAAAAAGGGCATGTTCTGGACCCGTCACCACGACAAATATGACGAACCGGCCCAGGAGTCCTGCTGCGCCCACTCGCCATAACCCATCGGCGTCTCTTCTCAACTTTTAGGGGAGTCGCGGCAACCTCCCGGCGACTCCCCGAAGCCTCTCGACAGCTCTCCCCGGTCTCTCAGCGCCTCCCCTAAATCTGTCCGCGTCTCCCCTGGAACCCATCGGCCACTCGCCAAAGGCTCTCGGCGATTCCCTGCAATCGATCGGCGTCTCCTCCAGACTTGTCGGCCTCCCTCGCCAACCTATCCGGGAGTTGCCCGAACTGCTGCGCGTCTTCCCCGAACCTGTCAGCGTCTTCCCTGAACGTGTCTGCGACTCCCCGCAACCTGCCGGCATCTCCCGTCAATCTATCCGCCGCGCGCCGAAACCCATCGGCGGCTCCCCCGAAGGGATCGGCGGCTTTCCCGTGCCCGCTGGGCGGTTGGCCGCAACCTGTAGGCGAGATGCCGACAGGCTCGGGGAACGCGCCGTTAAGTTTCAGGGAGCATGCGCAGCGTCGCGAACGGCTGCTTGAAGCCTTGATCCGCGGCGGGCTCGCCGGAGATGAGCCAGTCTCACTCGTGGAGCACCTGGTGGACGAAGGCGACCGCGATCGATCCTTCGCCGACGGCGGAGGCCACGCGCTTGATGTTTCCTCCCCGGACATCGCCGACCGCGAACACTCCGGGCAGGCTCGTTTCGAGCAGATAGGGAGCCCGGGCCAGGGGCCAACCCGCGGCGGCCAGATCCTCCTGCGACAGATCCGGTCCCGTCTTGATGAATCCCTTCGCGTCGAGCGCGAGGCAGCCGTCGAGCCATCGCGTGCTGGGGGAGGCGCCCGTCATGACGAAGAGGTGGCGGACGTTGTGGGTCTCGACGTTGCCGGTCTCACTGTCCTGCCAGCTCACGCGCTCGAGATGGTTGCTCCCTTCGAGGGCCGTGACCTCCGTGTGCGTCCGCAGGACGATGGAAGGGTTTTGCTCGACGCGCCGGATCAGGTAGCGCGACATGCTCTCCGCCAGTCCGTCTGAGCGGACGAGCATGTGAATGCGCCTGGCCGTCTGCGCCAGGAAGACGGCGGCCTGGCCGGCCGAGTTTCCACCGCCCACCACGACCACTTCCTCGCCGCCGCACATCTGCGATTCGATGAACGTCGCGGCGTAGTACACGCCGGCGCCTACGAATTGTGACAGGTTCGGCAGCGACAGCTTCCGATACTCGGCGCCCGTCGCGATGATGACGGTGCGCGCCGGCACCCGCGGACTGTTGTCGATCTCGATGGCGTACGGCTTCCGCACGCAGGCGAGCCGCCTGGCGCCCTTCGCGACCATCAGTTGCGCTCCGAACTTCTGCGCCTGGGTGAACGCGCGTGCCGCCAGCTCCTGGCCCGAGATGCCGGTTGGAAAGCCGAGATAGTTCTCGATCTTCGAGCTCGATCCCGCCTGGCCTCCGGGTGAGCTCGACTCCAGGACCAGGACGTCGAGCCCTTCCGACGCGGCGTACACGGCCGCCGCGAGCCCCGAGGGTCCGGCGCCGATGATGACCACGTCGCGGATCTGCGTCGGATCAATTGCATCGTTGAAGCCGAGGCAGTCGGCGATCTGCTCATTGGTCGGGTTGCGAAGCACCAGCTCGCCGCGGCAGATCAGGAAGGGCACGTCCCCGTCGCCGACGTGGAACCGGTCGAGCAGCTCCTGGACGTCGGCTTCACGATCGAGATCGATGTAGGTGTACGGATGGCCGTTGCGCGTCAGGAACTCCTTGACGCGAAGCGTTCCTGCACAATGAACCGATCCGACGAGAACGACGTCTCCGATCCCCTGCGCGATGAGCTCCACCCGACGCAGGATGAAGGCCCGCATGAGGATCTCGCTGAGCTCGGGGTCGGTCTGCACCAGCGCCATCAGGTTGTCGTGATCCAGCTCGATCAGCTCGCCCGGCTCGGTCGCGCGCGCCCGGATCAGCGAGCGGCGGCCGGAGAGCATGTTGACCTCGCCCGTGAACTGACCGGGTCCTTGGAGAGCGACGAGCGTCTCGGTCGTGCCGGAGGGCCGGACGATCTCGATCTGACCTGCCGCGATCACGAAGAACGGCACGGCCTGGTCCCCCGGCTCGACGAGAATCTCGCCACGCCGGATCGGGCGCATGCTCCCGTGTGCCGCGATCCGGGCGACTTGCTGCGGTGTCAGGATCGGAAAGATCCGGTCGGTCCGCGAGGAAGGGGTTGACACTGTCGGTGCTGGCTCGGTCATCGAAAAACGGCCTCTCTGGTTGGCGGTCAGCGGTCGAGTATACCGTCGCCGCTCCAGAAAAGCCGATCGCCCAGCAGAGAGCTGGGCGACCGGAGCCTGCTTGATTTGGGTCAGTGGCCGTGATGAGCGGCCGGGATCATGCGATCGATCTCGACGCCGGTCTTCCAGACCCGCTGGATCGCCCGGGTGGCCTTGATGTTGACCGTCGGATCGCCTTGGACCAGCACGAGGTCGGCCCTCAGCCCCTTCGCGATCCGGCCACGGTCCGTGAGACCGAAAGCCTTGGCCGCGGCCGAGGTCGCGCCTTCGAGAGCGTCGATCGGCTCGAGGCCCGCCTGGACCAGCAGCTCGAGGTCGCGGTGGATGCTGATGCCGTGGGTCGCCTGGTCGGTCCCCGCGAGGATCGGCACCCCGGCCTCGTGCAGACGGCGGACGTTCTCCATGCTGATCGCCACGTGCTCGGGGGTCATGTCGGTGGGGGGACCCGGGGGGTACAGACCGGGGACATGGGTAACACTTAGACCGGCCACATGGGTGACAGTCTCTTGATGGGGCAACATCGAGTTCTGGAGGAAGAGCTCGATGCCCTGGGAAGAGATGACCCGTATGGAACAGAGAGCCCGGTTTGTG
>DATMER010000053.1:0-44349 GCA_035556715.1 Thermoanaerobaculia bacterium
GGGCCGCGGGGCCCCCGCCGGGCTAGGTGTGCGCTTCCGCCGGCTCGCGGTGGGCGCGCAAGAAGGTCTCCGGCCGGCTGAACACCTTCGCCATGTTCATGCCCTTGCGCACGGCGCCGAGCGAGACCTTGCCCGTGGCGAGCGCGGCGCCGAGCTGCAGCCAGGTGCGCGCCTTGCCCTTGGTCTCGTAGCGCAGGTCGAGCACGTGGCGCCAGAGGCGCGAGTACTCGGCGTAGAACTCCTCGAGCGGCAGCTTGGTCGGCAGCACGGTGTGGACGATGTCGTACATCTCCCAGTCGTGCGTCGTGACGCCCTGCTTGGCGGCCTCCCAGAGGTCGGTCCCCGGCAGCGGCGTCAAGATCGAGAAGCCGCTGTTGTAGGCGCCGGTCATGGTGATCCACTCGCGCAGGCGATCGAAGTCCTCGCGGTCCCAGGCCGGGTCGACGATGAAGTTGGGCGTGAAACCGACCTTCAGCTCCTTGAGGATCTCGATGGCGCGGGCGTTGTTGCTGGCGGTGTTCTTCTTGTTGACCGCCGCGAGCCCTTCGTCGGTGACGCTCTCGAGGCCGAGGAAGATGGAGAGGTCGCCGCACCCCTTCCACATCTCGATGAGGTGCGGGAACTTGCAGATGATGTCGGTGCGGGTCTGCACCGTGAAGTACTTCTTGATGCCCGCCGCCTGGATCTGGCGCGCCATCTCCTCGCCGCGCCGCACGTCCATCCAGAAGATGTCGTCGGTGACGAAGATGTTCGGCGCCTCGATCTCGCGCAGCTCCGCCACCACCCGCTCGGGCGACTTGACGCGGAAGGTGCTCTCGTGGAACTTCCAGACCGAGCAGAAGTTGCACTTGAACGGGCAGCCGCGGGCGGTCTCCATCAGGGCCAGCGGCTTGCGGAAGTTGATGTAGTAGTGGGGCGCGTAGTGTGCGATCAGATGCCGGGCGGGCATGGGGAGGGAGTCCAAGTCGTCGCGCATCGGGGCCGCCCCCGTGGTGATCTGGACGCCGCCCCGGTTGAGGACCAGCCCGAGAACCCTGGCCAGGTCGCCTCCCCGCGCCAGGGCGTCCACGAGGTGAGGCATGACCTCCTCGCCGTCCCCGACCGCAATGGCGTCGATGGCCGGATGGAGGAACCATCCCGACTCGCGGGAGGCGTCGTGCCCGCCCAGCACCACGAAGGCCCCGGGCAGCTCGCGCCGCACGCGTTCCGCGATCCGCAGGGTCCGGAACCGCTCCGTGGTGAAGTTGCACTGAAGGCCGACGACATCGGGCGCGAAGCGCCGGCAGAGGTCGAGACCGTGCTCCTCCCCGTCGATCCGGAGATCGAAGATCCGGCATTCATGTCCTTCGGCTTCGAGCCCGCCCGCGATGGAGATCGGACCCAGCGGCTCGACGAAGGTGAGCATCTCCAGACCGAGGATGCCGCCGATCGGCGGCTTCAGGAAGGCAACCTTCATCTCGGGCCTCCTTGGCGTGTGGTACGGCGAGGAACTGGATTCTACACCTCTGCAACCACCCGCGACCGCTTCCATGCGTCGGCGACGCGCAGGTCTTCGCGGCCATACCCGCGGCGCAGCGCGGTGCGGAGGGCGACGGCGGGACGGACAGGCAGGGAGGTGGGCTCGAGCAGAGCCTCGTAACGGCGCGGCATGGTTCTCTCCGAAAACGGCCGGGATCATCTCACAGTCCGGACCTCACCCCCTGTCCCCCTCTCCCATCTCCCGCCCGGCCCGCCCCGGGAGAGGGGGGACGTTTCTGAGGCGGCTTTGCCGAACGCAAGGCACGGTGGCTTCAGTTACGTTCCCCTCTCCCGGCGGGGGGTGGTTGGGAGATGGGAGAGGGGGACAGGGGGTGAGGGTCCTACTCCAGCGCCATCTGCACCAGCGCTTCCATGTGCCCGGTCTGGGGGAAGAGGTCGATCAGAGAGATGCTCTCGATGCGGTAGGCCTTGGTGAAGAGCCGCAGGTCCCGCGCCAGGGTGGCGGGATGGCAGGAGACATAGGTCAGCCGCTTCGGCCGCCGCTCCAGGAGGACGCGCGGCACCTTGGACGACAGGCCGCCGCGCGGGGGATCGACCACGACCCGGTCCGCGCCTTCGGGGAGATCGGGGATCCAGGTCTCCACGGCCCGGGCCACCACCTCCAGGTTGGTCAGCTTGTTGCGCCGCGCGTTCGTGCGGGCGAAGCGGGCCGACTGTGTGTCCCCCTCCACCGTCACCACCCGGCCGTAGCGGCGGGCGAGCGCCAGGGCGAACAGGCCCACGCCGCCATAGAGGTCGAAGGCCGTCTCCCCCTCCCAGCCGCCGACCACGGCCTCCACGAGCCGCGGCAGCAGATCCCGGTGACCCTGAAAGAAGGTCCGCGCGTCGTAGGAGTAGGTCAGGTCCCCCACCCGCAGCGTCACTTCGTCGTGAGGCAGCCCCGGTATGTTCGGCGAGACCGTGACCTGGCCGCCATCTCCGGCGGCAAGATCGATCCGGTTCGTTACGCCGGCCGTCAGCTGCTCCTGCAGGATCGGAAGGAAGGCGTCCAGCTCGGGCACCAGCAGCGCGCAGCGGGTCAGCGCGACGAGGTCGCGGGTGCCACGGGCGTAGTAGCCCACCCGCACGCCGCCGGTCATCGGGTCCACGTCCGTGTGGAGCTGCGTGCGGAGGCGGTAGCCCCAGGGGGCTCCGGCGATCAGCTCGGTGTTCTCGGGGTTGACCTGGATCCCGCCTATGCGCTCCAGGGTCTCGCGCACGGCGGCGGCCTTGAGGAGCGGCTGGACCTCGTCCCGGATGTGCTGCAGGTCGCAGATGCCCGTGGGGCTGAGCTCGGGGTAAGGTTCGGGCCGGCGCGCCGGACCCGGCTCCAGGACCTCCGCGATCTCGGCCCGGCCGTAGTCGGGACGGCGCTCCACGATGAGGACCTTCAGAAGGTCCCCCGGCGCCGAGCGGGGCACGAAGATGGGCACTCCTTCGTAACGGGCCAGCCCCTCGCCTCCCGCCACCAGCTTTTCGATCCGCACCTCCAGCTCCTCGATTCCGGCGAGGCGGGCTCCCGGAGGAGGTGGCGGCGGAGGTGACGGCTCAGGGAGAGGCCCGGACGGCGGCTTCTCCCGGCGCCAGTCACCCTGGGATGGGCGCTCCCCCGGCCGTTCGCGGCGGAACCCGCCTCCCGGACGCGGGCGTTCGTCTTTCGACCGGCCCTGCCACGGACGGCCGTCCCTCCCCGGTTTCCGGGGACCTTGCCCGCGGCCTCCCTGGCTGTCTCTCGTCCTCATGCCTCCGAATTCTCCCCGCGCCTCGGCGCTTCGGCCTCGGCTTCTATAAGAAAGTGAATGCGCGGGGCCAGCTCCGGCATCCGGCGCTCCACCTCGGCCCGCAGCTCGGCCACTTTGTGGCGCCGTGAAAGATGATGCAGGACCAGGGCCTGGTTCCGGAACTCGCCCGCCCGGCGCTCGATGTCCTCCAGGTGGAGGTGCTTGAAGCGCTCCCCCTTGTCCCGGTGCTCCTCGCCGAGGAACGTACACTCCAGCATCAGCACCCGGGCGTCGAACAGCCGGGGCTCCAGGTCGAACACCCCCGGCCCGGTGTCGCCGCAGTAGGAGAGCCAGAGCTCCGCCACCGCCTCCGAGGTCTCCACTCCACGCCGGCGCAGCTCGACGATCTCGGGGCCGGAAAGGCCCGCATGGTCCGGGGCCAGCCGCCGCTTGGTCCGCCAGAGGTGGAACCCGAGCGTCGGCACCACGTGATCCACGCGGAACGCCTCCATGGCCAGGCCCCTCCCCACCTCGACCCGGTCGCCGGGCGAGAGCGGGACCAGGTCGTAGCGGTAGCTGGCGCGCTCGAGCCGCTCGGCCGCCGAGATGAGCAGGCCCAGGGGCTCGGCGATCTCGGCCGGACAGAAGACCCGGGTATGCACCAGGCGGTGGAGCGAGCGCTGGGAGAGGACGTACGGCAGCCCCAGGGCATGGTCCAGGTGCCCGTGGCTGACGAACACGTCCCGGGCCCCGGCGAGCTGCAGGGCGCCGCGGCCCACGTCCAGCGCCAGGCCCGGAGGATGGATGCGGAACCAGGACTCGTCCCCGGCGCGCGACCAGCCCTCGATCCGCAGGTCTCCGAAGCGCAGCTCGACGGGACGGATGAGAGACATAGGATTGTAGGGGCGGCTCTTGTGGCCGCCCTCCGGAAGGGCACCCACAAGGGGTGCCCCTACACGGAGGATCGATCTGTCTGTATCAGATCTCCCGGTAGATCCAGCGGCGGATCGGGGCCAGGCGGTTCTGCACGCTCTCCCAGTCGGGGTCGATCAGCCACAGGGTGGCCGCGACCGAGGACAGCAGCGAGTTGCCGTCCTGGGGGGTGAAGCAGAAGCCGTAGACCTCGCGCTTGCGCCGCACCGTGACGGTCGGCAGCACCACCACGGCCTGGGAGAGGATGCGCCCGTAGTAGCCGTGGTCGCGGCCGAAGCTGAAGATCAGGTTGGCGTCGCGCTTGTCCGTGACCGCCACCCGCGGGTTGTCCTTGAGCCGCTGCTTGACCTCATCGAGGGTCGTGTCCCGGGTCAGGCCCAGGTTGAACCAGATCGAGTGCATGTACTGGGTGTTCAGCTTGACCGCGCTCGAGAACAGGTTGAGGTCCTTGTTCAGCGTCTCGAAGACGTGATGGGCGTCCCGGGCGTGGTGGGTGCCGAAGTCCGGGTCGTCGTGCTTGCCCACGTTCGGGGCGGGCACGAAGCTGTTGGACGCGGACACGTCGTTCGCCCGCCGCATGCAGACGAAGGTCCCCTTCTCCAGGCAGTACTCCTTGTCGTTGCCGTCGTCGCAGACCGTCTTGATCAGGGTCGTGATGTTGTGGGTGTTGCAGGAGACGATCTGGAGGAAGCGGTCCTCGCCCGGGATCAGGGTCTCGTCGTTGACGCCGCGGGCGTAAGGCTTGCCGAAGCCGAACTCGCTGCCTTGGGCGAGGAAGCCCTTGGGCCCGCTGATCCCCTCGTAGTACTTCTCCTTGTTCTCGTTGCCGGCCGGCGTGCAGTCGAGGACCACGGTGGCGCGCTCCAGCGCCTCCCGGGCCTCGTAGCTGGGCTCATGGCCGAGCTTCTCGAACTGCCCCCGGACGTCCTCGTCCACGGCGAGCTTGGCGCCGCGCTCCATCAGGTGCTTCAGGCGGGACTTGTCGGAGGCCAGCGGGGTCCGCTTGTGGAAGGTGACCTCGTCGATGCCCATCCTGTCGCGGAAGTCGGTGAACAGGCCGATCAGGGGCTCCCCGATCGTGCCCGTGCCCACGATGTGGACAATCCTCTTCATGAGTGCCCTCTCGAAGGAAAGTTAAGGTCTTCTCTGGCGCCTGGGGCGCAGTTGGACGGCCCGGAGATTAGCACAACGCATGCCAAAGAAATTTTACAGCTCGGAGTGGTTTGGTAAAGCCGTCGCTCCCCTCGGCACCCCGGTAGTAAAACTTGCCCCTTCCCCCGCGGCGGCCGCGCACCACCCCTGGTAAAGCTTTCCGCGGCCCCGTTTTCCACCGGTTTTCCTCGTGGTTTTCCACATTCTGGGGGCTTGATGGGTCTTGACCACAACATCTAGTGGTCTTAAGCTTCAAAAAGTCGTTGCCCGCAGGAGCCCCCCAGGAACCCGTTCTAGGAGGACACACAGATGGTACAACCGGTGGTGCAGGAGCAGAGCGTGAGCGGCAGGTCGTCGGCGTCTTCCGTGGAGATCCCCGTCAAAGGGGGTGCGTCCGCCAGGAACGGCCTGAGCTTCCAACGCTTCTACACCACGCCGGGGGTGAGCCCCTTCGACACGGTCGAGTGGGAGCTGAGGGATGCGGTCATCAGCAGCGAGAAGGGGGAGAAGGTCTTCGAGCAGAAGGGAGTCGAGTTCCCCAAGTTCTGGTCGCAGACGGCGACCAACGTGGTGGTCAGCAAGTACTTCCGCGGCCAGCTCGGCACGCCGGAGCGGGAGCGCAGCGTGCGCCAGCTCATCTCCCGGGTGTCGGACACGATCACCGAGTGGGGGCGCGACGGCGGCTACTTCGCCTCCGCGGAGGACGCCGAGACCTTCCACGACGAGCTGACGCACATCCTCCTCTACCAGTACGCCTGCTTCAACTCGCCGGTCTGGTTCAACGTGGGCATCGAGCCCAAGCCGCAGTGCTCGGCCTGCTTCATCAACTCGGTCGACGACACCATGGACTCGATCCTGACCCTCGCCAAGACCGAAGGCATGCTCTTCAAGTACGGCTCGGGCACGGGCAGCAACCTCTCCAAGCTGCGCTCCTCCCGCGAGCCGCTCGCCGGCGGCGGCACGGCCTCCGGCCCGGTCTCCTTCATGCGTGGCTTCGACGCCTTCGCCGGCGTCATCAAGAGCGGCGGCAAGACCCGCCGCGCCGCCAAGATGGTCATCCTCGACGTGGACCACCCCGATATCGAGGAGTTCATCCGCTGCAAGGAGGTCGAGGAGAAGAAGGCCTGGGCCCTGATCGACGCGGGCTACGACGGCAGCTTCAACACCGTCGGCGGCGCCTACGACTCGATCGCCTACCAGAACGCCAACCACTCGGTCCGGGTCACGGACGAGTTCATGCAGGCAGTGCTCTCTGAAGGCGATGCCGGCGAGTGGCACACCCGGGCGCGCCGGGGCGGCAACGTCATGAGCACCTTCAAGGCCCGCGACCTGATGAAGAAGATGTCCGAGGCCGCCTGGGTCTGCGGCGATCCCGGGATGCAGTACGACACAACGATCAACGACTGGCACACCTGCGCCGGCACGGACCGGATCTACGCCAGCAACCCGTGCTCCGAGTACATGTTCCTCGACGACACGGCGTGCAACCTGGCCTCGCTCAACCTGATGAAGTTCTACGACGCGGACTCGGGCTTCGACGTCGAGAGCTTCCGCCACGCCTGCGAAGTGGTGATCTCGGCCATGGAGGTCATCGTGGGCAACGCGAGCTACCCGACGCCGAGGATCGAGGCGAACTCGAACAAGTTCCGCCCCCTCGGGATCGGCTACGCCAACCTCGGCGCCCTGCTCATGGCCCGGGGCGTTCCCTACGATGCCGAGGCCGGCCGGGACTACGCGGCGGCCATCACCGCCCTGATGTCCGGCGCCTCTTACGCGCAGTCGGCCCGGGTCGCCGAGGCCATGGGGCCGTTCGAGGATTTCGAGGCCAACCGCGAGCCCATGCTGCGGGTCATGCGCAAGCACCGCGACGCGGTCAAGAAGATCGAGTCGGCCCACGTGCCGCTGGAGATCCTGCAGGCCGCCCGCACCTCGTGGGAGGAGGTGGTGGAGCTCGGCGACCGCCACGGCCTGCGCAACAGCCAGATCTCGGTGCTCGCGCCCACCGGCACGATCGCCTTCATGATGGACTGCGACACCACCGGCGTGGAGCCCGACATCGCCCTGGTCAAGTACAAGAAGCTCGTGGGCGGCGGCATGATCAAGATCGTCAACAACACCGTGCCGATCGCGCTCAAGCGCCTGGGCTACGGCAAGGAGGAGATCCGGGCCATCGTCGAGCACATCGACGAGAACGACACGATCGAGGGGGCGCCCCACCTCAAGGAGGAGCACCTGCCGGTCTTCGACTGCGCCTTCAAGCCGGCCAAGGGCTCGCGCTCCATCCACTACATGGGGCACCTCAAGATGCTCGCCGCGGTGCAGCCGTTCATCTCGGGTGCGATCAGCAAGACGATCAACATGCCCGAGGACTCCACGCCGGACGACATCATGCAGGCCTACATCGAGGGCTGGCAGATGGGGCTCAAGGCCGTGGCCATCTACCGCGACAACTGCAAGCGCAGCCAGCCGCTGTCCACCAAGAGGGCCGAGAAGGAGACGGCGGTGCAGGTGCAGCCGCTGCAGGAGCGGCGGGCCGTGCGGCGGAAGCTGCCCGACGAGCGCCGGGCCATCACGCACAAGTTCTCGATCAACGAGCACGAGGGGTACCTCACCGTCGGGCTCTATGAGGACGGCCAGCCGGGCGAGATCTTCCTGGTGATGGCCAAGGAGGGCTCCACGATCTCGGGCCTGATGGACTCGCTCGCCACCTCGATCTCGATCGCGCTCCAGTACGGGGTGCCGCTCCAGACCCTGGTGGACAAGTTCAGCCACACCCGGTTCGAGCCCTCGGGCTTCACCAAGAACCCGGAGATCCCGATCGCCAAGTCGATCACGGACTACATCTTCCGCTGGCTGGCCTCGAAGTTCCTGACCCGGGAGCAGAAGGCGGCCGCGGGCGTGATCCTGCGCGACGAGCCGCCGGTCTCCTCGCCTGTCCCACTCCTGGGAGGGGGCCGGCTGGAGCCGGTCGCGGAGGTGATCAGCCACGAGCAGACCAGGGTGACCTTCCTCTACCAGCAGGATGCCCCGAGCTGCCACGACTGCGGGTCGATCATGGTGCGCAACGGCAGTTGCTACAAATGCCTGAACTGCGGCTCGACCAGCGGCTGTAGCTGAGTTGATCCCATCCCGGTTGATCCCATCCCCCCTCTCCCTGGCCCTCTCCCCCGCCTGCGCGGGGGAGAGGGAATCCGGGCCCCCCTCTTTTTGTTTCGCCCGGTGGACCATAGAATCCGGAGTCATGACCATGAAGCGATCCGCCGCCCGCCGTTCTCCTGCCTTGTTGACTGCGATAGTCCTGTCGCTTCTGCTGCTGGCCTGCGGGGAGGGAGTGACCGCCGCGAGCAAGCCCGAGAAGGCCGACTTCCGCCTGAAGGCGGTGGACGGCCGGACGATCGGTCCCAAGGACTTCGCGGGCCAGGTGGTGGTCGTGGACTTCTGGGCGACCTGGTGCGTCCCCTGCCACGTGCAGACGCGGATCCTCGAGCCGATCCACCGGGACTACAAGAGCAAGGGCGTGCAGTTCCTGGCGGCCAACGTGGGCGAGGACGAGCCCACGGTGCGCTCGTTCCTGAAGAGCAAGCCGATCCCCTACCCGGTCCTCCTGGACCCCGAGGACAAGGTCTCCAGCCAGCTCGGCGTGGTCGCTCTCCCCACCCTGATGATCATCGACAAGAAGGGCAAGGTCACCTTCTTCCACACCGGCGTCGCCGACGGCGCCACCGTGCGCAAGGTCCTGAAGGACGCCGGAGTGTGAGGAAAAGGGGGTGTCGCCCCCCCCTCGGCGAGCCGGGAAACGGCAGTGTAAGATCGTAAGAGATCGCCGCGCCCGACTCTCGCTTCAGCGTTTTCAGCTCTGCTAGGCTGTCAACCCAATGCTCCCACGGTCCCCGCCAGGAGCGGAGCGACCGAGGCCGGTCCGGTCCAGCCATGCTTGACTCTGCCCTCATCCTGCGCATCGCCGGCCTCTCGGCGACAAAGCTCGCGGCCCTGTCAAGCCGCCTTGCCATGCAGGAACTACCGCCATGCCTGGAGTGCGAGGAGGCTCTGACGCTCGCCCGAAGTCATTTGGAGCTGTGGCTCTCTGACGAGATCGGAAGAGCGACGCGGGAACGCAGAAGCCAACTCCTGACGCTCAGGCGAGACTGCCGTCAGGGCAAGTCCCTCGAGCGGTATCGCAACCCGGCATGGCAGCAGGAGTTGCCGGACCCGGGAGCCCGGTATCTGGAGGAGACCCTGCTTGCAGAAGGCCGGCTGCGCTCCGCCTGGGAGCGCTTCGACGCCGCCTATGAACGGACCCGCCAGGAACAGGGAGAGTCACTGCCGGCGGCCATAGAGAGCCCGGGGCTCCTCCGCGGTCTCGCCCTGGGCAGCACGAGCCTGGTAGCCGGCCTGCGCCAGCGGCGTCGCCGGCCGTTGCGGCACGATCGCAAGGAGCGGAGACTGGAAGAGGCGCTGGCACGCTACGCCAGCCGGGCGGCGTTGAAGCTGTCGCCGTTTTCGACGCTCACCCGCACGGCTCTCGCGGAGGTGCGCGATATCGAGGAGTGCCTGCTTCTGCGCGGCCACGACTGGCGCGAGCGTTCGCTCGCGCGGGTTCCCAGGATCCGCCTCGAAGCATGTCTCGGCCTTCTTCACCACTACGCCCCCTTTCGCGAACGACTGCAGGTCTCCGTCAACGAGGCGCGGGAAGAGACGGCGCCACGCCGCTACCTGCTGCTCCGCCCTGGATTCTGGAAGACCGATTTCGAAGCGCGCTCCGTCCGGTACGTCCAGCCCTCGCTCGTCGAAGCCGAGATCCGATCTCCCCTGGTCTCCTGGCTGATCACCCATCTCACGGGGAAGGACCTGGAGTATCGGGACCTCGTGCGGCGTCTTTCGCTCGACTCGGGCACGGACCGCCAGGGTGCCGTCGACGAGCTTCTGACTCTCGGGTTCCTCGTTCTCAGGTTCCCCTGGAACAGCGATGATCCTCAGCTGGAAGCGCGGCTCCTGGAGCATGTGCGGTCGATGCCGGAGGTTCCAGGCATGGAGGACCTGGCGAGAATCCTCGCTGAGATCCTCTCGCTGGAGGAAGGATTTCCCACCTCCTCCTGTCCTGAGGCCGATCTTGAACGGTGTCATGAGCTCAGCCGTTCTCTCTGGGCTCAGGCAGCGCGCCTGGCCGGGATCGATCCGCCCCCGGAGCCGCCAGCCGACGGGCGCAGCGCCCTCTATGAGGACGTCTTCCTGGTTCAGGACGGCAGGGATTCGAGTGACGCACCGGTCGCCCAGGTGGGCCGTGCCCCGGCACGTGCTCTGCTCCGTACCCTCGACCCCTTGATGCGGCTCGTGACGGTATACGACCGGTTCTATGACTTCCTCGTCTCCTTGGCGGCTCTCTGTGCCGGGAAGCTCCCGGGCGAGACGGAGGTCCCCTGGTTGACAGTCCTCCGCCTGGCCCTTCCGCTCTGGAAGGATTTCGTCCGCTTCGAGGGCGAGGCCGGGCGCGCGGAGCTGCCGTTCGCCGCCACCTTCAACCCGCTGAACCTCGCGGTGTTGCAAGAGTGGCAAACCGTCCGGGAGAGGGTCGCGGAGGAGCTTTCCGCTTGCGTCGAGATCGAAAGCGACACGACCTCCGTCCTCTCTCCCGCCGGCCTGTCCGCGCTGCTGGCGAGTGTCCCGGCAAGACCGGAGATGCCGCGATCAACGTGCTTCTTTCTCCAGCCTGTTGGACCCGGGTGCGGCCCATGGGTCTTGAACCGCACCTTCGAAGGCGGGCGCCACCACAGCCGCTATACGTCCGTCATGAGCGAGGAGATGCGCTCTGCCGTGACGGAGAGCTACCGTCGCCGTTCGACCTTCGAGCAGGGTGGCGAGACCTGGGAGCTCGTCGACATCCTGTGCCCCGCCGGCAAAGTGGTCAACGTGCATGTGCCGCAAACTCCGCGGGTGCTCGAAATGCCTGGAGAGCGATCCAGCGAGCCGGCCTCTCGCCGTCTCAGCCTGCGACACCTGAGAGTGGTCCTGCCGGGAGCAGAGGGCCTTCCCTTCCTCATGGACCAGGAAGGGCGGCGCATCCTTCCTGTGCACGCCGGTCCCATCCTCCTCCAGCGCATGCCGCTCCCCCTGAAGCTCCTCCGGGTCTTCGGGACCGGGAGGGCCGATCTCGTGTTGCCGGAAACCTCGCCTGTGGTCACCGGCGACGTGAAGATCCATCCGCGGCTCGCGATCGACAATGTGATCGTTCGTCGCCGGCGGTGGGTGGCCGGGGTCGAGGAGCTTCGCGGGCAGATCGAAGGCCTGTCGCCGGCACGGTGCTTCGCGGCCGTCGAGCGGTGGCGCCGGGCGAGGGGAATTCCGGATCAGGTCTTTCTGTCTCGCCCCGCAGGAAAGGGTACGATCCGCGACAAGCCGCTCTTCGTCGACTTCACCTCGCCCGTCTTCGTCGAGTTGTTTCGCGGCCGAGTCGAGGAGAACCAGGAGATCGCGATGGAGGAAGTGCTGCCGGCGGCCACCGAAGGTGTTCCGGATGAGTCGGGGGGCCGATGGGCCATCGAGCTGCAGCTCGATGAGATGGCCTTCCATCGTGAGGATGGTCATGGCTGAGGACGAGAGCGGCTGGCTCAACTATCACCTTTACTACCACCAGGATCGGGGCTCTGCGATCGACGGCTTCGTCCGCCCTCTGGTCGTAGCTCTCCTGAGCGCGGATTGGATCGATCGTTTCTTCTTCGTCCGTTACGGCCTCGGGGGACCTCACATTCGCCTTCGGCTCCACTCGCGGCCTGGCGCATCGGCTCTCGTTACCGAAGCGGCCGAAAGCCAAGCGCGGGATTTCCTGGCGAGCCGGCCTTCGACGTCGAACCTGACTCCGCAGTCGATCCGGCGTGGCAACCGGCAGCTCCTGGCGTCCGACCCGCACGAGACCGACGACTCGGTGTACCCGGACAACTCTTTCCTGGCCTTTCCGTTCCGCCCGGAGATCGAGCGCTATGGCGGCCCGGGGCTCTGGCGTGACTCGGTGGATTTCTTCGTGCTTTCGAGCGCGACGGTCCTCGAGCTCCTCCGTGAGCATGGTGCAGAGCCGCGCGCCCGCCACGTGACGCTGGCCTTTCAAGTCCTCGCGGGCCAAGCGCTCGGCTTCGCCCGGGACGAGGAGGACCTGATCGTGCTCCTGCGCTACGCAGTCGATCTTTGGGGAGAGAGGATGCCGCGAGCCATGGAGAAGGCCGATCGTGTTCTCACTGAGAAGAAGAGGATCTTCGATCAGCTCTTTGACAAGGAGCTCGACCTTCTCACGAACCGGCCTGACGCCGCGGTGACCGCCGCGGGGGAAGCACGGGCACGACTCAACGAGGGGGCCCGCCGCCTGGCCTGGATCGTCCGCGGAGCGGACCGGAGCGTGCATCAGCGAATCGGCACCAGCCAGCTTCACATGACAGCAAACCGCCTGGGCCTCAACAACGCCGAGGAGGTCTTTCTCAACCAGATCCTCACAAGGCTCGCCAGCGAGCGCCTCGCGTCAGGCGAGAGTCTCGGGATTCTGCTGGCGGCCAACGTATCCCCATTGCGAGACCTCTTGCCTGGCGTGCTCGCAAGTCTCTCCCTGACCAAGGGGTGAGCTCCAAGCTGAGCGGCCTCTAACTAATCGTAATTTCTTGCTGCTTAACCAAGCAGGTGCTCTAAGCGTCACGAGGAGGTCTCGAAGGACCTCCTCGTGACGGAAGAACAGAGAAGCCGGGAGCTCAGGTCTCGCTGCAGCCATTAGAACAGTTGACGCAACCGGCGCCGCCGCTGACGTCCTCCAGGTCCTCCTCGGAGATGGGGTCGACAACGAAGTCGACCTGGCTCTGCTCTTCGCTCTCCTCATTCTGATTCTCAAGCGATGTGATCGGCGTCTCGGCCATTTCGGCTCTCCTTAACGAGCTACACGTTGATGGAAGCGGTCGTGGCGCACCCACAACCGCCCGAAAGCGCTTGGTCACGGTTCTTGGTCTTTTCCTCACCAAAAATCTCAACGATCTTGTCCATGGAGAAACGCATTCTCAGACAACCTCTCTCCTGGTCCATTCCGCTATTGACAATCTTGTGGATACAACCCCCCATGCACACTGGCAGTACTTTGCAGGTGCGGCATTCGTCAATTTCGAACGGATCCCAGCCCAGCCACTTCAGGAGGTTGTAGGGATTGGTCACCAACTCGCCTCCGTCCTCTGCGATCCGGCCGATGCCATGCTTGTCGGCCGTGCCGAAATCGTGATAGCACTTGAGGAGGTTTACCGACGAGTCGATTACGTAGAAGTTCTTGGTGTTTGCACCACAGAATGTACTTGCCTGCCGCCGTGGAAGAGCTTTATCTCCTACCTTGAAGCCGCGCGCAAGCGTATATTGCACCAGAGAGGCCTCGACATCCGCGTACTCACGAGGGGACAGACAGGCTTCAGCGTGGCCTACGCTGTTCTCGTTCACATGATCCAGGTGGCCAAAATAGAGAAACACCTTCTCTTTCAGCCCCCTGGCCTCCAGATCGCCGAAAAGATCGGGGAGCGCCCGGTGATTCCTCTTGTCAACATTGATACGGAGGTAGATCGTGAATTCGTCACAGGAGTCTTCTACATTTCCAAGAACGGTGTCGTAGGTGGGCTTTCTGTTTGGAAGGCAGCGAATGGAGTCGTGGAACTCGCGGCTGCCATCGAGGGAAACCTGGACCATGCTTACTCTCGAGTTCCGCAGGTGCATCCGCATGCGATCGTTGAGCAGGTAGCCATTGGTGATGAGATTCGCTTTATAAGCGCTTCCCTTCTTCTCGCACGATTCAAGGAACCGCAGGCTGAGATCCTCGACCACGTCCATTGCCAATGACGGGTCTCCTCCCGTCCACACCACGAAGGCCGGCTTCCCCTCGGGCAGCTTCCTGTAAAAGAACTTCCCCAGCTTGACCCGGTCCTCTGGCTTCATCTTGTTGGCATTCAGATCGACATAGCAGTAGTCGCAGGCGAAGTTGCAGCGTAGCGTTGGCGCGATGATCAAGTTCAAGGCATGATCGCCAAAGCGAAATGCTCTGTTCCTGTTCTTGAGAAACTCTATCTCATCCAGGCTGGAGGGAATCAGGAATTTTCCCTTGATCAATGATGCTCGGAGGGCCTCGTGTTGAGGCGATGTGGCACTCTTTCCATCCAAGAGTGTTCGTACCACGCGGTATTGTCCAAGGCTCAGCTTGACCAGGGCGAGCGAGAAGAAGTTGATCCCCCAGACAACATCATCCTTTTCAACAAAGTGGTTATAGAGCGAAGGCTTCAACGAATCTACGCTCTCAATGGCATGATCCTGGACGATCGGCAGGATTGAGGCCCTCATCTGCGCTCCTTTCCTTATCGGATTGTGAGCCGACGGCAGCATTCGCGAGTTGGAGAGTGTCGCAACGGCCTCTCGAGCCGCAGACACGAGCAAATTCTAGACAGACGAAAAGGCTAAGTCAATACTCTGCAAAAATGAGATCCACGTCGGGAAGCGCTGTCAGGCTTCTGTCGTGTAGAGAGAGCTCTGGAATTACTTGAGGGCGGTACCTGTGCTGGACAGATGTCGTTTCGTCTTCGGGTGTCGGGCTCTTCCTCTGGAAGCGATACCATCCCAGTCGCTCGCGGCGCTCCCCCGCGCCGCCAATCGGCATTGCGCTTTCTCGGGGCAAATGGGTACTCTCGTATCGCCCGAGGCTATGCTGCCGCCGGCAACCGTGCGACCGGGAGTGAGATCATGGATCATCCCCTGATGCTCCTCGTAAGACCTGCTTACCAATACGGCAAGCAACCGCAACAGAATCTCGATTTCGAGGTTCTGCTCGGTTATCTGCGGAAGTGTGGGTTGACCGCGCAGGCAGTCGACGCACAGCTTTCGGGCCTGGATTGCAGATCCCTGGTTTCCTTCATCCGGAACGCACAGGCGAGGATCGTCTATTGGCATTTGCGGCGGAGGGCTGACTTCCAGTCAGCCGCAACGATGGTCCCTCTCCTCAAGGAGGCATCCCCTCAAACCCTGATGGTGGCCGGGGGGGACTTCGCGACTCTCTATGACATCGGCATCCTGGAGAGGCTCCAAGCTCTCGGTTGCGTGATTCGTGGGGAGCCCGAGCTGACCCTTGAAGCGCTTGGAAAGAAGGTCGGACAGGGCGAAGAATGGCAGGACGAGCCGGGAATCACCACGCGGCGCGGTCGCGTCACGCGGAACCCTCCGCGCAAGCTCCTGGAAGACCTGGATGTCCTGGGGCCAGCGGCCGAAGACCTCTTTGAGGCTGGCCGGCTCGTACGCGGCCAGCACGTGCTCTTCTCCAGAGGCTGCAACAGCAACTGCGCCTACTGTGGCATGCAGACACCCTACCGCGATGAGCACCCGCATCGGAGCGAGTTCTGGCGTGGCCGCAGCAGCACGGCGATTGTTGACGAGATTGAGCACTACCACCGAGCCAGGGGGGTCTCCCACTTTCTGTTCAACAGCTTCGTCTTGTTCGGTTATGGGGAGGCGAGGCAGGTTGGCGAGGTGGCCGGCGAGATCTTGCGCCGGGGACTGCGCATCTCGTTTTCGTTCGTAACCCATCCGGGCCACCTCTGTCGAAACCGAGCCTTGCTGCCCCTGCTCAAGGAAGCGGGCCTTAAGGGGCTTACTCTCGGAATCGACACCGGGCTCGATCGCGTGCGGCGAATGTTCCGGTTGGAGTTTTCACGCTCCGACACCCTGGGCGCCTTGCATCTCCTCCACGAGGAGAAGATAGACTTCGTCCCTGCGTTTATATTCTACGACCCGTTCCTGGAAGTCGAGGAAATACACGAGAACCTGGCTTTCTTCAGGGAGATTGAGCCGCTCTTCGGACATCTGGAGGTACCCTTCGGAAGCATTGTGGATAAGTACTTGATAAGCACTGTCCTTGAGGTGCGCACAGACACCCCTCTGTACCCGCTGCTATTAGAGAAGGGGCTCGCGGAGGCGCAAGACTCTCTCCAGGGCGACCCCGTGGTGCGGTTTATAAATCCTGCTGTCGGAAGGATCCACAAGATTCATAAGCTTGCGAATAGGGTTGTAGGCCAAGGAATTCGTCCCATCATTCAATCTTCAAGGGCAGCGGGCCGCTTCCCGTATATCAACCATCTACCCATTGAGCTTCTTGAGGAGATCGTTTTAGTGGCCGAAGATCGGTCGCTCACTGAGGCTGCGGTCGCATCGATGGCATCAGCGTGGATGTGCGGCAAGCTTAAAGGTGACCTCAAGGAGATCTTGGAGCTACTCTAACGCTCCAAGGTACCGCTCGGGAATGTTGCTGCTAATCGCCTTTGAGAACCACCGCCGGAGACGTCAGGGCGGCGCGCCGGGCGGGTAGATAGGTGGCAAGCAGTCCGACCATGAGCAGCAGCACGAAGACCGACGTAAAGATCGTCAAGTCCGTTTCGCCGACTCCGAAAAGAAAGCCCGAGATCACCCTGCTCAGACCGAAGGCTGCCGCCAGTCCTGCCAACGCTCCCAAGGCGGCGAGGCCGAGGCCATGCCTGAGGATAAGAACTGCAATCCCGGACGGCTTTGCCCCTAGAGCCATGCGGGTGCCGATCTCGCGGATGCGCTGGCTGACGGAGTAGGCCATCACGCCATAGATACCGAGCGCCGCGAGGCAAAGGGCCGCGCCGGCGAAAAAAGTGATCAGGAGCATGGAGAAGCGCCGGCGGGCCAAGACTTCTTCGAGATGGCCGTCAAGTGTCTGGAGACCATGGACCGGCTGCTCGGGATCGATCGCCAGGACCTCCTTGCGGATTCGACCGGCCAATGCCGGGGCCGCGCCGAATGTCCTGACTACGACCACGATGGAGCGCGAAAGGTGGCTCTGGCGGAGGGGCAGGTAGATGGCCGGCCTCTGCTCGATCTCAAGACCTTCCTCCTGGATGTTCTGCACCACTCCGACGATCTCGAGGGGCTCATCGCCCAGTCCGCTCGTCATGTGGTTTCCCACCGCAGCACGGCCTGGCCAGTAGCGGCGGGCGAGAGCTCGATTGATGATCACCACTGGCGCCGAATCTTCCCGGTCTTGCAGGCTGAAGTCCCGTCCCTCAAGCAGCGGTGCCCCCAAGGCGTCAAAGTAGCCCGGGCTGACGAGAACATAGGTGGCCAGGGGCTGCTCCGGAAGAGGGAGGGTCTGCCCTTCTGGCAGGAAGTTGGTGCCCCCCGCCTCGCCGGTAAGCGGAAGGGCGCTCGTGGTAGCGGCACGTTCCACCTGAGGCAGGCTCGCAAGGCGTTCGATCAGCCGCTCACAGAAGGCGGCAACCTGGTACTGCTCCGCATATTTTGTGGCAGGGAGCGAGAGGCGAAAGACCAGCGCATTGTGCGGCCTGAACCCCGGATCCACCCGGGTGAGGCTGGCGAAGCTGCGGATCAACAACCCGGCGCCCGTCAGCAGGATCAAGGCCAGGGCCATCTCGGCAACAACAAGGCCGCTCCGGAGAAGCCTGGCGGAACGCCCATCCGAGTCTCCGTGCCGGCCTGCCCGCAGCGATTCGAAGGAGGGCTTCGACATCCTCAATGCAGGAAACAACCCGATGAGCAGGCCGGTGAGCAGAACCAGGGTCAGATTGATTCCGAGAACGCGGATATCAAGCCCGATGTTTTCCTGCTGGGGGAACTCGACAGGGGATCTCGCCGAGAGACCTTCGAGGGCGCCGGCTGCCAGGCAAAGTCCGACAATCCCGCCGCCGGCTGCCAGTAGCAGACTCTCGGCGAGGCACTGGCGAACCAGGCGCAGTCGGCTGGCCCCGAGAGCCACCCGGACCGCGATCTCGGTCTGCCGCGCCCCGGCGCGGGCAAGCTCCAGGTTGGCTACGTTGACGCACGCGATGAGCAGCACAAGCCCTACGGCGCCAAGCAGAGCCAGGAGTGCCGGCCGCACCTCGCCGGCGAGGTCCTGGTGCAGCGGAAGGAGGCTGATTCCGAAGACCTTGTTGCTGTCCGGGTACTGCTCGGCCAGGCGGGCGGCGATCCCATTCATTCGGCTGCGCGCCTGCACGACCGAGACGTCGGGACGCAGGCGGCCCAGAACCTTCAGGAAATGCGAAGTCCTGGGCCGGGTCCAGCGGTCGGGGGGAAGGGGGGTCCACAGCATCGACTCGCCGGGGAAATGGAGGCCGGGAGGCATGATTCCCACCACCAGGTGATTCCGACCGTTGACGGGAACAGCTCGACCGACTAATCCCGGCTCCCCGCCAAAATGGCGCAGCCACAGATCGTGGCTCAGCACGACTACCGCCTCGCCGTTCTTCCCCTCGCTTGGCAAGAAGGTTCTGCCTCTGATCGGCTCGACCCCGAGCACCGAAAAAAAGGAGCTGGTCACCGCCGCGCCCGGCAATCGTTCCGGTCCTTCCTCCTGGGTCATACTGAAGCCCAGTCCGTCTTGATAAGCGGCGAGGGACTCGAACGTCTCCTGCCCTTGGTTGGCCCAGTCGAGAAAATTAGGTAGCGAAGCCCTTATCCGCAGAGAGTTGTTCGCCAACTGCACTTCCCAAAGACTGACAATCCGCTCCGCTTCCGGGAATGGCAACGGCCGAAGAAGGATCTGCTCAAAAAGACTCAGGATTGCGGTGCTGGCTCCAATCCCCAGGCCCAAGGTAAGAATGATGACGGTGCTCGGCCCGGAAGCTTTGGCTATTCTGCGGAGCGCCTGCCTGAAATCCTGAAGCCAGCCCTGCATGCGGACCTCCTCCGGCAGCCATCCTGAAACGCCGGGGCTATGTAGCCCTGTCGACTATAAGCAACTTGAATGTATCGTGACAAGGAGATGGCGTCTCGCCGTCTTCTGTGTCTGTCTGGCAGAGCGTCGTCTCCTTCCCGAAAATCGCGAGGAGAAGGTGCTGAAGGAGGTGCGGAGGAGGTGCCACGTTCCGGTGCGCTCCTTCCTGAAGAACAAGCCGATCCCCTACCCGGTCCTCCTCGATCCCGAGGACAAGGTCTCCAAGAAGGGCAAGGTCACCTTCTTCCACACCGGCGTCGCCGACGGCGCCACCGTGCGCAAGGTCCTCAAAGAAGCGGGAGTGTGAGGAGGGAGGTGCGGCGGCCCGGAGGCCGCCGCGTTCCGGTTTTGACTATCCTTCCTACCTGAGCACCACCAGCGCGACGCGGCGGTTCTGGGACCGTCCCTCGCGGGTGCTGTTGTCGGCCTGGGAGGCCGTCTCACCGTAGGAGATCACGTTGATCCGGTGCAGCGGGAGCTGGTGCTTCTGGCTCAGGTACCGGCGCACCGCCTCGGCCCGCAGCAGGCCGAGCTCCTCGTTGTACTTCTCGGAGCCGACACTGTCCGTGTGTCCCTGGATCTCGATGTAGACGCTGGCGTTCTGGTTCTTCAGCTCCGACGCGAACGTGTCGAGAGCCGCCTCGGCCTCCGGCGAGAGGTCGGAGGTGTCGAAGCCGAACTTGACCTTCTCGTCGGTCAGGACCGTCTCGTAGAGCAGCTTGCCCTCGGCGAGCTTGCCCGCCTCCATGGCGCGCTGCAACGCCTCCTGGGCCGTCTTCGAGGTCTCGCCAATCCTCTGCTCTTGCGTGTCGAGACGGGTCTGCGCCTCCTCGACCTGCCCTGACACCTCGTCGACCCGTGTCCCCACGGCGCCCGTCTCTTCACGGACATACTTCTTCGTCGCGCATCCCGTGACCGAAACGGCCACGATCAGTGCCAGAGCGACCATCCACAGCTTGTTGCGCATGTGAGTCCTCCTTGGCTGTCATTGAGAGCCGGATTCCCGTGTAGAGAAGGCGGCTCGGTTGGAGAAAACGTTCGTCGAAATCAGCCGCCGGCCGGCGGCGGCCCCTTGTACCCGCGCCGGAACAGCACGGTGCGGTCTCCCGACCTGACCTCCACCTTGACGTCGCGCAGGCGGGACGTGCCCTCTCCCGTCGCGAAGCCGAGCACGTACTGGTGCCGGAGGTCGTTGTGAATGGCGGCCAGGGCCTCCTGCAGGTCGTCCAGGTTCGAGATGGCGTAGTAGCGCCCCCCCGAGACGGACGCCAGCAGGTTGAGCACGTCCGCGTACCGGAACATCTTGTCGCCGGTGCCCGAGAGCTCGTACGGGTTGCCGGTCCCGAGCCCGATCACATAGACCGGGAGCTGGGCCTGCCGCACGATGTCCCGGGCCTGCTCCGGTGTGAACTTGCTGGCATTGTCGATCCCGTCCGTGATGAGGACCGCGAACCGCTTCGGGTTGCGGCCCTCGGCCGAGATGTCCGGCACCCATGCCACCGCGTCGTGGAGAGCCGTCGTGCCCCACGCCTTCCAGCTCGCCACCGACTCTCGCAGCACCGACATCTCCGAGGTGTAGGGCACCTCGACCTGGCCGGCGTCGCTCGCGAAGGTGGCAATGGCGAACTCGTCCCCCTGCAGGGATTTGTCCAGGAAGAACCGGACGGCCTGCCGGCTCGCATCCAGGCTCGTCCCCTCCATGCTGCCGGAGAGGTCCTGCAGGAAGACGATGCTCGCCGGTGCGTCGGCCCGCCGCTCGAAGCTGTCGATCTTCACCGGCTTGCCGTCGACCAGGAGCCGGAAGTCGTCCTCGTCCAGGCGGTCTGCGTACCCCGCTCCCGACCGCACTACCAGCGGCACCAGGACGTATCCGACCGAGACCTCCTCCTCGAACGTCGGAGTGGCCTCCTCCTGCGCCCGGGACGGCTGGACTGCCAGCATGGCCAGGAGCGGCAAAAGGAGAAGGAGCTCAGGGGCTGGGCGGCTGCGTCTCATAGCGTCCGGGATTGGTGCAAATCGTGGACCACACGTGGGATGATGTTGATTCCAAAGGGGAGGCCGTCCTGCATGAGCGACGACATAGATATCCGGAACATATCGATCAAATGCGGACATTGCAATACGTACCAGACTCTCAGCGGGTACAGCCGCCGGGAGGACTGGAATGTCTACACCTACGAGTGCGAGAACGAGGTGTGCGAACCGGACATGACTCGCACCCTCCTGGAGGTCCCGCGCCATCTTGACGTGTTCGGGCGCCGCGACCCCGAGTGGCGGGGAGGCGGGAAGCACGGGGAGTGGGGGGAGGGAAAGGAGGAGGGCTGAACCTTACCGCCCGGCCGTTGCGATCCGGGCCACCAGGTCCGCCAGCGCCGCATCCGCCTCGCCGCTCTCGCCCTTGAGCTGCAGCTCGGTCTCGAGGACGTCCGAAGGCAGACGGGCCAGCATGGGCTCGGGCAGGCGCGACGCGGCCAGGTAGGCGCGGTGGAGGCGGAAGGGGTGGAGGCCGGCGAGCGGGTTCTTGCCGCCGCCAGGCAGCTCCCCCTGGAGCGCCGGGGCCAGACGGTCGCGGAAGCGGCCGAAATTGGACTCGCCGGGCTGAACCCGGGCGGCGCGCATCATGCCGCGGATCACGGTGAGCTGCCGGCAAAAGGAAGAGAACAGGGAGAAAAAGGTCAGGCGTGCGGCAAGCGGGTCTTCCGCGGAGGTCAGGAGCCGGCGCAGGCGGTCCAGGGCCTCGGCCGCGCGGCCGGTGGCCACGGCGTCGAGGAGCTGCCAGACGTCCTCCTCCCCCCGGTCCTCCACGTTCTGCTCCACCAGCTTGCGGGTGATCCGCTTCTCCCCCGCTCCCTGGGCCAGGTTGGCCAGCTTGCGGTATTCGCCGGCGAGACGGGCCGTGGAGTCGGCGTCGATCCCCTTCCCTCCCCCTTTCCGGCCTTCTCCCTCCTGACGGAGGGTGCGGCGGGCCAGCTCGGAGAGGGCGTCCGAGGCGATCCCGACCCCGGTCTGGCGCTCCAGCTCCTCGGCGATCGGGTCGAGACCCTGCCAGCCCCCGCGCTCGGACTCCACGCTCCCCACGGACAGCACCCCGCCGCGCTCCTCCAGGAGCCGGACCACAGGGTTGTCCAGCGCCACGCTGCGCTCGGCCAGGACCAGGACGTGCCCATCGGGCAGGCCTCCCCGCACCGCATCCGCGAGCTGGGCGAGGTCCCCCTCGCCGATCCCCTGGATCTCCTCCCGCACCGCGGCTTCGAGGAGCGCGGCCAGCCCGGTGCGCAGCTCCTCCACCTGCTTCTTGCCCCGGGCCCTTCCGCCGCGCGCCCGGCGGTCCCCCTCGAAAGCCCACGCCGGCAGGCTGGACAGCACCCGGTCGGGCGGTCCGGAGCCGGGGTCGGCATCGAAGAGGTGGAGCGCCTGGACCAGCCTGGAAGCAGCCTGCCTCTCCCGGGTTCCGAGGCTGGGAGAGGTCAGAGGCAGGACCTCCGCCGCCTCGTCGATGAGACCGGCCGCGGCGTTGCGGTCCGCGAACACGGCCGTGTCCACGGCAAGAAGCACCTTGGCGCCGCCGAAGAGGGAGTAGGTTCGGAGGTCCTGAAGGATGGGAGCAAGGGACGGCGGGTGGCGGTGGACCTCGACGTGGTCCCTGGCGAGACTGTGGGCAATACCGTGGGCGATACCGAGCGCTTCGGCGGCCCGGACGGCGGCGGGCTCGGCGAGCACGAGGTCGCCGTGGACCAGGCAGACCTGGGGACCGCTGCGTCCCAGCCGGGCGAGGAAGCTTTCGACGGTTGAGGTCATTCCCGATACGACAAGAGGAGGCCGCCCTCGCGGACGGTCCCCTCGAAAGAGAGCCGATCTGGCTGCCCTAGGCCTCGGCCTCGAGCATGCCGCGCTCGACGAGCTCCTGGCAGTCGATGCAGAAGCGCGTCCAGGGCACCGCGTCCAGCCGCTTCGGGTTGATCGGCCCGCCGCAGTTGCTGCAGCGGCCGTAGCTCCCCGCATCCATGCGCCGGAGGGCGTCCTCGATCTGGAGCAGCCGCTGCCGTTCACCGTCCGAGAGCGAGAACATCAGCTCCCGGTTGTAGTGGTTGTTCGCCCGGTCCACGATGTCCTCGGTCCCGTCGTCCGCTGATTCCTGGCCGGCGCGTATGTCCTGGTTGTACAGGTCGTACATCTCGCGCCGCTGCTCGAGGAGGCGGGTGCGGAGACCCTCGAACTGGCTCTGGTCCTGGGGGGCCTGCTGAGCCGGAGCGGAGGCCGTCTTGGCCTTTTGTGTCTTGGCCACGCTTGCTGTCTCCTTTCAACGCTTCTTCAAGTACACGTTACCAAATCAGAGCGGCTCGCGATGATAGCTCATTCCGGCCTCGATCGTGAGCGTGCGGTAGAGCTGCTCGTACAGCACGACACGTGCCAGTTCGTGCGAGAGGGTCAGCCGGCCCAGCGACAGGACCCACCGCGCCTCGTCGAGCGCCGCCTTGTCGAGCCCGAGGTCGGAACCGATGAGGAAGGCCACGGGATGCGGCCATTCGGCCTTGATACGGGAGAGACGCTCCGCCAGTTGCGTGGAATCGACAATCTCGCCGCGGCTGTCGAGAGCGATGGGCCATGACGGACGGGGGAGGGCGGCCAGGAGGGCCTGCCCCTCGATCCGCATCCGCTGGGGGTCCTCGGAGGCAGCCTTGGCGCGGACGGGGAGGTCGCGGATCGTCGCCATGTGAGAGATGCGGCGGCGGTAGGTGGAGCAGATCTCTTCCCAGCTCGAACGGTGGTGCCGGCCCGCCCAGACGATCAGCAGCTCGCGGGCCACCGCTCAGCCGATCGCGGTGTCGTCGACATCCCACCCCTCCTCGCCGTGCATGTACTCGTTCCACTCCTCGGTGTAGCCGAGGGTCCGGAGGTCGCGCATGCGGTCGAGGAAGACGATGCCGTTCAGATGGTCGTACTCGTGCTGGACGATGCGGGCCTCGAAGTCGCTGGCGACGTAGTCCAGCCGCCGCCCGTCGCGGTCGAGGCCCTGGACGCGCACTGCGAGCTGGCGCGGCACCATGCCCCGGAGGTCGGGGATCGACAGGCACCCCTCCCAGTCGTAGACCAGCTCCCTGTGGTGCGGGGTGATCATGGGGTTGATGACGACGTGGAGCGGGATGTCCGGATGGCGCTCGGGGTGGCCCTCGGCGGCGTAGATGAAGACCTGGAGCTCGATGCCGATCTGCGGGGCGGCCAGGCCCACGCCCGCAGCTTCGCGCATGGTCTCCACCATGTCTTCGATGAGCTGCTGGAGCTCGGCCTCGCGGATCCGCTCCGGTGCGGCGGGCTGGGCGGGCTTCCGCAGAGCGGGATGGCCGAGCCGGACGATGGGACGGACAGGCATGGAAGCACCCCCGGAATCGTGAACGCGCGGCGATTATAGCCTGATAGCCTGTTCCCGTTCCCCTCTCCCCAGCCCTCTCCCCCGTGCGGGGGAGAGGGGGCTCCGGAGGTGCTATCCTTCGGCTCAGAGTTGCGGGAGGAAACGATGCGCGGGACTTCGGGCAGGATCAGGAACTCGTACCCACAACGGCGGCGCAGGATCGGACCCCTGGTGAAGGGGCTCCTGCTGGCGGGGGCTGCGGTGGGGGTGCCGGCCATCACGAGCGCGGTGATCCGGCGGCGGGCGGAGCCGCCGCAGTCGCCGCGCTGGGGCCGGGCGCACCGCTACTCGGGCCGGCAGGGGGAGATCGTCTTCCAGGAGCTCGGGGTACGGGGGGAGCGGCCGCCGATCGTCCTGCTGCACTCGTTCGGTCCGGGGCACGATGCCAACGAGTGGCGCGCCTCGGCCGAGCGGCTCGCCGAGCGCTACCTGGTCTACGCGCCGGACCTCCCCGGCTGGGGGCGCTCTGCTGCGCCCTCCGGCAGCGCCTGGACGCCCGCCGTCTACGTGAAGGCGATCGAGGGCTTCCTCTCCGGGGTGGTGCGGGAGCCGGCCATTCTGATTGCCTCGGGGCTGACGGCGGCTTACGCGGCGCGGATCGCGGCGGAGCATCCCGGACGGCTGCGGGCCCTGGGCCTGGTCTGCCCCGTCGGGTTGGAAGATGGGGACGGCGCCGGGCAGGCCTTCCTGGGCAGTCTGCTGCGGGTGCCGGTTCTGCGGGACACGGTCCTGGACCTCCTGACCAGCCGCTCGGCCATCACCCACCACCTGCGCAAGGAGGTCTACGCCGCGCCCGAGCGGGTGGACGCGGCGCTGCTCGACCATCACTACCGGGCGAGCCACATGCCGCGCTCCCGGGCAGCGCTCGCCGCCTACGTGGGGGGCGACCTCCGGAACGCCGTGGCCGGGACCCTGCCGGAGATCGGCCTCCCGGTCTGGATCGCCTGGGGCCGCCAATCGTCCGCGCCCCGGGTCGAGGACGCCGACCGCTGGCTGCACCACCTGCCCCACACCGCCGAGCTCGAGGTCTTCGAGACCGCCGGAGCCCTCCCCCACGCCGAAGCCCCCGCCGCCTTCTGCCGGGCGCTCGACCGGTTCATCGAGGGGATTTCCTAGCGAAATCCCTGACGATGCCGGTACAGCTCTCCTGTCTCCAATTTCAGGCTTTTCGGTGCGGAAACCACCGATTTCTGACGCCGAGGCAGGCTTCGGATTGGATTTCAAGGCCCGTCTTCGAGCGCGCTCGATTGGAATTCGGAGCCCTCGACGAGACTTCCAGCGCTTTCGATTCGAATCTGGCGCCTCGCGGAAGACTTCGAGCGCTTGAAATCGAGCTCGGCTCCTACAAATTGGATTCAGGGGCGCTCGGCGCCAATTTTTTGGAGTCGGTCTCTTCCTCGCGGGCGAGGAGAACCTCGCCGCGGTCGAAAAGGCCCTACGGCCTCTTCCTTGCGGCCTTTCGCGAAGCGGCGGAGAGGCTCAAGGCCCGGTGGCGGCGGAGCCGCGGAAATGTGCGAGGATTCCAGCCGTGACGCTCTCCGTTCTCGCTCATCTCGGCCTCGTCCTCGTGGGAGCGGTGCTCACCTTCGCGGGCATCGCCAAGGCGATGGAGCCGGCCTTTTTCGTGAGCCACCTCAAGAACCTCCGCCTGCTGGACGAGCGCCTGCTCGTGCCGGCCGCGGCCGTGGTGATCGTGCTGCAGGCGGGGCTGGGCGCGGCCCTGCTGCTGCGCCTCTGGCCCGCCGTCCTGATCCCCGCGGCGATGATCCTGCTGCTGGCGCTGGCCTCTCTGGGCTACTGGAGCACGGCCACGGGGCGGACCGCGGACTGCGGCTGCTACAACGGCGTCTTCACCTTCTCTCCGTTGCAGAGCTTGCTCCTCGACGCCGGCTACGCGGCCCTTCTGGGGTTCTCCTGGTGGTCGGGCATCCCCGCGGCCGAGTCCCGGGGGTGGCGGGGCGCCGCGGTCCTCCTGACAGGGCTGGGAGCCGGCGGGATGGCCCTCGGGCTGCTTCGCTACTCGGCCCGGCACAAGCAGGCTTTCTTCGAGCTGAGCCCCATACGGGCGGGGCGCCGCTGGCGGCCGGACTGGCTGCCGGCGGGCGCGGTGCTTCCCGCCGGAGAGGGGGAGACGCTGGTCGTGTTCCTGGGGGAGACCTGTCCGCACTGCCTGAGGTGGATGAAGGTCCTCAACACGCTCCACGCGCTGCCGGACCTGCCCTCGGTCCAAGGCGTCGTCACGCTTCCCGACGCCGAGTTGGAGGGCTACCGGGCCCGGGTCGGCGCCCGCTTCCCGCTGGTCGCGATCAGCCCCTGGGTCGCCACCCGGCTGTCGCGCAACACCACCCCCACGGCCGTCCTCGTCGAGGACGGGATCATCCGGGAGAAATGGGTGGGCTCGATGCCGAAGGAGTTCACGGACCGGCTCCGGGCCACGATGCCCGCGCCGCGGCCGAAGGCTGATGCAGACTCGTCCGATATCCCGGATCGCAATGCCAGTTCGATAACCCGCCCGGCATGAAGTTCTGCGGGCAGTGCGGCGAGCCCGTGCGGGGCACTGGTTCGACCGCACCCGCATGGAAGGCGCCCTGCAACGCCGCCAATGTCAGATTTCGAGGGCTGCCACTTGGTCTATCGTCGCGACAGAAAAGGGCCCGGTCGCGACATCATTTAATCCGCCGATAGCCCCGGCACGCCACCACCGGGATCGGCGGGTAGCGCAGGAAGGCGGGGTCCACCTCCGCCAGACCGCATCGCACGAACACGCTTCGCGAGGAGGCCAGCAGGCGCAGGTGCTCGCAGGTCGCGCAGAGCCCGGCCGGCACCGAAAGCCGCTCGAGCAGGCGGCGATCGTCCTCGCTCATGCCTCGACAGCCGCCTCCTCCGGCAAAGTCAGCTTGCCTTCCGCCAGCGCCTCCACCGTGGCGGTGGGGCCGACCAGGATGAACTGGTCGCCCTCCTGGAAGACCGTGTCGCCCGCAGGGATCACCGCCTCATCCCCGGTTCGCGAGCGGCGGCGGATCTCCAGCACGCGGGCTCCGAGGGTCTGGGGCAGCTTCGCTTCCGCCAGGGTCTTGCCGACCAGGACCTCGGGCACCGGAACCAGGCGCACCGAGAAGTCCGGCGGCAGGTGGACGTAGTCCCGGCTCGTCTGCTCCCCCTTGCTGGAGACGAACGTCGCCAGGAGTGCCGGCCTCCCGAGCACCTCCTGGGCATAGACCGCCAGCAGGTCCCGCTTGCCGAGCACCCCCAGATACCGCCCGTCCGCGTCCACTACCGGCAGCCGCTCGAAGTCGCTCTGGGCGAAGTACTCCGTGGCCCGGTGCAGCCGCTCGTCGCTGCGGATCACCTTCTCCACCGGCGCCATCAGGTCGAGCGCCACCACCGCGGCCAGGGTGTCCGGATTATCCAGCATGTGCTTGATATCGTGCAGCGAAATGGCTCCCAGGAGCCTGCCGTCCTTGTCCACCACGAACAGGCGCTGGCGGCGGGTGGAGAGAAACTTCTCCACCACCTTGCCGTAGGGGTCCCCCGGCCGCAGGAGGTCGTGGTCCTCCTCCAGCAGGGTCTCCACGGTGAGGCCGGCGAGCACCGCCTCCTCCATCCGCCACGGCAGCTCGATCCCCTTGTGCCGCAAGGCCTCGGTGTAGATCGAGTAGCGCCGGAGCCGGCGCGACAGGAAGCTCGAGATGATCGAGGCGACCATCAGCGGCAGGATGAGGTCGTAGTTGCCCGTGAACTCGAAGACGATCAGGATCGCGCTGATCGGCGCGTGGCTCGTTCCCGCGGCGATCGCAGCCATGCCCACCGCCGCGTAGGCGCCGTAGGAGGAGGCGACCTCGGGCCACAGGTCGTGCACCCAGAAGCCGTAGGCCCCCCCGACCAGGGCGCCGAAGAACAGCGACGGGGTGAAAAGCCCGCCCGCGCCGCCGCAGCCCGTGGTGATCGCCGTGGCCAGCAGCTTGGCGAACGCCAGCCCCAGGAGGAAAAGGATCGTGAACTGCTCGGGCAGCGGCAGCCGGTCCGGAAGTTTGAGCTGGCCCGTGAGGGCCATGTTGATGACGTCGGTCCCTCCTCCGAGCACGTGCGGCACCCAGAGCGCCAGCAGTCCGACCAGGGTCATGCCCACGACCGGCTTCAGCGGCTCGGGCAGGAAGCGCATCGCCCGGAACGAGCGCCGGCCGAGCCGCACCCCGAGCACGAAGAGGACCGAGGCCAGGCCGCAGATCACGCCCAGACCGGCGTATGGAACGAGCTCCCAGGTGCTCACCAGGGTATAGCCGGGCGCGGCGTAGAGGTGGACGTTGCCGGCGATCGCGCGCGAGATCAGGGTGGAGATCACCGAGGAGACGACGATGGGGCCGAAGATGTCCAGGGCGAAGTTGCCCAGGACCACCTCCATGGCGAAGAGCGCTCCACCCACCGGGATGTTGTAGGCCGCGGCGAGACCGGCCGCGGCTCCGCACCCCACCAGGACCTTGAGGCGGTGCGGCTGCATGCCCAGCCGCGAGCCGAGCCAGGAGGAGATCATGGCGCCCAGGCGGATCAGCGGACCCTCGCGCCCCAGGGAGCCGCCGCTGCCAACGGTCGCGATGGCGGCGAGCGCGTTCGCCAGCACCGGCTTGGGCGGCACACGGCCGCCGGACAGCGCCACCGCCTCGATCATCGCGGCCATGCCGCCGCCCCCCACCGGCTGGCGGGTAGCCCAGCCGACCAGCCCCACGAGCAGGCCGCCGAAGGAGAGCACGGCCACCACCCGCCAGCGCGGCACCTCCTGGACGGCCCCCAGGATCCCCTCGGGCGACAGCCAGAGAACGCTCTGAAACAGGTGGATCAGGGCCTGGACGAGGGCGCCGAGCAGGCCGGCGACCACGCCCACCAGGACGATGAGGAAGAAGAAGAGACGGTCCTCGCGCGTGGCGAGGCCGAAGCGCCGGGCCAGCGTGAAGTCCAGGGAGCGGAACCACTCCCGCAGGCGGCGGAACCGGGCCGCGGAGCGCGCTTCCATGGCAGCGACTGTATCAGGTGGGGAAAGGGAACCCTTCGCAAAGCTGTCACGCCCTGGCTCTTCCATAAATATGCCAAATGGCGTATAGTCCCCAATCGAGGTCGCGCCCGAGGCGACCGAGGCAGGCCTTCCGGGGACCCGCCGGCGAGCGTCCGCCGTCGGTTTTTGGAGTCCCCATGGCGGAAGTCACGCCCTGCGGCACCAACCTTCCTTTGACCGCGGCAGCTCGCAGCACCCGCCGCGCGCGCCAAGAAAACGAGGGGACCGGGAAACCGGTCCCCTTCGCCTTTTCAGGCCCCGCGCCCCGCCGCCTGCGCCCTCTCGGCAACCTCGACCACATCCTCGCGCCGCCGCACGTTCCTCGACACACTCAGGGTCGCCCGGGTCGCCTCGGAACGCTTCTGCCCGGCCAGGCGCGCGTAGACCGAGAGCGCCTGCCCCACCACCTGGTCCATGTTGTAGTACTTGTACGTGGCCAGCCGGCCGACGAAGAGCACGTCCGGCGTGGCCTCGGCCAGCGCCTGGTACTTCTTGTAGAGCTCGGCGTTCTCGGTCCGCGGTACGGGGTAGTACGGGTCCCCCTCCGCCTGCGGAACCTCGTAGACCAGGGTGCTCTTGGTCGGGTGCTCCTGGCCGGTGAGGCGCTTGAACTCCGTCACCCGGGTGTAGAGGTGCTCGTTGGGGTAGTTGACCACGGCCACCGGCTGTGCCCATTCCTGGTTCACCGTCCGGAAATCGAAGCGGAGCGAGCGGTACGGCAGCTTGCCGTAGCGGTGGCCGAAGTACTCGTCCACCGGCCCGGTGAAGATCAGCTTGTCGTAGGCGACTTCATCCTTGATTTCCCGGTAGTCGCAGTTGAGCAGGATCTTGATGTTGGGATGATCGAGCATGTTCTCGAACATCCGGGTGTAGCCCCGCTGCGGCATGGCCTGGTAGGTGTCGGTGAAGTAGCGGTCGTCTCGGTTGATGCGCACCGGCACCCGCGAGGTCACCATGGCGTCGAGCTGCGACGGGTCGAGTCCCCACTGCTTGCGGGTGTAGCCGCGGAAGAACTTCTCGTAGAGCTCGCGGCCGACGCGCGAGACAACCACGTCCTCGGAGGTGCGGATGGCCTCCCGGGGCTCGGCCATCGTGGCGAAGAAGCTCTCCACCTCCATGCTGTTGAGCTTGAGCCCGTAAAGCTGGTTGATGGTGTCCAGGTTGATCGGGATCGGCACGAGCTGGCCGTCCACGCTCGCCAGCACCCGGTGCTCGTAGGGACGCCATTCCGTGAAGCCGGAGAGGTACTCGAAGACCTCCCGCGAGTTGGTGTGGAAGATGTGGGGACCGTACTTGTGGATCAGGATCCCCGCGTCGTCATAGCAGTCGTAGGCGTTCCCTCCGATGTGGGGTCGGCGGTCGACGAGGAGGACTTTCTTCCCCGAGCCGCGCGCCAGCCTCTCGGCCAGCACGCTCCCCGCGTATCCCGCACCGACAATCAGATAGTCGAACATCGAACCGGCTCCTTTCCAAGGTTGTCCAACAGCGCAAGTTTTGGAGCGATGTTTGGAAGTCAACGAAAAATTCAAAGAACGGGCAGGCCACGGCGCGAGGCGATGGCCGCGTCGATCAGATCGGACATCTGCTGCCACGTGCGGCTCCACGAGCCGTGCGACAGGAACTCGTCCACCCGGGCCAGCCACCCCTCGTCATAACCCTGCAGGGCGCGCTCCACCGCGGCCACGAGCTCCTCGGGGCCGTCGGCGATCTCCACCAGCCCTTCTTCGCCATAGGGCTTGACCACGTCGCGGATCGGCGTCGACACCACCGGCCGGCCCCCCGCGAGGTACTCCGGGGTCTTGGTCGGGCTGATGAAGCGGGTCGACTCGTTCTGCGCGAAGGGCATCAGCGCCACGTCCCAGCCGGCCAGGTAGGACGGCAGGTCGGCATAGCCCTTCATGCCGAGGTAGTGGATGTTGGCGCGGCGCGGCAGGCTCTCCGGGTCGATCTTGACCACCGGGCCCACCATGACGATCTGCCACTCCGGCCGGGCGTCGGCCAGGGCCGCGATCAGGTCGAGGTCGATGCGCTCGTCGATGACCCCGAAGTAGCCCAGGCGCGGGCGCGGCAGGGCGGCCTGGTCGCCGGGCTCGGTATCTTCCTGGCGAGCCTGGCGGGCCTGGCGGAAGTGCTCGGCCTCGATGCTGCTCGGGAAGGGATGGACCCGCGGGTGGCGCTCGCGCTTGGCCTCGTAGAGGCTCTGGCCGCCCGTGAACACGAGGTCGGCCGCGGCGAGGAGCTTTGCCTCGCGGTCCAGCAGATCGGGCGGCGCGCCCCGGAAGAGGGAGAGCTCGTCCATGCAGTCGTAGACCACGCCGAGGGGATCGAGCCCCTCGGCCAGCGGCACGGCCATGGGGGTGTAGTACCAGAGGACGTATTCCGTGACCTCGTGCTGCTCCAGAAGGTCGCGCAGCATCTCGCTCTGCATCGCCTCGGCCTGCTTGGGAGAGAGCCCGTGGGGGAGATGGGGGACCGCGAGCCGGATGCCGCCGGGGCGCTCGCTCACCTCCAGCCTCGGCTCGGTGTCCTCCCAGATCGGCTCTTCCACGAAGAACACCCGGCGGTCGCGGGCGAATCGGCTCATCAGGTGCTGCGGGCGCTGCCAGACGAAGTCCCAGCGCAGGTGGGAAAGGCAGACGAGGTCAGGCCTCGGCTCGCGTCCGGCGAGGCCGCGCGCGGCAATGGATCGGTCATCAGAAAGCAACATGCTCGGTTTCCTCTTCTTCGGCCCCGGCACCCTCGAAGTCCGGGGCCTGGCTCTGTGAATTCGGCGGCATGGGCCGCATCAATCGGGCCTGGCGCTCCAGCTCCTGCGCCAGGGAAACGCAGGTCTCCCGGTGTCCGTCGGGACCCGCCAGGCTCCAGAGTCCGGTCTCGCAGTGGCGGTCGTCGTCCCAGCCGGGATAGTCCAGGATCGGGTACAGGCAGATCCCCTCCACCGGCACGCCAGCGCTCCGGGCCGCCCGCACCTCCTCCGCCACGTAGCGCAGCCAGGATGCGCGCTCCGCCCCCTGGTCGCCGGTCTCCGACACGATCAGGGGCCGGCCGTAGCGCTCCCAGACCTCCATCAGGATCTGGCGGAAGGGCCGGTACCGCGGATCGTCCCGCCGGACCGTGGGGCCGTCGAGCAGCCACTGGTTGGCCGGGTAGTAGTTGACGCCCAGGACGTCGAGGCAGCGCTCGTCGCCGCCGAGCTGCGGCCAGAGGCGGCCCGCCAGCATGTCCCAGGCCTGGAACTGGGCCAGGCGATGCCCCTCCACGTCCTTCCGGGCCGCGAGGTCCGGATTGGGCAGGATGTGGATCGCCGGCTCCGCGTGGAGGATCCGCGCCCGCGGATCCACGCTCCAGATGGCGTCGATAGCGGCCAGGCTCGCCCGCACGAGCTGCGCCTTGAGCTCGAACCCCCGGCCGGAGGCGAAGGGGTTCAGGTAGGCCACGTCCCCGCCGCCCCAGGACCAGAAGGAGATCTCGTTGACGGGGCAGTAGGCCGCCGGCTCGTCCGTCTCCGCCGCGATCACGCGCGCCACCGCCCGGGCATACTCGGCGAACCGGTCCACGAACTCGGGACGGAAGATGTCGAGGCCCTCCGGCCAGCCGTAGTGGCAGAGGTCCCAGATCACCTGGATCCCGGTGTGCCGCGCCGCCCTTACCATGGGGAGCAGGCTGCCGAATTCGTAGCGGCCGGGATGGCGCTCCACGAGGTGCCAGCGCACCCCGTCCCGAGCCATCCCGATCCCCGCCTGCCGCAGCCGCGCGTAGTCGGACGCGGCGAGCTGGTCGTGCCGGGTAGCCGCCAAAAGGTCGAGCCGCCTGCCGTCACTTCTTCTATGGCAGGAGCATTCGAAGCCTGCGATCCAGAAACTCTTGTTCAGCACTTGGTCGTACTCGCCTCTCGCACACTCCTGCTGCTGCAAAAAGAGGACCACCCGAAGATGGGTTCCTGTTTTAGAATTTTCAGTCTACCTGGACTCGCGTTCCCGCACCTTTTGAATAGAGCCGGGCTCCGGCAGCCGCGGTGGCCGTCCGCGATGCCCTGCTCGAGGGAGGAGGTTCTTCATGTCACCTCGGAGAATCAGGAGGATCGCCATCGTGCTTGTCTTTTCCGGCATGGCCTCGCTGGCCCCGCCGGCGCACGCCCGGGAGACCGGCTGGCGCGGCTTCGGTGAGATCACTCGGAGCGGGCTTCTCGGCAGCGTCCACAAAGTGCTCAGCCGCCTGTTCGGCTACGCAAGAGGGGGCATGGACCCCAACGGCAGCCCGTACGGCAACGGCTGAGCAGTCTTCTTGGGACGGCTTGGGGATGCCGGAGATGGACACCGGGGTCACTTTCGATTCCGGTGTCCTTTTTTTGGCTCTCGCAGCAACTTAGTTCTAGGAGCCGCCGCGCCCGCAGCCGGTCCCTTCGACGAGGAGCCCCATGCAAGAACGCCTTCACCCCGATCGCGACACCCTGGAGAGGTTCTCCCGCGGCGCGCTCTCCTCCTCCGAGGGTCAGTGGATCGAGGACCACCTGCGCTCCGGCTGCCCCGTCTGCCAGCGCAAGGTGGACGACCTGCTCTGGCAGCTCCAAGACCCGCCGCGGCCCGCCGAGCCTGTCTCCAGGGGGGCCGGGGCGGAGGAGGACCAGGTCTGGAGCCGCATCCTCAGCCGGCTCGAGCACCGGGCGGCCGCGATCTCCCGGGAGAAGGCTGCCGCGCCCGGGCTCGTCGAGGCGCTGCTGTCCATCCCCTCCCCGGACCGGCAGGTCCTGCTCGAGTCGCGGGGCCGCTTCCGGACGATCGCCGTTTGCGAGCTGCTGATCGAGCGCAGCTTCTCAGCCGGCTTCGAGGACCCCGGCCGGGCCCGCGACCTGGCCGAGCTGGCGATCCAGGTGGCCAACCGCCTGGACGCGGTCCACTACGGCTGGTCGGTGGTGCAGGACTTCCGGGCACGGGCGTGGGCGTACCTCGGCAACGCCCGCCGCCTCGACTCCGATCTCCACGGCGCGGAAGAGGCCCTCTCGGTGGCCGAGTACCTCTCGGATGAAGGTTCCGCCGATCCCCTGGAGGAGGCCAGGGTCCTCGACCTCAAGGCCTCCCTGCTCGCCGACCTGGGGCGCCTGGAAGAGGCCGCCGGCCTGCTCGACGTCGTCATCGACATCTACGAGGACATCCGGGACGCTCACCGCCAGGGCCGGGCCCTGATCTCGAAAGGGCTGTTCCTGGCGTACGCGGGCCAGCCCGAGCCCGGGCTCGAGCTGATCCCCCGGGGGGTCGCCCTGATCAACGCCGGGCAGGAGCCCCGGCTCGCCCTCGTCGCGCACCACAACTTCGCCTGGTGCCTGAACGACTGTGGACGCTCCGGAGAGGCCCTGGCCTACCTGGACCGGTTCCGCCACCTCTATCAGCAGTTCTCCGATCCCTGGACCCGGCTGCGCCTCGGCTGGCTGGAGGCGCGGATCGCCATGGGGCTCGGGCAGGACGAAGAGGCCGAGAGGAAGCTCCAGGAGCTCCGCGCCGGCTTCGTCGAGCAGGGCCTGGGCTACGACGCCTCGGTCGTGACCCTCGACCTCGCGACCCTCTACCTGGGCCAGGGGCGGACCGCCGAGGTGCGCCGGCTCGCCGAGGAGGCGCTCCCCGTTCTGCTCGCCCAGGACATCCACCGCGAGGCCATGGCCGCCCTGATCGCCTTTCAGCAGGCGGTGGAGATCGAGCGGGCCAGCCCCCGGCTGGTCCGACAGATCACCTCGTATCTCCTCCGGGCGAGCAAAAACCCGGAGCTCCAGTTCGAGGGCTGGGAGCCGGCAGGCGGGTAACTTTTACTTCCTTCGAGGAACAGACGACCTCAGCGAAGCGCGTCCGCCTTCGCCGCCAGGATGAAGTCGTTCTCGCTCAGCCCTCCGACCGAGTGGGTCCAGAGGGTGACCTTCACCTTGCCCCAGGTGAGAAAGATGTCGGGATGGTGCCCCTCCTGCTCGGCGACCTCCCCCAGCCGGTTCACGAAGTCCAGCGCCTCCCGGAAGTCCTTGAAGAGGAATTCCTTTTCGAGGTGATGCTCGTTGACCAGGGTCCAGCCGTCGAGCTGGCCGTAAAGCCGCCGCAGATCCATCCCCTTGAGAGCGGAGGTCCCTGTCTCGCAGGGCACACACTTCCTGGACGTCAGCGCTTCTTCCATTGCCGCAAACCTCCTTCCGCACCTGAGGTGCCCGACCGTCACCGGCCGTGCAAAGGCCCGGCTGCAACTCGTATGCCCAAACTGGCACACGCCTTGCCTTGACTCTCTTTATCAGCGGCCCGGCCCTCCAGCGTGGAGCAGCGGGGACCCCCGGAGGCAGCACCTCACGGATCAACTGAAGCGGAGCTCCCGATGCAATCTCCCTTGTACGCGCCATCGCGATTCGTCCGGCCGCGGCTCTCGGACATGCCTCCGAGCCAGCGGCGGGCGGTGATCGCCGGGTTGACCGCCGCTGCCCTGCTTTTCCTCGGCGGGTTTATTTTCGCCGGCTACTTCTGGAGCCTCTCGCGCCAGTTTCCGAGGGCCCCTTTCAAGCAGCCTTCGCGGCTCTATGTAACTCCGACCCGGCTGGAGCCGGGCATGCCGATCACGGCAACCGAGCTGATCGCCGAGCTCGGGGCGGCCGGGTATAGAGAGAAGGACAGAAAGGACACCAAGGAGGCCACGGACGGTAAGGACAGTAAGGACGAGGAGAAGGCTGAAAAGGCTGAAATCGTCGAGAAAGCGCCCGAGCAGCCCCTGCTGGCGGGCTTCTACCGCAGGGAGGGACCCCGGGTGATCGTTCACCTGCGGCGGTTCCCCACTCCCGACGGCGAGGCCGGCGGTCACATGGCCGCGATCACCCTCGGGGGCGGCCGGGTGCGCGGCTTAAGCGTGGAAGACAAGAAGACCGAAAGCCTCACCCTGGAGCCGCCGCTCCTGGCCTCTTTCTATGGGCCGGACCTCTCCGAGCGCCGCCCCGTGACCCTGGAGGAGATGCCCGAGTACGTATCCCAGGCCGTGCTCGCGGCCGAGGACGACAACTTCTTCACCCACCCCGGCGTGTCGCCGACCGGCATCGCCCGTGCCCTGTGGGTCAACTTCCGCGGCGGCGAGCTGCAGCAGGGGGGCAGCACCATCACCCAGCAGCTCGTCAAGAACCTCTACCTGACGAGCAAGCGGTCGCTGGTGCGCAAGGCCAAGGAGGCCTGGATCGCGGTGATGGTCGAGGCGCGCTTCAGCAAGGAGCGGATCCTGGAGGCGTACCTCAACGAGATCTACTGGGGCAAGAGCGGGCCGGCCAACGTGATCGGCCTCGGAGCAGCCTCCTGGGCCTACTTCGGCAAGCACCCGTCGCAGCTCACCCTGGCCGAGGCCGCCACCCTGGCCGGCATGATCCAGGCGCCGGGCAACTACCTGCCCACCCAGCACCCCGGCAAGGCGGTCGAGCGCCGCGACTGGGTGCTCCAGCGCCTCGGCGAGCTGGGCTGGGCCACCCCGGACCAGATCCGCCAGGCCCTGGCCGAGCCGCTGCGGGTCAATCCCGAGACCGTCGACGCCCGTCCGCACGCCCCCTACTTCGCCGAGCTGGCCGCGCGGGAGGCGGACAAGCGCTTCGGGATCGACGATCTGCCGGACCAGGGGTACGTCCTCTTTGCCACCCTGCGCTGGCGCGACCAGAAGCAGGCGGAGAAGGCGATACGCCAGGGCCTTGCCGAGATGGAGAAGCTGGAGCGGAGGAACCGCAGCAAGGGTCCGCTCCAGGGATCGCTCATCTCGGTCGATCCGCGGGACGGCGCCATCCTCGCCTATGTGGGCGGCCGCAGCTACTCGCTGAGCCAGTTCGACCGGGTCACCCGGGCGCGGCGGCAGGCGGGGAGCGCGTTCAAGCCGGTGGTCTACGCCGCGGCGTTCGAGGAGGCGGTGGCCTCCCCTGCGTCGCTGATCAAGGACTCGCCGATCACGGTGAAAGCCAAGGGGCTGGCCTGGAAGCCCCAGAACTACGACCGCGGCTTCCGCGGCATGGTGACGGTGCGCACGGCCCTGGAGCAGAGCCTGAACATCCCCACGGTGCGCCTGGCGCTCCAGGTGGGGCTCTCCCGGGTGGTGGATCAGGCCCGGGAGATGGGCTTCACCTCCGAGTTCGAGCCCGTGCCCTCGCTGGCGCTCGGCGCCTTCGAGGCCACCCCTTACGAGATGGCGCAGGTCTACGCGACCTTCGCCAACGAGGGGGCGCGGCCGGAGCTGCACGGCCTGGCCGCGCTCCGCGACCGCTTCGGCGAGGAGATCCTGGGGGACGACCTGCCCTCTCCGCGGCGGGTGATGCCCGCCGAGGCCTCCTACCTGGTGACCTCGATCCTCCAGGGCGCCATGGAGCGCGGCACGGCGAGCGCCGCCCGCGGCCATGGCGTCCGGGACCACCTGGCGGGGAAGACCGGGACGACGAACGACCGGCGGGACAACTGGTTCGCCGGCTACTCGCCCGACCGGGTCTCGGTCGTCTGGGTGGGCTACGACGACAACGCCCGCACCCAGTTGTCCGGCGCGCGGGCCGCGCTGCCGATCTGGAGCCGCTTCACCGCCTCGGTCCGTCCTCCCCAGGGCTACCTGCCGTTCACCCCCCCCAGGGGGATCGTGACGCTGGCGGTGGATCCGGCCACGGGCCAGATCGCCACCGAAGCCTGCCCGCACCGCGTGGACGAGGTCTTCCCCGAGTGGCAGGCGCCTACGGAGCGTTGCCATCGTCACCGGCCGGGCTATGGCCAGTATGCCGCCTACGATCCGAATACCGGCGAGCCGCTCGGCGACGGCTACAACGTCTACCAGAACGACGAAGGGAGGATCGAGATCTCCAACTTCGGCTACGGCTATGGCCAGGAGCCCGGAGTCCCCGAAGGCGACGCGCTCCCCTACGGCACCGAGCCGCTCACGGATGACCTGGAGGCGGAGCCGCTGCCGCTGCCGGAGGACGGCTGGAGCGAAGTGGACGAGGACGAGGCCGAGATCGAGGAGGAGAGCAGCATCCTGATCCAGCCGGCCCAGCCGCGCCCGCCGATGACCCTGCCCCCGGCCGCCACCCCGACCCCGGATCAAGTGGAGGTGGAGCCTGAGCCGGAGACGGAAGCGACGCCGGAGACGATCGAGCCGCCGAAGCCCGCTCCTCCCGAGAGGCTGGAGCCAGTCGCGACACCGGCCGAGACGCCACCCGAGGAGGAGACGGCGGAGCCCGAGGCGACGCCGCCCCCCTGGAGAGCGGCGCTATGAAGAAGCCTCAGAAGCTTCGACCGACCGAAAGAAACGGCTCGCGGTAGCGGCGGGCGGAGATGCCCCAGACCCACTGGTTGTAGCCGATCTCCAGGTTGGTCTTGCCGCTTCGGTCGAGAGGCGCGAGGAAGGAGACACCGAGCCTCCCCATGCTCGCGTCGTTGAAGTTGGTGACGGCGCCGGAGCCGAAGCGGTCGTCGAGCTGCCGGGGGGAAACATTGCCCTGGCTGCGCACGTAATACAGGCTGCCTTTGACCGCGGCACCCAGGAAGGGCAGCGGATAACCGACCTCGGCCGAGACCGGGATCTGATCCGCGGGAGCGCCTGCGCGCCAGGTGTAGCCGGTCTCGAAGTTCATCCAGCCGCGCCCCTCCAGGTAGGAGTGGCTGAGCAAGTAGGTCAGCGAGTAGTCCTCCTTGAGCAGCCCCCGCCATTCGGGGCTGACGCCCCGCCGCTGTCCCTGGGAGTCGAAGAGGGCGCGGTTGTACGCGCCGGGCAGGTCGTAGAAGTAGGCCGTCCGCATCGTGGCGCCGACCGCCATGGGCCAGCTCCCTTCCGCGACGGCATACTTCAAGCCGAACCAGGCGTCCGACATCCCCGTGTTCTGTTCCAGGTCGTTGTGCGGCCCCTCGAAGCCGTCGAGGTAGGTGACCAGGAAGCGGGTCGACAGGCGCCGCAGCAGCCCGATCTCGCCGGACAGGTAGGCGTAACGGAAGTCGTGGTAGCTGACCTGGCCCTGACCGTTGAGGTTGCGGAACGTTTCGCCGTCCGTATCCCAGGAAGAGCTGGCGGTCTTGCGGCTGAAACCGAGTTGGACGTCTCCGTCCCCGGGCTGAGGCACCCAGGCGCCGCCGCAAAGACCCATCGCAGGTACAAGGAGCATCGACAAGAGGGAAAGGAGGCCTGCCTTCTTCATGAATTCTCCAACTTTCTGTTAGTGATGACAACGGGCAAGAGCAATCGCTTCCAGAACGGGCAGGATTTTACGCAGCTCGCTTATCCGCGTCAAAGCAACAGCACTGGACGCATGGACGAAGGGATCAGTTCCTGACCAGTCCCAGCGGTTCCGCGTCGCTGGTCTCCGTGGCCTTGAAGAGCTTCCGGGCATCCTCGTACTGCAGCGTCGTGTCGAGCTGCCGCTTGGGTATGTCCAGGCGCCTCCGGTAGACCAGCGAGCGCCCTGCGTCGTCCACCTCCAGAGCGACTGACAGGTCTCCGGCACGGTTCCGGGTGGTCACCGGCTTCGGCCGGGCCTCGAGCTTCCAGCCCTCGGGCCAGCGCAGCCGCAGCTCCACTTCGTCGCGGTCCGGAAACCGGAATAGCACCGGAGAGCGCCGCTTGGACACGTCCTGCACGAAGGGCTGCTTCGTCGGTCCGAGCGGATGGCTCGGATAGAGCGACGCCTCGTCGCCGAGCACGGCCTCTTCCCGCTGCTTCATCGACCAGGTGACCCGCACCGTCTGCTCCTCGGTCTTCTCCTCGAACCGGACCTCCTCGACCTGGAAGTCCTCGAACTCCTCGCCGAGCCAGTCCGCCCAGGCCTTCGAGGTGGCCTCGTCGTCGGCTTGCCAATGGATCCGCGACCAGGCGTGGTGGCCCGTCAAGGTGACCTCGCCCTTGCCCGCGAGCCGGCCGTCGGCGTCGAGGGCAAGATCCACTAGGGCACGGCGGCTGTTCTGCTCGAACGGAAGCTCGGGCAGCACGATCGGCTCGGGCTTCTTCGCGTCGAAGAGCAGCGCCGGCATCCCCTCGTAGCCGTAGCGCAGGCGTCCGAAGGCGAGGGCGCGGTCCGTCGGGTCGAGGTAGTGGCGCTGGCCCCCGAGATCCACGGCGACCAGCAGGGTGTCGAAGATGGCAGGGTTCGCGACCCGGGTATCGATCAGGCCGTTCCAGCGATGGGCTGCCCAGACCAGGCGGGCATCCACCTTCACGGCCCGGAGCATCGCCTGGAGGAGGAGGGCCTTGTCCGCGTAGTCCCCGCGCCCCTGCTTCAGCGTCTTGTCCACCGTCGAGCCCTCGGCGAGGAAGACGCCGGACTGGTCGACCGTCTCGATGCCGTCGCGGACGAAGCGGTAGAGGGCCTCGGCTTTCTCCCGCGGCCCGGGACCCGTGGCGAGCTCGCGGGCCTTCTTCACCGCCTCGCCGTCCTTCCTCTGGGCCTTGTCATAGATCTCGTCCAGCAGCTTGCAGACGCTCGCCCAGTCTTCCAGTAGCTTCACCTCGTAGACGCCGTTGTTGTAGCCCAGAGGCAGCATCATCATCATCGTCGCCTGGTCGGCGAACGGAAAGCCGAACGGCTCATCCGGGACCGACGGCACGTTCTCCGCCCAGACCCGGATCTCGGTGCCGGTGGCGGTCTGGCGGGTCTCCGACTTGATGCCGGCCTCGAGCGGATCGCGGCTCCACGACTGAGCCCGGACCTCACTCGGGATCTTGAACAGGATCTCGGCGTGGAGGACGGGCAGGACATCGGCGAGATACCAGGGCTCCAGGAGGAAGAAATGGTCGAAGCGGATCTCGTACTGGTAGTCGAGGATGGCGCCGACCTCGATTCCCGGGAAGGCCACCGTGGTCACCGACTGGTTCCGGCGCCGGGACGCCTTGCGCTGGAACCTGGCTCCATCCCCCAGCGGGAGGACCCGGCCATCCGGCAGCACCGTCCGGCCCTTGAACCCGCTCAACCGGGAGGCGCTGGAGTGGGCCACGGCGACCTCTCCGAGCTCCTTGCCCTGCTCGGTGAGGATCTTCAGCCTCTCCTGGACCAGCAGCCGGGACGAGCTCTGCTGCTGCCCGCCGGCGCCATAGCCCATCATCAGGAACTCGGACTTGCGGAACAGGAACGCCGCCGGAGCGTTCGGCTCGCCCGGCACCGAGGTGAGCGAGCGCTCCTTCTCCGTGACGGGTGGAAAGACGTCTGCGGCGCTCAGGGCCGGCAGGAAGAAGGCGAGGAAAAAGAGCGTGCGTGCGAATCTCATGGGTCCTCCGATGCTTGTACCGGAGAGTGGGCTCGCCTGGGAAAGTATTTCGTTGAACGCCCCCCCGGCTCCCTCTCCCCCGGCACGGGGGAGAGGGCTGGGGAGAGGGGGAACGGGATCAATTACACTCCACCCTCAGCCGCCGCTTGCCCGACCGGTGCTCGGCCAGCGCGATCTCCTTGAGCGCGGGGAAGGCCGCGGGCTCGATCCAGCGGTGGCGCAGCTCCGAGCGGCGCTCCAGGGTCAGCTTGCGGCCGTCCAGCTTGAACGACTGGCGGAAGCTCCCGAGATCGTTCTCCACCGTCAGCTCCTGGCCCGAGGCCGGGGGGCAGCCATCCTCCGGCAGGGTCACGCTCCAGGTGACCTGCGTGGAGAACGGGTCCGCCACCACCGGCAGCTCGCGGCCATCGAGCACTCCCGGCGCCGGCATCTTCGACAGGGTGGGCACGAGGAGCTGGGGGACCGAGCCCCGCTCCCACGGCTGCGGCAGCACCAGGTGCAGCTTCGCGCTCAGGGTGGCGGCGGGCACGCCCGAGTCGTGCGCCGCGAGCTTCGGCTGCTCCAGCTTCATGCCGGGCAGCAGATCCCCGAGCCGCTCCAGCACGATGCGGTCGATCTCCTCCGGCCGGCGGGTCTGCAGGATGTCGAGGTACGCCCATCCGGCGGTGCCCAGCAGCTCCAGCCGGGCCTCGCCCGACGCCTCGCCCGACGGGGAGAGAGAGACATCCACGGACAGCTTCCGCCCTTCGGATTGCTGCCGGATCGGGGTGCGCACCAGCTCCCCCCGGCCGCCGCGGATCACCAGGGCGTCCTGGTCCTGCGTGGAGGGGGAGAGCCACGAGAGAGCGCCCACCGGCTGGGTGGGATCGATGAAGAGATAGCCGCCGGAGACCGGGTCCGCCTCGGTGAGCCCGAGGCCCTCGGGGGAGACGGCCGCGATCAAGTGGTTGAACTGGAACGGGTTCGGGAAGTCGCGGTCCACCCGGTTCCCCTCATCCGACAGCACCAGGACCGGCCAGGCCTCGATGCCCGCCTCGCGCAACAGGTCGATGAGAAGGAACGCCTTGTCCTTGCAGTCCCCCCAGCGGCGCTGCAGGACCTCCTGGGGCGTGTGGGGACGGTAGCCGCCGATGCCGACCTCGACCGCCACGTAGCGCACCTGCTTGCGGGCGAAGGCGAGGAGCGCCTCCAGCTTCTGGCGCCGGTCGGAGAGGCCCGCGGTCAGCTCCCGCGCCTTGGCGCGCACCGGCTCCGTGCCGCGGGGGACCTCGGCGGTCAGGCGCTCGTACCAGCTCCCCACCTTCTCCCACCCGGAGGTGTCCCCCCACGCGTAGCGCAGGGTGGCGCCCCAGGAAGCCGACGCCGGAGCGTAGTCGGGCGGTGACAGGCGGGGGAGCGACCGGCCGGTGATCTCGATCCCGCCGGCTGTTTCTTTGACCTCCAGGCCCGGGAGCGAGCCGTCCAGGCGCCAGCGCCACCCTGCTCCTCCGCCCTTGATTTCGACGCGGAGCGACTCGGTCGGGCTGGAGGGCCACCCAAGGACCACGAACCCGGCCGGAAAGTAGGGGCGCTCCTTGACCTCATAATCGAGGGAGAGCACCGAGCCCACGGGCGCCGCGGGAAAGCTGACCGAGCGGACCTTGCGCGAGCTGTGCAGCTCGCCGGAGGACACGATCTCATGGGTGTCCAGCGCCTTGCGCGCCACGTTCTCGACCCTGCCGTCCGGCCGGTGGACCGAGGCCGAGAGCGATTCGAGCTCCCGGTTCTCGTCCAGGAAGATCGGATAGGGCGACCACGACGCGAAATCGCGGTCGTTGTCGAGCTTCACCCGCAACCGCTCGCGCTCGATCACCGAGCCATCCGGCCGGATCTCGATCTGCACCACCCGTTCGAGCACGGTGGCGGCGTGGGCCGGCCCTCCGGAGAGGACCAGGACGCTAACGGCGAGCCAGGACCAACGCTTCCGCATCATTCTTCTCCGCGGCGCAAACAAGGCGCATCTCATTGTAGTGCTCCTCAGCAGAGAAGGATTTCGGATCCTATGGGGACCTCCGGAGCCCTCCCGAGTCGCGACTCCAGGTTTCGCCGCCCCGGCTACGGCGTGTCTGTCGCGACGAAAGACTTCTGCATCCTGCGTCGGACTCTCCCACAGCAGCCACCGGCTTCGTTGTCGTGACTCCGACTTTCTTGACGCGACTCAACGCTTTTCTGTCGTGACGCAAAGCATAGTCACGTCAAAAAAAGAATTCCTGTCGCGACGAAAGTCATTGTTGACGCGATGCAAGGCTTCTTGACGCGACGAAAGGTTGTGGCGCGTCAGCCAACTCCTTTCCTGTCGCGACCATAACCTTCCTGATGCGACCTGGTGATTTTCTGTCGCGACACAAGACTTCTCTGACGCGAGGATAAGCTTCATCGCGTCAGAATTTCCTTTCACGTCGCGACTCAGAGCTTTTATGTCGTGACGAAGACTTTCGTCGCATCACCGAAAGGCTTTGCTGTCGTGACTTTGAACCTGGTCGCGACGGCTTGAACCTTTTTGACGCGACGAAGACCGGAGTCGCGTCACGATGGGCTTTGCTGCCACGGCTATGCTCTGCGCCCTCGCGTCTCCAACC
>DATMER010000054.1:0-54602 GCA_035556715.1 Thermoanaerobaculia bacterium
CGCCTGACGATCGACTCAACTACCTAGCGGTCGGACATATGTCTGGATCTTTGGGGGCGAGGCGTACGCGCAGGGTAGGAAGCCCTACTCTGCGCGTACGAGGCACAACTTGCGCGGGCAAGTCCTGAGCTTCGGGTACGAGCCCTACCCGTCGGGTACGAGGCGTCCCCGCGGCGTGCGGGCCGTGCGCGCCGGGGGCGGCTCACAACACACGGGGAGATCCCGCAACCGCCGATTGCGCCGCATACGCGCAGGGTAGAGGGCGATACCTTGCGGGTAGAAGCCGCCCCCGCCGCGGACGGGTTCTACGGGCCGGGTACGATGCATACCTGCCGGGGACAAAGCGCAATACTGTCCAGTTAGGCTGACGCCTCCCACGTCCAGACCATAGAGGCCGTAGAGACGCCCCCAGTCCGCTGGCACGAACCTGCCGGGTGAACAGGGTCGGGGCGTCTCCCCGCGGCAGGCGGGTCTACCCCAGCACCACGCCTGTGCCACAGGCGTGAAACCGGGCAACGATCTCCACGGCGCCTGGTATGGGTGGTGCCTGAGGCCAAGAGACGCCCCGACCTTGTACACCCGGAAGGTTGTGCCAGCGGACTGGGGACGTCTCTACCCGACATCCGTAGCCAGTGGCGGTCTGCGGATGGCCCAGTTTCCTGGGCAATCCCCTCCCCTACAGGAAAGGCTGGAGACTCTCTCTCCGGGCTCCGCCAAAGTCGCAGGCAGCGGCGCTCTGCTTAAGGAAGTAGAATACGGAGCGCCAAAGGAATGGCACAACATAGAAGGAGAGGCTGATGAGGAAAGCATGCGTCGTCGCCTTTGCCCTGCTCTTCGTCTCGGTCGCCGGTTTCGCCCAGACACCGAAGCAGGTCCCCCTGACGCGCGAGGCCCTTGCCACGATCCTGGGCTCGCCTGCGGGCACCGGCTCCTGCGCTCCGCAGCAGCAGAGCCGGGTGCTCTTCGCCGCAGAAAAGCGCCCACCGACGGCAATGGCCCTCTGCGATGCCACGGCGAACTGCTGGTCGGGGGGCACTGTCTTCTGCGAAGACAACACCACCCCGGCCAACTGCACGGCGGTAGACCACAACTGTTCCATCGGTGAGCCAGGACATGTCTCCTGCAATGGCGTCACTACGTGGTGCTCGGCGTGCCAGGTCAACTGCAACGTTGGCACACCCATAGAAAGGGCATGCTGCCGTTGCGACCAGACGCCCAACTGTATGGATTGTTGCCGTTGCGAAGGCAACTCCCTCAGCTTCTGCCATTCCTTGTGCTTCTTCTGAGACCTTGACACTATGCTTGGACCCCTCCCGGGGGACGAAAGAGGGGGTCTTTCCGACCCCCTCTTTCTTGTAGCGCAAGGGGTGAGGGATGGCCCCCGGGACGGGTATACTACGCACCGTTCCCACGGTGGAGTTGCGCCGTGCACCAGGGATTTTACCGATGGCCATGACCACGCACGCTAGCATCGTCGAGCAGTTGACCACGCTGGCCTCTTATCTTGCCCTGCGGCGCGACGCGCTCATCGAAGCCTGGGAAAAGGCGGTAGGGGACGATCCCGAGCTGAAGACCGCGTCCTCCCTCTCCATCACCCATTTCCGGGACCTCATGCCCGAGGTCCTGAAGAGCTTCGAGGACCGGTTGAGCAGCACCGGCTTCGACGAGTCCGCCCTGGAGTCGGAGGAGCAGGAACGGGTCATCGAGCACGGGGTGCACCGTTGGAAGCAGGGATACTCCCTGCACGAGCTGGTCCGTGAATGGCACCACCTGCAGGTCTGCGTGCTGGAAGAGCTGGAGCGCTACGGGGTGGCTCACCCCGGCGTGGAGCCGGACACGATGGCCGCCGCCCGGCGCCTGTGGACGGAGGTCTGCGGCCAGGGGGTCGCGGAGAGCGTTGCGGAGTACGCCCGGTTGCAGCAGGCCGAGGCGGCCGGACACCTCTGCGACCTGAAGGAGGCCCTGGAGCGATTGAAGGAGCTCGATCGTCGGCGGGCGGAGTCGTGGCGCGAGGCGGCCCACGACCTGCGCGGCAACGTCGGCCTCGTCACGACGACCACGTCCATCCTGGCGGATCAAAAGGCGCCGGAGCCCCTGCGCACCAAGGCCTTCTCGATCCTGCAGAGCAGCGTCTCCTCCCTGCACCAGCTCCTGGAGGACCTGATGAGCCTGGCGCGCCTGGAGGCGGGGCGCGAGCAGCGCGTGGTCGAGCCGTTCGATGCCGCCGTCCTTTTCCGGACGCTCGGCGAGGCCCTGCAGCCCCTCGCACACCAGCGCGGCCTGTATCTGAAGGTGGAGGGTCCGGAGACCTTCCCCGTGGAAGGCGACGCGGCCAAGGTGCAGCGGATCGTGCAGAACCTGGCGCTCAACGCCTTGAGATACACCGAGAAGGGAGGCGTCAGGCTGACCTGGGCGGAGACCCGGGAGAACGATGTCGACCGCTGGCTCATCCGCATCGAGGACACGGGGCCGGGCCTCCACTTCGCACCCGGGGTGCCGATCGCGCGTGATCTCAGGCACGCCACGGACCTCGCCCGGAAGGTGGAGGAGGAAGCCCCGCCCGGGTCTCCGGTGGAGCCCATAGCGGGATCTTCCTCCGCGCCGCCGCTCCCGCCAGTCCCCGCAGCCGACCGGCCCCCGGGCGAGGGGATCGGCCTCTCGATCGTGAAGCGCCTCTGCGAGCTGCTCGAAGCGGGCCTGGAACTATCCTCGGAAGCCGGGAAGGGGACTACCTTCCAGGTGAGCCTGCCCCGAAGCTACCCGAATTCGTAGGCGAGTCAGCCCCTACTCCGCCAACGCCTCCCGCCCGACCGGCAGCGCCGGGACGGGCATGCCCATCTTCTCGCGCAGCTTCATCTCGATCTCTTCGGCGAGGTCGGCGTTGTCCTTCAGGAACTGCTTGGAGTTCTCCCGGCCCTGGCCGAGTCGAAGGTCGCCGTAGGAGTACCAGGCGCCGCTCTTGATCACCAGCTTGTGCTCCACCCCGAGGTCGACCAGCTCGCCCGTGCGCGAGATTCCCTCGCCGTAGTCGATGTCGAACTCGGCCTGGCGGAACGGGGCCGCGCACTTGTTCTTCACCACCTTGACCTTGGCGCGGGCTCCGGTCACCTCCTCGCCGTCCTTCAGCGAGGCGATGCGCCGGATGTCGATCCGGACCGAGGCGTAGAACTTCAGCGCCCGGCCGCCCGTCGTGGTCTCGGGGTTGCCGAACATCACCCCGATCTTCTCGCGGATCTGGTTGATGAAGATCAGGCAGGTCTTCGACTTGGCCACGATCGCCGTCAGCTTGCGCAGGGCCTGGGACATCAGCCGCGCCTGCAGGCCGACGTGCGAGTCGCCCATCTCTCCCTCGAGCTCGGCCTTGGGCACCAGCGCCGCCACCGAGTCGACCACGATGATGTCCACCGCGTTGCTGCGCACCAGCATCTCGGCGATCTCCAGGGCCTGCTCGCCGCTGTCCGGCTGCGAGACCAGGAGGTTGTCGATGTCCACGCCGAGCTTGCGGGCGTACTCGGCGTCCAGGGCGTGCTCGGCGTCGATAAAGGCGGCGATGCCGCCGCGCTTCTGGGCCTGGCCCACCACGGAGAGGGCCAGGGTCGTCTTGCCCGAGGATTCGGGGCCGTAGACCTCCACCACGCGGCCGCGGGGGAAGCCGCCGATGCCGATCGCGGCATCCACCGAGATCGAGCCGGTGGGGATCGCCTCCATCACCAGCGTCTCCCGCTGGCCCAGGCGCATGATGGATCCCTTGCCGAACTGCCGCTCGATTTGCGACAGCGCGCCGTCGATCGCCTTACTCCGGTCGAATTTCGGTTCAGCCATGTTCGTATTCGCTCCTTGTGCCCGGGTGACGTGCCGGGCAGTGACGTTTCGCGGGGGTCGGGTACGGATCTCTCCGTACCCCCCATGGTAGAAGACGGAAATGCGGCGGTCAATCTCGGCGTTGGATGGGCTGAGGGCGCGGTGGGGTAGACTTGCTCCCGCCACAACATCGCAGCGTTCGGGCACGTATACAGGTAGCTATAATTCGGGACTTCTGTCCCCAGGAAACCCTGCATGGAACCCATTCGCGTCGAAACGAGCGAGATCCACCCTTCGGAGACGGCGGAGCTGATCCACCGGCTGGAGAGCAACGTGGCGCGGGTCATCCGCGGCAAGCGCGAGGTGATCCGGCTGTGCACCGTCTGCCTGCTCGCCCGCGGCCACATCCTCATCGAGGACGTACCCGGCGTCGGCAAGACCACGCTGTCCCAGGCCCTGGCCCGCTCCCTCGGCCTCGCCTTCCAGCGCATCCAGTTCACCAGCGACCTGCTGCCGTCCGACATCATCGGCGTCTCGATCTTCAACCAGAAGACGCAGGCGTTCGAGTTCGTCCCCGGGCCGTTGTTCGCCAACCTGGTGCTGGCGGACGAGATCAATCGCGCCACGCCCAAGACGCAGTCGGCTCTTCTGGAGGCGATGAGCGAGCGCAAGGTCTCCGTGGAGCGCAAGCGCTACGCCCTGCCCGAGCCGTTCGTGGTCCTCGCCACCCAGAACCCGACCGAGTACCAGGGGACGTTCCCGCTCCCCGAGTCGCAGCTCGACCGGTTCCTGATGTCGATCTCGCTGGGCTATCCCCCGCGGGCGGACGAGAAGGAGCTCCTGCTCTCGGGCGGGGTCGAGGACCTGCTGGACGAGCTGAAGCCGGTCGTCACCCGGGAGAGCCTGCTGGATCTCCAGGAGCGGGCGGGGAGGGTGCGCGTGGCGGACAAGCTGGCCGAGTACATCCTCTCGCTCGCCGAGGTCACGCGCCACGGCGGCGAGTTCCTCCTCGGCGTCTCCACCCGCGGCGCCCAGTCGCTGTTCCGGGCGACCCAGGCGCTGGCCCTGTGCGAAGGGCGCGGCTACGCCATCCCCGACGACGTGCAGCGCCTCGCCGCCCCGGTGCTCAGCCACCGGGTCGTGCTCAAGCGCGGAGCCGGAGACCTGCAAGCCACGCGCAAGGCCATCGAGCGGGTGGTGGCGTCGACGCCCGTACCTTTATGAAGACGCGGCGGAAGCGCCCCGTGCCGGAGGGCATCCGCATCACGACCGTAGGTCTGTGGTACGTCCTCCTCTCGATCGTCGTGGCCATCGCCGCCACGAACACCGGCAACAACTCTCTCTATATGGTCATGGCGGTCGTGCTGGCCGTATTGATCCTCTCCGGGATCCTGTCGCGGGAGAACGTGCGCGGGCTGGAGATCGAGCTGCAGCCTCCGGGCGAGGTGTTCGCGAACCGGCCGTTCTCCGTGGGCTTCACGCTCAAGAGCCGCTCCCGCCTGTTCCCGCGCTGGTTCCTGCTTTTCACCGTGTCGCGCTCGGCCCAGCCCATGCTCGTCCCCTTCCTGCCCAAGCAGGGGCGGAGCGTGGGGCACCTGGAGATGATGATCCAGAAGCGGGGTCATCACCGCTTCCCCCATGCCCACGTGTCGAGCCTCTTCCCCTTCGGGTTCTTCCGCAAGGGAGTGCGCTACCCCGTGGACCTGGATCTGCTCGTCTTCCCCGAGGTCTTCGAGGCGGGTGCGATGAACCGGCCCGAGGCCGTCCACCAGATGGGGGAGGACGCCAGCCGCCGCGCGGGATGGGGGCACGGCCTCCACTCCCTGCGTCAGTTCCGCCAGGGGGACGACCCGCGGAGCATCCACTGGAAGCAGACGGCGCGCACCGGCAGCCTCGTCTACATGGAGCGCGAGTCCGAGCAGAGCCGGCGGCTCGCCATCCTGTTCGACAACGGGGTGGGCGAGCTGGCGGACGACGACGCCCGCGGCCGTTTCGAGCGGCTGGTGAGCGAGACCGCTACGGCCGCGCTCGACCACCTCGCCCGGGGCTATGAGGTGGAGCTGGTGACCCGCGACCGGATCCTCGCCTTCGCGGGCGGAGCGCGGCAGAGGCTGGCCATCCTGGAAGCTCTGGCCCTGGTCGAGGCGCAGCCGCCGACGCCGGAGCCGCTCGCGTCGAGCGACCGCCGGGCGCAGCAGCTCCGGGTCCACCTCGAGCCCGACCCGCCGAGCCGCTCCAGCTCGACCGTCTTGAGGATGTCGCGATGAGCTTCGCGCGCCAGAAGCGGCTGCTTCTCGGCATGCTGGCGCTGATCGCGCCGATCCCGCTGCCGTTCAACGAGGTGGTGGCGTGGCCCGCGGTCGCGGCCTACCTGATCGGCACGCTCCTGTTCCTGCGCCGCACCTGGCTCGACGTCGAGGGCAGGCAGCGCTGGCTGCCCAACTGGGCGTTGAACGTCCTGGGTCTGATCTACCTGCCCCTGGGTGCCCTGGACCTGTTCGTGATCTCCCGCCGGCTGCTCACGCCGGTGCTCCATCTCATCCTGTTCGCGCTGCTGGTCAAGCTCTTCTCCCTGACCCGCGAGCGGGACAAGTGGCAGGCGGCGATCGGCATCTTCTTCCTTTTCCTGGCGAGCATGGGCACGAGCGTCCATCCGACGATCGTGCTCTACCTGGTGGCATTCCTCGTGCTCTCGCTCATCCTGCTGACGCGCTTCGCCTTCCTCCACGTGCTGGCCGGCTTCGGCCGCGAGGACCCCGAGCTGGCGCGCATCCCGATGAAGGGATTCCTGCTCCTCTGCACCGTAATGACGTTCGTGCTCGCGGTGCCGCTGTTCGCGTTCCTGCCCCGCGTGCCCTCGCCGTACATCGTGGGCCGGGGGAGCGGCCTGGGGCAGACGATCGAGTCCGCGGGCTTCTCCGACGAGGTGACGCTCGATTCGATCGGCCAGATCCGCAACAGCCGGGACGTGGCCCTCCGTCTGCTGGAGGAGGGGACGCTCGACCCGAACCGCGACATGCGTTTCAAGGCCGCGACATACGACCTCTATCAAGGGGGGACGTGGCGCCGCTCGCCCATGCGCATGATGCTGCAGCGGGGAACGGCCTCGGGCTTCTGGCTGACCCGGGGGCGGCAGCCGGAGCGCTGGGCGCGGATCTTCCTGGCGCCGATCAACAGCCGCAGCGTGCCGGTGCCGGTCGAGACGGTCGTGATCGAGCCGCGGGCGACCTCGCTGGCCCTGGATGAAGGCGGCGCCGTGTCGTTCGGCTTCAACCCGCTGGAGCTGGTGGAGTACCGGGTGGGGCTCGTGGACGCACCCGTGCTGACCGGCGAGGAGCCGTCGGGCAATCCCTACGACCCGGCGCTCGACCTCGCGGGAGTGACGCCGCGCATCGCCGCTCTCGCCGCCCGGGTCATGGGCTCGGGCACTTCCTTGGACCGGGCACAGCGCCTGGAGGCCCACCTGATCCAGGACTACGAGTACACGCTGGACTTCAGCGGCCGCTCGCGGGACAACCCGATCGAGGACTTCCTCTTCCGGTACAAAAGCGGTCAGTGCGAGTATTTCGCCTCGTCCATGGTGCTGATGCTGCGCTCCCAGGGCATCCCCGCCCGTCTGGTGACCGGCTTCCTTGGCGGCGAGTACAACCCGTTCGAGGGCTACTACATCGTCCGGGACAGCAACGCCCACGCCTGGGTGGAGGCCTACCTGGAGGGCGAGGGCTGGCGGATCTTCGATCCCACGCCCCCGGCCGGCCGGCCGATCGGCGAGGAGATGGGCCTCCCGCTCCTGATGCGGCAGGCCTGGGACTTCGTGGCCTTCCGCTGGGACCGCTACGTCCTGACCTTCGGCCTCTATGACCAGCTCCGCATCTTCGGCGGCCTGCGCGACCTCTGGAACGACCTCTGGAGCCGCCTGAGGCAGGAGGACAAGCCGCAGAAGGCTCCCGCGGGAAGCGGCCAGCAGGTGATCGAGGAGGAGGTCGCGGCGGGCAATCCCGGCTCCCGCCTGCCGGACATCCCGCTTCCCTGGGCCCTGGGGCTGACCCTCCTCGCCGCCGCCGTCTTCGCGATCTACCTGCGCTTGAAGCCGCCGCTGACCGCGACCGCGGCCTACACGCGTCTCCGCCGCCGTCTCGGCCGCCGGGGTCCGCCGCTCCCCGAGTCGGTGCCGCCGCTCGTCGTGGGTCAGGAGATGGCCGCCCGCTATCCCGCCGCGGCCGAGCCCGTCGCGAAGGTCATCGCCTTCTACCTGCGCGAGAGCTTCGGAGGCCACCCGCTGGAGGATGAAGAGCGCGAGGTCCTCGAAGCCGCTCTGGACGAGGCGGAGAAGGGGATGCGGAAGGCGGGGTAAGGAGGGCAGCACACCTTTTGCATCCTTCTCGATAGGTGAAACAACGGGAAGGAGGCTCCACGATGAACAAGCTGATTTTCGCTCTGGCCCTGGTCCTCGGGCTTGGACTGTCCGATATGGCCCTCGCCTGCTCCTGCGCGCCGCCGCCCCCTCCGGCACAGGCCCGGGACGCGGCTGACTCCTTGTTCTCCGGAACGGTGCTCTCCGTCACCCCGGGGAAGAACGGTCTGGATGTCGAAATCCAGGTGGACAGGAGCTGGAAGAAGGCGCGCTGCGGGACGGTGGTGGTCCGGACCCCCGCCGACAGCGCCATGTGCGGCTACGGCTTCGAGGTGGGGAAGAGCTATCTGGTCTACGCCGACATGGAGAAGGGCAAGCTCAGCACCAACCTCTGCTCGCGGACCCGCACGATCGAGGAGGCCGGCGAGGATCTGGCTGCACTCGGCGAGCCGCAGCAGACCTGCTCTTAGACCTCCGGATTGCCTGTGCTATCCTCATCTCCTTACAGGAGGTAAGGAATGCCCACGGCCACTCTCACCACCAAAGGCCAGATCACACTTCCCAGGGAGGTGCGGGAGCACCTGCATGTAGGTGAAGGGGATCGGGTCGAGTTCGAGATTGGGAGCGACGGCAAGGTGCAGGTGCGGCCCGTAACGGGCTCGGCGGACGAGCTGTTCGGGGTGCTCCGCCGTCCGGATGCACGTCCGCGGTCGATCGAAGAGATGGATGAAGGGATTGCTGCGCTCGCGCGCGAGGAGGACAAGCGGGTGCGGCGGGGGAAGGCGTGAGGGGCCTCGATACCAACATCCTGGTCCGGCATGTCACGGATGACGACCCGGCGCAGTCCGCCGTGGTTCGGGCGCTCTTCCGGAAGATGGAAGCAGAGGGGGAACGCCTGCACGTGAGCTGCATCGCGCTTTGCGAGCTGTGCTGGACCCTGCGCGGGTACGAGTACTCCAGGAGAGATATCTCCGCTGTCCTCGCAAAGATGCTCGAGACCGGCCTTTTCGAGATTCAGGACAGCGATCTGGTTCGAAGGGCTTTGGAAGAGTACCTTCAAGGGAAGGCTGACTTCGCCGATTACCTCATCGGTCAGCAGAACGGCCGAGCCGGCTGCACCGACACGATCACCTTTGACCGCAATCTCAAGAAGGCTTCTGGATTCAGTCTCCTGGGCTGAAGGTTGTCTCCTCATGACTGACCCCCTCTTCGCGACAGACAGCTACATCAGCCCTGACGGCAGCCGCGGCGAAGCGAGCAGCTTCTCGAACTCCTGCCAGCGCTTCGCCGGGTTGTCCGCCGTGCCTCCGCGGCGCTCGATGTACTGCCGCACCAGGTCCTGCCCGAAGTTGTAATTGATCACGTAGCTCCGGTACTGATCGAAGAACTTGGTCCGCTGCTCGGCGCGGGCGGGCGCGAAGAGGCCGTAGCGCACCAGCCAATCGATCGCCTGCTGGCGCGTCATCGTCCCGTTCAGATAGCCGCGTGCCGCCTCGTTGCCCGCGTAGCCCAACTGCTGCGTGAGGCGGTGGACCTCGTAGAAACGGTCAGCCGCGGAGGGATCGATGCCGGCGAGGGGGAACAGCTTCTCGCGCTCGTACCGCACCCGCTCCTCGCCGGGGAAGGCGACCTCGATGCCGTAGTTCGCGGTCCCCTCCGCGATCAGCGATTGCGGGCTGAACAGCGGATAGACCGAGAATTCCGGCCAGCCGCGGTCTCGCACCAGGTGTTTTTCGAGCAGCATGTTGTAGACGTGATGGCCGGGGTAGCCTTCGTGGCAGGCGAGATCGATGGCGCGGTCGATGTAGATCGGCAGGTCCGTGTTGACCTGGATCAGGCTGTGGAATCCGCCCTTGTACCAGTTGTAGCCGCTCCACGACTTGCCGGTCACGTATTCGATCTCGAAGCTCTCGCCCGGCGGCAGCTCCACGTGCTCCAGCGTGCGGCGCCGGCACTCCGCGACCGCCGCCCGGAACACGGTATCGAGCTTGTCCTTGGGGATGATGAACCCTTCGCGGAAGCGGTCGATCCGTTCCGGCAGCGGCCCCTCTCCGGGCACGAGCCCCTCGAGCTGATCGAGGATGCGCTGGAAGTGATCGGCGCCGTACGTGGGTGCGACCGCGCCGTAGAGAGCCTGCGACTCCTCGTCGAAGCTCAGCTTTTTCCCCGAGAGCATGTCGATCCGCGCCACCATGGATTCGAGCTGCCGCGCGAGGTACTGGTGGCGCAGCCGGGTCATTTCATCCCCGGAAGCGGGCTGACTCTGGAGATCCGACACGAGCCCCGTTGCCTCGGCGCGCAGCTCGGCCAGCGGGCGCTTGTTCGCCTCGGCCTCGGTCCTGTGCTCTGGCGGACCGTAATAGGCGTCGACATAGTCGGGGTCGTGCTGCCCCACGGCGAGCACCAGCTTCACGTACGATTCGGCGACGCGATCCATCGGGGAAGCCCCTTGAGCGGAGGTCCGGGGCTGGTCGGCGCGCTCCGCGCAACCGGCGAGACCGGAGAGGAGAAGGAGGAAGAGCGGCACACAGCGTCCTGGTATCATGCCGTAGAGATTACCAAACCATGACAGACCAGGTCGCAAGCAGGCCCCGGGCGCAGGACGGCAGGGGGCTCCTGACCATCATCGCGCTCCTCTCCGCCGCCCTCCACCTCGTCACGATTGACGCCTACGGCTGGTTCCGGGACGAGCTCTACTACATCGCCTGCGGCGAGCACCTGGCCTTCGGCTACGTCGATCACCCTCCCCTGGTGGCGCTGATCGCCCGGGTCACCCGCGAGCTGTTCGGAGGGTCGCTCCTGGTTACGAGGCTTCCAGCCGTGCTCGCCGGTGTCGCAGTGATCTATCTTTCCGGCCGGATCGCCCGCGAGATGGGCGCCGGGTGGTGGGCGCAAGGGGTGGCCGCGCTCTGCACCGCGATCGTCCCGGTCTATCTCTTCCTCTTCCACATCTACTCCATGAACGCCTTCGATATCCTGTTCTGGACGCTGGGAGCCTGGGTCGTGGTGAGGATCGTGAACACCGGCAACCCGAAGCTCTGGCTCCTCTTCGGTCTCATCTGCGGGCTCGGGCTCCAGAACAAGCACAGCCTTCTCTTCTTCGGCTTCGGAGTGTTCGTGGGCCTGCTGCTCACGCCGGAGCGCAGGCACTTCCGCGAGCCGTGGATCTGGCTGGGAGGCGCGATCGCCGTCCTCCTCTTCCTGCCACATGTAATCTGGCAGATGAGGAACGGCTGGCCCACGGCGGAGTTCGTGCGCAACGCCACGGCCTTCAAGAACGTGGCGCTCTCTCCCCTGGAGTTCTTCGGCGAGCAGGTGATGCAGATGCATCCGCTCACCTTTCCCGTCTGGCTGATCGGCCTCGTCTGGCTGTTCCGCTCCAGGTACCGCTCCGGATACCGGATACTGGGATGGATGTACGTCGCGGCCTTCCTGGTCCTGATCACTCAAAGCTCCAAGGCCTACTACCTCGCGCCGGCCTACCCGCCGCTCTTTGCCGCGGGAGCCGTGGCGATCGAATCCTGGACCTTGAGGAGAGGACGTCTGAGGCCGGTCGCCTGGCTCGTCCCCGTGCTTCTCCTTGCTGGAGGCTTGGTCCTGGTTCCCCTGACGCTGCCCGTCCTGCCGGCTGAGCGTCTCCCCGGCTACGCGCGCGCCCTCGGGATCGGGATGGGCGCTGCCGAGCGCCACGAGATGGGAGCCCTGCCGCAGCACTTCGCGGACATGCACGGCTGGGAGGAGATGGTGGCCGAGGTGGCCCGGGTCCATCATTCGCTTCCGCCCGAGGAGAGAGCCAAGGCGGGGATCTACGGCCAGAACTACGGACAGGCCGGTGCCATCGACCTCCTGGGAAAGAAGCACGGCCTCCCCAAGGCCTCCTCCGGCCACAACAACTATTTCCTCTGGGGACCGCAAGGCTCGGGAGAGGTGCTGATCATCATCGGAGGAGATCCCGAGGATCACCGGCAGGCCTTCGAAGACGTGCGCCAGGCTGGAGAAGTCCGCTGCGGCGGCCTCTGCATGCCGTATGAAGATAATCAGCCGGTCTGGGTGGCGCGCGGGCTCAAGGCGCCGATCGAGCAGATCTGGTCGATGACCAAGCACTACGACTGACAAGGGGTAAAGGCCCTTCCCTCAGAACCGGTACGAAATCCCGAGCGACACCACCGGGTACAGGTCGTAGTCGGCGATGTCGTCCTGGAGCTCGCGCTCTTCGCGGTCGAGGAGGATCTGGAGCGCTTCCCGGGCTAAGGGGTTGTTGAGCGGGCTGCCGGCGGGGATGACCGGCGTGAGCGTCACCTCTCCCTCGCCCTGGAAGATCACGCCGAGGTCGAGCGTCACGCCGAAGCCGCTCGAGCCCGGAGCGCGGCCCCAGCCCAGGCCCGCGTAGGGGACGATCGGCTCGAATTCGACCTTGCCGTCGAGCGTCCCCAGGATCGCCACGGGCACGGGGACTCCTCCGATGTCGTAGACCCCTGAAGCGGGCGGGAGGCTGCTCCCAGTAATCTCCGTATCGTTGTAGACGAGCCCACCGGTGAGCCGAAAGCCTCGGCTTCCTGGATGCCAGTCGAGGAGAGCGGTCGCGGTGCGGAGGTTCGCTTCGCCGTCGTACTCGATATCGCTCGCCTCGCGCCGGTCCGAGTATTCGTAGCCGTGGAGCCCGAGCCGACCCTGAAGCGGGCCCGTTCCCCCAACGGTCAGCTCGAGCCCGACCCCGAGCGAGCCCACCGTGCCGGCGATTCCCACTTCGGCGCGGGATGCGGCGGGCAGGATGAGGAGCGCCGAAATGACGATGGCGGAGCAGATCCTGTTCATGCCTCTCCCCGATATGCAAACCGGGGGCCGCCCGCCGGCTTACCGGACGATTCAGAAGCTTACCGCGCGACTCAGAAGCTTATCGGGCCGCTCAGAAGCTTGCCGAGCGGCTCAGAAGCTTGTGGAGCGACCCGGTAAGCTTACCGAAAGGCTCAGAAGCTTACCGGGTCGCTCAGAAGTTTGCCGAGTCGCCCAGAAGCTTACCGGGCTGCTCAGAAGCTTGCCGACCGGCTCAGAAGCTTGCCGGACGATCCGGTAAGCTTACGGACGGTTCAGAAGCTTGCCGAACCGTTCGGTAAACTTCTGAGCGGCTCACAGCGGACGCTGGAAAGGAGATGGGATGCAGATCGGCATGATCGGGCTCGGACGGATGGGGGGCAACATGGTCCGGCGGCTGCTCCGCGGGGGGCATGAGTGCGTTGTGTTCGACCGCAATCCCGAATCGGTGGAGGCGCTTGCAAAGGAGGGTGCGGCGGGGACGGCTTCTCTCGGCGACTTCGTCGCGAAGCTCGCTCCTCCGAAGACGGCCTGGGTCATGGTGCCCGCGGGACCTCCAACGGAAGCGGTCGTCCGCGATCTGGGCGAGCGGCTGGGAGAGGGAGGCGTGGTGATCGACGGCGGCAACTCCCATTTCAAGGACGACGTGCGCCGCGCCCGGGAGCTGCGGACGAAAGGGATCCACTACGTGGACGCGGGCACGAGCGGCGGCGTCTGGGGATTCGAGCGGGGATATTGCCTGATGATCGGCGGCGACCGCGAAGTGGTCGAGCGGCTCGATCCCATCTGGAAGACGCTCGCTCCGGGACGCGGGACGATCCCTTCGACACCGGGAAGAGAAGACCGGAAGAGCACGGCCGAGGAGGGCTACCTGCACTGCGGTCCGGCGGGCTCGGGCCACTTCGTCAAAATGGTCCACAACGGGATCGAGTACGGATTGATGCAGGCCTACGCGGAGGGCTTCGATATCTTCCGCAACGCGGCCTCGGAGCAACTGCCCGAGGAGCACCGGTTCGATCTCGACCTCGCGGACATCGCGGAGCTCTGGCGGCGGGGGAGCGTGGTCTCTTCGTGGCTGCTCGATCTCACGGCCATGGCTCTCGCCGAGAGCCCGGACCTCGGCGACTACACCGGCTTCGTCCAGGACTCGGGCGAGGGACGATGGACCGTGCAGGCCGCGGTGGAGGAGGCGGTGCCCGCGAACGTGCTCGCCGCCTCGCTGTTCAACCGCTTCCGCTCGCGGCAGGAGCACACGTTCGCGGAGAAGGTGCTCTCCGCGATGCGTCACAAGTTCGGCGGCCACGTCGAGCGGCCGAGCGGAGGGTGATGCATGGCCGAAGAGACGAACCAGGCCACGCCCGCTCCTCCCTGCGCGATGGTGATCTTCGGCGCCTCGGGTGACCTCACCAAGCGCAAGCTGATCCCCGCGATCCACAACCTCGCCACGCAGCACCTGCTGCCGAAGGACTTCGCCGTGGTCGGAGTCGCACGCAGCGAGATGAGCGACGACGACTTCCGCGGCAAGATCCGCGACGAGATGCGCGAGTTCGCGACCGGCGAGCTCGAAGACGAGGTCGTCGAGTGGCTGCTGCCGCGCCTCTCCTACGTGACGGGCGAGCTGCAGGACTCTTCCACCTACGAGAAGCTCCGCGAGTGTCTGAGCGAGGCGGATGAGAAGTGGGGGACGCAGGGCTGCTACCTCTTCTATCTTGCTGTCCCTCCGAGCCAGTTCGCGCCGGTCGTGCAGAAGCTCGGCGAGAGCGGGCTCGCCGACGAGCCCGAAGGCAAGTGGCGGCGCGTCGTGATCGAGAAGCCGTTCGGTCATGACCTCGAATCCGCCCGCGCCTTGAACCACGACATCCTGAAGGTGCTCGGCGAGAGGCAGATCTACCGGATCGATCACTACCTCGGCAAGGAGACGGTCCAGAACATCCTCGCCTTCCGCTTCGCCAACGGCATCTTCGAGCCGATCTGGAACCGGCGCTATGTCGATCACGTGCAGATCACCGTGGCCGAGACCGTGGGCGTCGAAAGCCGGGGCGGCTACTACGAAGAGGCGGGCGCGCTGCGCGACATGGTGCAGAACCACATGTTCCAGCTCCTCGCGCTGACCGCGATGGAGCCGCCGACTTCATTCAGGCCCGACGCGGTGCGCGACGAGCGGGTGAAGGTGCTGTGCGCGATCAAGCCGCTCACGCAAGAGGACGTGCTGCGCTTCACCGTGCGCGGTCAATACGGCGAAGGCGAGATGGATGGCAAGCACGTGCCCGGCTACCGGCAGGAGCCCAACGTCAAGCCGGACTCGCCCGTCGAGACCTACGTCGCGCTCGAGCTGTTCGTCGAAAACTGGCGCTGGGCGGGCGTTCCGTTCTACCTGCGCACGGGCAAGCGTCTGCCCCGGCGCGTCACCGAGATCGCGATCCAGTTCAAGAGGGCGCCGTTCGTGATGTTCCGCGAGACGCCGGTCGATCAGCTCAATCCCAACGTGCTCGTGATCCGGATCCAGCCGGAAGAAGGGATCTCGCTGCGCTTCGAAGGCAAGGTCCCCGGACCCGTAATGCGTCTCGGCACGGTCAAGATGGACTTCCGCTACGCGGACTATTTCGGCAGCACGCCGAGCACCGGCTACGAGACGCTGCTCTATGACGCGATGACCGCCGACTCGACTCTCTTCCATCGCAGCGACATGGTGGAGGTGGGTTGGAGCGTGGTGCAGCCGATCCTCGATGTCTGGAAGGCGCTCACGCCGCGCAACTTTCCCAACTACGCGGCCGGGACCTGGGGTCCCAAGGAAGCGGACGATCTGATCAAGGATGGCAGACGATGGCGGAACTGAGAGTGCTCGAAGACCTCGACGAGCTGGCGCGGGCCGCGGCCGAAGAGATCACACGCAGCGCCGAGGAAGCGGTGGCCGCGCGCGGCCGATTCACAATCGCGCTCTCCGGCGGCGGCACTCCGAAGCCCGTTTACCATTTGCTCGCCGAAGAGCCGTACCGCGATCGGATCGATTGGAGCCGCATGCATGTGTTCTGGGGCGATGACCGCCACGTCCCGCCTGATCATCCGGAGAGCAACTTCGGGATGGCGCACGACGCGCTGCTCTCGAAGGTCCCGGTCCCTCCGGACAACATCCATCGGATGCGCGCCGAGAAACCGGACGCGGAGAAGGCGGCGGAGGAGTACGCGTGGACGCTGCGCAGCGCGTTCAATCTGGAAGAGGGCGAGTGGCCGCGGTTCGATCTCGTGCTCATGGGCATCGGCGAGGACGCTCACACGGCTTCATTTTTTCCCGGGAGCGAGGCGGTGCGCGAGCGGAGCCGCCTGGTGATCGCGCCGTGGGTAAGCTCGCTCGGGACCTTTCGCATCACGCTCACGGCGCCGGTGTTCAACCGCGCGGCGCTCGCGCTCTTCCTGGTGAGCGGAGAGAAGAAGGCCGAGGCGTTGCGCGCCGTGCTGGAGGGAGACTTCCAGCCTGACCGTTTCCCGGCGCAGGTCATTCGTCCGGAAGAGGGCAGGCTGCTCTGGCTCGTAGATCGGTCGGCGGCGGGTTTGCTTCGATCGGTGGGTTGATCGTTAGAGAAGGAGAGGGCTGGAGTCTCGAGGGCGACACGACGCTTCCAGCCACGGGGCAAAGGCCGATGCGCCGTGTGAAGGCGACGCTGGCAGAACGGCTGAGAACGACAGGTAGCGCCCCCAGAAAAATCCCAGAACGTCGCCTCCGCGAGGCCTTGCGGCCCTCTGTACGAGAGGGCCGCCTTACTTCTTGCTCTTGCTCGCGGTCTTCTTCGCAGTGGTCTTCTTGGCGGCAGCCTTTTTCGGAGCCGCAGCCTTCACCGACTTCGCGGCGACGGTCTTCTTCGCAGTGGGCTTGGCAGCGGGCCTCTTCGAAGCCGTGGCCTTCTTGGCCGGAGCCTTCTTCGCAGCCGCAGCCTTCTTCGGAGCCGCCGCCTTTTTCGGAGCAGCCGCGGCCTTCTTCGCACCGCCCGAAGACTTCTTCGCAGCCGTCTTCTTGGCGCCGCTCTTCTTGGCCGCGCTCTTCTTCCCACCGGTGGTGTTGGTCTGATCAGCCATACACGATCTCCTTTTGGGTAGTGCCCTTGATGATGCTTTGGGCGTTCATGTGGAATTAGGGTACGCCTACTACATCTTGGGCGTCAAGCTCTTTTACGCCTCAAACTCTAGTGCCGGTGCCCAAGGAACAGGGCAATGCTCCGCGAGCGTCCCGCACGGGGCCGGAGCGATGAAAGAAAAGGCCCGTGGAATATGCGTTTGCATACTCCGCGGGCGAGGCGAAAAGAGATCGATGAGATCGGCGAGCTGGCGCGCGGCTCAGTACGCGTTGTGGCGCAGCGCGTGCCGGATGGTCATCCAGAGGATCTTGAAGTCGAGCTTCAGGGACCAGTTCTGGATGTAGTAGAGGTCGTACTGGATCCTCTTCTTGATCGAGGTGTTGCCGCGCCAGCCGTGGACCTGCGCCCAGCCGGTGATGCCGGCCTTCACGCGGTGGCGGAGCATGTAGCGGGGGATCTTGTGCTTGAACTCGCGGACGAACGTCGGACGCTCCGGACGCGGGCCGATGATCGACATGTCGCCCATGAGCACGTTCCAGATCTGCGGCAGCTCGTCGAGCGACCAGTTGCGCAGGAAGGTGCCCACGTGGGTGCGGCGGGGATCGTGCTTGATCGCCCACACCGGTCCGCTCGTGGCCTCGGCGTTGACCCGCATGGAGCGGAACTTGACGATCATGAACGGCTTGCCATCGAGACCCATGCGCTCCTGGCGGTAGAAGATCGGACCGCGGTCCTCCAGCCAGATCGCCAGCGCGAGGAGCGGCCAGACCGGGATCAGCGCGATCATCGCCGCCGCCGCGATCACCAGGTCCATGCCGCGCTTGACCATGCTGTTCCAACCCTGGAGCGGGACCTGGGACAGGTTGATCACCGGCGTGCCGTCGACGTCTTCGAGAGTGGCCTGCAGCGTGGCGTACTGGAGCACGTCCGGGACCAGCTTCACCTCCACGCACTCACGCGCCATCAGCTCGAGCATCTGGAGCATCTTCCTATGCGCTTCCAGCGGCAGGGCGATGAAGACCTGATCGATGTGCCAGACCGCGAGCACTTCTTCGGCCTGGCGCAGAGTGCCGAGCACGGGGACGTCGAGCACCGTCGATCCCACCTTGCCGGGATCGTCGTCGAGGAAGCCGACCACCTCGAAGCCGAGCTCGCGATGATCGAGGAGCTTCTGTGTGATCTCGCGGCCGAGCGCGCCCGCTCCGATCACCAGGATGCGCTGCAGGTTGTTGTTCGACAGCCGGATGCGGAGCAGCACGGAGCGCAGCACCATGCGCGTGGCGGCCACGAAGAGGAAGGCGGCCAGCGCGAAGATGCCGAGGAAGGCGCGGCTGTAGGTGAAGTAGCCGCCGATCGGAGTGGGCGGCCGGTACCAGAAGATCACCACCAGCAGGAGCACGGTGGCGAGGAGCACGGCCACGGCTACGGTCAGGACCTCGTCCACCCGGCTCTTGCCGCGCCGGCTCTGGTAGAGGCCGTGGAAGTAGAAGACCACGGGCCAGATCGCCAGGATGAACGGGAGCAGCCGCAGGTACGGCCCGAACTCCGGGATGCTCTTGGTGACCGGGATGACTTCGATGTGGAAGCGGAGGATCCAGGCGGTGAGGAATGCTGCGAACGTCGCGCCAAGGTCGCCCGCCAGGTAGAGCCCCGCCGTCGTGCGGTGTCGTTGCTGGATCAAGAGAGAGCGACCCTCCGGTCGGAATGAAAACGGGATCGCAACAGAGCTTGAATGCGGTGGGTGAACCGCGCCGACGCGAACGACTCCGCTCTGCTGCGCAAGTCCAAGAGATTGAATCCGATCCGGGCGGCTTTGTCAATCGCTTCCGCCAGATCGGAGGTGCCCCCCCAGTCCGGATAGAGATGGCCGTGCCGGCCGTCCTCGACCACGTCCAGGATGCCGCCCTTGGCCACGGCCACCACCGGGGTGCCGCAGGCCAGGGCCTCCACGGAGGCGATGCCGAAGTCCTCGACCCCGGGCTGGAGGAAGAGGCGGGCTCCCCGGTAGAGGTCGCGCAGGTGCTCCCGGCCGACGCTGCCCAGGAGGCGGGTCTTCGGGCTGGCAAGGTCCCGCAGCCGCTCCATCTCGGGGCCGTCGCCCACGACGCGCAGCTCCATCCCGGCCCGGTCGCAGGCGGCGATGGCCATGTCCACCCGCTTGTAGGGGGCCAGGGCCGAGACCATCAGGCAGTAACCGCTATCCCCGGGGGTCTTGGACGTCCCCGGGGTGAAGAACTCGGTGTCCACCGGCGGGTGGATGAGCTCGGCGTCCCGGCCGTAGTAGGTCCGGACCCGGCGGGCCACGAAGCTCGAGTTGGCCACGTAGAGGTTTACGCGGGGGGCCGAGGCGACGTCCCAGGAGCGCAGGCCGGAGAGGACCAGACCCCGCGCCCGCGCCTTGAGCCCGCTCCGGTTGGGGAAGTAGACGTGCTCCTGGTCCCAGGCGTAGCGCATGGGCGTGTGGCAGTAGCAGACGTGCCAGCCGTCCGGCGACGGGATGACCCCCTTGGCCACGCAGTGGCTGGAGCTGACGATCAGGTCGTAGGCGGTGAGGTCGAACTCCTCGATGGCAGCCGGGAAGAGCGGCAGGTAGCGCCGGTAGTTCTCGCGGATCCGGGGGGCCTTCTGGAGGAAGCTGGTGTGGATCGTGTGGCTCTCGATCGCCGGGCTGACGCTCCCCGGGAAGTGGAAGAGGGTGTAGATCGGGGCCTCGGGGAAGAGTCCGGCCAGGATCTCCAGCACCTTCTCGCCGCCGCGCATACCGGTCAGCCAGTCGTGGACCAGGGCCACCCGCAGCTCGCCCGGGAACGGTGGGGCAGCGATCGGGTACATCAGCGCCCTCCTTCAGTCTGGGCCTGGACCTGCCCCTGCGCCGGCCTGGCCTGGGGTGTCGGCGATAGCTGCGGAGCATGCCCCTGTGAGTCGATGGCCGAGATGTAGACCTCCAGCGTCTTGCGCGCGGTCTGGCTCCAGCGGAAGTCCTCGGCCCGGCGAAGCCCCAGCTTGGCCAGGCTGTTCCGGTGCTCGGGGTCGGACATGCAGTGGGCGATCGCCTGGGCCATGCTCTCCACGTCCAGCGGGTCGACCAGGTGGGCGTAACCTTCGGCGATCTCCTTGAGGGACGAGGTGTTGGAGGTGATCACGGTCACGCCCGAGGCCATGGCCTCCACCACCGGCATGCCGAAGCCTTCGTAGAGGGTGGGAAAGAGGAAGAGCGTCGCGCCCTGGTAGAGCGCCGGCAGTGCCTCGGGGGCCACCTTGCCGAGCAGGCGGACGTGGTCGCCCACTCCCAGGTTCGCGGCCCGCTGCCGGGTCTTGAACTCGGAGCCGTGGCGCTCGCCGATGCAGACCAGGGGGGCGTCGAAGCTGGCGATCTCCCGGGCGCGGGCGTAGGCCTGGATCACCGTGTCCAGGTTCTTGCGCTTGGGCGCGGTGTTGCCCACGAAGAGCAGGTACGAGCGCTCGAGCCCGAGGTCGCGCCGCCACCGCTCCAGCTCCTCGGGGGAGAGCTTCTTACGGAAGACGTCCTCGACGCCGTTGTAGATCACCTCGACCTTGCGGCCGTCCACGTCGAAGTGCTTGACGAGGTCGGAGCGCGTGTTCTGGCTCACGGCGATGAGCCGGTCGGCCCGGGAGAGGCTGCGCCGGATCATGCGCTGGGCATAGAGGAAGGCCATCCGGCTGGGCAGGAACTCCGGATAGAGGAGGTCGACGATGTCGTAGATCGTCACCACCACCGGCGAGCCCACCCAGGCGGGGAGCACGTAGTGCGTCGAGTGATAGAGGTCGAGATGCGAGCGCCAGAGCTGCCAGGAGAGGGCGAACAGCTCGCGCACGGAGTAGACCGGCGCGTTTTCGTAACCCGGGCGGAAGTTGTCCGGAAGGTCGCGGAAGAAGTCCCTGTCCTGGGGCCGGGCGATGAGGACGTAGCGGTTCTCCTCGTCGATCCGCGCCAGGTGGCGCATCAGGTTCCGGATGTAGGGTCCGATCCCGGGGTCCTGGATCTTGCGGGCATCGAGACCGATCGTGTAAGGCAAGGAAACTCCTGGAACGGAAGGGGGAAAGCCCCCGAAAGTACAAGGGTATCTATAACTTGGGCGGGATTCTACCCCAAAGCTTCCCGAAATACCTCTTCCATCTCCGCGGCAGCGCTCTCCCAGCGGAACTTCGAGGCCTGCTCCAGCCCCCGGCCGCGCAGCTCCTCCCGCCGGCCGGGGCTCTCCAGCAGGTTGCGGATCGCCATCATCAGCTCGCCCGGGTCAGTGGGCTCCACCTGCACCCCGGCGTCGCCCACGACCTCGGGCAGGCTGGAGACGTTGGAGACGATGGTCGGGATTCCGCAGGCGAGCGCCTCGGCCGGAGGCAGTCCAAAGCCTTCGTAGAAGGAGGGATAGACGAAGATGGTCGCGGCCTGGAAGAGACGGACCAGGAGGTCCCGGTCCACATGGCCGAGCGCCTTGACCCCCTGGGGGGCAAGGGATTCGATCCGCCGCACGAGGTCCCGGCTCCCCCATCCGTACGGTCCCGCCAGGATCAGGGGCGGAGCACCGGGGTCCTCGGCCCGAAGCGTCTCCCAGGCGTCCAGGATCGCGCCGAGGTTCTTCCGGGGCTCCAGGGTGCCGGCATAGAAGAGATAGCCCTCCGGGGCTCCGATCTCCTCGCGGGTGGCCCAGATCCCGTCGGGCGTGCCCGGGCGGAACTCGGGGTCGATCCCGCAGTACACCACCCGGACCTTGCGGGCGACCTGGGGGAAGTGGAAGGCGATGTCGTCCGCCGTGGACTTGGAGATCGCCACGATCTTCTTCACCTTCTCCAGGGATGGGCGCAGGAACGGGACGATGCTCCAGCGCACCTTGAAGCGGTGGCTCTCGGGCATGAGGATGGACGTCAGATCATGGACCGTGGCCACGGCCGGCACCGGGCAGCGGAGGGGGATGGTCATGAGCGGCGACCAGAGGAGGTCGATGTCGCCGCGCGCGAGCCGCTTCGGGAGCTTGAGCTGCTGCCAGATCACCCCGAGAGGTGCGGGATCGTGCTCGCTCGGGATGCCGGCCGCCTCCAGATCCTCGGCACCCCGGGGAGGACGATGGGCCAGCCCCCGGTAGCGGAACCCGTTGAGCGCCGCCAGCTTCAGGAGGAGGGAGCGGGTGTAGACGCTGATGCCGGTCGGAGTGGGGACCAGGGCTCGGAGGTCGACGGCGATGGTGGGCGGGGTCGGCATGGAGGTGGGGGATTGTACGAGAAACGGAGCCCCCTCCCCTGCCCTCCCCCGCTGCGCGGGAGAGGGGGTCCCCGCCCACCCACGATCTTTCCTCAGCAAGGGGGAGGGAGGTGGCTCCCTCTCCCGCGAAGCGGGGGAGGGCAGGGGAGGGGGTTTCTTCCTGCTGGTATATCTTTACCCCGCCCACCATGCGTCCCCGCGCCCTCCTCTTCGTCTGCCTGGCCCTCGGGCTCCTCGGACTTGCCGCCGCGAGCTTCCGCCTCCGGCTCTCGCCGGTACCCGTGGGCGACGAGGCCACCCACGTCCTGATGGCCCGGAGCCTGTGGGAGGAGGGAGACCTCGTCTATGACCTGGGTGACCTGCGGGGAGCGTACAGGATCTGGAACGACGGTCCTGCCGGAGTGACCCTCCTCACTCCCGACGGCGGCCGGAGCCTGCTCTATGCCGAGCCGTTCGCCTATGCCCTGGTGTCGGCCCCGGCCTGGGCCCTGCTAGGCGAGGCGGGGCTGCCCGTCCTCAACATGGTGCTCTTTCTTGCCATGGCTGCCTCCGCGGCGTGGCTCTTTCGTGAGAGTACTGGCGGAGTGGGGCTCTTCCTGGGCGGCTTCTTCTTTGCCTCGGCCGCGTTCGGGTATGTCTTCCGGGGCTCCCCCGAGGTCTTCCTCATGGCCTGCGTCTTCTTCGCGCTCCTCCTCTGGCGGCGGGTGCGGGAGCGGACGACCTGGGACACGGCCGAGATCTGGAGCCTCGTCTCAGCCGGCGCTCTCCTGGGTGCGGCCTGCCTCCACCAGCCGGCGCTCGGTCTCCTGGGCGCGGCCGTGGCGGTGGATCTTTTTCTATCAGGACGATGGAAGGGGGCGGCCGTGATGGTCCTCGGCGGGCTCCTGGTCTTCGGCCTGCTCTCCGGGCAGCAGCGGAGGATGACCGGGGTCTGGAAGCCGGCGGACCCTCGGGAGGGTGTCCAGCGGCGCTCGTTCGAGAACGAGTTTCCCCTGGAGAGCCCCCAGGACGTCTGGCAGGCTTATGGAAAAGACCGCGGCACATCCTCGGACGGGCTCCGTCTGCTGCCGCGGAACCTTGGATATCTGCTCGCGGGCCGGTACACGGGTCTGATCCCCTACTTCCCGTTCGGCGTGCTCGCCCTGTGCCTCATGGCTCGGGACCGCTCCCGGTGGCTGCTCCTCGCCGCGGTCGTGATCATCGTGCTGCTCGGGCTGCTCCTCGACCCGCACCGGTGGCACGGGGGGCAGAGCGCGCTCGGCAACGCCCGCTTCGCCGTGCTCTACCCGGTGCTCCTGTTCCTGCCGGGACGTTTCGCGGCACGCCGGAGCCTGGTCCTGCCCTATGCCGCGGCCGGGCTGTGGACGGCCGTGGCCATGGCCGGAGCGGTCGTCCCTCCTCCTCCCCATGCCGGGGAGATCCCCGCCTTCCGGGCGCTTCCGGTGGAACTGACCCTGCTCGGCGACGGCATCCAGCTCCCGGGCTACAGCGCCCGAAGCTGGGGACAGGGCGTCTGGATCGTGCCGCGGGCGGCCTTCTGGGCGGACGAAGGGCATCCGAACGGCGTCTGGGTGCGCGGGGCTTCGACCTCCGACATCGTGGTGGTCTCGCCCAGGCCGCTGAAGGAGGTCCGCTTCTTCGTCCACTCCCTCACGGCCGACAACGAGATGGTCGCGGAGAGCGGCTCCGACCGCGTGCTGGTCCGCTTCGACAGCGAGGGCAAGCGCAACGGCGCGCCGGTCGACCTGGCCGTGGAGCCGGCCGCGTCCGGGCTCGGGCTCCTCCCGGGGACCTCCGGGGAGTGGGTGTACCGCTTCACCTTGAGCGTGAGCGATGGCATCATCCCCGCGCGTCACATCCCTGAAAGCCGGGACCCCCGCTACCTGGGCGTGTTCCTCGACTTCAACGGACGCGGACTATGACCGATCCCAATCCTGACCGTGTTGAAGAGGTGCTGGAGCGCCTGCGCGCCGGGGTGCGCCAGCGCCAGGCCGAGGTCGCCACGATCTCCGGCTCGGAGCTGGCGCGCCACAAGCTGGCGGAGCTCTCCGCCCGCGAGTATGTCCAGGAGCCGATCGCGGTCTCCCCCCGTCCGGTCCTGGGGCGCTGGATCGTCTTCGCGCGCAAGGCGTTCTTCCATGCCTTCCTCAAGTGGTTCACCCGTCCGGTCATGGAGCAGCAGAACTCCTACAACCAGGCGGTCAGCCGTCTCCTCCAGGATCTGATGCAGTCAAACGAGATCTTGACGCAGCGGGTCCGGGAGCTGGAGGCCCGCCTCGCCGAGCTGCTCCGGGATCAGGAGCCGCGCGAGTAGATGGGCAAGCGCATCTGCATCTGCGTCAACCGGGTCCCGTTCGCCTACGGCGGCGCCGAGATGTTGGTCGAGTCCCTGCGGGACGAGCTGGTGTCGCGGGACCACGAGGTGGACGTGGTCGCGCTCCCCTTCGCCTGGGGCACGAGGACGCAGCTCCTCAAGAGCGCCATGGCCTGGAGGATGATCGATCTCACGTCTGCCGGAGATATCGGCGGGCGTCGGATCGATCTGGTGATCGCCACGCGCTTTCCCTCCTACGTGGTCAAGCATCCGAACAAGGTGGTCTGGCTGATCCACCAGATGCGCCAGGTCTACGACCTCCTGGGCACGACCTACAGCGACTTCCGCGAGGACGACCCGCGGGACCGCTCGGTGATCGAGATGGTGCGCGCCATGGACCGCCGGACGCTCTCCGAAGCGCGCTCGGTCTTCACGATCTCGGGCAACGTGGCGGCGCGGCTGAAGCGCTTCAACGACCTTCCCGCGCAGGTGCTCTATCCGCCGCCGCGTCTCGACCGCCTCTACCGTCCGGGCGATCTGGGGGATTACATCTTCTCGGTGGGCCGGCTCGACCGCCTGAAGCGCTTCGACCTGCTGGTGAAGGCGATGAAGCACACCGAGACGCCGGCCCGCTGCCGCATCGCGGGCACCGGTCCGGAGCGGGAGAGCCTCGAGGAGCTGATCGACCGCCTGGGAGTCAGGGAGAAGGTCGAGCTTCTCGGCTGGGTGGAGGACCGGGCCGCGGTGGACCTCTACGCGGGCAGCCTTGCCGTCTTCTACGCCCCCTACGACGAGGACTACGGCTACGTGACGGTGGAAGGCTTCAAGTCCGGCAAGCCGGTGATCACGGCCTCGGACTCCGGTGGAGTCCTGGAGTTCGTCGAGGATGGGAAGAACGGCTTCGTCTGTCCGCCGGACTCACCGAGGGAGATCGCGGCGAGGATCGACGCGCTCTACCGGGATCGCGAGCTGGCCCGGAGGATGGGGGAGGCGGGAAAGGCGAAGGTCTTGGGGATCGGGTGGGACGAGGTGGTGGGACGGTTGGTGGGGGAGTAGCCCTCACCCCCGGCCCCTCTCCCGGCCGCACACCCGGACCCTCGGGAGAGGGGGGAGTGACTGCGCCAGCCTCAACTCCAACAGTGGCTCCGCCTCTGAGCCCCCGGAGGGGGCGACGATTTGCAGCTTACGGTGGGAGCGCGGTAGGTTGCCGGGCCTGATTCGCAGCATCTCGAGATCCTGCAGGCCGCGCTCTCGGTAGACAAGCTGCAAATCAGTGGCGCTCCGGCTCGAACCAGGAGAATTATGCTGCCACTCGGCGCCAAGTGGCAGCATCCCATCCTTGATTGGCAGCTACTCTCTGTCGATTCGCAGCTTACTGGTCTCGTTTTGCAGCGAACAGGGGCCGAGCAGAACCGCGAGATCCCTGATTCGCAGCTTTTCAACCTCGAAGAGCTCTCTCGGACGATCCCTATGCTGCGAAATATGCGAATTCTGTCGCCGCACGACCCCGGATTGCTGCGACTCGGCCGTGAGACGCAGCATCCTGAGAGCCGGCTTGAGCTTCCGCTTCTACTCCCTCAGGGGCACGATGTCGAGCTCCTGCCGGAGCTTGACGATGCTCTTCTCGGGGTAGATGCCGGCGCGGAGCTGGACGCCGGGGTAGATCTGCGTGCCGCGGCCGACCACGACGCCGGGATGGACCACGCAGTTGCAGCCGGTCAGCACGCCGTCCCCCAGGACCGCGCTCAGCTTGCGGCGGCCGCTCGGGATCGAATGTCCGTTGACGGGGATGCGGATCTCCCGCCCGTCGTGGCGGAAGTTCGAGAGGATCGTGCCCGCTCCCAGGTTCACGTGCGAGCCCAGGATCGAGTCGCCGATGTAGTTGAGGTGCGGGGCCTTGGCGTGGGGGAGCAGGATGGCACGCTTGATCTCCGTGCTCGCTCCCACCACGCAATGGTCGCCGATCCAGACGCCTCCCCGGATGTAGGCGCCGGGGCGGATCTCCGCTCCCTTGCCGATGTAGACCGGCCCTTCGATGGTCGCGCCCGGTCCAATGCTCGCGCCGGGGCAGATCACGATGCGGTCCCCCGCCAGGTGGACGTCCGGCGAGATCCGGATGCGGATGTCGTCCGAAGGCAGCCCGTCGAGCACGGAGTCGAGAGCTTCCCCGAGCAGGGCCCAGGGGGCGGAGGGGTCGAGTTGGTCGGCGAACGGGCCGGGAAGCTCGGCAAAGAGCGGCGGTATCGTCGGCATGATGATAGTGAAAGTATATTGGTTCCAGATCCGGTTTCGGTGTTCTGGAAGAGCAATCGACGTGCCACGACATGAGCCGCTTTCGTCCTCTTCCGATCTCCTTCTACCGCCGCCCGGCCGGCGATGTCGCCCGGGACCTCCTCGGGCGCTGGCTGGTTCATGAGGTAGACGGCGAGCGCCTGGTGCTCCGGCTGGTGGAGGTGGAGGCGTACCTGGGCGCCCCCGACCGCGCCAGCCACGCGTGGGGAGGCCGGCGCACCGCGCGCAACGAGAGCCTCTACCTGCCCGGGGGGCACGCCTATGTCTACTTCATCTACGGCATGCACTGGTGCCTGAACGCCGTGACCGGGGACAGGGACACGGGTGGCGCCGTGCTGATCCGGGCCGGGGAGCCGGTCGAGGGGGAGGAGAGGATGGTGGCCAACCGGCGTTGGTTGAAGAAGCCCCGGCCCGGGGATCTGGCCGGCGGTCCGGGTAAGCTCTGCCAGGCGATGGGGATCGACCGGAGCCTGGATGGCCACCTCCTGGACCGGTCACCGTTGATGATCACGCGCGGGGAGCCGGTGGAGGAGGGAGAGGTTGCCGCCGGTCCCAGGATCGGGGTCGACTACGCGGCTGAGGCTGCGGCCTGGCCGTTGAGGTTTGGGGTGCGCGGGAACCCGCATGTGTCCAGGCCGCGGTTGTAGGAGGCCCTCACCCCCAGCCCCTCTCCCAGCCGCACACCCGGACCCCCGGGAGAGGGGGGCGTGACTTCGGCAACCTCGTCTCCAACCATGGCTCTGCTCTAAGACGGAGCGGAGATGGATGGGTATCATGTTCGACGTCGCCACCTCCCCCTCTCCCGGGGGGTCCGGGTGGGCGGCTGGGAGAGGGGGCCGGGGGGTGAGGACCGAAGGGCACGATCCTTGAGGAGTCGCCTCACTGATTCCGCGGAGGATAATCTCCGGAAGAGGAGGTCTCGCCCATGAGATGTCACGTCTGCGGATCCGAGCTGGTTTCGATGGTGACGGACCTGCCGTTCAAGCTGAACGAGACGACGATCGTCATCCTGAAGGACCTTCCCATCCTCCAGTGCAGCGGCTGCAGTGAGTACCTGCTGGAAGACGCTGTCATGGAGCGCGTGGACGAGATCCTGAGCAGGGCCAACGCTCAGGCCGAGCTCGAGATCATCCGTTTCGCTGCTTGATCCCTACCCCCGCGCCTTCGCCGGTGTCAGATTGATATACCCGCCCTTCTTCAGCTTCCAGAACACCAGCATGGTGTCGAGCTGGGGCATGGGAGTGATCTTCAGGATCGACTGGATGTCGTAGCTGCCGTTGAGGCGGGTCAGCATGAAGCCCTCCTGGGGGGAGAGCTTGGCGTTGGTGAGCTGGTCGAAGCTCATCGCCAGCGAGGGCACCGCCTTCAGGTTCACCCCCGACGCCTCGATCGCCTCGCGGATCGTCTTCTCCCCCTCGGTCAGGGCATCCTGGATGTCCGGGTTGTCCGGCTCCAGGCTGCGGGCTGCCCGCAGGTGGCGGAGGGCGTGCTCGTAGTCCTCCTCCGCCAGGTACTTGCGGCCTGTCTCCAGCAGGGTCTCGCCGGTGAGCGGACCGTTCGGCATCGTGTGGAAGGCACCCGACTGGTCCCGCCAGCGCGGCTTGACCACCTTGAGGCGGCCCTTCTGCCACTGGTCGTAGAGCACCTTGCAGACGTGGAACTCGCTGGAGTGGGTCTGGAGACGGATCTCCTCCACGGTGCGCTCGTCGTTGACCAGGTCGAGGATCTGCATGGTCCCCGGATCGGAGTGCTTCAGCTCCCACTCGTAGATCTGCACCGGGATCGCGTCCTGGGTGGGGATGAGCTGCCGGATGCGCCGGAACTCGTCCACCCGCTGCACCCCCTCCATGAGGATGGAGGTGACGTCCAGCACCATGGGGATCATGGAGCTGGCCTGCGGCAGGACGTCGTCGAGGAAGCGGAACTCCCCCTCGGGCCAGGAGAAGATGTCGTAGATGCTCTCCTCGCTCTTGAGCTTGAGCATCTTGTGCAGGTCGGACTCCTTGAGGATCTCCTTGGTGACCAGGATCTTGCCCAGGAGCATGCCGGTGGCCTCCTGGAGCTCCATGGCCTTGGCCAGGGCGCTTTCGCTGATCAGGCCGTGGCTCACCAGGAAATGGCCGAGGTACTCCTCGTGGCGGGTCGAGGCCGTGGCCACGATCTGGCCGTCGCGGAAGTAGACCTTCTTCTCGACCTTGTCTGTCTTGATTTCGAGCGTACCTGTCTTGCGGCTCTGGGAGAGCCACTGAAGCAGCTCTTCGAGCTGCATCGTCCGCAGGTTCCCTACGATGCCCATGATGATCGCGCCGATTATAGATCTGTGCGAATAGCCTTGGGCTTGAGCAGCGACGGGTTGGCGCGGAAAGACTGCGAACGGCATGAGAGCTTCCTCATCTCCGGGCGGGAGTCGTCCCCCTCTGCCCTTGGTAGTGGCTGCTGGAGCCGGGCTCACCGTAGGCGATGTCCGGTTCGGACTCCATCGAGATGAAGATGAGCTGTGCAATCCTCCTGCCTGCTTCGAGCACGAAAGGGGAGGGACCGAGGTTCTGGAGCTCGAGCGTGATCTCCCCCTCGAAGCCGGGGTCGCACCAGCCGGCCAGGGAGTGGTTGATCCACAGGCGGCCGAGGGTGGACTTGAGCTTGAGGTCGCAGGCCACGTCGCGCGGGATGCGCACGTACTCCATGGTCGAGGCGAGCACGACTTCGCCCGGGAAGAGCTTGACGTGGGGGGCCTTGAACTCCTCGGGATCGCGCGTCGGGCAGATCCAGTGGTCGGAGACCCGCACGTCGTAGCTGGCGGAGTTGACCTGGTTCTCCTCGAAGGGAGTGACGCCACCGTTGCGGCCCCACTCCCGGATCCACCGATCCGGCTTGATCATTGATCCCATCCTCTCACCCCCCGGCCCCCTCTCTCGCGCGGCGAGAGAGGGGGAGAAAGACGGGGCGGTGACTTGTCAGATGAACCTTACTGGCGTCGTGACCTGCTCGCGATGGATCGTGTCCACGAAGCGGATGATCTTGCGCGACAGCGACATGAACAGGGTCGTCGTGCGCGAGCCGCCGCCGAAGAAGCGGACGCCCCTCAGGAGCTCGCCGTCGGTCACGCCCGTGCTGCTGAAGAGGATCTCGTTGCCGGGGGCGAGGTCCTCGGTCTGGTAGATTTTGTTCACGTCCTGGAACCCGAGCTCCTTGAGGCGCGCCTCCTGCTCCTCGTTCGTGGCCTTGAGCCGGGCCTGGATCTCGCCGCCCAGGCAGCGCATGGCCGCGGCGGTGATGACCCCCTCGGGCGCGCCGCCGATCCCCATGACCGCGTGCACCCCGGTGCCCCGGACCGCGGCGGAGATGCCGGCCGAGAGGTCGCCGTCCCCGATGAGGCGGATGCGCGCGCCGGCCGTCCGGATGTCGTCGATGAGCTGCTGGTGGCGGTCTCGGTCGAGCACCACTACGGTCAGGTCGGCAACCTGGCGGCCAAAGGCGCCGGCGATGTTGCGCAGGTTCTCGGCGACCGGGGCGTCGATGTGAATGGTGCCGCGGGCCGTCGGGCCGACGACGATCTTGTCCATGTAGACATCGGGGGCGTAGAGCAACCCGCCGCGCTCGGAGGCGGCCAGCACGGCGATGGCGTCGGGCGCGCCCGTGGCGCAGAGGTTGGTCCCTTCCAGGGGATCGACCGCGATGTCCACGCCGGTGGCGCCGTCCTGGCCGCGCAGCTTGCCGAGCTCTTCGCCGACGTAGAGCATCGGCGCTTTGTCGCGCTCGCCCTCGCCGATGACGATGCGGCCGTCCATGGGCAGATTGTCCATCTCCTTCCGCATGGCTTCGACCGCGACCTGGTCGGAGTGGCGGCGGTCGCCGCGGCCCATGGTGCGGGCAGAAGCGATGGCCGCCTGCTCGGTGACGCGGATGAACTCCTGCTCCAGCAGGTGATCGAGAGCCATCAGCGGGCCGCTCCCACCGGGGTGGCGACCTGCTTCGCGGGCTTCTCCGTCCGCTCCGGGGCGTTGTAGGAGGGGATGCCGGTGACCGCCTCACCGATGATCAGGCCGTGGATGTCGTGCGTCCCTTCGTAGGTGTAGACCGACTCGATGTTCAGCATGTGGCGGATGACCGGGTAGTCGTCCACGATGCCGTTGGCGCCGAGGATCTCGCGGGCGAGCTTGGCGCACTCGCGGGCCACCCAGACGTTGTTGCGCTTGCCCATGGAGACGTGCGCGGGCTTGAGGCGGTTTGCCTCCTTGAGACGGCCGAGCTGGAGGGCGAGGAGCTGCCCCTTGGAGATCTCGGTGATCATCCAGGCGAGCTTCTCCTGCACGAGCTGGTGGCAGGCGATGGGCTGGCCGTTGAACTGGATCCGCTCCTTCGCGTAGCTCAAAGCGGTGTGGTAGGTCTCCATGGCCGAGCCGATGCCACCCCAGGCAATGCCGTAGCGCGCCTGGTTGAGACACATGAGGGCGTTCTTCAGGCCCGTGGTCTGGGGGAGGATGGCGTCGCCCGGGATGCGGCAGTCGTGGAAGCCGAGCTCCGAGGTGGTGGAGGCCCGCAGCGAGAACTTGCCGTGCTGGTCGGAGGAGGTGAACCCGGGGGTGCCCTTCTCGACCAGGAAGCCGCGAATCCCGCCGGTACTGTCCTCGGTCTTCGCCCAGACCACGGCCACATCGGCGAGGGTGCCGTTGGTGATCCACTGCTTGGAGCCGTTGAGCACCCACTCGTTGCCCACCTTCTTCGCGGTGGTGCGCATGCCGCCGGGGTTGGACCCGAAGTCGGGCTCGGTCAGGCCGAAGCAGCCGATGGCCTCGCCGGTGGCGAGCCGCGGGATCCACTTGTCCTTCTGCTCCTGGGACCCGAAGGTGTAGATCGGGTACATGACCAGGGAGCTCTGGACCGAGACGAAGCTGCGCAGGCCGGAGTCGCCGCGCTCCAGCTCCTGCATGATGAGGCCGTAGGCGACGCCGCCCAGGCCGGGGAGGCCGTAGTCGGAGATGCTGGCTCCGAACAGGTTGAGGGCGCCCATGTCGGGCACCAGCTCGAGAGGGGTGCGCCCTTCGCGGTGGCACTCCTCGATGATCGGCTTGACCTTGTCGTCCACGAACGCGCGCACGGTGTCGCGCACCATCCGCTCCTCTTCGGTGAGGAGCGTATCGACATCCAGATAATCGACGCCTGGGAAGCGGCTCAAGGGGGGTCCTCCTTAACGGGATCTCGTCGTCTTGCTAGGGGCGGATTGGTACGGCCGGACAAACCGCGGTCGGGATAATACCACGATGCTCACGATGCTATTATCGCCCCCGATGAGCTTTCCCAGCGGAAGTGCCTGGTCCATGGCGCGTGACATCGCGGAGGGTTACACGATGGTCACGGAGCGCTCGTTCAAGACCCTGTCGCGGTCCGACCTGGACCAGCTCGCCTTCGAGCTCGAGCGCCACCTCCGCGAGCTGCGCGGCGACCAGGCCCCTCTCGACGACATCCAGGCCATCCAGGCGCGCAACCGGAAGATCCAGCGGGTGAACACGGCCACGATGGTGCTGCGCAGCTACCGCGCGAAGGCGAAGACTTGAGCATCGAGCTGTTCCTGAGGCTGGTCGTCCCCGCCGTCCTTGCCCTTGCCGTGGCCTTTTCCATGGACCGGTTGTGCGAGAGGCGGGGGCTGCTCCCGCCCGGCTTCCGGGAGCCCTGGCGCCGCGCCCTGGCCGCAGCCCTGGTCGCGCTGATTCTCTGGGTCGGGGCCTTCTCCTCCCTGGGCAGCGCCGGCCAGGGGGTGGAGCCGGACCTGAGCGGGATCACTACGCCGCAGCTCTTCTTCCTCCACTTCCTGCTGGTCCTGACGATCCTTCTCTGGTTCCTGCTGGGCTTCGCAGGGGTGAGGCCCTCACCCCCCTGGCCCCCCTCTCCCGCCTCCCCGACCCCCTCCCCGGGAGAGGGGGGAACCGGAAACAGCGAAGACGAAAGCATGGTGCTGGGGGAGAATCAGGGAGGAGAGGGAAGGGCGGTGGCGCCCCTCTCCCGGGGAGGGGGTCGGGGAGGCGGGAGAGGGGACGGGGGTGAGGGTCTCTTCCGCCAGTTCCTCGCCCAGTTCGGGTTCCTGGCGCCGAACGTGCCGAAGGAGATCGGCATCGGGGTCCTGATCGGGATCGGGTCCTGGGGGGCCGTGCTGCTCGCCGCGCTCCTCGTCGCGGGCCTGGTCATACTCCTGGGCGGAGAGGATTCCCTGCCCCAGGAGCCTCCCGCGCTGATCCCCTGGATCGCGGCCCTGCCGGTGGGAGTGAAGATCCTGATCAGCCTGTCGGCCGGGGTCGTGGAGGAGACCTTCTTCCGCGGCTTCCTGCAGCCGCGGATCGGGATCTTCCTCTCGACCCTGCTCTTCGTCTTCGCCCACTTCTCCTACGGCCAGCCGTTCATGCTGGTGGGCATCGGCACCCTGTCGCTGATCTATGCCTTCCTGGTGCGGTGGCGGCAGAACATCTGGCCGGCCATCGCCGCCCACACCCTGTTCGACGCGGTGCAGCTCCTGGTGGTCATCCCGATCGTCCTGGACAGGATGGGGCCGGTGGCCGGGAGCTGAAGAGGATCTTCTCTGCTAGACTCCGCCGAGAATGCCGGAAGAACGCCACTTTCACCTGGATGTGGGGAGCCGCTTCGAGAACATCGAGCTGGTGCAGGTCGTGCTGCGCGACTCCCTGGAGCGGCTCGGAGTGGACGAGGACGCGCGCCACTGGGTGGACGTTGCGGTCCGCGAGGCGGTGGCGAACGCCATCAAGCACGGCAACGCCCAGGACCCGGGCAAGCAGGTCCACGTGGATCTGTTCCGGGAAGGGGACGACCTGGTGATCCGGGTCGAGGACGAGGGGATCGGCTTCGATCCGGCCCAGCTCCAGGACCCCCTGGCTCCCGAGAACCTGCTGAAGCCGAACGGACGCGGCATCTTCTACATGAAGAGCTTCATGGATGATATCCAGTACGGACCCCGGCCGGGCGGAGGCACCATCGTCACCCTGCGCAAGAAGCTCGCCGGCTCTTGACCGAAAGATCTAGAGGAGGGGAAAGATCCCATGCCCATCAACGAGAGGAAGCGCGACGACGTCACCATCCTGGACCTCAAGGGGAAGATCACCATCGGCGCGGCCGAGGAGGCGTTGCGCGACGCCGTCCACCGGGTCCTGGGTGCGGGCGCCCAGAAGGTGCTCCTGAACCTGCAGGGCGTCACCACGATCGATTCGTCGGGCGTCGGCGAGCTGGTCAGCTCCTACACGAGCGCCACGAACCGCGGGGCCAAGATCAAGCTGGCCAACCTGCCGCCGAAGATCAACGACATCCTGACCATCACTCAGCTCATCACGGTCTTTGACGTTTACGATTCCGAGGACGAAGGGGTCGCCTCCTTCTCCTCCTGACGCGCCCGGGGCGGAGGCAGCAAGACCCCGCGGGCTGGCTGGCGGGCTGGCGGAGCTGGCCGGACGGGTGAACCGCCGCCTGCCCGAGCTGCTGGCCGCGCCCGGCGACCGCCCGGAGGCGGTCCACCAGGCCATGCACTACGCGCTGACCGGACCCGGCAAGCGGATCCGGCCGGTGCTGGCGCTCGTGGTGGCCGACCTCTTCGGAGCCCGCTCGTCCCGCTCCGACCCCGTGCTCGACCTGGCCTGCGCCGTGGAGATGGTGCACGCCTGCTCGCTGATCCTGGACGACCTGCCCTCCATGGACAACGCGAGCCTCCGCCGCGGCCGTCCCACCGTCCATCTCCAGTTCGGCGAGAACGTGGCCCTGCTCGCCTCGCTCGCCCTGCTCAACCGCGCCTACGCCCTGGTCGCCGAGAGCGCCCAGCGGCTGTCGCTGCGCCGCTACACTGCGGAGGACATGGTCCACCACCTCGCCGCGGCCATCGGCAGCAACGGCCTGATCGGCGGCCAGGCGCTCGATCTGCTCGCGAAGGCCGAGGACCTGGACCTCGATCTGCTGGAGTACATCCACAGCCACAAGACCGGGGCTCTCTTCATGGCCGCGGGCGAGCTTGGGGCCATGGCCGCGGACGCCAAACGCCGCGACCTGGAGGTCGTGGCCCGCTTCGCCAAGAACCTGGGGCTCGCCTTCCAGATCTCGGACGACCTGCTCGACGTCCTGGGCACGCCCGAGGAGACCGGCAAGGACGTGGGCCAGGACGCGGGCAAGGTGACCTTCGTGAAGCTGCTCGGGGTCGAGGGCGCGCAGGCGCTCGAATCCGAGCTGCTCGGCTTCGCGGAGGAGTCGCTCGCGCCCCTCGGCCGCAAGGGCGAGCCGCTGCGTGAGCTGGCGCGGTTCGTGGGCAAACGCTCACGGTAGGGAACTCGAAAGCCGTTCCCCCCTTCTAATCCAGACGAGGAGCGCTCCCCAACACCTCTTCGCCGCGAGGCGAAGGATTTCTCTCACCTCTCGGGTGAAAGGGAGACCTCCATGAATGAAGCCCTCTCGTCCCTCGGATTGATGGAGATGAGCGCCACGGGGTGGATCGTCGTGGCTGTCCTGATCTTCCTGTCCATCTGGTCTATCGCGGTGTCTATCGAGCGGCTGATCACGTTCCGGCGGGCGCGGCGCCAGTCGCTCGCCTTTGCCCGACTGCTTGCGCAGAAGCAGGAGGGAGAGAAGGAGGAGTGGCTGCGGGAGGCCGTGGAGGCCGCGGGCCGCTTCCCGCACAGCCACCTCGCGCGGGTTGTCTCCGCGGGACTGGTCACCTGGCAGCAGAAGAGCGCCCGGAGATCGCTGCCGGCCGAAGCCGTGATCGAGGCGGCCGCCCGGGCGGTGGAGCGCTCGAGCATGGTGACGCTCGCCCGGTTCAAGCGCGGCCTCGGCAGCCTGGCCACGATCGCCACCATCTCCCCATTCGTGGGGCTCTTCGGCACGGTCGTGGGGATCATTCACGCCTTCCGGGCGATCGCGGTATCAGGAGGACAGGGTGGTTTTGCCACCGTGTCCTCGGGCATTGCCGAGGCTTTGGTGACCACGGCCCTGGGCATCCTGGTGGCGATCCCAGCCGCCTGGATGTTCAACCACCTGACCGAGCGGATCGAGCGTCTCCGGGTGGAGATGGAGAGCTCGTCCGCCGAGCTGATGGAGTTCTTCCTGGAGATGGGAGAGAGCTAAAACCCCCTACCCCAGACGCGGGCAGTGTAGCTCCGGCGGGACTTCCGATAGAGTATTCCTTCGCGTTGGGATCAATCGAAGGAGGGAGGCCGGATGGACCGCAAGATCGAGGGCTGGCACAGCCCGAGCCTGGGGCAGGACATGCCCATCGTCTCGTACGGCAACTGGGGGCACCCCGTGCTCCTGTTCCCCACGGCCGCGGCCGACTTCCTGGAGAACGAGCGCTTCGGGCTGATCGGCGCCATCCAGACCGCCATCGACGCGGGGCGGGTCCGGGTCTTCTCCATCAACAGCATCAACAATGAGTCGTGGATGGACCGCAATCTGCCCGTGCCCGAGCAGGCGCGGCGGCAGGCCCTCTACTCGCGCTACGTCGAGGACGAGGTCGTGCCCTACATCCGGAGCGCCTGCCAGAAGGGGGACATCCGGGTCGGCACAACCGGCGCGAGCTTCGGGGCGTTCCACGCGGCCAACGCCCTGTTCCGCCGGCCCGACCTCTTCGACTCCGTCATCGCCATGAGCGGCTTCTACGACCTGGGGCCGGACTACCTCCACGGCTACAGCGACGACAACGTCTTCTTCAACAACCCGGCCTGGTACCTGCCGGGGCTCGACGGTCACAACCTCCACCTGCTGCAGACCGCCTGCAAGCTCCTCATCCTCACGGGGCAGGGAGCCTACGAGGCGCCGGATGCGTCGCGGCGGCTCTCCCAGCTCCTGCACAGCAAGGGCATCCCGCACTTCCTCGACATGTGGGGACACGACGTCGCCCACGACTGGCCGTGGTGGCTCAAGATGCTTCCGTACGCCATCGACCTGATGGGCTGGTGACGTGTAGAGTCGGGGGGTGCACCCCCGCAGGTTGAAGATGTGGCCGTCGTGGCTGGCGGCATGGCTCTCGGCAGCGATCCTCCTGCCGGGGGGTATCCTGCCAGGTACTGCCACAGCCGAGCAGCTCCCCGTCCGCGCCTACGGCATCCAGGACGGCCTCGCCGGCGACTCCGTCACCGACATCGTCCAGGACAGCCGCGGCTACCTCTGGATCGCCACGACCGACGGCGTGAGCCGCTTCGACGGCGAGCGTTTCGCGACCTACGGCAGCGCCGACGGCCTGCCGCACTCCCGCGTCTACGCCCTGCTGGAAGGGCGCGACGGCACCTGGTGGATCGCCACCCAGGGAGGGCTCGCCCGCTTCCTCCCCGACCGTCCCACGGACCGTCCCGCGTTCGAGACGGTCTCGCTCGGCTCGGCGAAGCCGGAGCCGGTCTTCGCCCTGCACGAGGACCGCGGCGGCCGTCTCTGGGCGGGCGGTGCCGGGCGGCTCTTCGTCCTTGATCCCGAGCAGGAGGGCACCGGACGCACGGTCCGCGAGATCGGCCTCCAGATGCTGCCGGCCCGTCCGGCATCCATCGAAGCCTTCGCCGAGACCCCGGACGGCAGCCTCTGGATCGGCACCCAGCAGGGACTGCTGCGGCGCCTCGCCGACGGCCGGACCTCCGTCCAGCCGGTCATGCCCCACCACGGCAACGACCGGGTGCTCGACCTGGAGGTGGACCGCGACGGACGGCTTTGGGTCGTCCAGACCCTGCACACCTTCGTCCTGCAGCCCGGATCGGCGCTCCCGCGGGAGGGTGCGCAGCCGACTCTGAAGCAGGCGGCCGATGAGCGGGGATGCCTGATCACGACAGAACGGGCGGCGGCCCTGCCGCGCCTCGCCGGCGAGGTCTGCCAGCTCGGGGCGCTCGGCGATTCCGGCTGGCGGCGGGCCGTCGCGTCGAGCGACGGCCGCGTGCGCCTGGTCTCGAGCCGCGGCCTCTTCCTCCTGGAGGATGGCCGCCTGAGCGCCTGGACCGAGGAGAACGGCCTGACCGAGCGCTCCGTCACCGCCCTGGCCGAGGACCGGGACGGCAACCTCTGGCTGGGGACCGAAGGCAGCGGCGCCATGCGGGTTGCCCGCCACGGCTTCACCGGCTACACGGCCCGCGAGGGGCTCGCCGATCCGCGCGTGCTCTCCATCTTCGAGGGGGGCGATGGCGCGCTCTACGTGCACTCCGGCGATACCTACGACGATCAGATCTGGCTGCACCGGTTCGACGGCTCGCGGCTGACCGCGGTCCGCCCCAGGCTGCCTCCGGGGATCGGCTACCTGGGGTGGAGCGTGCGCCAGAGCGCCCTGCTCGACCGGTCGGGCCAGTGGTGGATCGCGACGGGGCAGGGTCTCCTGCGCTACCCCTCAAGCACCGGCTTCGAGGACCTCGGCTCCGCGCTCCCCACCGTCCTGGGCACGAGCGACGGGCTCGGCGGCAACAGCGTGGAGCGGCTCTTCGAGGACAGCCGCGGCGACCTCTGGATCGGCACCAACGGGGCGCGGCCGCTCGCCCGCTGGGTCCGTGCCACCGGCGAGCTGCTCTCGTTCGGCCGCGAAGAGGGCTTCCCCCCCCAGGGCATGCCCTCGGCCCTGGCGGAGGATAAGGCGGGACAGATCTGGGTCGGCCTCTCCCTGGGCGGGCTGGTCCGGTACCGAAGCGACGGCGGGCGGCTGGAACGGTTCGGCCCGGAGCACGGCCTGCCGGATGCCCCGGTCAGCGACCTCCACCTGGATCGCCGGGGGCGCCTGTGGGTGGCCACGGAGGGGGGAGGCCTGGCCCGGCTGGACGCCGCGGCATCCCGGGGCGCTCCCCGGTTCGTCCGCCTGACCACGCGCGAGGGGCTCTCCTCGAACGAGCTCCGCTGCCTGACCCGGGACCAGTGGGACCGGATCTACCTCGGAGGGCACAAGGGGATAGACCGCCTGGACCCCGAGACCGGCCGCGTCGAGCACTTCACTGCCCTGGACGGGCTGGCGAGCAACCTGGTGGATGCGGCCTGGCGGGACCGCGAGGGACGCCTCTGGTTCGGGACGCGGCAGGGCCTGTCGCAGCTCGTGCCGGTGCGGGAGCCCATCTCGCTGGTGTCCTCGCCCTGGATCACGGGGGTCAGCATCGACGGCGTGCCGCAGCGGGTCTCCGAGCTCGGCGCTCCACGGGTCGCCGGCATCGAGCTGGAGTCCGGACGCCGCCTGGAGATCGACTTCCTGGCCCTCAGCTTCGCGCCGGGGGAGAGCCTCCGGTACCAGGTGCAGATGGAAGGGTTCGACCAGCAATGGAGCCGGGCGAGCGCGTCGCGGTCGGTGGTCTACGCGCACCTGCCGTCGGGCCGTTTCCGCTTCCTGGTGCGGGCGGTCACGCGCGAAGACCGGGCCGCGAGCGTCGTGCCGGCCGAGGTCCTGCTCGTCGTCCGGCCGCCAGTCTGGCGCCGCCCCTGGTTCCTGGGTCTCATCATGCTTACTCTGGCCGGCGGCGTGGTCGCGCTCTACCGCTACCGGGTGTCCCACCTGCTTGCCCTCGAGCGGATGCGCACCCGCATCGCCACCGACCTCCACGACGACCTGGGATCGAGCCTGTCGCGCATCTCTATCCTGAGCGAGCTGGCCCGCCGTCGGGCCGAGGGGGACCCGGACGGCACGCGCCTGGTCACCGACATCGGCGAGACCGCGCGCGAGATGATGGACGCGCTGAGCGAGAGCATCTGGGCGATCGACCCGCGCCGCGACGACCTGCGCAGCCTCGCGACCCGCATCCGGCGCTTCGCCGGCGACCTGATGGAGTCGCGCGGCATCACCTGGAGCCTGCAGGCGCCGCTGGACGCGGAGCAGGTCAAGCTCTCCCCGGTGGAGCGCCGGCAGCTCTACCTGATCTTCAAGGAGGCGCTCCACAACGTGGCCCGGCACGCGGGTGCGAGCTCCGTCCTCATGTCCTTCTCCATCTCCCTCTCCGTGGCGGGCCGCCGGCTGACCGCGACGATCCGGGACGACGGCCGCGGGTTCGATGAGCCCGCCGAAGGCGAGACCCGCCATGGGCTGGGCAGCATGACCGCGCGCGCGGCGGACCTCGGAGGCGAGCTGCGCATCGAATCGGCTTCGGGCCGCGGCACCGAGATCCGGCTGGAAGTCCCCCTCTCCGGCGGAAACGCATGATCATGCGCTAGGCGGCCCGGCCGGAGCATGGTAGGAATCACTATAAGAAAATGACTGGCACCGAAACGATACGAATCGCCATCGTCGAAGACGATCCGGCGGCTCAGGAAGCCCTCCGGCTGCTCATCGACGACACCGAGGGCTTCCGCTGCACCGGAGCCTTCGGCAGCGCGGAGCATGCGTTGCGGACCCTGAGGGAGCCGGCGCCGGACGTGCTCCTCCTCGACATCAGCCTGCCCGGCATGCCCGGGTCCGAGGCCGTGCGCCTGTTCCACGAGCGGCTCCCCAGGATGGCGATCCTGATGCTGACGCTCCACGACGACGAGGAGCGCATCTTCCAGTCTCTGTGCAACGGGGCGAACGGCTACCTCTTGAAGAAGACGCCGCCGGCGAGGCTGCTGGACGCGATCCGCGAAGCGCGGGAGAACGGCGCGCCGCTGTCGCCCGAGATCGCGCACAAGGTGGTGCGGCTGTTCCGCGAGTTCCGGCCGCCCGCGAAGCTGCACACCGACCTCACGCGCCTGGAGGTGAAGCTGCTCTCGCTGCTCGCCGAGGGCTACAGCTACCAGTCAGCGGCGGACGACATGAAGGTGAGCATCAACACGGTGCGCAACTACATCCGGTCGATCTACGAAAAGCTGCACGTGCACTCGAAGTCCGAGGCGGTGAGCAAGGCCCTCAAAGCGGGATTGATTTGATCCCATGCCCTCCAAGTTGGCATCCATGCTCTCCAACTTCACGCATGATCATGCGTTCCGGGCGGAGATGGAATCGGTTACTCTCTGTTCAACGGTCGGGCGGGGGAGGCTCCTCGGAGGTTTGCTTCGAGGGCTTTGTTTGAGAGAGGGATCGGAGGGAGCGAATTCGATTTGAGGGCACTGCGCGGTAGCTTCCGCGCGCCGAAAGAATCTACTGTAGTTTTGGAGAGGGGAGCGCGAAAGCGGCTCCCCTTTTTGTTATGGTGAGGACAGATGAGCGTGGACCCGAATATCCGGCGTCTCGGTCCGGAGCACGCCGCCGCCCTCGCCTCTCTCCGCCGGGAAGCCCTGGAGAGCCACCCCCTGGCCTTCGGGGCCTCACTCGAAGACGACCGCTGCTCGCCCGATTTCTTCCGCACCTCTCTGGCCAACCCTGAAGAGCAGGCGGTCTTCGGTTGCTTCGAAGGGACCGGTCTTGCCGGCATGGTCGGCGTCCGCCGGGAGACCGCGGTGAAGCGGAGGCACAGGGCGCAGGTCTGGGGGATGTACGTCGCGCCCCGGGCGCGGCAGAAGGGCGCCGGGAGCGCGCTGCTCCAGGCGGCCATCGAACAAGCGCGGTCATGGCCCGGAGTCGTCCAGGTGCACCTCAGCGTGACAGAGCCGGCCGTCGCCGCGCAGAGGTTGTACGAGGCCGTGGGGTTCCGCACCTGGGGGCACGAGCCGCGCGCGCTCCAGTGGGAAGGGAGCTTCGTGGACGAGTCTCATCTCGTCCGAGATCTCGCCTGAGTAGCTGCAAGCAGAACCGTGCTCATCCCACTCTCCAATTGAGAGCAAGGAGATCGAGCGCATGAAAGTCCTGGTCGGTCACGGGAGCCCCGTCGTTCCGGAAGACATCAAAGACCTCCCGAGCACAGAGAAGGTGAACGAGGTCGTGTACGAAGTGCCTTGGGGCTACTACGCCGGGTTCACGAGCTCGGTGCCGATGAAGCTCGGCACAGACTCGCTGAACTCGTGCTTCGCCTACATCTCGAGCTACAAGCAAGGCCGCAAGGTCTTCTTCGCCCACGTATTCTCGGACGGCGAAGCGGATCACATTGTCAAGATGTTGACGGACCCGGACGCGGAGGATCTGAAGTGCCTCGCCTGCGTTGCCGTCGTGGGCGTAAATCCAAAGCCCACCACCCGGAAGCGGATCCAGGCGATCATCAGTCGGGCCAGGGTCCCGCACGTGGTCGTGCGGGCGTCGACCGGGGCGGTCACATTCACCCCGAGCACCGGCGAGGTCGAGTGCGTGAAATCGATCAAGACAGCCGAGATGCCTACCCGAAGGTCAAGGATCGAGGCCATGGGGAAATCCACGGCCTCTCCTCTGATCAAGATGCACGACAGCGAAGACTTCGAGCTGTAGCTGCGCGCTCTGGGTCGCTAAGACAGAGGCACACCGGCCGTCTTGCAGGCGCTCTGGAAATCTATTCGAGCGCCTGGAAAGACTATCCGCGAGCTTTAGGGGGCTTCCCGGAATGTTTTATGCCTTTCCGGTCAGCCCTCGATGGTGAGAAGCGGCCAGAGGCGGGCGACGCGGCGCGCGATGGCTGCCTCTTCGATCGTGTCGGCGTCGTAGTGGCGCCAGATCCCGGTGTGCTCGTTGTCGCCGCGGGTCTCCAGAAGACCGTGAAGCCGTCGCGCAGCAAGGCTTCGTTGACGTGCAAAGGCAGCAGCCTTGCGGACAGGTAGGCGAAGCTGCAGGAGGTGTCAACCGAACGAGCGCTCGGGAGAAAGTCACGCATCAACATGCGTACCGGGCCGCGAAGAAAGGGTCTACTCTTCGTTTGTGGTTGGGCGGGGGAGGCTCCTCGGGGGTTTGCTTCGAGGGCTTGATATCAAAGAGGGTACGGAGGGAGCGATTCAGTTTTGAGGGCATCGTGCGGCATCAACCGCGCGCCAGAAACGATCTACTGGAGTTCTTGGAGAGGGGAGCCCGCGAAAGCGGCTCCCCTATTTGTTTGCCCGGGTTATTTCGTCCGATCCTGCTCCCGCTTGAGGTTCACGAACTCCCAGCCGAAGCGGCCCTTGATGCAGAGGTGGCCGCGGGTCACGTCGTGATCGATGGGAGAGGTGACCTTGACGATCTTCTCGTCCTGGACGTGGACGGTGAGCGTGCAGCCCACTCCGCAGTAGGGGCAGATGGTGTCGGTCTCGGTCTGGCGCTCCTCGGCCCAGGTGCCTGCCTCGCGCATGTCGTGCTCGCTCTTGAACATCAGGGCGCCGGTCGGGCAGACGCCGATGCAGTTGCCGCAGTAGACGCAGGCCGAGCTCGGGAGCGGGACGTCGTACTCCGTGGAGATGCGCGCGTCGAAGCCGCGGCCGGCCAGGGCGATGGCGAAGGTGTTCTGGGCGTCCTCTCCGCAGGCTTCCACGCACTTGTAGCAGAGGATGCACTTCGAGTAGTCCCGCACGTAGAGGTCGTTGTCGATCTTGACCGGCTGCTCCACGGTGGCCGTGCACGCATCCCGGGGCGGATGATGGTGGCCGGGACGGGCCGCGTCGCGCTCTCCCGGGCCGGCGGGCGGGGCCGGCGGTCCGAAGCGCTGGGGCACGGCCTCGTAACGCTCCATGTAGGCCAGGAGCTGGGGCGCGGTGGAGACGTCCACCGAGGAGGCCAGGAGCTCGAGCACGAGACGGCGGCTGAGGCGCACGCGCTCGGAGTCGGTCTTCACCACCATCCCCGGCTCGGCCTTGCGCGAGCAGGCCGGGACCAGCACGCGGGCGCCCTCCAGCTCCACCACGCAGATCCGGCAGACGTTGACCGGCGTCAGGTTCTCAAGGTAGCAGAGCGTGGGCGTGTCGATCCCGAGCTGGCGCGCCGCTTCGAGCAGCGTAGCCCCTTCGGGCACCGCGACCTTCTGGCCGTCGATGGTCAGCTCCACCGTGTTGCGCGGGCGAGGCGGCGGGATGACCGGGAGCGGTCCGCGCGGGACGGGAACCTGGAGATCGGGAGCGGGCTGCGTCATCTCTTCTCCTGCCGATTTTCCTGAAGAATGGGCAATTTGGCGAGCGCCGACTCGATGGCGCTCGAAGCGGTCTGGCCCAGGCCGCAGATGGAGGCGTCGCGCATCACCTGCCCCAGCTCCTTGAGCAGCGACAGCTCCTGCTCCACGGAACCGAACGGTCGGTCGCTCGCGAGCCGGTGCAGCACCTCCTCCTGGCGCACGGTGCCGACCCGGCAGGGCACGCACTGGCCGCAGGACTCATCCCGGAAGAACTGGGCGATGCGCCGGAGCACCGGCCGCAGGTCGACCGTGTCGTCGAACGGCATGATCACGCCGGAGCCAAGGGCGGCCCCGATGGCGCGCGTGCCCTCGAAGGTGAGCGGCACGTCGATCTGATCTGGCGTGATGAAGGCGCCGGCCGCACCGCCGAGCAGGATGGTCTGCAGGCGCCCGCTGCCTCCCACCCCTCCGGCCCTCTCCAGCAGCTCGCGCAGCGTGACCCCGAAGGGCACCTCGTAGACGCCCGGCCGCCGCACGTGGCCCGAGAGGCAGAAGAGCTTGGGGCCGGTGGAGCGCTCGGTGCCGATCGCGGCGAAGGCCTTGCCGCCCTCGATCAGGATCGGCAGCACGTTGACCAGGGTTTCGACGTTGTTGATCGCCGTGGGCTGGCCGAAGAGGCCCACCTGGGTCGGGAACGGGGGCTTGTTGCGCGGCTCGCCGCGGTAGCCCTCCAGGGAGTTGAGGAGAGCCGTCTCCTCGCCGCAGATGTAGGCCCCTGCGCCGCGCCGCAGCTCGATGTCGATGCGGACGCCGTCGCCCAGGATGTCCTCGCCGAGGAAGCCGCGCTCGCGGCAGCGGAGGATCGCGTTCTCCAGGAGCGCGGTGGCCAGCGGATACTCGCCGCGGATGTAGAGATATCCCCTCTCGCAGCCGGTGGCGAAGCCCGCGATGATCATGGACTCGATGAGGGAGTACGGGTCCCCTTCCATGATCACGCGGTCCTTGAAGGTGCCCGGCTCGGACTCGTCGGCGTTGCAGACGAGGTAGCGGGGCAGGGGCGCCGAGCGCATGCCGAGCCACTTCTGGCCGGTCGGGAAGGCGGCGCCGCCGCGGCCGACCAGCTTGGCCTCGATCACCTCGCTCACCACGCGGTCGGGTCCCATCTCGAAGGCGCGGCGCAGCGCCAGGAAGCCGCCCGCGGCGCGGTAGTCGTCCAGGCTCCAGGGATCGATCCGGCCAACCCGGCGGAGCAGGGTGAGGCTGGGGTGGCCGAGCTGGGGCACGGAAAGGGCGGCCGAAGGGACGTCAAGGACAGCAGGGACGGAAAGGGCGGAAGACAGGATGTCTTCCGGAGTGGCCGGGGCCAGGCAGAATTCCCGGGGCGGATTGCCGGCGACGGTGATCATGGCGGCAGGAGCGCGCTCGCAGAGGCCCAGGCAGGGGCTGCGGTGCCAGGTCAAGCCGGTTCCCGCCACCTGGGCGCAGAGCGCCTCAGCGCCATGGAACTGGCAGCCGATGTCGTCGCAGACATGGATGGCCACCGGCGGATGCGGGCGCGTCTGGAAAAGCGCGTAGAAGTCGGCGACGCCGAACGCGTCGGCTGGGGGCACGTCCAGCGCGCGGCAGGCATGGTTCAAGGCACCCGGGCTGATCCAGCCCACCCGGCCCTGGATCGCATGAAGGACCGGGAGGAGGTATTGGCGAAGATGGCGAAGATCGCCTCCTGGCAAGGAGGATAGACAGGCGTCGATCGCCTCTCTCTCCTCCGGGGTGGGCTGGTCGTCTGTGAAGTGGAGATCCATCCGGCGGATTCTACGCAGAGACGGGGGCGGCGGCCGCCTCCTCCATGGAAACGGCGCGCCGTCCCACCGGCTCGATGCGGATGGCGGCGGCCTTGAACTCCGAGGTGCCGGACAGCGGGTCCTGGGCATCGACGGTCAGCTCGTTCGTAGCCACCTGGTCGGGGAAGTGGAAGGTCATGAACGCGAGGCCGGGCCGCAGCCCGTCGTCGAGGCGGACCGGCGCGAGCACCGAGCCGCGAGGGGAGATCACGCGCACGATCTCGCCTGGGGTGACTCCCAGTCGGCGGGCGTCCTCGGGGCAGAGGTCGATCGTCTCGCCCTGGCGCATGGGCGAGCGGTACAGCCCCGTCTGCACGCCGGTGTTGTAGGAGTCCAGGCGGCGTCCCGTGGTCAGGCGGATGGGGAACTCCTCGGAGAGCCCCTCCACGGGCGGCTCGTCGTCCACACAGGCGAACGGCGCGAGCGGTCCTACGGCTGGCCGCTGCCAGAGACGGCCGTGGAGATAGCTCTCCCCCGGATGCGTCTCGTCATAGCAGGGCCACTGCAGGCCGTCCATCTCCTCCAGCCGCTTGTAGGACATTCCGGCATGCACCGGGCTGAGCGAGCGCAGCTCGTTCCAGATCTCCTCGGCGGTGGGGTTGCCCAGATCCTTCCCCATGCGGCGGGCGAGCTCGCAGAGGATCTCCATGTCGTCGCGCGCGCCCGGCGGGGGAGGCAGGGCGCGGCGCACGCGCTGCACCCGGCGCTCGCTGTTGGTCACCGTGCCCTCGGACTCGCACCATCCGGCCGCCGCCGGGAAGACCACGTCCGCCAGCTCGGCGGTGCCGGTGAGCACCATGTCCTGCACCACGAGGATGTCCAGCCCCTTGAGCAGGCTGATGGCGTGATGCTGGTCCGCCTCGGAGTGGGCCGGGTTCTCGCCGATGACATAGAGGGCGGTCAGGTCGCCGTGCTCCATGGCCTTGAACATGTCGCTCAGGTGCCATCCGCGCCGGGGCGGGATCTTCATGCCCCAGGCGCGCTCGAACTTGGCGCGTAGCTCGGCGTTCTCCACGTGCTGGAAGCCGGGCAGGCGGTCGGGGAGGGCGCCCATGTCGCCGCCCCCCTGCACGTTGTTCTGCCCGCGCAGGGGATTGACGCCGGAGCCGTAGCGCCCAACGTGCCCGGTGAGCAGGGCGAGGTTGATCAGGGAGCGGACGTTGTCCACCGCGTTGTGGTGCTCGGTAATGCCGAGGGTCCAGCAGAGCTGGGCGCGGTCGGCGCGGGCATAGGCGTGGGCGAGCTCGCGGATGACCTCCGCGGGCACGCCGGTGACTGCCTCGGCCGATTCGAGCGTGTAGGGTTCGACATGCCGGCGGAAGTCCTCGAAGCCGCTGGTCGCGTTGTCGATGAAGCTGCGGTTCTCCAGGCCCGCGGCCAGGATCTCCCGGGCCACGGCATTGGCCAGCGCGACGTCCGAGCCCACGTGCAGAGGGAGGTGCCGGACCGCCCATTTGGCGGATGAGGTCCGGCGGGGATCCACGACGAACAGACGGGCGCCGTTGTGGATGCCCTTGAGCACGTGGTGGAAGTAGATCGGATGCGTCTCCCGGGCATTGCTGCCCCAGAGGATGATGAGATCCGTCTCCTCCACCTCGCGGTAGGAGCTCGTGCCGCCACCCATTCCAAAGACCGTCGCCAGACCGACGACGCTGGGGGCGTGTCAGGTCCGGTTGCAGCTATCGATGTTGTTGCTGCCGATCACCGTCCGGGCGAACTTCTGGGCGAGGAAGTTCATCTCGTTGGTGGTCTTGGAGCAACTGAACAACCCGAAGGTCTGCGGACCCTTCTTCGCCACCGCGCTGCGGAACCCTTCCGCGGTGCGGTCCAGCGCCTCGTCCCAGGTCGCGGGGCGCAGGGTTCCCTTCCCATGGGAACCGTCACGGATCAGCGGGGTGTCGAGCCTCATGCTGCGCTTCGCCATAAGTCCTCCCAGCCTCGGAGTATACAACTGCCTATAATTCCGCGACATGCACGCCATCAGCCGCAGACGCTTCCTCGATCTGACCGCGAAAACCGCCCTCAGCCTGGGGACGGCCCGGGTGCTCGGTCCGCTCGGTGCGGCCGCCCAGACAGGGGGGGTGGCGGGGATCCCGGAGATCAACGCCTTCGTCCAGCGCCACATCCGGGAGCAGGGCGCTCCCGGGCTGACCCTCGGGCTCGCCAACCGCAACGGAGTCATCGCCGTGCGGACCTACGGCCACACCGACGTCAAGACCGGGAGGCCGGTGGCGCCCGAGGACCTCTTCGAGATCGGCTCGATCACCAAGTCCTTCGTCGGGCTCTGCGCGCTGCAGCTCCGCGAGGAGGGGAAGCTCAATCTGAATCGCCCCATCCGGGAGTACCTGCCCTGGCTGCGCATCGAGAGCGCCTACGCTCCGATCACGCCCCATCACCTCCTGACTCATACGTCGGGGCTGCCCAATCCGTTGAGCCTGCCTGCGACACCTCTCTGGACCGCGCACCCTCCCGGCGAGCGGTTCCACTACTGCAACGCGGGCTACGAGATCCTGGGGCTGCTGCTCAGGACCCTGGACGGCCGGACGCTGAGCGAGATCTTCCGCGCCCGGATCTTCAAGCCGCTCGGGATGACCGCGAGCGAGCCGGTGCTCTCCCACGAGATCCGCCCGCGCCTCGCCCAGAGCTACTGGCCCGTCTACGACGACCGGCCGTTCCCGCGCCACGGTCCGCTCACCGAGGCACCGAACATTGTCATGGACAACGCCGCCGGCTGCATCGCCTCGACGCCCCGGGACATGGGCCTCTACATGAAGATGCTCCTCAACCGCGGGCGGGGACTGGTCTCGGAGGAGAGCTTCGCCCTCTTTACGAAGCCCGCGATCCCGTCGCCCGGTTTCGGAGAGGGAGCGGGCTACGGCTACGGGATCGCGATCCAGCCGGTCGAGGGGCGCACCATCCTGCGGCATACGGGCGGCATGGTCTCCTTCAGCTCGGCCATGCAGGTGGACCTCGACTCAGGCTTCGGAGCGTTCGCCTCGGTCAACGCCTCGCTCGCGGGCTACCGTCCGAACGCCGTGGCCGCCTACGCCCTCGCGGCTCTGCGGGGTCCGATCCCGGCTGCACCGGCTTTCGACGATCCCTTCAAGGTGGCCAACGCGGCGGACTACGCCGGGACGTACACCGCGCCCGGCGGGCAGAATCTCGTGATCGCTTCAGCGGGAGACCGGCTGGAGCTCGTCCACAAGGGCGAGCGCCTGCCGCTCGAACGGGCGGCGCCGGATCACTTCCTGGTGTCGGACGACGCCTTCCCGCTCTTCCCGCTGAGCTTCGGACGGGAAGGGAATGCCGTCGTCGAGGTGAGCTACGGCGGGGACTGGTACGCGGGTGAGCGCTACACGGGACCGAAGACCTTCGAGACCCCGCCCGAGTGGCAGGCCTGGGCCGGCCACTACCGCAACGAGGACCCGTGGCAGGGGAGCGTGCGCATCGTCCTGCGCAAAGGACGGCTCTGGATCGGCCCGACTCCCCTCGTGCCGCTCGGCCCCGGGCTGTTCCGGATCGGCGAGGAGGAGCACTCCCCCGACCGGGTCCGATTCGAGCCGCTCCGCGCCTGGTTCTCCGGGACCGAGTTTCGACGGATCGAGACCTGAAAGGAGCCTCTCCGAAGATTTCCGAGCGGCTCCTGGGGGCCCGGAGCGGCTTTGAAGTGCTTGGGAGCCGTTCCGAAGCTTTCAGAACGGTTCCCTGGCGGCTCGGGGTCGCTGCGAAGCTTCCGGAACGACCGCGAAGAGAGCCGGAGCCTCTCCGAAGATTTCCGAGTGGCTCCGTGCCGCTCGGAGCGGTTTCGAAGTCCTCCGCAACGCCTCTGAAAACGCCGGAGCCTCTCTGAATGCTTCCGAGCGGCTCCCAGGTCTCCGGGAACGGCCTCGAGGCAGCTCGCAGCCTCTCGATGGATTTTCGGGCGGCTCCCGGACCTCTCGAACGGCTGCGAAATCCTCGGAACGGCTCCGAAAGGCCCGGAGCCACCCTCGCCCTCTTCGGAGCGGCGGCTCAGCGGTTTGGAGAGGCTGCGCGCACTTCGGAAAGGCCGCGGGGGAGCTCGGATCGACGCCGGATGATTCGGAGCGGCTGCGAAGTCTTCGGAACGGCCGCGAGGAGGCTCGGAGCCTCTCCGGGCACTTCCGAAAGGCTTGGAAGTTTTTCGGAACGACAGCGGGAGGGGGAAAAGCGGGGGCGTACTGGCAGCAACGCCCCCGGAAGACAGGCTACTTGGCAGGGTCAGGAGTCGAGGCAGGGGAAACAGCGGGCGTCTCGGCCGCCGTGGGCTTCTCGGCGCGCTTGCGCTTGATGCGGCGGAACGGCTGCACCCCGAACTCGACCAGCTTCTCGTTGTCCTTCCCATAATGGGCCTTCACGCCCTCCCTGAGGAACCTCAACACCGCGTTCCCTTCCTGGAGCACCTGCTGCAGTTCCTTCCAGACCTCCTGCTTCGCAGCCATCATCGCCGCGTACTGCGCGTACAGGCTGCGGGCGCGTTGTGTCCTGTCCCGCAGTCCGGGCAGGTTGATCTCCAGGTGCGGCACCTGCTGATTGTTGGCGGTCACCGCCGTGTCCATCTTGTCCCATCCGGTCACCACGTTCATGTACAGCCGCTCTTCAGCCATCTCGAACCTCCTTCCCCTCGCGGGGAGGCTCGCCCGGCACCGGAATGGCCCGGGCTAACGTCTTCTGAATGTGCATACGTTAGAAGCTCATTCCGCGTTTGTCAAGGGGTACCTATAGAGACCCTCTTGCATCAGACGTGGGTTTCTCCCCGCCGTATGCACCCGGCGTGCCTGCCCGCCCTCTTGCTGCCAGGAGATGGGGACTCTCCAACGAGCAGGCGCATCAGGGAGGGGGCATCCGGCGCAGCCGGATCCCTGGGAACGCCGGCATCCTGCCGGCTCTTTCCTGGGCTGTGACCGATAAGCACCGCGGCTTATCCTCGGCATCCTGAGCCCACCAGCCTGTATAAGCCTCCACTCCCCCTGCTGCGAGCCTCCATATCGGCCGGAACGCATACCGTCTTTGGCCGTAAATCTCTCGATGTCAGAGAGATGCCCTGGCCGGGAGGTCCGGATTGGAAGAATCGTCTGATCTCGGGGAGAGGCGGTCGAGCACCTGCCTGGAGGCTTGGATTGACCCGTCACCAGCAAGGACTTAAACTCTCGAAGTTATTGCAGTCTGGACTCTTGTAGAGAGGATGCCCACCTCGCCGCGTGGCCGGCGCGCTGTGACGACCGGCCTATACGGACGAGGGAGGCGCGGAGCTACACCAAGCGTTGGGCGCAGCATCATCTAAGAAGGATGTAAGTTCATGGAACGTTCTGTGTGAACGAGAAGATCCTGTTAGTCATGATTGCGGCGGCGGCATCTGTTATTGTCGCTTTCGTTAGTCTATACACCTCCTTTTTAACAAGTCGAAGTTCTTCACGTTCAGCAAGATCCATCGAGCAGTTGAAGGCCGACTTGCAAGCATCCTCCTCAGCACGACAAATTACAGATACAGAGCTAAGGGACTCGCTTCAAAGCCTTAAAAGTTCAATGAAGGCCATTCAAATTGTTAAAGATGAAATACAACTTGCCTTGGCAGCATCAAGCGATGACACTGATCGCGAAGAGTGTCAAAGGCGGTTGAAGGTAGCGAAAGACAATCTTTTTAAAGCCTATCAGGATAACCATCCAAACCTGACGCGCGCGGAATCGGCAGCACTTCATAAGGCAAAAAATGCAGTCGCAGATTTAGAAAGACAATTTGGAAGCAAGGAAGCGAACTCCACACTTTATGCAACTCGCGAAAAACTCTCTGATTTACAGGGGCTTCTTCGAGATAGTCTAGCTGCTCGCCTTATAGAGAGGGTGCTTTCTTCTTGACCACTTCGAGTTCGCGGCGGTTGCGGATCCTATGGGTTGATGACGATGGCCCCGACCGTTTTATGTTTGAGCGTTATTTTCTGAACGATGAGTGCAATGCGACCGTTGATTTCGCCGTAACGGTTAACGCGGCAAGGAGGAAGTTATTAAACTTTGCTTACGACTTGGTAATTCTCGATAACTATCTCCCTGCAGACGACCCTCTCGGTGGGTCTTTTGAAAATGGAATTAAGTTCCTGGTAGAGATTAGGGAGGAACTGCTTGGCTCGGATAGGGGATGGCCGAATGTTGATTCCATTCCCATTGTTATGTGCTCGGCTTTGTGCGACGAAGAATTGCAGCACATTCTGGACATGTATGGAGTCCAAACATTACGCAAGCCTATCGACACAAACGCCCTCAAGGAATTCGTAATGCGCATCAAAGCAAGAGAAGGAAGAGAGGAATAGCCCCCAACCCACGCGCTGCACCGGACGCCAACCGCGCTTTACAAGCGCGGCCGACGCCGGTGAGCTTTTTCACGTTATTCGGACCAATCGATGCCCACCAGTCGGTCTCACTCTTGCTTCCCAATCACACAAGAACAGTAAGGATCCCATGAAGTGTGTTCACGGTAGAGATGTCGGCGGCTTTTACGGCGGGGAGTGCTGGGAGTGTGAGCAGGACAAGCGACGGCATCGCGAGATCGTCGAAGCTATCGAGCAGCGGGGGCGGCCGGTAGACAAAGAGCCAAGCGCTTCGTCGTCTTCGAGCCTGGGTTGTCTCGCCAGCACTGAGGACGTCTTTGGTAACATAGGAGGGGTCGTTGGCGCTCTCATTGGAGGTATCTCTGGTCTCGTTGAGGGCTTCAAGGCTGGTGGCATTGGTTTGTCGCTCTTCGGGGCAGTCGTCGGCGTTATCGGAGGCGGCCTTATCGGCGTAATTTTTGGTGCCCTCATAGGCGCCCTGCTCCCGATTATTCTGCTTGGCGCGCTGGTCTACGTTGTGATGCAGTTGCTTGGAATAAAATGAGAGCCCGGTTGCCACTGGCGCCTTACCCCGGCTGCTCAAGCGAGCGGCTGCGCCGTCGCTTAGCAGCAGAGCCGTTGGACGGCGAAGAACCATGAACGGTCGCGAAGGACAATGAGAATTGATTATGAAGATAGGATTTACCCCGATTTCTCTTGAACGCTATGTCGATCTCCACCTACGAGCTAATCGCGGCATCGACCGCGAGGACTTATTGAATCGCCTTCGCTACGCCATGGATGCTCACGAACGAGGCGTCCGATGCCGATGCGGAGAGCATATCTGGATCGTCGGTTCTGCCGAGGTCGGCCTATCCTGCTTCACGTGCATAACTGGGGAGTCCGTTCCAGACAGTGATTATGAGATCGTGAGTGACGAAACTAGCCGCCCAACCCTCTATGAGGCCCCTGGTGGTCAAGGCACAGACGTTCCGTAGTAGCTGGGCGGGGGCTCCAGCTCGATAAAGGATCGCGAGTCGGATGGAGATGCTCTCCTCTGCTTGGTTTCTAACTCGGCGCAGGGACTGCCTGCACCAAACATCTATCGAGGCTCAGCCGCCGCCTGGGCGGCGGTGCGAAGCGGTGGCTCCGCGTCCTAGAAACATTTCTGTGCCCTCATCCCGGACCATTCAAAGTGCGGGCTCGCGGTCAATCGACCGTGTCCAGTTGTGCAGCAGGCTCGGGCGAGGGGCAGAGCAGTCATCTTCCGTTGCTCGTAATCCTGATGTGTGCAAGACGCCGATTTCCGATCCTGATTTTTTCTTGGAACCAACCGTCGTCGGGCCTGTGGAGCCTGTGGGCGGCGCCCGAAGGGCGTCCGTCCAAGGGGCTGTGGGAAGCGCGGCTCGCGCGCTTTCCATAGCCCCGGCAGGATCCATAGGCCTTGGGCGGGTGGATCAGAGCTCCGCGTCTTGGCGAGAAGCGGAGCGAGAGAGGGTGTCCAATCACAGCGATGGGCTGCCAGGCTCTGTGCCTATGGACCTTGCACGCGCTCTGCGGCGCACGGACTTGCCGAATCGAAAGGTCCTTTGTGGCTCGGCCCTCGCGGCTCCAGTTAGGCGTCGGGCTCACCCTCTCTCCCCCTTAAACCGTCACAAAGCGTTTCAGGTCGAAGGGCTTCTTGCGCAGCAGCATGTAGTAGACGGCGCGGCCGAGTTTGGCCGCCAGGATGCTCAAAGCCCTGCCTTTGCCGTGCTTCTTCTCGATACGGGTGAAGTACTTGCGCCCTGCCACGTTCCAGCGCAAGAACAGGGCGGCGGCTTCAGAGAAAGCCCACTTGAGGTGGACGTTGCCCATCTTGCTGCCTGCAGACTTCTTGACCTTGCCGTCGGACTCATGCCTTCCCTTGACCAGCCGAGCGTAGGACAGGAAGTCCTGGACGCGGGCAAAGCGCTTCAGGTCGTTGATCTCGTAGAGCAGAGTCAAGGCCAGGACCTCGCCGATTCCCGGGATGGAGCGCAACAGGGAGAACTCGTGACCGTGATCCTTGCGAACCTCGTGAAGCAGGAACAGCTCGAGATCGCGGATGACGTCGTCGTAGGCTCCCATCAGGGTGACATCGGCGGCCATGGACATCTGGACGCTGCTGTCGTCGAAGTGCTCGATGATGGCTCCGCGGTCCTCGGTTTTGTCGATCCTCTCCTCGAAGGTCGGCAGGTTGTACTGGGTGTTGGTGTTCTGGATGTGGCCGAGCAGCTCAGCGCGCTTTCTGACGAAGAAGGTGCGCCTGCGCATGAGGTCGCGGGTAGCTCGCTTGTCGCGGGGATAGACATAGGAGTAGTGGAGGTTGCCGCCGCGCAGCAGGGCGGCAATCTTGTAGGAGTCGCGCTGGTCGTTCTTGACCTTTCCGCCATGGATGGCCTTCATGCCGAGGGCATGGCCGAGGACGAACACGATGCCCTCTTCGGTGCACAGGTCGGCGATCCAGTACCAGCAGAAGAGACACTCGACGGCGACGACGAGGTCCTGGCGGTAGGGTCGCAGAGCCCGGAGGAGCTCGTCTCGATCACAGGCGAGCTTCTTGTGGACCAGGGTTTTACCGGATTGGTCAAGAATGCAGATGTACATGCTGCGAGCATGGAGGTCGATTCCGCAGTAGTGACGGTGCTGTTGGGTGTAGAATCTCATCGAGGCCTCCTTTCTTGTTCCTCATCGCCACGAGCCTACCGCAGGCTCGGAGAGAGGGGGCCTCAACTAGTATCCCGG
>DATMER010000055.1:0-65998 GCA_035556715.1 Thermoanaerobaculia bacterium
CAGACGAGCCCGGTACTCCTCGGTACGGTTGAACCAGGTTCCCCGGATCGGCTCACCGTAGAGCACCGCCTTGACCATGCTGATCCCGGGCCACTCCTCCACCCGGGCTACGAGCCCTTCCTTCACGCCATTGGCCAGCACATAGCGCAGACGGTCGACCTGCGCCGCGGGCTCGTCGCTGACCACGATGGCCTCATAGCGCCGGGACCAGACCTTGTCCTTCCACTTCCTCAGGCGGGCGACCTCGCGAGCCGCGTTGGTCTGGAAGTACCCCATGAATTCGGCCATGCGCTCAGCGTCCGGAACCCATAGGAGCATGTGGTAGTGATTGGAAACAAAGGAGAAACCGCAGATCTCGACGGGATGGAGCCGCTGGGCGCGGCCGAGGACACCGAGGAGGATGTCGTCGACGGCTGGATCGGGCCGCAGCAGATAACGGCTTTGGATGGTGCGACAGGTGACTTCGACGAGGGAGCCTTCTTCTGGGATGAAGCGTAGAGGTCTGGACATAATGCCCAGGTAAAGACGTAAAACGCCCCGCGAATGTCATTTCCGGAAATGCTTCAACATTCGTGTGGCACCTGACGTGGTAGTCCCCAGCTCCGTGTTGACACCAGGGGGGTCACCCCGTACCATACCTAGCTAGACAGGTATTGGGAGCGGCTCAGCCGGAGACCGATGACTCGACAGAAGAACGACATTCTTCAAGGCACTCTCGCGCTGCTGGTGCTCAAGACGCTGGCAGCGAACAAGCGCATGCACGGCTATGCCATCACTACCTACATTCAGCACGTATCGGACGACCTCCTGCGGGTCGAAGAGGGCTCGCTCTACCCGGCACTGCATCGGATGGAGCAACAGGGCTGGCTGCGCTCGGAATGGGGCGTGACCGAGAAGAATCGGCAGGCCCGCTTCTACTCCCTCACGGCCAAGGGGCGTAAGCAGCTCGCGCTCGAGGAAGAGAGCTGGGCGAAGCTCACCGATGGCGTCGACCGGGTGCTCCGCTACACGTAACCAAGGAGAAACGGATGTCCTGGCTGCGCCGGTTGTTCAATACGCTCCGTCCCTCCAGGATCCAGCGCGATATCGAGCGCGAGCTCGCTTTCCACCTCGCCGAACGGGCTGATCAATTGCGGTCTGAAGGCATGAGCGACGCGGAGGCGAAGCGCCGCGCTCGCATGCAGTTTGGCAACCCGATCGTGCAGGCCGAGCGTACCCTGGAGGTGAATGTCGCCAACTGGGCCGACGCCCTTCTCCGCAATCTCCGCTATTCCGGTCGCACGTTCGTCCGAAAGCCCGGCTTTACAGCGACGGTTGTGATCACACTCGCAGTTTGCATCGGCGCAAACACCGCCGTCTTTTCGGCGATCGATTCCATCTTGCTCAAACCGCTGCCCTTTCCCAATGGCGAGCGGCTCGTGCTCGTGCGCCAGCTATGGGACACAGAAACGCCCATCGCACCGGCTCGCTTGAATGACTGGACACGCCTGAGCTCGACGTTTGCGGCTCTCACCGGCTACTACGTCGAGGACGTTTCGGACATGACGGGTGACTTGCCGGAACGCGTCCGCCGCGCGACGGTCGCACCTCGTTTCCTGGAAGTGTGGGGCATGGCACCGGCTCTGGGACGGGGCTTCACGGAGGCCGAGCAACGGCTCGGGGGACCACCGGCCGTGCTCATCAGCGACCGCTACTGGCGCAACCGCCTGGGTGCGGATCCGAACGTGCTGGCCGGCTCGGTTCGCATCGAAGGCCGGCCGTATTCGATCGTCGGCGTCATGCCCGCGTCCTTCCTGTTTCCCGACCGCAAGGTGGACTTGTGGTGGCCTTACCCGGTCGACGGCCCGTCGGTGCAGAACGATGCGCAGAACAGGCAGCTCCAGTGGTATGTCGGAATCGGCCGCCTCAAACCCGGCGTGACGCCGGAGCAGGCGCGTGCGGATCTGGCCGTCGTCCAGGCCCGGCTTGCCAAGGAGTACCCCGAGACGGACGCAGAGATCAGCGTGCGCATCGCACCATACAAGGAGAGCGTGATCGGTGGGGTGCGTGGCTCGTTATGGCTTTTGTTTGGCGCCGTGTCCGTGCTGTTGTTGATCGCTTGCACGAATATCGCCGCCCTGTTGTTGTCGCGGGCCACCCAGCGTGAACAGGAGGTTGCGCTCCGCTTCTCGCTCGGGGCTTCGCGCGCTGTCGTGGCGTCCCAACTCTTGACGGAGACAGTTCTGCTCGCGTTCGCCGGCGCCGCTGCCGGCCTGCTCGTGGCGGCGGGCGCCTCCTCTGCCATTCGAGCCTGGGCGCCGGATCTCCCTCGTATCGAGGAGATCGGAATCGATGCCCGGATCCTGATGTACACGATGGCTTCGGCCGTTGTCGTGGCGCTTCTCTGTGGTGTGTTTCCGGCGCTGCGAAGCACCCGCGAGGCATCGTCCTTGGCAAGCGGCGGCCGCACGCAGGTGTCGGCTCGCCACGCAGTGCAGTGGCTGCTCGTCGGTGTGCAGATGGCGCTGGCGGTCACTCTACTGGCGGGCGCAGGGTTGCTGCTGCGCAGTGTCGAAGCCCTTTCGCGCGTCGATCCGGGTTTCGATCCGGAGCGGGTGCTGGCGTTTCGCCTGAGCGCCAATTGGATCGAGGAAGAGGATCGCAACCGCCTGGTCCAGCGTATCGAGGGCACGCTCGACGAGGTCGGCGCGCTGCCCGGCGTCGAGTCGGCGGCAACGGCCTGGAGCCTTCCCGGCGTGCCCCGCCAGTACCGGATTGAATTCGATCTGGTTGAGGGGCGGTCCGAGGCCGCGGCCCCTCTTTTCGCCGAGTGGCGTACCGTCTCGCCTGGATATTTCAAGACGCTCCGGATTGCGCGCGTGGCGGGGGAATGGTGTCGCCGCCCGCCGGATGCGCGAGCCACGGCGGAGGTGATGGTGAACCGCAGCTTTGCGGACCGCTACTTCAGCGGCAGGTCCGTGCTCGGCCTTCGCCTGAGCTGGGAAGACGCATCTCAAACAGGTCGGATCGTTGGCGTCGTCGCAGACGCCCGGGAGCTCGGCTTGGACCGGGATCCCGATCCCACAGTGTACGCTTGTGACAGCGCTCCCACTCCGTTTCCCTGGTTCCTGGTACGGACTCAAGGCGAGCCGTTGGCTTTGGCCGGGGCCGTCCGCCTGAAGCTCAAGGAGCTCGAACCGCTCCGGTCGGTCTACGACATGGCGCCGCTGGAGGAACGAATCGGCGACGCCTATGAGCAGAATCGTTTGCGCACGATGCTCCTGGTCCTGTTCGCCGCAACGGCGCTTTTCCTGGCCTGCCTGGGGTTGTACGGAACGCTGAGCTACGTCGTCAGCCTGCGCCGTCGCGAGGTCGGCTTGCGCCTGGCGCTTGGAGCGCTGCGGAGCGAGATCATCCGGCAGCTCGTCGGGCAAGGCCTGCGAGTGGTCAGCCTGGCATGTCTCTGCGGCCTGGCACTGGCGGTCGCCTTCACTCGCGTGTTGTCCGGCATGCTGTACGGTGTTTCGCCCTCGGACCCCTTCACTCTCGCCGGCGTTGTCGTGATCGTTCTTGCCGTTGGATCGCTGGCGGCACTGGTCCCCGCCGCACGCGCCAGCCAGATCGAGCCGATGCGCGTCCTCCGCGAAGAGTAGATCACCTGCGAGCTCGCCGGCAAACGAAGATTCTTCTCCCAGAGTCCGATCGTCCACGTAACGAACCGCTCCCCCCCGGAGCCCTACTTCAGCGACGTCCGCGCTCGGACCCGAACGCGCCACTTGCTGCTTCATGGAGGCCATGATGCCCGACATTCTCAACGACGCCCCATCGACCTTCGAGACGGGGCTTCCTGACCTGAACCCCGGCGATTCGGCCGACTTCGAGTTCCACAACGAGGCGCGCCAGGCGTTGCGGGCCCTCAACCAGCTCGCTTTCGCCGATCGTGGCGCACCCGGCCTGACGGTGCGTTCGGTAGTCGAGGACGGCGCGATCGATGACGGGGTGTTCGACAACCTCGCCGCGTTCCAGGCCACCCTCAACACTGTGGCCGCCGCGGGAGGAGGGATCGCTCTGGTCCCCGCTGTCCAGGCGAATGGGAGCTTCCTGTTTAAAGGAACGCTCACCATCCCGGCCAACGTCATCCTCCGCGGGCTCGGTGACCGCTCGGTCCTCAGGGGACGCCCTCCAGAAGGGCCAGCAATTCGCTTCGCGCCAAGCGCTCACCGCGGAGGGCTGGAAAGCCTGTACCTCCTCGGGGACGAGGGCTCCCCACCGGCCATCGGCATCGACCTCACTGGAGCCCAGTTCCTGCGTCTGCGGAACTTCCAGGTATGGGACTTCCAGCTCGGCGTCTGCATGTCCAATGGCCTGACGAAGTTCGCCGGCTGCAATCACGTGAGCGACTTCGAGATCAACCGGTGCCATGTCGGGATCCGTGCCTCGACGCACTGCAACCAGGCCTCCGTGCTCAACGGACGGATCTGGCTCTGCCGCAACATGGGCGCCGGGACGGCAATCGACATTTCGCCGCCCGAGGCCGGCGAACAAGAGGACGCGGTTCCATCGGCGGAGGCGCTGACGATCGCCCATGTAGCGATCGAGGACTTCGACCTGGGGGTTCGTATCCGTGGCCGGGCGCACGTCTCGCTACGGGACGTTTACTACGAGGCGGATCCCGATCCCAACCCCAATCCCCCCGGCCTCTGGATGGATATCCGCCCCGCCAAGGGCTCGACCGTACGGATGGAAAACAGCGTTGCCAACGCCAGCCAGTCGCTGGTCATGGGCGGCTCGCTCGAGGACGCGATCACAAACGACGAGCGTTCGCACATTTACAACGGCGCCAAGCGCCACCATGCTGCGGCACCCGAGCGCAACCTCCTCGAGAACGGCGACTTCCACCGCGCCGATGGCAAGTCGATCCTGCCTTGGGAAACCAACCTCGACCCGGTGCTCGAGGAGAGTACGGACTTCATCACCGGTGGCCGCAGCTACGACATCACCCAGTCCTCCAGTGGCAACGACGGGATAAAAACCACGTTCACCGTGCCCGAGACCACCGACTACGTCACCGTCATGGTTCGCTACAAAAACATATCGAGCGCCCATCCGCAGTTCGCAGTCGTTTCGGGAACCAAATCGGCGATCTTCGTCGATCCGCTCCCGCCTTCTGAAAAGGAGTGGCGCGTCGGGACAATCACGGTTGAGGTCGACCCCTTGGCGGCTGGCGTGGTCCTCGTCGTCATTACGGCGGACCAGTCGGCTGCAGGCGGGAAGATCCGCCTTGACGAGGCCTGGGCCGTCGTGGGAGCCACCGCCGCGCCGCCCAGGGCTCACGCCCACCGGGTCGAGATGTTGCCCGCGCCAGTCACCGTGGTGACCCGGGCCGCACTGAAAACCGATTCCGAGTTCGAGCAGACCGAGCTGGTCGGGCTGCCGGGGCTCGGCGGCGCCCCGCGAGGCATCATCGGCGCCATTCTGTCGCTGCGGGGGACGGCCACCGCCAGCAAGGACCCGAGCAACATCGGCGCTACGCTGCCTCGAGCGGTAAGACCGTTCATCCGGGAGCCGGAGACGGGCCAGCAGTGGCCGCTCGATATCATCTTCGACCGGCTGGAGCACGACCGGCAGGTAGTGCTACGGGGCACGTCTTTCGTCGACGGAATCAACGTCTCCAAGGGTTCGGTGACGATCACGAGCTATCGCGTCGAGGTGGTGGGCTGGATTCTCCCGTCGTAATAACCAGCAAGTGATAGACTTTTCCGCATGCCGGAAGGTCGAACTGACTGGCGGCTCTGGCCGAGGATCTTCGACGCCCTGCCTCCCTTGCGAGGACAGACCGTCCTCGACCTGGGGTGCGGGATCGGCGATCAAGCGGCCGAGCTCGTGGACCGAGGAGCGCGGGTGATCGGCGTCGACATGAATGAGGATCTCCTCCGGGCGGCGCAGGACAGGCAGCTCCCCCAGTTCTGCAATATCGAGCTCCGGATGGGTGACCTGCGCGCGTTGCCGGACCTGGGAATCGTGGCGGACGGGATCTGGTCCAGCTTCGCCGCGGCGTATTTCCCGGATCTGCCCGCGGTGCTCTCCGCGTGGGCGCGGCACCTGAAACCGGGGGGTTGGCTTGCGCTCACGGAAATCGACAACATGTTCGGACACGAGCCACTCAGCGTCCGCACCAAAGCCTTGTTCGAGGCCTATGCCCGGGATGCCCTCTCGGCCGGACGGTACGATTTCAACATGGGCCGCAAGCTCCGGAATTACCTCGAGCAGTCCGGATTCCCGGTCTCGACGATGCTGACGCTCGAGGACCAGGAACTGTCTTTCGACGGTCCGGCCCTTCCGGAGGTGGTCGAATCCTGGCGGGCCCGGTTCGACCGCATGAAGCTGCTCCGCGACTTCTGCGGCCCGAGCTTCGAGCAGGTGCGGGAGGAATTCCTGGGCTGCCTGACACGTGCGGACCATCGCTCTGCCGCGAAGGTGTATTGCTGCATCGCCACCTAGTCGCTTGCGTCATTGCCGGGAAGCAATGAGCATCTGCTGACGCCATGCGTATCGCCATCTCCGGCACTCACCGCTCGGGCAAGTCCACCCTCCTCGAGGACCTGGCCGAGGTCCTACCGGCCTACACGGCGATCGAGGAGCCGTACCACCAGCTCGCGGAGGAGGGCTACGAATTCGCCGAAGCACCGTCTCTCGAAGACTTTGTAGAGCAGCTCGAACGATCCATCCTCTGTCTGCAGGAGAGCGAGGCGGACATCCTCTTCGATCGCTGCCCCGCCGACTTCCTTGGTTATCTCCTGGCCCACGAGGATTCCGAGGCTTTCGACATCGAGGATTGGCTGCCTCGCGTTCGGGCCGCGGTTCAGACGCTCGACTTGATCGTGTTCGTGCCGGTCGAAGGCCGGGACCGGATCGCGCTCTCCGCTTCCGAGGACAACGCCTTCAGGCTGGACGTCGATGACAGGCTCAGGACGGTCCTTTTCGAGGATCCGTACGATCTTCACGCGGAAGTGCTGGAGGTGGCGGGAGATCGGAAGACACGCGTGAAGCAGGTCCTGGAGCGCATCAAGGAGCAGGCATGAAGGACCGGTCTCGTGCAGTAGCTGGTGTCATCGCGGGTATCTGCCTATCTCGCGACCATGGAGCCGCCGCGCTGATCAACGCGGGCTTTCCGCAGGAGCCTCTGCAACCGATCGTGGTGCCCTGCGACGATCAGGGTTGAGAACAGGCCCGCCTCCACCCTGCCAGGGTGGAGGCGGGCTCATCCGCTACCGGGGACCCTTCGACACCGCGTCCCAGAAGAACAGCTCATAGGCCTGGAGGAGACGCGCCGAGCGCTTGATCTCGAAGGGATCGGCGCCCCTGGCCAGGCCGGATTCGATCACGGCCATGGCATCCGGCTCGAAGTTCGGGGGCAGGCCGCCGAAGAAATCGAAGAAGGCCGTGTCCTCCGCCGTGAAGCCGTACTGGTTCCGCAGCGCGGCGCCCATGCGGCCCGTCAGCTCCCCGAAGACCGGGAAGTTCACCAGGAACGATGCCACCACCTCCGCCTCCGAGCCGTGGAGCGTGAAGGCGGTCACGAAGGACGGGTAGGCCTGGGCCAGGGCGCGGGGTTGGTATCTCCGGAGGTCCTCCTCGGTCATGCCCAGGGCCTCGCCGAAGTCGATGATGAATCCCAGGGCGATCACCTCGCCGTTCACGATGTCCTGGAAGAAGTGCCGCGCAGCGGGGTCCGTGCCGAAGCGGCTCACCATCTGGGCGCCGCTCCGCAGATCCTTGTTGATGATGTGGTACTGCTCCCCCGCGAAGGCTTTCAGGTTCTCCAGCGACACCTCCTTCCGCTCCAGCGCTCTCATGTAGGGGTGGTTGCGGATCTGCTCCTCCACCGGGCGGAGCTCCGCGCGCAGCTCGTTCACCAGCCTCCTGGCCCGCTCGGCGGGAGTCGCCGCCGCGGCCGTCTCCGCGATTCCTTCACCGGCGTGCGCGGTTCCCCCCAAAGTCAGCAGCAGTATTGACGCCACGAGAATGATTCGGCTCATCTCGATCTCCTTTCCGGTCTTGTGACAGACAACGTTCATAGCCCTGTATGGATCTACGGATGTGCTAGCGTTCTCCCGCCATGGCGTCCCCGCCCTCCTCCACTCCGGCCATCCGCTGCCGCGGCCTCGTCAAACGCTTCGAGGACGTCGTGGCCGTCGCCGGGCTCGACCTCGAGATCGCGCGCGGCGAGTGCTTCGGGCTGCTCGGGCCGAACGGCGCGGGCAAGACCACGACCATCGAGATCCTGGAGGGCTTGACCGAGCCGGACGAGGGGGAGGTCGAGCTTCTGGGCGAGACCTGGCAGGGGGACGGCCGCGAGCTCCGCGAGCGGCTCGGCGTCTCGCTCCAGGAGACGCAGCTCAACGAGAAGCTTACCGTGGCCGAGACGATCCGGCTGTTCCGCTCCTTCTACCGCGAGGGGCGCGACCCCGAGCAGGTGCTCGCGGCGCTCGCCCTGGAGGAGAAGCGCGACGCCCGCGTCGGCAAGCTCTCGGGCGGGCAGAAGCAGCGCCTGGCCGTGGCCTGCGCCCTGGTGGGAGACCCCGATCTGCTGTTCCTCGACGAGCCGACCACGGGTCTCGATCCGCAGAGCCGCCTCCAGCTCTGGCAGCAGGTCACCGCCTTCCGCGCGCAGGGCGGAACCGTGCTGCTGACCACTCATTATATGGACGAGGCCGAGCGCCTCTGCGACCGGGTGGCGATCGTCGATCATGGCCGCGTCATCGCCCTGGGTACGCCGACCGAGCTCATCCGCTCGCTGCACGCGGCCGACGTGATCGAGTTCATCTCCGAACCCATGCTCATGGAAGAGGACCTGCGGCTCCTCCCCGGAGTTTCGGACGTCCACCGGCGCGGCCCCAACCTAGCGCTCGCCGTCACCTCGGTGACTGAAAGCGTTCCCCCTCTGCTCGCCGCGGTCGAGCGGGCCGGGGCGCGGCTCACCCACCTCTCGACCCACCGCGCCACCCTCGAAGACCTGTTCGTATCCCTCACCGGCCGGGAGCTGCGCGATGCCTGAGAGCGCGGCCCGCATCCGCCTGCACTCATTGCGCGAGCTGACCGCGAGCCGCATGCGGGAGTTCCTGCGCGAGCCCGAAGCGCTCTTCTGGGTCTTCTTCTTCCCGGTGCTGCTCGCCATCGTGCTCGGCCTTGCCTTCCGCGAGAAGCCTCCGGACCGTGCCCCAGTCGGCGTGGTCGCCGGGCCGGGCGCCGAGCCGGCCCTGGCTGCCCTGGCGCGCTCGCCCGGACTGCTGCCGAAGACGTATGGCGTGGAGGAGGGCCGCGAGGCCCTGCGCACGGGCAAGATCTCGCTCCTGGTCGAGCCCGGCCCGCCGGTCGTCTTTCGCTTCGACGAGACCCGTCCCGAGTCGCGCATCGCCCGCCTCGAGGCGGACGACGCCCTGCAGCGCGCCGCCGGGAGGGCCGACCCGTTGCCGGTGCGCGCCGAGCGGGTCACCGAAAAGGGCTCGCGCTACATCGACTTCCTGATCCCGGGCCTGCTGGGAATGAACCTCATGGGCACCGGCATCTGGAGCCTCGCCTTCTCGATCACCTCCGCGCGCAACCGCCGGGTGCTCAAGCGCCTGGTCGCCACCCCGATGCGGCGCAGCGATTACCTGCTGTCTCAGATCCTGGGGCGGATGGTCTTCCTGCCGCCCGAGATCCTGCTGCTCGCCGGTTTCGGCTGGCTCGCCTTCGACGTGCCCATGCGCGGGTCGCTGATCCTGTTCTTCGCCGTCTGCCTTCTCGGGGCCATGTCCTTCTGCGGCCTGGGGCTCCTGATCGCCTCGCGGGTGCGCACCATCGAGGGGGCGAGCGGGCTCGCCAACCTCGTGATGATGCCGATGTGGCTCCTGTCGGGAGTCTTCTTCTCCGCAGAAAGGTTTCCGGACGCCGTCCAGCCCCTGATCCGCGCCCTGCCCCTGACCGCGCTCAACGAGGCCCTGCGGATGGTCACGAACGAAGGCCGCGGCCTGGTCGCGATCGCTCCCCAGCTCGCCATCATCACCGCCTGGGGTCTCGTCAGCTTTGCCGTCGCCCTGAAGATCTTCCGCTGGAAGTAGGGAGGAAGAGCGTATGGACGCCGATCTCGAGCAGATGTCCCGCGAGCAGCTCATCGACGAAGTCAGGAAGCTGCGACAGGGCATCCGCGATCATCGTGACAGCAAGGGGCACGAGCTGTGCTGGCATCATCCGGCGCTTTGGGGGCTCCTGCCGGAGAAGACGGATCCGATTCCCGTGGTGCCCGACTGGCCTCAGTTCATGCGGGGCTGCATCAAGTACCGCCAGTCGCTCGACGAGCAGGCGCCTGACGCACCGCGATCCGGGGAGCCTTACCAGAGGTGAAGATCAGGCGCGCGCAGGAATCCGACTCGGCCGAGCTCACGAGGATCGCCCACGAGTCCAAGAGGCACTGGGGATATCCCGAGCGCTGGATCGAGATCTGGCGGGACGACCTGACGATTTCGCCCGCCTTCATCGCCGCGAACGAGGTGTACCTGGCCGAGGATGGCAGCGAAGTCCTCGGCTGCTACGGCCTCGCCGCCGGGACGCCGAACTGGACGCTCGAGCACTTCTGGGTCCGTCCCTCAGCCATGGGAAAGGGCGTGGGACGGCTCCTGTTCGAGCATGCCCGGGAGATCGCCTCGGATGCGGGCGCTCACGGCCTCGAGATCGACGCCGATCCCAACGCCGAGCCCTTCTACCTGCGAATGGGCGCTCTCCGGGTCGGCGAAGTCCAATCCCAGGTCGAGGGCCAGTCGCGGGTCCGCCCTTTGCTGCACCTGCCGCTCGTCAAAGCTTTCCGCTGACGACACCCCAGAAGGGGGAAGCCTCGAAGTCGGCGGCATTCGTGAAGGGGCCGTGCTCCAAATTGTTGTGTACGTCTCCGTCGGCGGCCCAGAACTCCAGTGCGTCGATGGTGGCCCCACAGGTTTTGAGGTCTCCTCCGGGGGGCCGGTACTTGTGGCTGCAAGAAGGCGACATGGTGCGTAGGGTCACGAATACCTGGCTTCCACCCTTGCGGAGGAAAACACCCGCGAAGGCGTTCCCGAAGCTCACGCTGGTGCACCCAGCCGCCCGGACCTGGGCGTTGGTGGTGAACCAGCAGCGCCGCGGGAACTTGCCGGCCTTGGCTCGGTCGTAAGTCGGAGCCGGCTCGTCAGGCTTCAAGCCCGTCGGAGCCAGGATACAGCTCGCCCCGTCCGTCATCTGGTCGCTGCCGCTGTGCCCAAACATGATGGCCTCGGCGAGCGGGGTCTGCCCCTCCCCGGAGGCTTTCTCGATCTCTCCAAGCGGATCAGCCTTGATCTGCTTGGTGCCGGGATAGAAGCGCTTGGCCGAGACGAGAGCCTGGTTCCCCGCGCTCGGATGGAAGTTGATGCGCAGGCTGCTCCCGCTCGTCGCCTTGAGGTTGGAGAGGTCGAAGGTATCCCCGATCTGGAGGTACTTCTCGTAGTGCGTCTGAAAGTCGGCGGGCGGCGTCGCGTAATCTGCCGTCTTCATGGCGAGGGGCTTGATGCCAACCCAGTTCAGAGGGTTGGACTGGACCTTCCCGGGCAACTGGCCCAGGCGGTCTTCCTCGGAATTGACCGTGGCCGTGTTGTCCTCGATCTTCCAGCGGGCCAGTTGCGCGGAGGCCTGGGAAAGAGGGGGCGCCGGGCAGTCCTGGAGCACGGCCTCGGCCGCCCGTTCCGCCTCCCGCTCCGAGGCATCACCCGGCTGCGTCACCTCGAGCCGGGCCTGCAGGGACGGCGGCCGGCCCCCCTGCTGGACCACGTGAGCCATCTCGTGGGCCAGCAGATGCAGGCCCGAACGGGTATGCGGCTGGTACTGCCCGGCTCCGAAGACCACGTGCGGACCCACGGTGTAGGCCCGGGCGCTGACCGCCCGGGCGGACTCCGCGGCCGTGGTATCCGCGTGGATACGCACCTGGCTGAAGTCGTGGCCGAAGCGTGACTCCAGAAGAGTCCGCGGCCCGGTGACGACCGGCTGGCCCGGGGACCGCAGGACCTGCTGGACGAGAGGGGACGACAGCCGCGAAAGCGGATTCGCGGCCTGCCGCGCCGGGCTCGCCGGCGAACGGGTATGCGCCTTGGGCGATGGACCTGGCCGGTCGGACGTGGACATGGAGAGCGTTTTCCCCCGGGGAACAGGTTCCGGATACACTGGAGAGTGCGCACGCGCATCTTTCCATTTCAAAAAGATGGCCGACCCTCCCCGCCTTCCCCACTTGCCCCGAGCCCTGTACATCATCGGGCTGGCCGGCGTCGGCAAGAACCACGTCGGCGACCTGATCGGCCGGCTCTCCGGCTGTCATGTCTACCATGCCGACGAGGACCTTCCAGCGGACATGCGCGACGCTGTCGACAGGAACGAGCTCTGGACGGAAGAGCAGGTGGACGGATTCTACTCCATCATCCGCAGGCGAGCCCTGGAGCTTCTCGAGGTGCATCCCAGGATCGTCATCACCCAGGCGACCTACTTCCAGAAATACCGCGACCTCATCCGCGAGGCGATCCCGGACATCGAGCTCCTCTGGGTCGTTGCCGGTCAGGACGTCAATCTCCGAAGGCTCCGGGAGAGAGGCGACTACGTGTCCGTTGAGTATTTCGAGAAGACCCGGCTCTACTTCGAAACGCCGCCGGAACCGACGAAGACGCTCCTCAACGACGGCGACGACTCCGACATCATCCGGCAATTGGCCGCCCTTTACGGCTAGTCATTTCGTGCGAGCCGGCATACACCGGATGTCCTGCGGCGCGGTGGCGCCGATAGAGGGGACGGAGCCGCAATCCCAACGGCCTCAGGATCTTGCCTGGTCCGGGCTCGTTATGGCACGGCCATGGCTATGTCCGGCCGGGAGGAGGTGTTCCCATGGGCTGCCTTGACCTGCTTTTCCTTCCCCTGGAGGCCTTCGTCTGGCACCCGGAGAGGATTTTTTTGATGGCAGGAGTCCTCTGCCTGCTCTTCCTGCTCCTTCACTGGCTGCGGCGGCGCGCCTGGCCCGTCCTCTCGGTCGCGATCGCCTGGGGGCTCTGGGCTCCCTGGGAGGCGTACTGCAAGGCAGGGGGATTCAACATCCGGATCGACCTTTTCCTGATCGGGCCCGTCCTGCTGATCGCCACGATCGGAGGACTGATCGTGGGGCTCACTCCGCGCTCCCCGGATTAGCTATAGAATTCAAGGTAACAGCGAGGTGACAATGGCGAGCAACCCCGAGAACAGGCCCGAGAGCAAGCCCAAGCTCGACCGCAAGCTGATGGAGCAGCTCATGTTCGGCACCGGCCGCGTGCGCCGCTTCACGCAGGATTCCCCCGTGCTGCCGGACGTCTGGCTGGAGTATATGAAGGAGCCGGGCGAGCGTCTCACCGGCAAGCCCGAGAAGCCCGAGCCGTTCCCGTCGGTGAAGCTGCTGCTCACACCCTTCCGGGAGAACTACGCCGGCGACATCCGGCGCGAGCTGCGGGAACGGCTGGAGAAAGAGAAGAAAGAGGGCAAAGAGGTGCCGCGCGTCATCTACAACCAGTCGACCGTAGCGGCCACGCTCTGCTTCGAGGACCTCGTCCGGGTGGTCCTTCCCATGACCTCCTTCTGGGAGCGCCTCGACAAGCAGTGGAAGATCGAAGCCCTGGACTCTGAGACCGCCCATAAATACCTTGCCGAAGCGGTCAAGGACCCGGAGCATCCGCCGCTCCTTCCCACCGGGGAGAAGGAGGGCGAGATGAAGCGTCCGCCTCCGGCCCTCCTCTGGATGATCCGCGTCGTCGGAGCGCTGGCCCTCCTCCATCGAAGAGAGCCGCTGCCGAAGAGGTTCTTTGGGCCGGAGGGCGTGGCCGGGGTCACCACCGGGGACTGGAAGGTCCTGGTCAAGGCCGTGGCCGACCTGATCCGCGGCGTCGAGCCCGGCAGCAAGAAAGGCCGCATCTATTCGGTCAGCCTGAACCGCGAAGCCTCTCCGACGGTCTCCCGCTCGATGCTTGCGGTCAAGGCCGATGCCGCCCGGCGCCTGTTCGAAATCTCGTGCAGCGAGCTGGCCTGGGCCGTCATCGACAGCGGGATCGATGCCAGCCACCCCGCATTCCGCCTGCGGAAGAAAGAGGATGGCAAAGAGGTGCCGTGCAGCCAGACACCTTTCGAGAACGACAAAGGCGAGCCGGAGAACTGCACCCGCGTCGTCGAGACCTACGACTTCACGCAGATCGAGCGGCTCCTCGATCCCGACACGCCCGATCTGCCCGAGCACCTGACCGAGAAGCTCAAGGGGAAGTCAAAGAAGGCGCAGGACCTGCGGGAACAGATCGCAACTGTCAATGAGGCGCTGGCCTCCGGCCGCTCCATCGATTGGAAGCTGATCGCTCCGCTGCTGCGCATCCCGCAGGACGAGGGGAAGGACAAGTACATCCCACCGGGCCACGATCACGGGACCCACGTTGCCGGCATCCTCGCCGGCAAGTGGCTGCACGCCGAATGCGAAGAGTTGGAGGAGGACCTCCTCGGCGTCTGTCCCGACATCCGTCTCTATGACCTGCGCGTACTCGACGCGGACGGGCGCGGCGACGAGTTTGCCGTCATGGCCGCGCTGCAGTTCATCCGCCATCTCAACTCGACCAACGACTACGTGGCCGTGCACGGCGTGAACATGAGTCTTTCGATCCCGCACGAAGTCTCGAATTATGCCTGCGGCCGCACGCCGGTCTGCGAGGAGTGCGAGCGCGTGGTGGGCTCGGGCGTGGTAGTGGTGGCCGCGGCCGGGAACCAGGGCTATCGGAAGTCGCTCACTGCCGAGGGGGTCACGACCGAGTCCTACAGCGACATCAGCATTACCGATCCGGGCAATGCCGAGCTCGTCATCACCGTCGGGGCCACGCACCGCTACCGGCCGCACACCTACGGGGTGAGCTACTTCTCCAGCCGGGGTCCGACGGGCGACGGCCGTCTCAAGCCCGATCTGGTGGCGCCGGGAGAAAAGATCACGGCGCCGTTGCCCGGTGACACGTTCGGCCTGAAGGACGGCACGAGCATGGCCGCTCCGCATGTGAGCGGCGTGGCGGCGCTGCTCATGGCCCGGTACAACGAGCTGGTCGGCCGGCCCGCCCGCATCAAGCAGATCCTCTGCTCGACGGCCACGGACCTCGGCCGCGAAAAGTATTTCCAGGGAGCGGGGATGCTCGACGCCCTGCGCGCCCTGCAGTCCGTCTGAAAGGAGACCGCGATGCTGATCCTCGAAGCGCTCCGCGCGAAATACGGAGACGCCCTCCTCCTCCACTTCGGCACGAAAGAAAAACCGCAGCTCATCGTGATCGACGGCGGCCCGCCCGGCGTCTACAACGACGCGCTGAAGCCGCGGCTCGAAGAGATCCGCAAGCAGCGCAAGCTTGCCGAGAACAAGCCGCTGGACATCGAGCTGATGATGGTCAGCCACATCGACGAGGACCACATCGCCGGCGTCCTGCAGCTCGTCCGCAAGATGAAGGACCTCAAGGAGTCGAAGCAGCCTGTCCCCTGGAACATCCGCCGCTTCTGGCACAACTCCTTCGACGACCTCCTCGGCAACGACGATGTGTCGGTCGCCTCGTCGGCGTCGGTGATGAGCCCGGCCTCGATCGGCGACATGCTGGGGACGAAGGGCTCCCTGATCCTCGCCAGCGTCGGCCAGGGGCGCGAGCTCCGCAAGCTGCTCGACGCCTTGCAGCTAGCTGGCAACCCCCCGTTCGATGGCCTGGTGAGGGCCGGGAAGAAGGCGATCACCCTCGGCAACCTGAAGCTCACGGTCGTGGCCCCGCTCGAAGAGAACCTCCACGAGCTGCAGGAGGAGTGGGACAAGGAAGTAAAAGCCATCCTGAAGAAAGAGAAGAACAAGGAGGCCCTTGCGAAGGCCGCGGCCTACGTGGACGAGTCGGTCGCCAACCTCTCCAGCATCGTGGTCCTCGTTGAAGGAGATGGCAAGCGCATCCTCCTCACCGGCGACGGCCGCGGCGACCACACGCTCCAGGGCCTCAAGAAAGCCAAGCTCCTGAAGGATGGCCAGCTCAAGGTGGACGTACTCAAGATGCCCCATCACGGCAGCGTCCGGAACATCGACGAGGACTACTTCGAGACGATCCAGGCCGATCACTACGTCATGTCGGCGGATGGCAAGTTCGACAACCCCGATCTCGCCACGTTGCAGATGCTCTCCAAGATGCGCCCGGACGACGACTTCACGATCCACCTGACCTACCCCACGGACAAGTTCAACGTGCCGGCAATCGGCAACGAGATCGCCAAGTTTTTCGAGAAGGAGAAAGCCGCCGGCCGGAAGTACAAGGTCGAGACGCGAAAGCCGGACGACCTCTCGTTCCAGCTCAAGCTCGCCTGAAGGGGGACGGGGGCCGCCCTCACGTCGACACTGAGGTTAGGCGAAGAATGAGGAACAGTAGTTCTATGAAGATGAACAGATTGATACCAATGCTGCCGGTCAAGAGCATGCCAGGAAGTGTGGACTTTTACTGCGGGATGCTGGGTTTTGAGGTCGAGAAGAGAAACGACGATTGGGGCTGGGCAATGCTTCGCTTCGACGAGTGCCGCCTGATGGTGGATCAATCGATCAATGCGCACCCGGCCAAGCCTTGCGACTCGATCCTCTATCTGTACCCGGATAATGTCATCGAGTACCACGAGCAAGTCAGGAGGAACGGTTTGGCTGTGCCGGAGCTGACCGTCACCTTCTACGGCCTCACAGAGTTTCGAATAAGCGATCCGGATGGAAACCGATTATGGATCGGACAAAGCACGTCGCCGGAGGTCTAGCTATGCGCAGCAATATCCAGGGCCTCCAGCGAACACCTGGGCTCGCGCCAGGCGCACGCTGAGGCCCCAAGTGTTACTGCGCAGCCGCGATTGACGAGGTTTTCATGGAAGTAGGCCAGGATGACCTTCGCCGCCGCTATCGGGATCTCGAAACCTTCGAGCTTCTTCACCTCCATCGCAGAGGTGGGCTTACAGGCTCGGCAATCGCGGTACTCAAAGAAGTCCTCGACTCACGAGAGCCTGGATGGGAGCATCGCGACGATCGATGGCTCCGATCGGACTTCGAGAGCTTCCTCCGCGAGGCGGACACGTTGAGTATTCCGGACGAATTCGGTAATCTCGTGGAGCCCCTTTTTCTCCCTGCCGGGCAGGCACCGGACGAGATGGAGATCCGGGCCGCTGAAGAGCGGATAGGCGCGCCGCTTCCGCAAGGCTACAAGCTGTTTCTCCGGGTGCTGGGACCGGGCTGTTGGTGCCGTGCGAACGAGATCTCAGCTCCGGCCGACGTGTTCGTGTTCGATGAATCCACTTGGGAAATGAAGGGATTCGTTGCTATTGTGGAGAATGTCCAAGGTGTTGGCGACTATTTGGCGTTCAATCCTGCTGATCCGCAAGTCGAAGGCGATAGACCTGTCTACTACTGCGCTCATGATCCCTATGGCTATGCCAGAGTGGCGGACTCCTTCGAGATCTGGGCCAGGGAATGTGCTGCCGCCGCACGGCAGGAGCAGGACTTCTACCAGCAGTTTGACGAGGTCGTTTCTGCCAAGTCGAGGGAGCTCGAGGCTAAGGAGCCAAAGAGATGGTGGCATTTCTGGCGCTGAAGCGGAAACAGAGACTCTGCGGTTGACGCAGGTATAGGGGAACTGAAATGGCAGACTTTCCCACCCTCCAGGATGAGTATCAGATGCTCATAGGTGAGTTACGCCAGAACCGAGAGATTCAACTGCAGTCGCTCCTCTCCACCCCTATATGGATCGCCCTCTTCTTCGGCTTGCTTTCAGCGGGAGGGCCAAGTGCCTTGCAGACACTACCTGCGCTCGTATTAGTTCCCGTTCCGCTGGTGTACATGAGCCTGTTGCTCGTGCTGAACCGCCGCAGCTCCGCGGACCAGATCCTTGCATATTTCCGCACTGCGTTCGAACAGAAGCTTGCGCGGGACATCGGCTGGAACTTTCTTCTCCCCGAGTTCCGCAAACAGGTACGCCTACTTCGAGGCGCCAACAAGAAGCTCACGTACAGAGTACCGCAACGACTCGACTTCATTACGATGATGTGGGCAGTCAACTTTGTAATAGCGCTGAGCTGCTTGGGAAGCTATGGTGCCCTTCTGCCTGGACTCGGAGTCAAGTTTTGGTCTATTGCGGTTCTTCTGATGCTTGGATACCTTATCGCTATCGTCTGGATCTTCCGCCAGGCAGATGCGAAAGCCTACTTCGTCGAGGCATGGCAACGTGTACTTCTTGAGCGGGCGGCCGGATCGGCCAACCCCGCCGCCCAGCAACAACTGTAGGAGGGCCGCGGTGCTCAGAGGTGTCGATCCGGCCCCTGACTCGCGGGGTCCTGAGGAGTGCGATAGCATAAAGCCTGTCGCGACCCTTTCAGGAGGCCTCATGAAGCGTCTCGCCCTGCTCGCTCTCCTCGCACTCCTCGCACTCCCGGCGGCCGGGCTGGAGCCGTACCTCGTCAAGGACATCAACCCGGTCGCGAGCCCCGTGGGCTCGGACCCGTCGTCCCCAGTCACCTTCGGCGGCGCCGTCCTCTTCTTCGCCAACGACGGGATCTCCGGCCGGGAGCTGTGGCGCAGCGACGGCACGGCCGCGGGCACCTTCCCGCTCAGCGAGGGCGCCGGGCTCCCGGAGCCGCAGCCGTACCTCGTGACAGAGCGGCTGTACTTCTTCCTGTCTGGCAATCCCATCGGCGGCTCTCCGAGCCTGTGGGTCAGCGACGGTACGCCCGCCGGCACCTTCCGCCTCACCGATCCCGATGTGTGGGTCGTCGGAAGGGCGCGGGCCTGGGTCGCCAGCCAGGGCGTCCTCTACTTCACGGCCCGCGACCCGGAGCACGGCGCGGAGCTCTGGCGAACCGACGGCACCCCCGCGGGGACCCGCCTCGTGGCTGACTTCCGGCCGGGACCCGAGGGCTCGGAGATCAACGAGCTGACGGCGTACCGGGGCCGGGCCTGGTTCGGCGCCGACGACGGACAGCATGGCGGCGCCCTCTGGCGCACCGACGGCAACGCGGCCGGCACGGTCCTGGTGGTAGATCCGATCCCGTCTTCGGCATCCCATGGCGCTCCGGAGTACATCCGGGTCGTGGGCAAGCGCCTCACCTTCTTCGCGCTGCCCCCGGGCCGGGGCCGGAGCCGGCAGCTCTGGGCCGGCGACGGGAACGCCAATGGGACCCGGCCGATCACGAACCTGCGCAAGGGGAGCGTCGTCCGGGAACAGCCCGTCGTCGACGGGAACCGGCTCTACTTCGTGGTGGAGCACAGCGGGAACCAGCAGCTCTGGATCAGCAACGGCACGGGGCGCGGCACGCGGGCGCTGGCCAGCTTCGAGCAGAATTCCGAGTTCCTGGGGCTCCCCGCGCCACAGGGCCTCCGCGGCCTGTTCGTGTTCCGGGCGTTCGACCGTGCCCATGGCACCGAGCCCTGGGTCACGGACGGCACCCCGCAGGGCACCCGCCTGCTGCGGGACGTCTGCCCGGGCGAGTGCTCCAGCGTACCGTTCCCGCAGAGCGTGTTCGCCGGCCGGTTCTACTTCACCGCCGAGGAGGCTGACCACGGCCGCAAGCTCTGGTCCACGGACGGCACCCCGGAAGGCACCCGCCAGGTGAGCAACATCGACTTCGAGAATCCCTTCGCGTTCTTCGTCGTAGGCGGCCGGCTCCTCTTCGTGGCCCGGGTCCCCGAGACCGGCTGGGAGATCTGGAGAACCGACGGGACCGCGCAGGGGACCGTCCCGATCACCGATTTCGAGGATCGGTTCATCTGGGAGGACGGGTTCCACGGGGCCGTCCTAGGCGGGGTGCTCCTGTTCCGCGGCGAGGACAGTCAGCACGGGGCCGAGCTCTGGCGAACCGACGGCACGGCTGCCGGGACCAGGTTCGTCGAGGACATCAACCAGATCGATGTCGGCGGCTCCTTCCCCATGGGCCTGCGGCCGCTGGGAGACGAAGTCGTCTTCGCCGCGAACGACGGCGTCCCGGGCTTGTGGAGGAGCGACGGCACGGCCGCCGGGACCGTGCGGTTCCGGACGTTCGAACCGGATGAGCTGGACGGCGCGCATCCGAACGGAGCGTTCGCGGAGGCCGGCGGCAAGCTCTTCTACTTCGCCTACGACAACACGGAGACCCGCTTCACGCCCTGGCGGACGGACGGCACGGAGGCGGGTACCTTCCGGTTGACCGAGGCGGGCTCGCCGGGCTGCTGCAATACGCGGGAGATGGAGGCCGTGGGGAGCCTGGTGTTCTTCGACCTCCGGGACGAGGAGCACGGGCTCGAGCCGTGGGTGAGCAACGGCAGCCGGGAGGGGACGCGGCTGCTCCTGGACGTCATGCCCGGACCGGCCGACTCGGGGCCCCGGGAGCTGACCGCTTTCCAGGGGAAGCTCTACTTCTCGGCCGCCGCTCCCGGCATCGGCCTCGAGCTCTGGCGGAGCGACGGCACCGAGGCGGGCACGGTGCCCCTGGACCTCCAACCGGGCCCCATCAGCTCGGCGCCGGTCCTCCTCACCGTCCACGCCGACCGTCTCTGGTTCTTCGCGGACGACGGCGTGCACGGCCGGGAGCTGTGGAGCAGTGACGGCATTGAGACCGGATCGAGGATGGAGGTCGATCTCGCGCCCGGGTCCGCGGACTCCGGAGCCCTGTTCATGGTCTCGCTCGGCGACCAGCTCATCATCTCCATCCACGGCAGCGGCCTCTGGGTGACGGACGGCACGCCCGCGGGGACCCGGCGCATCAACGACCGGGAGGTCGAAGCCTTCACCTACGGTGACATCTGGACCATCTTCCAGGGCAGGCTCTACTACGTCGCCACCGACGGCACCATCTGGGTGACGGACGGCACCGAGGCCGGAACCGGGAAGCTCCTCGACCGCGACGGCCACGAGATCTTTGCCCCACAGAAGTTCACAGTCCTGGGCGATCGTCTCATCTTCACCGCCCAGAACATCTTCGGCCTGACGCTGTGGGAATCCGACGGCACGCCGGCGGGCACGTTCCCTGTCGAGCCGGCCAACATCAACCCCCCGCAGGAGCTGATGGGCGCCGGGGACCGGGTCTTCTTCCCGTCCTACGATCCTGCCACCGGCTGGGAGCTCTGGGCGGTGGCGCCGGAGTCACCGTAGGCCCTGCATAGGAGGTTCTCCATGGCTGCGGACCCTATCGATCAGATTCTCCAGGAGATGGACGAAATCGTCTCCTGGTGCCTCGCGAACGGCAGCCGCGCCGGATATTTCGCGGCGCTCTACCGGCGGGTGACGCGGACGGTGCGATCCCGCATCGGCACCGGCTACTTCGACGACGACCAGCGCATGGAGGTGCTCGACGTCACTTTCGCCACGCGCTACCTGACCGCGTTCCGGCAGTGGCAGGCGGGCGATCCCACGATCTCTGCGTGCTGGAAGGTGGCCTTCGACGCCGTGCCGGACCCGACCCTGATCATCCTCCAGAACCTGCTCGTGGGCATGAACGCCCATATCGACTACGACCTCGGGATCGCCGCCGCCCAGGTGGCCGGCACTATGGAGGGGCTGGAGAGCCTCCATGATGACTTCGACAAGATCAACGCCCTGCTCGGCTGCCTGGTGCCCACCGTCTTCACCGAGCTGGGCGATCTCTCACCCCTGATCCATCTGGCCGAGGAGATCGGCGAGCCGGATGAGGAGAAGCTGGTGGACGATCTGATGAAGGTGGCGCGGGACTTCTCCTGGCTGCTCGCCAACGAGCTGGTGATCCTCCGCGATGCTCCCGACCTCCAGCAGAAGCTTCTGGTCATGAAGGACAAGGAAGCGAGCTGGCTCGGCACGAAGATCGTCCACCCCGGCGGCTCGCTCGAGAAGATCTTCCACGTGATCTGGCTCGCCGAGTCCAAGGAAGTGGTCAAGAACATCGAGGTGCTGGCCGCGCCGGAGATGTTGCCGGCGAGCTGCGGGTGAAAGAGCCCTCACCTCGCTATGAATCCCATCACTCATCTTCTGGCGTCGTGGTCTCTTGCTGAAGCTTCGGGTCTCGAGGCGCGCGACCGCGCAATCGTCGCCTGGGTCGGTCTCTCTCCGGACCTCGACGGCCTGGGGGCCATTCCGGACGTCGTCGCTCGTATCCTCGGCCATGGCGACCCGGCCTTTTATGGCCGCTATCACCATCTTCTTCTCCATGGATTATTCGGCGCGGTCCTACTGCCGGCCATTACCATGACTCTCGCTCGCCGACGGCTTGCGGTGTTCTTCTGGGGGGTGGCCGCTGTCCACCTTCACCTCGCCTGTGATCTGGTGGGTTCTCGCGGTCCCGCGCCCGATGACGTCTGGCCCATCCACTACCTTGCGCCTTTTACGGAAGCGCTCACGTTCTCCTGGTCCGGCCAGTGGCCCCTCAACGCGTGGCAGAACGTCATGTTCACTTTTGTCCTCCTCGCGTTCGCTTTCGTCCGGGCAGCGACGGTCGCTCACTCGCCCGTCAGCCTCTTCAGCTCCCGCGCCCACCAGGCCTTCGTCATGACGGTCCAGAGCCGCTGGCGCCAGATCCAGGGGCGGATCAGCTCGGTCTAATCCGCGCCGTCGGGCTCGAAGATGGCTTGAAAGCCATGCTTGCTTGCCGTGTAAGGTTCGTGCCCCGCCCGAGACTACCTCTTCAGAACGCGGGCAATCCGGCCCGCAAGGAGGTTCCGAGATGGGTGGTCTCGTGCGCAGTCTTTCTGGCGCTCTGGCTTTCGCGGCGATGCCCTTGGTTCCCTGTCACATCGAGGGGTTCTCCGAGGAGGTGCTCTGCGGCACGCACCGGGTTTTCGAGGACCGGGCGGCGCGGACGGGCCGGACGATCGACCTGAAGGTGGCCGTGGTGCCGGCCCTGCGCCGGGAGGGTGCGCCTGATCCCCTGTTCCTCCTGGCGGGCGGACCGGGACAGGGGGCGACGAAGTACGGGCCCCTGATCCCCACGGCTTTCAAAGAGGTCCGCAAGACCCGGGACGTCGTGCTCGTGGACCTGCGCGGGACCGGCGGCTCGAACCCGCTCGGCTGTGATCTCGGGGATCCGCTCACATTCCTGAAGGAGGGAGACATCGACGCCTCGTCCTGCCTCCGGGAGCTGAAGGGCGACCCGCGTTTCTACACCACCGAGCCGGCCGTGGACGACCTCGACGAGGTCCGCGCCGCTCTCGGCTACGAGCGGATCAATCTGTGGGGCGGCTCCTACGGCACCCGGGCGGCCCTGGTCTATGCGCGGCGGCATCCCGACCGCGTTCGCACCGTCGTGCTCGACGGCGCCGCCCCTTTTGAGATTGCACTCCCGCTCTACAACGCCTGGGGCGCCCAGAGGGCCATGGACCGCCTCCTCGCCGACTGTGCGGCCGAGCCGGAGTGCCGCACCGCGTACCCTCGCCTCCGGGAGGAGCTTGCCGAGGTCTTCGCCCGGCTGGATCAGGGGCCGGTGCGGACGAGCCTGCATCATCCCCGAAGCGGAAAACCTGTCGAGATATCGATCACCCGGGGCGGCTTCGCATCGGGCTTGAGAGGGATGCTCTACACGCCGGCGCACGCCAGCCTCATCCCCTGGGTCGTCCACTCCGCCAGACAGGGGGACTTCGCGCCCTTCGCGACCCTGACGCTCGAAACGGCTTCGTGGTCCACCGAGACGATGAGCCTGGGCATGACTCTCTCGGTGCTCTGCTCGGAGGACGTACACCGCATCCGGGACGAGGAGGCGGAGCGCGAGGTCCGCGGCACCTTCGCCGGAACCTTCGAGATCGACGCGTGGCGGCGGATGTGCGAGGACTGGCCGCGCGGCCCGGTTCCCGCCCTGGACAGACGGCTTCTGCGCGTGCCGGCCCTGATACTCTCGGGCGATCTCGATCCGGTGACTCCTCCGCGCTGGGGCGAGGCCATGAAGAAACATTTTCCCGGCGCCCTGCACGTGGTGGTTCCCGGCACCGCGCACAACACGTCCACGACCGGCTGCGTGCCGGACCTGATCGCCCGGTTCGTGGACCAGGGCGGAGCCGGAGGGATCGACCCCTCCTGTGTGCGCAAGGTCCGCCGTCCGCCGTTCGTGATCGATCCTTCCGGCACCGCTCCGTAGGAGATGACGATGATCGAAGCCCAAGGGTTGCAAAAACGTTTCGGTTCGAAGCTCGCCGTGGAGGATGTTTCGTTCGCGGCGCCTGACGGATGTGTCACGGCCCTGCTCGGCCCGAACGGCGCGGGCAAGACCACCTCTCTTCGCATTCTCTACGGATTGCTTCGGCCGGACGCGGGAAGAGCGGTAGTGGATGGCGCGCTCGGCGTGCTGCCGGATTCCTCGGGCCTGTATGCCCGGCTGACGGCCCGCGAGCACCTGCGCTATGCCGCCCGTCTCCAGGGATTGTCCATGAAGGAGGCGGAAGAGCGGGCCGGCGCGATGATCGATCGGCTCGGCATGCGGGAGATCGCCGACCGTCCCGCCGCGGGCTTTTCCCAGGGGGAACGGCGCAAGGTGGCGCTCGGCCGGGCTCTGATCCACGATCCTCGCAATGTTGTGCTGGACGAGCCCACGAACGGGCTCGACGTGCCCGCCACCCGCGCCATGCGCCGCCAGGTGCGCGAGCTGGCTGAGGCCGGAAAGTGCGTGCTCTTCTCCACTCACATCCTCCAGGAGGTGGCCGCGGTGTGCGACCGGGTGGTGGTCCTCGCCCGCGGACGGGTGGTTGCCGAAGGGACACCATCTGAGCTGCTCGACCGTACAGGCCAGACGAACCTGGAAGACGCCTTCGTTCAATTGATCGGTACCGAAGAGGGGCTGGGAGCATGACATCGAAAACCCTTGCTGTCTTCACCAAGGAAGCTCTCGACGCGGCGCGCGATCGCCGGTCTCTCAGCTCGGCGTTGATCTATTCGCTGTTCGGTCCGCTGGTGCTCGCCCTGGCCCTCGGCGCCCTCGCCCGGAGCACTTCGGACGACGGACCGTTGCGCCTGACTGTAAGCGGCTCGGAGCACGCGCCGTCGCTCATCCGCTACCTGGAGCAGAACGGGGTCGAGGTGGTCCGTCCGCCCGCGCCGCCCGCGAGCATTCATTCCGCGGTCCGGTCCGGCGATCTCCTCATGGCGCTGATGATCCCCAAGGACTACACCAAGGATTTCCGGGCCTCAAAACCGGCACGGGTCGAGCTGGTGTACGACGCTTCGCGCAGCGACTCCCGCAGCCCGGTGCGGCGAGTCGAGGCGCTCGTCCAGCGCTATGGGACGCAGATCGCGGGGCTGCGGCTCGCCGCCCGCGGGGTGAGCCCGCAGGTGGCGCAGCCGGTGCGGCTCGCCCAGATCGACCTCTCCACCGCTGCATCGCGGGCGGCGCTCGCCCTCGGCACGTTGCCGATCTTCCTCCTCATGGCGGCCTTCGTCAGCGCCATGAACATTGCCATCGACACGACCGCGGGCGAGCGCGAGCGGGGGTCGCTCGAGCCGCTGCTCGTCCACGCGGTGCCGCGGACGGACCTCGTCGCAGGCAAGTGGATGGCAGCCTCGCTGTTCAATCTGCTCGGCATGGCCCTGACGCTCCTGGTCTCGTTCCTGGTGCTGCGCTGGGACCGGTTGGAGGAGCTGGACGTGCCGGTGGCCCTGAGCCCGGGGGATACGCTGCGCCTGTTCGGGCTCCTCATCCCCCTGGCCCTGTTCGCGCCGGCCCTCCAGATGCTGATCTCGCTCTTCGCCCGGAGCTTCAAGGAGGCCCAGACCTACCTCTCGCTGCTGATCTTCGTGCCGGTGATCCCGGGCTTTCTCTTCAGCTTTCAGCGGATCGATCCGGAGCCCTGGATGCGGACGGTACCGGTCCTCGCGGAGCAGGTCCTGATATCCGACCTGCTGCGCGGCCAGGCGGTCGGCCCGGCCATCCAACTGATCGCTGCGGGAGCGACTCTGCTGGCCGCGGCAATCTGTCTCGCTGTGACAGCCCGGATGCTGAGCCATGAGCGGATCGTCCTCGGCCGTTAGCACCAATCCGGAGGGGGTAGACTCCCTGGACGTGTCCCGAGCCCTGGAAGAGCGCTACGACCGGATCCTGCGCGAGCACGGCCCTGCATTGCGGCGAGTGGCCGCGATCTACGAAGCCGATCCCGCGCGCCGGGAGGATCTCTTCCAGGACGTCTGCCTGGCTCTCTGGCAGGCTCTCCCCCGCTTCCGGGGAGACTGCTCGGAGCGGACGTTTGCCTTTCGAATCGCTCACAACCGCGGTCTCAGCCATGGATGGAAAGCGCGAGGCACAATGATTCCCGGCACGGCGGCTCTCGAAGAGGCGGAGGAGATCGCCGACCACCGCCACGATCCGGAGAGCGAGCTCTATGAGCGCGACCGGCGCGAACGGCTGCGCGAGGCGGTCCGCCGTCTGCCTCCCGTGGCACGTCAGGTCGTGGCTCTCAGCCTGGAGGGGCTCAGCCACCGCGAGATCGGCGAGGTGCTGGGCCTGACCGAGAACAACGTTGCCGTGCGCCTGACCCGGGCGAGAAAGCTCCTGCGGCAGATCCTGGAGACAGGGAAATGAACGCAATGGATCACGAATGGCGCGACCTGATGGCGGACTGGCAGTCCGAACCCGAGGAAGCGGTGTCCTCTCCCCTCTCGGAGGAGACCCGGAAGCGCATCCGGCGCAAGGTGCAGCGCCATGGCCATTGGATGGTCCTCCTCACTCTCTCCGAGCTGACGGGATGCGCGGCCATGCTCGTCTGGATCTGGAAGGAGTCGCTGGAGCAACCGCGGGCGATCGGGACCGTGGGCTTCGTGGGCACAGTCATCCTCATCGTCGTGGCCCTGGCCTTCTCCTTCTGGAACCGGCGCGGCACCTGGAAGCCGGCGACCGAGTCGACCCGCACCTTCGTCGAGCTCTCCCTGGAGCGGCAGCGCCGCAAGCTCGCGGCCCTGCGCTTCTGCCCCTGGTTCCTGGCCCTGGAGCTCGCCTTCCTGATCCCCTGGTCCATCTGGGCCCTGGTCTCTCAGCCGTCGGAACCCTGGAGATGGCTCTTCGCCTTCGGCTGGATGGCCGGGATGTCCGCCCTTATGCTGGCTTGGTGGGCCTGGTACAAGAGGAAGACCCTGCGCGAGATGGCAGAGTGGGAGGAGCTGTGGCGGGGCCTGCACGAATCCGGCTAGACTCTCCGGTTCGTGGGGTCACGCCGGCCCCGACGCTCTCCGGAGAGACGCATGGAGTTCCAGGGCACCGAACGCTACTACCTCGACCCCGAGCTCGGGGCGATCGTCAACATGGCGCTGGTCATGGAGAAGCCGCTTCTCCTCACGGGCGAGGCCGGCACCGGCAAGACCCAGCTCGGCTTCGAGGTGGCCAAGGCCCTGGGCATGCCCATCGAGGTCCTGCGCTGCAAGTCGACCATCAAGGGCGAGGAGGCCTGCTACGTCCAGGACACCGTCCTGCGCCTCAACGACGCCCGCTTCGGCACCGCCGCGACCGGACGGGACGTCAACGACTTCTTCGACTACGTGATCTGGGGACCGATCGGCCGCGCCTTCCGCAGCGAGGAGCGGGAGGTGCTCCTCCTCGACGAGATCGACAAGACCGAGTCGGACGTGCAGGACAACCTGCTCGACGTGCTGGAGGACTGCCAGTTCACGATCCGGGAGGTCAACCAGACCATCCAGGCACGCAAGCGGCCGTTCATCCTGATCACCTCGAACGCCAAGCGCGAGCTGTCCGACCCGTTCCTGAGGCGCTGCTACTGCCATCACATCGCCTTCCCCACCCCGGAGCAGATGCGAGAGATCGTCAGGCTCCACTTTCCCGACCTGGAGAAGGGGCTTCTCGACGCCGCCCTGGGCATCTTCTACGAGCTGCGTCAGAAAGGTTTCGAAAAACCGCCGGCCACGAGCGAGCTGCTCAACTGGCTGGGCGCGCTCCAGCACTCGCGGATCACGCCGGAGCGGCTGAACGTCCCCTTTGTAGGTACGCTCCTCAAGCGCACCGAGGACATCCTCGCCTATCGCGGCGGGTCCAAGCGGCTCAAGGTGCACTGAGGCGCGCCCATGCCTTTCACCGGGTTCCTCTACCGCCTGCGCGACTACGGGGTGCCGGTCAGCACCACGGACGCGATCGACTTCCACAAGGGGCTGGAGCGGGGGCTCGCGCCCGATCTTGAATCGCTCTTCGTGTTCGCCCGCCTCTCGTTCGTGCGGCGGGTGGAGCACATGGACGCCTACGAGCGGGCCTTCCTCTTCCACTTCTACGGCATCGACGTGCCGCGCGTGGCCGAGGGAGACCCGGAGCTGCTCAACACGCCGCAGTTCCGGGAGTGGCTGAAGGCGGCGGTCCGCAACCATGAGCTGCCTCCCCAGGCGCTCTGGACGATGTCGCCCGACGAGTTGATGAGGCGCTTCTGGGAGACGCTCCGCAAGCAGATGGAAGCCCATCGCGGCGGCAGCAAGTGGGTCGGCACCGGGGGCAACTCCCCCTTCGGCCATTCCGGCAACGCCAAGGGGGGCGTCCGGGTCGGAGGGCCGGGAGGAGGACGTTCCGCGCTCAAGGTGATCGGCGAGCGGCGCTACGTCGAGTACTCGGACACTACGGCCTTGAGCGGCTCCAATCTCTCCCAGGCCCTGGCGTCGCTCAAGAAGCTCGCGCCGGCCGGTGCCCGCGATGAGCTCGACCTGGACGAGACCATCTACCAGAGCGCCAGGAACGGCGGCGAGATCGACCTCGTGTTCCGCCGCGGTCTGCTCGACCGCATCGAAGTCGTGCTGCTGATCGACAACGGCGGCAGCTCCATGCTCCCCTTCGTGAGCCTCACCCAGCTCCTCTTCGCCAAGATGCGGGACCGGTTCAAGCGCTGTGACACCTACTTCTTCCACAACACGGTCTATGGGGTGGTCTACAAGGACTTCCGGCGCCGCGAGCCGCTGCCTACCGGTACCCTGCTCCAGCGCAACCCGGAGACGCGCCTGCTGTTCGTGGGCGACGCCTCCATGGCGCCGGAGGAGCTGCTCTGGCCCCGCGGCTCGATCTCCTGGGGCGACGAGGACGGCGAGGCGAGCCTGGTCTGGCTGCAGCGCCTCCGCGACCGGTTCCGTCATTCGGTCTGGCTGAACCCGATCCCCAAGGAGGATTGGAAGAGCGCCTATGGCGGCACCACGATCCGCCGCATCGGCGAGGTCTTCCAGATGGAGGACCTCACCCTCGGCGGCATCCGGCGGGCGGTCGAGCATCTGAACGAGTGACGGACGTTCCGGGCTGTGGTAAAAACACGCCCGATCATGACTCGCAAGGACAAAGCGCGCCGCATCCAGGAGAAACTCGACGGGCTCTACCCCACGGTGGACATCCCGCTCGATCATGTTGACCCGTTCTCCTTGCTCGTGGCCGTGGTGCTCTCGGCCCAGACCACGGACAAGCTGGTCAACCAGGTGACTCCGTCCCTCTTCGCTCGGGCTTCGACACCGGTGCAGATGGCGGCCCTGCCGGTCGAGGAGATCCAGCACCTGATCCGGCGGATCGGCCTGAGCGCGGGCAAGGCGAAGAACCTCAAGCGGCTTTCGGAGATCCTGGTGACCGAGCATGGCGGGCAGGTGCCGCGCACGTTCGCGGAGTTGGAGGCCCTGCCCGGGGTGGGCCACAAGACCGCATCGGTCGTGCTCAACCAGGCGTTCGGCATCCCCACTTTCCCGGTGGACACGCATATCCACCGACTGGCCGCGCGATGGGGACTATCGAGCGGGAAGAACGTGGTGCAGACCGAGCGCGACCTCAAGCGGCTCTTCCCGGAGGAGACCTGGGGCAAGGTCCACCTCCAGATCATCTACTTCGGGCGCGAGCACTGCCCCGCCCTCTACCACGACCTCGACTCCTGCCCCATCTGCTCGTGGGCGGCGTCGGCGAAGAGGAAACGGGAGGAAAAGATGAAGAGGCGGAAAAGATAGACTCGGTCCCCATGCGCCGCCTCCCGCTCCTCGCAATCCTCCTTGTTGCCCTCTTTCTGGCCGCCTGCGACTCCCAAACCGAAGTCTCGAGCATCGCGGCCGAGCCGGTCTCCGCTCCGGCCATGGGGGACATCTGCCCCGCGCTGATTTCGGAGGAGGCCCTCTCGAAGCCGCCCGCGGTCCCCCTGACCGATCCGATGATCCGGATCCTGGCGTTCGGGGACTTCGGCGAGCAGCCAAACCGCAACACGGAGCCGCAGCGGCGGGTCGCCGCGGCCATGGCGGGCTATCACGCCGAGCATCCCTTCGACTTCGGGCTCGTCCTGGGCGACAACTTCTACCCGGCAGGTCTCGACCGGCCCGACCATCCCCGTTGGGCCAGCCAGTGGGAGCGGCTGTACAGCCCGCTCGGCATCCGGCACTACGCGATCCTGGGGAACCACGATTACAAGAGCTCGGCGAGCCCCGCCGCCCAGATGGAGCGCTCGCGCCGCAGCGCCACCTGGTGCCTGCCTCGCCGGCAGTATACGTTCACCGCGGGGCCGGTGCAGCTCTTCGCCATCGACACGACGCCCGTGGAAGAGCCCAGACGGGACTCGGGAGACGCCATGGCCGACCAGTTGCGGTGGCTCGACGAAGCCCTCGGCGCCAGCCGGTCCACCTGGAAGGTCGTCTACGGCCATCACCCGGTCTACACCACCGGCGACCATGGAGACCGGATCGGCTACCTTCCGCGGGTCCGGGATTACCTCCTGCCGGTGCTCCGCAAGCACAAGGTGGATGTCTACCTGGCAGGTCACGATCACGACCTCCAGGCTTTGGAGCCCCAGGATGGGGTCCATTTCTTCGTCTCGGGGGCCGCCGGCCGCCATCTTCGGGGGTTCGAGTCGAGCCGGTGCCGCCGCTGGGGCACGGCCCAGACCTACGGGTTCACCGTGTTGGAGACTGACGCGGCCGGGCTGTCCCTCAGGGTCTCTTTCGTGGGTTACGACGAGGACAAACCGTACCGCGTGCTCTGGGGTCCCGTCGCGGTCGAGAAGGGCGCCAGCTCCGGCTGCCGGACCGGCAGGTAAAGGTCAGACCGGGGCTCTCCACTCCGGGATGTCGAGGGTGACCACGGCCCCGCCCTCAGGCCGGTTCGCGGCAACGAGGCGGGCCCTCTGCTCCTCTACCACCCTCTGGACAATCGAGAGACCCAATCCGGTGCCTCCCCGCCGCCGGGTGAAGAAGGGCTCGAAGAGACGGGGCAGATCCTCCTCCTGGAAGCCGGGACCGGAGTCCTTGACGGAGCAGCGCGCCCACGGCTGCCCTCCCTCCTGCACCGCGGTCATTTCGACCACGACCTCGCCGCCCGCGGGGGTGTGCTGGACGGCGTTCTGGACCAGGTTGTCGAGCGCCATGAGCAGGCGGGAGCGGATCATGCCCACGGTCCGCTCGCGGTCCCCGAGCTCCGCCCGAAGCTGGACGCCGCGGGACAGGGCGAGCGGCCGGCAGTCCGCGAGCGCCTCCAGGATCACGGCGCCCAGGGGTCCGGCCGCCAGGTTCCGGCCGAGGGGCTTGCCGTACTCCAACAGCTCGGCCATCAGCGCGCTCAGCCGGGCCGTGGGCTCCATGAGCCCCTGGAGGGCCCGCCTCACGGTCTGATGCTCGGGCGTGTCCTCGAGGTTCGCCAGCAGCGCGTCCAGGGTGGCGGTGATGGCGAACAGCGGGTTGCGGACCTCGTGCGCGAGCCCTCCCACGAGATGCCCGAGCGCCCCCATGACCTGGAGGCGCGCCCGCTCCTCCTCGGCGGCCTGGAGCTGCGCGAGCGACTGCCGGAGGGCGTCGTTGGCCTGGAGCAGCTCCTGGGAGCTCAGGTCCATGGAGCGCTCCAGCAGGGCGCGGTCGCGGTCGGCCTGCCAGTAGGCATCGTCGACCGCATCCAGGAGCGCCTTGCACCGTCCGGAGATCCCCTCGTCCGAGCCGAGGAAGCGCCGGATCTGGCGGGCGAGCAGGCTGTGGCGCTCGGTGGCGATCATCCCAGTCAGCGTTCCGTCAGGGTGGTGATGGTCATGGTCTGGTTGTGCAGCTCGCAGCGGGCGTCCGGCGTGAATGGGGAGATCTCGCCGTAGGAGTAGAAGCCGGCGAGGACCGTGCGCTCGCCCAGAACCTCGCGCACCCCTTCCACCTCCTCCTCCACCCGCTGCTTCAGAACCAGCTTGCGGCCGACGCAGCTCACCAGCAGGGCCAGGTCCGGCGATGTCGCCCCGACGGCCTCGTAGCTGGTCCGGGCAGCCCCCACGGCGCCGTCGATCAGCCGGTCGAAGTTGGCTTTCATGAAGCGCGCGTAGCTCCCGGTTGGAACGTCGCCCGCGAAGGTCATGCTGCTCTCCGCCTCGTCCACCGAGAGGATGGTGCGCACGACCGGGGTGTCCCCTTCCCCGGTCCGGAGGCTCAGCGGGAAGAGCAGGCCGCTCGCCGGGAGCTCGCGGGCGTGCGGCCCGAGATAGGTCTTGTAGAGCTCCAGGGCCGAGCGGCCGTCCAGCTCGTAGAGGACGTTGTCGCAGGAGCGGGTGATCAGGCGCTCGGGGCCGAAGGGGTCCCAGCCGCCCAGGGAGGCGTAGCCCACCCGCAGGCTGCGGCCGTAGAACCCGACCGCGGCGATGGTGCACGGCTCGGGGTTCCCGCCGCCGATGACCAGGGTCTCCTGGAAGCGGGGGCCGTCCCCGGACAGTCCGCCGGTGAGCGTTACGGCGCTCGGCAGGTTGCGGGCGAGCCCCTCCACCAGCTTGCTGCCGTTGACGTGTAGACCGTCCGAGAGCACGAAGACGTGGATCAGGTCCTCGGCCTCCAGGGACCGGGCCAGCCGCTCCCCCGCCGCGAAGCTGTCTTCGGGTCCGCTGATCCGCGTGGAACGGGCCTGGATGCGGGTGCGGTCGAAGCGCAGCGCCGTGACGACGAGGGAGTCGTCCGAGACCTGGGTCCCGAAGATGTCTCCCGCGGTCGAGCAGCCGAACACGTGCGCTTCGGGGTACGCGGCGGCGGCCTCCTGGAGGGCTGGTTCCTTCAAGGCCCCGGGAGCGCCAAAGACGAGAGCGAGCTGGGCATCAGGAAGGCGACCCGGGTGATGGGGCTCCCATCCACTGGACGCGGTCCAGCGCGACTGTTCGATTTCCAAACCTCCACCTCCTTGGAGCGCGGCCGTGCCCGGCCATCGGCGCGCACGTCGATCGCGCGCCGATCGCGAAGACCCAGGCCGCTCTCGACAAAAAGAATCGCTACAGGATGAGGGGATTGTAACATGGTCGATCCCGTTCCCCCTCTCCCCGGCCCTCTCCCCCGTGCCGGGGGAGAGGGAGAAGGCCCACGGCGGCTCCGGCGCGCATAGAATGGTCCCCTCTTTACCGGAGGATTCTGGTGGCCAAGGTTCTGCTGGTCGAAAAGGATGCCGTGTTCGCCGCGGTTTTGGAGGACCGCCTTCGGGTGACCGGGCACAAGGTTCGTCTGCTCGACGACGGCAGCCGCCCCGCCGATGCCGCCCGCGAGCAGCACTCGGATCTCGTGATCCTGGATACGGGCTCCGACTCCGCCGTGGATGAGCTCCAGGCCCTGCGCGACCAGCCCGAAACCCGGACCCTGCCCGTGCTCGCGATGTCCGACCGCGGCGAGCCCGCCGAGCGGGTGGCGGCCCTGCGCGCCGGAGCGGACGACTACCTCGCCCGGCCCTTCGACCTGGAGGAGCTGCTCATCCGCGCCGAGCGCCTCCTGGGCGGCCGCGGCGCCGAGCAGATGCTCCAGGGCGACCTCGCGACCCACCCGCTCTGGGCGGTGCTCCAGTACCTCCAGCAGGTGCGCAAGACCGGCTGCCTCCGGGTGCGGAGCGGCAACACCTCCGGCACCATCGAGCTGCGCGACGGCGATCCCGCGGCGGCCCGCTGGCAGACGCTGCGCGGCCGGGAGGCCTTCCTCGCCCTGCTCTGCGCCGAGGAGGGGAGCTTCCGCTTCGAGGGCGGCGCGCCCGTCACCTCCCAGGACGAGCGCCTGCCCGTCAACGAGCTGCTCATGCACACGGCCTGGCTTAAGGACGAGATGGAGCAGCGGCGGCACCTCCTCCCGGGCGCGGGCGAGCCGCTCCACACCTTGACCGACTTCCCGCCCCGGGTCGGCGAGGACTTCGGCCAGCTCCCCCTCCAGCGCATCCTCTCGCGCATCCACCAGCAGCCCGGGGTGCGGCTCTTCGACCTGATCGCCGAGGAGGCCGAAGCGCCCCTGACCATCCGCCTGGCGATCGCCTGGCTGGTGGAGCACGGCTTGGTGGCCACCCGCGACAAGGTGCCGGAATCCGCCCCCCAGAACACCATGGAAATCTCGAGCGCCATGGTCTTCGATGTGGCGGTCGCCTCCCTGCTCGACGCCGCGAAGAAGGCGGGGTTCGACACGGCTGCCCTCCCCTTCCTGGTGCTCGCCGAGCCCTCGGCCTGGCCGGCCCTGCGCAAGCTGATCGAGGAGGCGCCGGGGGTCCGCACCAACGAGCCGCTGCGCAAGCTCATCGAGCAGGTGGAGCTGCGCCGGGCGGGCAGCGCCACGTTCGCGAACACCGCCACGAGCGGCGGCAAGCTCTCGCTGCACGTCCAGATGCTGACCAAGGCGGCGCAGCCGCAGATCGCGGCCATCCTCTCCGGGTGCGCTGGCGTGCTCGCCTGGATCGACGGCCCCGAAGGCGCCGGCGCCGCGGAGAGCGTCGTCCAGAAACTGGATGCCACGGGAGGCCGCGGGTCGGGTATGCTGGTGGCAGGAACCGCGGCAGTCCAGAAAGAGGTCGAGAAGCTGGCTGGGCGGAGCCGCCGCTGGCGCTCCAGCCCGCACGCTCCCAAGAGCCTGCTCGGCCTGTTCCGCCTGCTGCAGCCGTACTGATTGATTTCAATCTGTTTCGAGGGAAGCCTTGGCCCGTCCTGCAGTCCTATTCATTGATCCTGATGCCGGCAATACTGCTCGCCTGGCGGAGCTCAGCCATGGGCTGGCCGCCGAGGGTTACGAAGCCGTGCCCGTGTCCGACCTCGCCCTGGGCCTGCGCCTCGCCCAGGGCCTGGGCGAGGCGCTCGTCGTCACAACCACGAAGACCCTGGCGGAAAGCCCCGACCCGGAAGCTCTCATCTCCGAGCTCCACGCGGGCGGCCGGCGCACGCTCGTCCTGCTCGGCGAAAAGCCCGAGGAGGAAGAGGGGCTCCCCGAGACCGTCTCCTTCCTGTCCGTGGGCGGCCTGGACCTCCGGGAGATCGAGCGCCGGCTGCTGCTCGTCCTCCTCGGTCGCGAGGTCGGCGCGGAGCCCGACGTCCGGCTGGAGTCGCTGGTGGGCGACCTGGCGCAGACCCCTTTCCTGGAGCTGCTGCGCGGCCTCCATCGAGCGAAGACGAGCGGGCGCATCGAGCTGCGCGGCGGCCAGGTCTGGCTGGAGCGCGGCGAGGTCGTCGCGGCTGTAGCCGGCGCGGTCGAGGGAATCAAGGCGTTCTGCCGTCTGGGGCGGATGCACGAGGGTCCGTTCCAGCTCTTCCCCAGCGAGATGGTCCCTGACCACAGCATCCAGGAAGATCTCAGCTCTCTGATCATCACCGCGATCGAGGACTCTCTTGGCGAGTTCCCGGACGCCCGGGCGCGCCTGGAGGTCCGGCCGGGCTCCGAGCCCCTCTCCCCGGCCGCCCCCCCGCTCCAGCAACAGATCCTCGAAATGGCCCGGCGCGGCGCCACGCTCCAGGAGGTCCTGGACGGGCTGCCGGTCCGCGACGGCGAGATCGTCCAGGAGCTGCTGACCTTGGAGGAAAGGGGCGTGCTCGCACGGCGCGAGCCCCGCCTGCCGAAAGTTCAGATCGTCACCGACTCCACCGCGGACCTGCCGTCCGACGTGGTCCAGGCCCACGGCATTGCCGTGGTGCCGCTGACTGTGGCCTTCGGCAAGGAGGTCTTCCGCGACCGGGTGGACATCCAGCCCGGGCAGTTCTACAAGAAGCTGACCGAGAGCAAGGCGCACCCGGTGTCGAGCCCTCCGTCGCCGTCCGACTTCGCGGGGCGCTACCGCGAGTGGCTGGCCCAGGGGCACGAGGTGGTCTCCCTCCACATCTCCTCAAAGCTGTCAAAGACCTTCGAGCACGCGAGCGCCGCCGCCGCGGAGGTCAATGGCAGCGGCGGTATTGGCGGGGTTGGCGGGGTTGGCGGGGGGCTGGCCGTGGTCGACACCGGCCAGGTGAGCGCGGCCCTGGGCATGCTCGTCCTCTTCGCGGCGCGCATGGCCGCCCGCAACGAAACCGCCGGGATTATCCAGCAGCGGCTGCTCGACATGGCGCCGCGCATCCACACCCTCTTCGTGGTGGACACCCTGGAGTTCCTGGCCCGGAGCGGCCGGATCGGCAAGGCGCGCGCCTTGGTGGGCAGCCTCTTGGGGATCAAGCCGATCCTCGGGATGTTGGACGGCGAGGTCGCGCCCATGGACCGGGTGCGCGGCGGCCGGGCCGCCCATCCGCGCATCCTGGAGATCCTCCACAAGCAGGTGGACCGCAAGCGCCCGGTTTTTGCAGGGATCAGCCACGCCAACGCGCCGGTCTGGGCCGACCGCCTGCGCGCCCTGGTTCGCGACCAGTTTCAGGTGGCCGAGCTGATCCAGACCGAGATCGGCCCCGTGGTCGGAGCCAACGTCGGCCCCGGCGTGGTCGGCGTCTGCCTGTTTCAGCCGGGGGAGGACGAGATCGACTGGATTGCGCCGTAGCGCTCATACCCTTCCTCTCATCCGGGTACCGCCAGACGTGAGACCGAGGCCGGGAGGTGGGCAGAGTCCGCCACCCGTTGCACAAACGCGCGGAAGGCCTGTCGCGTAGCAGATGTGCTACACTCCCTTCATGAGGAAGATCCCGCAACGCGAGCTGCGCAACCAGAGCGGCGAGATCCTGCGCGAGACGGAGAAAGGAGAGAGCTTCTTGATCACCGTGGAAGGGCGCCCCATCGCCCTGCTGACCCCCTATCCCAAGAAGCGGTGGGTCCCGAAGGCCGAGGCCATGAAGCTCCTCCGGGACGGCCGGCCCGATCCCGGGTTCTTCGAGGACGTTGCCGAGCTCGGAACGCTGGACGACCTGGGCGATCCATGGCAGCGGTGACCCGCGGCCTCCTCGATACCTCGGTCGTCATCGGCCAGTCCGAAGAGGAGCTGGAGGCCTCGCTGCCCGGCGAGGTCGCCATTTCCGTGGCAACCCTGGCGGAGCTGCACTACGGCGTCCTCGCCACCTCCGACCCCGAGATCCGCCGCCAGCGGCTCCACCGTCTGGGCATGGTCGAAGCCATGTTCGACCCGCTTCCTCTGGATGCCGGAGTCGGACGCGCCTTTGGCATGATGGCCAACGCCGTGAAGACGGGCGGCGGGCAGCCCCGCTCCCGCGTCATGGATCTCTGGATCGCCGCCACGGCTCACTCCTACCAGCTTCCTCTCTACACGCGGAACTTCGACGATTTCAAGCTCCTCCAGAGGATGATCGAGGTCCGGAAGCTCTGAAATCGGCACGGAGAGCCTCTCAGCCACGCTGAGAGGCTCTATCTGGTGTGGAGAGCCTGTTTATCCCACGGATAGTCTCTCCACAGCGCTGAGAGCCTCTTCATCCGCGTGGATAGCCTGTTTTTCTGGCGGATAGCCTCTCAGCCGGCGCGGAGAGACTGAATTTGGCGCGGAGAGGCTGTTTTTCCCACGGATAGCCTCTCCGTGGCGCTGGAAGCCTCTATTTGGCCTGGCTCGCCCCCAACCTCCGTCCGCACCCTGTCTTTCAGAGATGTCCGAAGTCCGCTTCTCTGATACGAACTTTTCCGCGGTACGGAGGAATCATGAAGACGAGAGTGCTGTGCGGGTGGAGCGTTGCCGTCCTGCTCCTGGGCTCGAGCCTGGTCCAGGCGCAGCCGAAAGCGGCGGATGAGTCGAGGCTGATCCTCCTCAACTCCCATATCATCGACACGAGCCGGCCCAGGCCAGCCACCCTGGCGATCCCGGAGGCCCTGCGGCTCCCCGGTGATGATCCCAAAGCCGACGAGATCGTTCTCCTCAAGTTCCCGCGCCCGATCACCGCTCAACAAGAAAAGGCCCTGCGCGCGGCGAGCCTTCAGGTCTACGCCTACCTCCCGCACTACGCCTTCCTCGTGAAAATGGCCCCGGGAGGGCAGCAGAAGGCCAGGGCCCTCGGCGCGAGTTGGACCGGCCCCTATCACCCCTACTACAAGATGTCGCGGCCGGTCTCCGAGATCCCGGAGCTCGACTTCGCCCTCGATGCCTCGGGAGACGAAGAGCAGCCGCGGATCGTCATGCTTCAGGTCTTCCCGGATGCCGACGTGCGCGAGGTCGTCAGCCAGATCCGGGACGAGCTGGGCGTGCCCGGCGTGGTGGGCTGGGGCCGCGGCCAGCGATTCTCCCGCGTGCGGCTGCTGCTCACACCATCCGAAATTGCAAAGCACCGCGTGGCCCTCGCCCAGCTCGGCGAGGTGTTTTGGATCGACGTGGAGCCGCGGCGGGTCCTGCTCAACGACACCACGATCTGGGTTGGACAGTCGGGCCTGAGCGGCAGCCAGACCACCCCGATTTTCAGCCAGGGGATCTTCGGCGAGGGGCAGACGGTCGCCGTCCTCGACACGGGCATCGATCCCGACATGTGCTTCTTCCGGGACACCGGACTGGGCCTGCCTCCCACCAACGCCTGCAACGGCGGCACGGTTGCCAATCAAAGCCAGCGCAAGGTGGTGGCGGTGAACTTCCTTGCGTCGGGCGAGTGCAGCGGCGGCATCGCCAACAACGAGTGGGACACGCACGACCACGGCTCGCACGTGGCCGGCACCGTGGCCGGCGACAACTTCACCAACCTGCTCCTCCATAACACCGCAGACGGCATGGCTCCCGGCGCCAAGCTGGTCATCCAGGACGGCGGCTTCCAGACGGACAACTGCGGCGACCTCCCCGGCATCGGTTGCCCGGTGGTGGACCTGAACCCGATCTTCCAGCAGGCCTACACCCAGGGCGCGCGCATCCACACGAACTCCTGGGGCGACAACGAGAACTCCGGGGTCCAGAACAACTACTCGTCAGGCAGCCAGGACGTGGACGAGTTCATGTGGAACCACAAGGATTTCCTGATCTTCTTCGCGGCGGGCAACTCGGGGCCGGGCACCAGCACGGTGGGCAGCCCATCGACCGCGAAGAGCGGCGTGTCCGTGGGCGCCACCCTGCGCGGCACGAGCGCCAACAGCATGGCCTCGTTCTCCAGCTGCGGCCCGACGCTTGACGGCCGCATCAAGCCGGACATCACGGTGCCGGGCTCGAGCATCGTCTCGGCCAACAACGACATCAACGTCACCACGAACAACTGCGGCACGATCTCGATGAGCGGCACCAGCATGGCCACGCCGGGCGCCGCGGGCCTGACCGCCCTGATCCGCCAGTACTACACGGACGGGTGGTACCCCACGGGCAGCGAGAATTCGGCGAACGGCTTCACCCCGTCGGCAGCGCTGCTCAAGGCCACGCTGGTCAACTCGGCGGTGAGCATGACCGGCACGACCGTGATCCCGGCCAACTGCCAGGGCTGGGGCCGGGTGCTGCTGGACAATGCCCTCTTCTTCACCGGCCAGGCGCGGGAGCTCTGGGTGCGGGACGACAATACCGGCTTCCCCACCGGCTCGACCAGTGCGCAGACCTTCACGTTCACGGTGGGCAGCGGCGAGCCGTTCAAGGCGACGCTCGCCTGGACCGACTTCCCCTCGACCCCGGCCGCGAGCGTGAACCTGGTGAACGACCTGGACCTGACCGTCACCGGCCCGACCAGCACGATCTGGCGCGGCAATGTGTTTGCGAGCGGCCAGTCGGCCACCGGCGGCAGCTCGGACCGGCGCAACACCCTGGAGCAGGTGCTCCTGAACGTCCCGGCCGCGGGGACCTACACCGTCGAGGTCCGCGCCTTCAACGTGCCGAGCGGTCCGCAGCCCTTCGCTCTGGTGGTGACCGGCGATGTGGCCGCGGGCGGAGGCGGCAATCCCCCGGTGACAGTCTTCTCCGACACCTTCGAGACGAACCTGGGATGGACGGTGAACCCGCTCGGCACGGACACGGCCACGCTCGGCCTGTGGGAGCGGGGCGACCCGGCGGCCACGAATTCGAGCGGCGCCAAGCAACTCGGCACGACTGTGAGCGGAGTCAACGACCTGGTGACCGGCCGTCTCGCCGGAGCCGCGGCGGGCGACCATGACGTGGACGGCGGCCTGACCACGATCCAGTCGCCGGCCATCGCGCTGCCTTCGACGGGCACTCTGACCCTGTCCTTCTCCTTCTACATGGCGCACGGCACCAACTCCTCGACCGCGGACTCCTTCCGGGTGAGAGTGGTGGGCTCGACGACCTCGCTGGTCTTCGAGGAGCTGGGCGCGGCCAACGACGACGACGCGGTCTGGGAGTCCCGCTCGATCAACATCAGCTCGTTCGCGGGGCAGACGGTGCGCATCCGCATCGAGGCGGCGGACGCCAGCACCGCCAGTCTGGTGGAGGCGGCGGTGGATGATGTGAGGATCGTGCAACAGCCGTAGGCTTTCTTCCTTGGTGCGGGACGGGCTCTCCCGTCCCGCGCACCTGCTGCTATCCTACGGGCCGAGCGCCTGACAAATGACGATCGGCCCCGACCGGATCGATACCTCGAACCTCTTCCCCCTGGCCGAGTTCCTGACCTCGCTGTCGGATCTCGGCATCCGGGGCACGCTGGACGACTACCGGCGCATCGACCTGGCGTTGCGGGCGGGGGGGCCCTGGACGGTGTCCCAGTTCCGGGAGGTGCTGTCGTCCCTCCTGGTGCGGGACCGGGAGCAGGGGGTGGAGTTCCGGCGGCGGTTCAACGACTTCTTCTCGCTCCCTGGCCAGGATCAGGCCCGGTTCTCCGGCGTGGACCTGGAGCGGGCGCTGCCAGAGCTCCGGGGGCTGACCCCTGAGCCGAGGCTCCGGGCGATCCGGTTGCCGGACCTCTGGAAACCGCCTGAACGGAAGCGGGCCGCGCCCCGGAGGTGGCGGCGGTGGAGCTCCCTGGCGGCGCTCGTCCTCGCGGGCGCGCTCGGGTTGCAGGAGGGGCGCCCGCCGGTACCCGAGGACGCGCCGGTCGCGCAGCAGGCACGGGTCCAGGATGTCCCAAACCCGGCGACCCGGACCTATCCCCACGCACCCGTCCTGGTCCTGAAGGAAGTTCTTCCCACAGAAAGACCTCCCGCCTGGCCCGACCTCCGCCTGCTGGGCATCGCGGCCCTGGCCTATGGCTGGTGGCTCTGGAAGTGGCTCGCCGCGACGAGAGGGGGTCCGGACCCCGGAAAGATCGACGACTCCCGGCCCCGGCTCTTCCGGCCGGAAAGCATCGGCGGGGCTCCGGCCCCACGGCTCGACCGGCAAACCCTGGACCGGCTGGCGGACTCGCTGGGATATTTCCGAAGCGAGGAGACCGGGCAGGACCTCGACGTTCCGGCTTCGGTCGAAATGACCGTCCGAAACGGCGGCATTCCGACTCCGGTCTTCGAGCTGCGGAAGCGGGTGCGGAGCCTCCTGGTTCTGGAGGACCTCCAGGCCGAGGCGCGGGCCTGGAATCCGATCGCCCGGGAGCTGGCGCTGGGGCTCGACCGGAGAGGGATCTCCGTGGTGTACGGGACCTTCGCGGGGATACCGGACCGGTTCCGCACCGCGGACGGCCTGGACCGGCGCATCGAGGACCTGGAGGACGAGCGGCACGGCTACCTGGTGCTGATCTTCAGCGACGGCAAGGGCTTGCGTCCGGCGGAGGTCACCTTCGTCCTGGAGCGTCTTGCCCGCTGGCCGCAGGTGGCCTGGATGCAACTCCAGGAGCGGAGGGGCTGGGATTGGATCGCGGCGCGGCCAGCAGTCCACGGCCTGTCCGTGTTTCCGGCCGATCGGGAGGGCCTGCTGAGCGCCCTGGCTACTTTCACCACGGAACGGGCTCCTCTGAAGGCTCCCCGGGACCCGGAAAGCTGGCGAGGTCTCCCCCCTTTGCCCGTACAAGGGAGCCTGGAAGAGCACGTCAAGGGGATCCTGAGGGACAGCCTGCTTTGGGCCCAGGGCTGCGCCATGGCGCAGCCCCCCATCGGTCTGGGGTTGGCCGATCGCCTTCGCGAACGGTTCCATCCCTGGCTGCCGCCGGAGCGCGTCGAACGCCTTCTCGCGCTGCCGGGCAGCCGCCTGATCACGGGAGGGCTGAGGTTCGGGGACCCGGTGCTGGCCGTGCTCCGGGAGGGCTTCGTCACAGGGCGCGGCGAGGCCGAACAGGAGGCGGTCCTGGGCTTCCTCCTGGAGCAGACCCGCCTGGCGGAGCCCGACGATCCGGAGAGCCTGGCGCACCAGGCGTGGGAGTGGCGGCTGGAGCGGACGCGGTTGGAGCTCGAGCCGGAGCCGGCCGTGAAGCGCCTGGCGGTCCTTTCCCGGGGTCCGTTGGGCGAGTCCATCCGGGCCGACCTGGCCAGGGTGCAGGGTTCAGGTCCCGGGCCGAGGCGGCTCCCCCTGCGCGCTCAGCCCGGTCCGCAGGCCGCGGATCAGCTCGCCGCCATCGTGGAGGGCCGGGAGGTCTACCGGCCCGGTCTCTGGCCCGAGGCGGGGCTCGCCATCGCAGCCGTCGCGCTCCTGGCGCTCTCACTGTGGCGGATCGGCTCCTCCGATCCGGAGCAATTTGGGATGCAAGTCCAGTGGAGCGGACTGAAGGTCAACCAGAGCGCGGCCGTGAGGATCGAGCGTCGTGAGGGAGCGCGGTGGAGGCGCGTAATGGGCACGGAAAATGGGGGAGTGAGCTTAATCAGTGACAGCGAGTCCTCCGAGTATCGTGCCGTCGCCCTCATAGATGGGCTTACCGCTCCCCCCCTTCTCCTGGGAGGAACCTCCGGGACTTTCGAGATCGAGCTGAAGGTGGAGGCGCGAGAGATACCTTGCCGCGAGGAACACCCGGAGATCGGGTTGGTTGTGGATCGATGCGCGTCACCGCTGATCCATTCGGGCACACACTCTCCCCCTTCGGAAAGGAGATGGCCGGCAAGGATCGGCATCGAGATCGGAAACCGGATCACGGGCATCGGGACCGCAGACAGCCTTCTAGCTTTAAGTGAGGTCGACGTCGTTTATCGTCTGGATCCCGGACTTGGCCAATCTGACCGGACCATGAATTGGATCCGGGATGCATGGGGCTCTTGGGGCGATCGCGTCCATGTTCGATCCTGGACGGTAAGTGAAGTCTCAACGGAAACCTTCTGGCTCGTGCATGCTTCCGACGAAGTTTCCCTTGACCGCTGGTCTCCCCCGACACGCTCGCAGCTTCAGTTTGCGTGGAGTCGCGGGATCGGGCCGACCCCGACGATACAGGAAAGCCCAGGTCGGGACGGAGCTGCCTCGATGGTCGCTTCGGAAGCGGATGGCCTGGCGAGGAACCCGGACACGTCCAGCCCGGTCCAGTCGACGGCCGAAAGCGTGAGGAGCCTGGAGGAAGAGGTCATCAGGGACCTGGAGTCAGCGCCGGCAGGCGACCGGCGATCCGAGCTCAATCCCACGGTTCCCGGCCCGTCACCCTGTCCGGACCCGCAGCTCACCCTTTGCGGAAACGCCTGTGTGGACTTGAACACCCATCCGTTTCACTCCGGGAGCTGCTTCCAGATCGCCCTAAGCCTGACCCGGACCGCCGCCGAGGGGGTGGACGAGCCGCCGGCGTGGACCGATGAAGGGATCCAGCCCCGGCGCTACTACCGTCTGTTCTATGCTTGGAACGAATCGAAGACCGCTGTCGTCGTCCGCAGCCTGCCCGCTCGGAGCCGGTGGGACCGGGGCGAGGCTCCCGGCTCGGTGGAGCTGACGCTGAGCGCGGAGGCGGTCGTCCGGCCGGGGTACACGCTGGCGGTCACCGACCTGGAGGTCCACTGCTCTGGTCCAGCACGGGTCGCGGGCTTCAACGGCACGTCGAGGAAGATGTACGAGAAGCTCAGCACTCAATCCACCTGGAGACCCTTCGGAGGGCAGCCCTGGCGCGGTCCGGCCGAGATGTCCATCCATAGCGGCCTGGCCCGGACCCTGGGCCCCGCCCTCACCCCTTGGGAGGAGCTGTGCGCCCGGCAACGTTGAGAAAGATCCTGCTGCCCCTGACCCTCACCCTGGCCTCCCTCCCCGCGGCCGGGCAGGACGCCGAAATCGACCGCCGGATCGCCAGCGCTCAGGGGTGGGATGTGGTCGAAATGGCGGCCTTCCCTGAGGTCCTGGTGGTGCGCCAGGGTGCCGCCGTCTACGGCCTGGACCCGTATAGCCTGCAGCAGCTCTGGGTTTTCCAGGGCACGGAGCTCGTGAACGGCCCGATCCTCCTCGGCGAACGGCTGTTCGTGATCGACAGGGAGATCAGGGAAAGCAGCTCCGGCTACGGGACCAGCCGGACCACGTACCACAACGTCATCGAGCTCGACCCGGCCACAGGACGTCTCCGCTGGCAGAAGGAGTCCGCATCCTCGTCCGCCCGGGTGCTCTCCGCGTGCGAGAGGGTGGTCTTCCTCCTCGACAAGTTCATCCTATCCGTGTCCGGGGAGGCCCGGCCGGTCCGGGTCGCTCTGGTGAAACATCTCGGTCCCGACCTTGCGCGGGCCGTCTCTCCCGAGAGGATCTGGCTCGCCGGCGACCACTTGGTGGCGTGGGTGCCCGACCTTCGCCTCGCCGCCACCCTCCCGCTGGACGAGAGGGCCCGGCCATGGCGGCGACCCTTCTCGGAGGGAGTCATGGATGTGGCGGGGTGCGGAGACGTGCAGGTCGTGACCACGGCCGGAGACACCCTCCTCGGCGTGGACGCACGCACAGCGAAGACGATCTGGCAGCTCACCCGCCCCTGGGAAGACCGGCCCATCCTCCGGTTCCAACCCGGAGACTTCGTCCCCATGCCCGCAAAGCAGCGCCTGGAGGCCTACCGTTTCGTTCCGCTTGGCATTGGCAGCGATGCGCCCAAATGGCGGCTCGAGCTGGTTGAAGCTGAAGACGTTCCGGCGCACAGGCTGACCTGGATCGATCCGAAAGACGGGTCGATTCTTCCCTTTCCCCTGGAAGACGCTCTGACCGACGCCCGCGGGTTCCTCCAGGACGGGCATGAGCGTGCCGTGCTCTTTATGGGCAGCCGGCTGACCGTCCACAGCTTCGCGTCGGGAGCCAGGGAGTGGACCTACGACGCTGGAGAGCCGATCCGGCTCACGGCTCCGGCCGAAAGCTACGTGGCCCTTGTTACCGAGAGCGGGAGGCTCGACGTCCTGGGCCAGTCCCGGCCGCGGTCCCCCGAAGAGCAACCCCTCCCCGATGCGGGCGGGATCGACCTCTCCACGGATCCGGAGGACGCTGCCGTCTGGCTGGATGCCTCCTTCCTCGGCCGCGGCGGCCGGCGGATAGGGGACCTGAGCCCGGGGACGCACCGGCTGCGGCTGGTCCATCCCGACCGCAAGAGGCTCGAAACGGTGGCGGAGGTGGCTCCCGGCCGGATCACGCCGCTCGTCCTCACCATGGAGAGCGGCGATCAGGGCACGGTCCTGATCGACTCCGACCCGGCCGGGGCGATCGTCTCTATCGACGGGGAAAAGGCCGGCAAGACCCCTTTCACTGACTACAAGTACCCGGCGGGCCAGAGCCTTCAGGTGACCGTGGAGAGAATGGGTTACTGGGATGTCCGGCAGATCCTGTCCGTCGGAGAGGAGGGTGCTACGCTCTCCGCCTCTCTCGAGCTGGCTCCTCCGCTCCTGAGTGTGTTCGGCATCGTGGGGAGGGCCGGAACAGGCCCGATCCGGGGGTGGAGGGAGACCGATATCCGGGAAGGGCAGGTAGCAGGAAGGCCCTATCGTCCGGCGGACGGCGATACATTCCTGAAGGGCACCTACTCTCTGGAGATCGGACCCCCTCGCTGGCGCTTCTTCGGCCGGGGCAACTTCTCCAGCCATGAGGACATTTTCTCCGAGTTCCAGGGCGGTGTCTGGCTCTCACTGAAGAAAGGGCTTCGAGTCGAAGCCGGAATCTCCTACCTCGCCATGGAAGGGGGCCTGGAGAGCTCGCCGCCCTCGCGCCGAGGGGAGGGCTTCGAGGGCACTCCGGACCGGGATGCTCCCCTTGAGGAATGGGAGCATCCGGTCCCCGGCGTCTTCGTCAGGAACGACGCGCCCCGCTACTGGCTGGGACAGATCCGGCTCCGGCCGCGGGCGGGCCTCCTCGTGGAGCTTGGCGCCGGGCGCCCGCAGAATGCGAGGCTGAATGGCACCGCTCTCGTAGAGGATGCCTCCGGCCACCTCGTTCGGGACCCGGCCCGGTTCTACGACTTCCGCGCTCGTGGCGGCGAGATCCTGGACGCGCGGCTCCATCTGGCGTTGGGCACCTTCCGGATCTGGAAGCTCGCCCCCAGCACGGCGGTCGAGATCCACTACCGGTTCCGCCGGACGGACTTCGGCGCCGTCGAAGAGAAGACCAGCGAGCTCACACTCGGGTTCGGGGTCCTCTTGTTTCGCAGCCAACCGTTGGATGTGTGGGGTCTGCGGTGACCGAGGCAATGACCGAGCCGGAGCGCTGGTTCGTCGAGCTCTGGATGGAAGGGGGTTCCCATCAGGGCCGCATCCACCGCGGCAGCTCCGACCGTGGTTTTTCCTTCGAGGCACCGGCCCTTGGCCCCGATGCCACGATCCCCGGATGGCCCGAGACCCTGGGCACTCTTCTGGAGCGCCTGCTGAAGCTGGACGTGAGCTTCGAGCGGATCTTCGACGAGCGGCTCCAGGTCGAGCTCGGCAAACACCTCTGGACTCAGACCTTCGGCCGGATCGACAACCTGGACTTCCCCGAGGAAGGGGATGTCGAGGTACAGATCGTCACCGAGGACGAGCATCTCGCCCGTCTCCCCTGGGTGCTCCTGAACCGGCGCGGACCGTTCCTCTGCGCGTGTGGCTGGTCTGTGGCCCTCACCCGCTCGGCCGCCGGCCAGGAGGACTACATCCTCTCCCCTTCCCCCAAGATGCTGATCGTCGCGCCGGAGCCTGTGGGCCCGGGCCTGCCGCCCACCCATGCGGCCTCCCACGTGGAAGATCTGGAACGGATGCTCTGCGAGGCAGACCACCGCCTTCAGAGAGGCAAGAACCTGCAGGTCGTCTCCGGATGGGACGAGGTCGGACCGGCCCTGCAGCAGCTCCAGCCCCATCTCCTCTACTACTACGGCCACGGCAGGGGGAGCGCGGCCCGGTCGCGGCTCGTCTTCACCCGGAGCTCCGACCCGAAGCCGCTGGAGGTCCCGGTGGCCGACTTCGCTCACGAGCTCCGGCGCTTCGCTGGGCCGCAGCTCCTCTTCGCCTATATCAACTGCTGCCAGGGCGATGCCGGCGGCCTCCTGGGCGCGGGCTGGCAGTTGGGCGAGGTCGTGCCCGCAGTCGTGACCAACCGCACCCTGGCTTACGTGCCGGCCGCCCGCGCCCAGGGCCTGGAGCTCTGGCGGGCGCTTCTGATCGAGGGCGATCCGCCGCACAGCGCCGTGGCGAACCTCCACGCGCGCCTGGAGATCCCGGAGCAGAGCTTCGGGAACACCCGCTGGATGAACCCGGTCCTCCACCGCCGGTATGCGCGCTGGATCTCCACTCCGCCGCGGCGTCGCTCCCGCCTGGACCGCGATCCGCACTGGAACGTGAAGCTGGACCGGTCCAATCAGTTCGGCCGGGTCTTCAACGACACGGACCTGATGCTGTATGAGAAAAGGCCTCGGGTCCTCGCCTACATCTGGTACGGCGAGGAGGGCCAGGGGGTCGATCTCTTTCATCAGCGCTTCCAGGTGGAGCTGCAGGAACGACTGAAAAAGGCCCTCCTCCTGGAGGTCAAGCCTGAGTGGCCCCAAGAGCTGCGCAATCCCTACCGGTCGTTCGCGGACATGATTGCCCACGCCTGCGACATTCAGGATCTCTCCGACTTCACCGCCTGGGTCCGCTCCGAAGGGCAGATCGACCGGCGGCGCACTCCCCTCGTCCACGTTCGCCATGAGCCCCTGAACCAGGGGGAGGCCGTGAAGCCCTCCACCCTGAAGACTTACCTGGAGTGGTGGAACAAGCAGCTCGTCCCGTGCCTGGAGGAAGCCAAAGCCTTCGGCCTGCTGGGCATCTCCTTCCTGGCGCAGAAGAACCCCGCCCGCCTCCGGGATCGGCTGAACCAGGAGCTTGGAGGGCTGGACCTCGACGACGTCACATTTACGGTGCTCGATGAGCTCGAGGAGCTCGTCCTCCAGGACCTCAGGACCTTCCTTAAGGGTCACCACGTCGCACTGCCCCCCTCCCTGAGGGACAACGTCCTGGCCCGTATCCTGGAAAAGACCGGCGGGCGCTACGAGATGACCCTGGAGGAGCTCAAGAGAGTCGTGGATAAGGCCTGGGACGACGAGGACCAGGCGGAGGAGCCGGTCGCACAGCCCGGCGACAACGAAGACGACTGGTAGAACCGCGAGGAGGAGCCCTGATGACCGCTGCCTATCCCTTCCGGCTGATCGACCGCCGCCGAGAGGGTCCCATGGAAGACCCGGGGCTCCTGCGCCAGCGCCCCTTCATCCAGCTCCGGCGGACCTTCGAGGACGACGCCAGGCTGTTCGACTCGGGCGACGAGTTGGAGACGGCCATGAACACGGCTCTCGCCGTGGGACTCCCTCTTCTGATCACCGGCGAGCCCGGCACGGGCAAGACCCAGGCCGCGTACTACGCAGCGTGGAAGCTGAGAGCCGAGCCCGTGATCCACTTCCAGGTCAAGTCCGACAGCACGGCCCGCGACCTCCTCTACTCCTTCGACACCGTGCAGTACTTCCACGACGCCCATCTCGCCGGGTCCGGGGAGCTCCCGGACAAGATCAAGTACCGGACGCCGCGGGAGCTCTGGGACGCCCTGAAGTCGCCCAACCCCCGCGTGCTCCTGATCGACGAGATCGACAAGGCCCCCCGCGACTTCCCCAACGACCTGCTCCATGAGCTGGACAAAATGGAGTTCACCGTCCGGGAGACCCGGGAGAAGATCGACGCCGAGCCGGAGATGCGGCCGGTGGTCTTCATCACCTCCAACAGCGAGAGACGCCTCCCCGAGCCCTTCCTGCGGCGCTGTGTCTACCACAACATCCGGTTCGATGAGGAGCTGGTCCGGCGGGCGGTGAGGGTCCGGCGCGAGCGCGGAGAGTACGGCAACCTGAGCGACGGGTTCCTGGAGATGGCTCTCCAGCGCTTCCTGGCCCTGCGGGAGCGGAGCCTGCGCAAACCGCCAGCCACCGGCGAGCTTCTGGTCTGGCTGCGGGTGCTCGCCCTGGCCGCCGGAACCTACCCGGAGAGGCTGGAGGAGAGGGACCTCTCCAAGCTGCCTTACTTGGGGACCCTCCTCAAGGACCACGATGACATTGAGAGCCTTCCGCGCGAGAAGGGCCGGCCATAGGCGGACGGCCTGGCGGCCGTATCACCTCCCGATCTGGCTCAGGATCTGGGGGTCGGTGATTTTGGTGTCCTCAGCCAGGAGGAACGCCTTGCTGAGGATGACTGCCAGGGTGCCGTCCCCCTCGAAGGGGAGGACCGGCTGGGCTCCGCGCGGAGACCGGTCCGCAACGATACAGAGATATTGGTCGTTCGGCTCCAGCAGAATGTTGCCGCTGCCCAGGTGGATCTTGTAGGTCTTCCGTTCTCCCCGGACCACGAGGAAGCGCTCGGTCAGGGTGCAGCGGTCCGCGATCTTCAGTCGAGGGACCAGCCTCCCGAGCAGCTCCCGGCGGGTGCGGGCGCTCTCGCCCAACTCGCCGAAGGAGTACTCGCGCCAGTAGCCCGTCCCCGGACGATCCCCTCCGGCAGTCCAGTTGGGGTCGTTGCCCACGCTGCAGACCCCCACGAAGAGGTCCACGTCGCGCATCAGCTCGGAGAACAGGAGGGGCGGCACCTGCTCCAGGGGTTGCGGCACGCCTGCCAGGTCGCAGAACCGCACCTGGTCGGTGGCAACGTAGAGGTAGATGGCCATCTCCGAGGCGTCTTCCCCGGCGGCGTCGACCCAGAATTCGACCCGGAGGCCGTGCTCCGGGATCATCAGGAACGGGGTGTTGTGGGAGTCGAACTGTCCCTGAAGCCCGTAGGTCCAGCCTCGCTGCCTGCAGAGTGCCGCGAACTGGTGCTGCTTGAGGATGTGGGCGGCGAACCGGTTCGAGTAGATGGCCGTCTGCCGCTCGGCGTCGGTGAGCAGGTAGATCTCGCGGTGGGCCTGCTTGAAGGGCTGAACCACCTCCCAGGCTTCGAGGCGGGTGCGCCAGGCCAGCACCTCGTCCGCCTGGGAGTCGAGAGGGTGCCATAAGGAAACCCGGGTGTCTTCCGGAAGATCGAGCGGCTGCTCCTCGGCATCCACGATCCGGTCCTCGCGCCAGAAGCCAGTCTGTGTCCCAAAGCACCAGATCAGGCGGCGCGCCAGGGTTCCGACGAGAGGATGATCCAGGTAGCGCTCGCGCCAGGTGGCGAGGTCCCAGTCGCGAGGAAACAGGTAGAGCCGCTCCAGGCGGTCGCGCTGGCCCGGGAGGAGCTTCTGGATCTCCCTGGCCGCGGCGGTCAGGGCTTTCAGCTCGTCCGCGTGGCCCTCCTTGACCGCCTTGGGTACGGACTTCTGCGGCTTGCCCTGCTGCAACCAGGTCAGCTCGGTGGAGGCCGTGCCGGTGACCCGCAGCTCGGCGGTGAAGCCGCCCAGGGTCTCCCGGCGCAGCCCGGGCTCCGTAAGGCCCAGAGTGGGGACCGCCATCTCCTCCAGCTCGGCCTTGGTGAGACCTTGCCGCTCGGCCGCCTTGCCCAGGAGGGTTTCGAGCTGCTTGCGCGAGGAGGGGTGCTGGACCCGGGTACGCAGACGGCTGAGCTGGGCCACGGCCTCCGGGGTGCCCAGGCGGCTCAGGGTGTCCAGGCAGGCGTTGCCCACCTTGGCATTGCGTGGGCCGTGGCCGTCGACTTTCCGGAAGCAGGCCTCCGCGGCCCTGCCGACGGCGGCCGTGAGCGCGGGATCGTCCACCAGGTTGGCGCACCAGGCCAACCCCCGCAGGAGGTCGGTCTGCTCGTCGTCCAGGAGGGTAGGTTCGATCTCGTACTGGTGACTCATGAATGTCTGCACCTTCCTCATCCCCGGCTCGCCGACCCGGCCCAGGCAGAGGGTCAAGACCCGGGAGACTCCCTCCGGGGCCAGCACGCCCGACAACTCCTTCGCCCGGGAGAGCCATTTCGACGACGGCCTGGCCGAGGTCGCGGTCGCGCAATGCGCGAGGAGGTCCAGCCAGGCCGCGGCGTCTCCGGGCAGCATGGCATCGAGCGCGTCCAGGAGTGTGTTGGCCCAGGCGTCTCCGCGGCGCAGGTCCAGGCCCGGCTCCTTGGGGCTGCCGTGCCGGAGGAGGTGGCGGAGCCTTTCCAGAACCTTCCTCTGCTCCAGGTTGGGATGACGGGCGAGCCGGTCCGGCAGCGTGCCCAGGGTAGCGCGCAGGTGCACGCCGAGCCCGTGCTCCCGGACGTGGTCCTCCAAGGTGCGCAGGAAGACCGGGACCGGCATCATACAGGCGCTCTCTCCGAGGTCGCGGACGGCCTCCGCGAGCCGGACGAGTTGCTCCTCCTGGAAAACGGGCTTCCGGCGCAACAGAGGCCCGGCCAGACTCGTAGCCATCATCATGGCGTTGTGGTTGTGGCTCCGGGCCGCGTGCAGGTATCGCAGGAACACCTCGACTGCCAGCTCCGCCTGGGCACGGGGATCAAGGCCGAAGATCGTGCGCCCGGCAGCATGCTCGCCGGGATCGAACCGGATGTTGAGCTGGCGCCACGGCCCGCCATGTCTTGTGAGCGCCTGCGCCAGGAGATCATCGAGGAGAGACGGGCCCGCAGTGGGATGGGGGCCGGGCGTCTTCTCCTCCGTCCGGGCACGGCCTTTCCCCGTGAGGCCCTCGAGCCACTTCCACATGGTCCCTCCGTCCGGCGTGTCAGCTTGGCTTCAGATTAGCACGCGCGCCCGGCTACAATGGCGCGAGAGCCCGCATACAGGAGGCGAAGGATGACCACGGCCCTGACCATCCACGACGAGACTACCTCGGGGGAGAGGCGCCAGAGCCTGACGCTCCAACTGCCGGAGCCCACGATCTCAGCCCGGGAGCTGATCCGTGCCCGGGTCTTCGAGGAGGTCAAGGCATTCAACGAGACCCTCCCCGAGCGCTTCCAGGGGCTGGTCCAGCCCACGGATACCGAGCGGGAGCTGAACGGCTTCCGTCTCAAGGAGCGGCGCAAGCTGGACTGGCACGAACAGAGCCGCGCCGCCCTGGAGGATTTCGAGCGCAACGGCTTCCTCATCCTCGTGGACGACCGCCAGATCGAGTCGCTCGCAGAGGAGATCCGGGTGCGGCCGGAGACCCGGGTCACGTTCCTGAAGCTGGTCCCGCTGGTCGGAGGATAGTTCCAATGCGTTGCGGCGTTCTCCTGGCCTTCCTCCTGACCGCAGCAGCAGCTCACGCCCAGGAGCCTCGCTTCGCGGACGAGCTGGATGTCGAGGTCGTCAGCGTCGACGTGGTCGCCACCGCCGAGGACGGCACGCCGGTGGCGGACCTCACGGCCGAGGACTTCGAGGTCCTGGACGGCGGCCTGCCGGTGCGGCCCACCCACTTTGCCAGGGTCGGACGGGAGGGCCAGGTCGGCGCTATTGAGCCAGGCGAGCCGCTCCACCTCATCCTCCTCTTCGACGACGCGCAGATCCCGCCGGCCGACCGGACGGCGGCCTACGAGGGGGTCCGCCGGCAGCTCGACCGGCTGCTCGCCGCGGCCGACCGCATCCTGGTGGCGCGCCAGGGCGCGGGAATCCGGATCGTGCAGCCGTTTACGTCCGACCGGGCTCTCCTGGACGCCGCCATCGAGCGGCTGGAGAAGGACCCTCCGGGCGTCCCTTCGAACATCTCCGCCCGCAAGGCCGTGCTGGACGAGATCCGCTCCGGCGACGCTCCCAGCGCCACGGCCCTGGGGTCGGGGATGGTCGCCCAGGGCGGGCAGATGCAGTCGAACGCGGAGCTGGCCGCTGGCACCTCGCTCGCCTCGGTCCGCGCCTTTGCCGAGCGCTACCGGTCCGAAGTGGTGGAGTCACTAGGGTCCCTGGAGCGCCTCGTCGCCGCCCTGGCCGGCCTGCCCGGACGCAAGGCGGTCCTCCTGCTGGGCCCGGGGTACGACCTGCGCCCGGACCACCTCTCCTTCTCTCTCCAGACCCGCCCGCTGCGCGGACTGCAGGGTCCCATCGCCACCCTGCTGACGACCGGCCAGGAGGGCGGCGGCCTCCCCATGGCCGCGCTCGCGGTCCCCTCCGGGGAAAAGGGGGAGGACGGCCGCTTTACCGCAATACTGTCCAGTTAGCCGAGCGCCGGGCGGGAGGCGGTCCTCCCCCGCGCAGCGGGGGAGGACCGAGGAGGGGGCCCCGGGCGTGCGGCCATACCCTGCGGGTAGCACCTCGTACCCGGCGGGTACGGACCAATACCCGGTGGGTACGGGTCCGTACCCTGTGCTCGCGCCTCGTACGCAGCGAGGGCAGCCTGTACCCACCGGGTACGAGGTGCTACCCGCAGGGGGCGACGGATACCCTGTGGGTACGAGGTGCTACCCGCCGGGTACGAGGTCCTACCCTCCGCGTACGGCCGATACCCTGCGGGTACGGGCTGCTACCCTCCGCGTACGCCTCGCAAGGAGCGCGTACGGCGCAGAACGGCAGGGTATGGGTCGTACCCGCCGCGTACGCTTCCTGCGCGCTCCGTACAGCGTAGAACCGTCGCGTACAGGGTACGGCCCTCGGGTATGGTGCTCTACCCGGCGCGTGCGCCTCCCGGACGCTTCTTGGACTGAGACCGAGGACGGGAGGGGGGCGTCGATGGCTTCTTGGAAATGCCCCGGTTGCTTCGCCGCCCCCTCCTAACCTCCTCCAGTCCCAACCCCTTCCCTCCCCGGGGGAGGGACCCCTCACACCGCTAACTGGACAGTATTGCGCTTTACCGTGCCCCTGCTCGTGGAGATCGAGGGCAACGAGCTCCTCGCGGGGAAGCAGGGAGACGTCCAGCGGATTGAGATCTATGCCTATGCCATGGGCTCCGACGGCTCGGTACACGACTTCCTGGCGCAGGGGCTGAGCCTCGATCTCTCGCAGGTCGGCGAAGCGGTGCTGGACGGCGCGTCAAGTTCGCAGGCACGGTCTCCATGCCGGCCGGGCTAGGCTCGGTGCGGGTTCTGGTGGTCGATCCCGACACGCTGCGCTACAGCCTGCGGGTCCTCCCCCTGGCCGTGCCGGCCGCGGACACCAGGCCGGTCCTCTTCCACCCGCTCTTCAGCGATCCGCGGGGGCGATGGGTCCTGGCGCGTCCGCCGGAGCACGAGCAGTTGGACCGGTCCCTGGCCCCGCTGCTCGTGGATGAGGGCTGGGGCCTCCCCGCTTCCCTGCCGCTCCTCGCGGGCGGACGGACGCGCAGAGTCGCTCTCCTGGGCCGTGGCCTCCCTACGGAGCCGGCCGTCACGCTGGAGATCCGGACCGAGGCCGGCAAGAAGGTCCAGGAGGTCGCCGGCCGCGTGGCCGAGCGCAACCGCATCGTGGGGCTCGCGCCCGAGCGGCTCGTCTGTGACTTCGACCTGCCGAAGCTCGAGACCGGACGGTACCGCGCCGTCCTGACCGTGGCCGGCGCCGGAGGCCGGATGGAGACGCCCGAGCTGACTGTCCTCTACCTGGGCGAGGGCTCCGGGACCGAGGAGCTGATCTGGGCGCAGCTCCGGCGGCTCGGCGGCGAGAGCGCGCCGGCCCCGCAGGCTGTCGCGGAAGCTCCGAAGGGCCGCCGGCGCAACGCGGAGCTGGAGCGGAAAGTCGGCGGAGGCGCGGGAGCTCCTGCGGCGGCTGACCATCGAGCCCGTGCCCGAGTGGGTGCGGACCGTGGCCTGGCAGGAGCTGGTGCACCTTCATCTCCGGGCGGACCGCCAGACCGACGCCGTCGCCCTGCTGCGGCAGGCCGTGTCCCAGCTCCCGGGCCAGACGCAGCTCGCGGTGCAGCTCGCCTACCTGCTCGAGCGCCAGGGATCGGCCGCCGACGCGCAAAAGGTGCTCGCAGGGATCAGGACTGCGGAGACCTCCGGCGGCTCTCCGCGCCATCGCTACGGCCAGTGGCCGGCCGCGGCTTTGGACGACGTCCGCCGCTCGTTGACCCAGCAGTCGCTCCTCCGCCTCGCCGCCCTCGCCCGGGCCCTGGAAAGCACGCCGGCCCGGGGAGGGCGCGGATGAAGGCGCTGCTGCCTTTCCTCCTCCTGCCCCTTCTCCAGGACCCGTTCCCGCCTCTCCCTCCCCCCCCGCCGGACACCGAGATCCGGGTCGACGAGGTGATCGACGTGGAGCTGCAGCAGCTCTACGTCACCGTGACCCGTCCGATCGGCGGCGCTGCCCTCGGCCTGACCGCGGCGGACTTCGAGATCCTCGACGACGGCGAGCCCCAGGCGGTCTCCACCTTCTCCCGGGGGGACCTCGCGCTCTCGCTCCAGAAGATCCTCCGCGAGCTGCGCGAGCAATACGTGCTCGGCTTCCAGCCGGCGAAGGACCGCGACGACGGCGCCTGGCACAAGCTGGAGGTCCGGGTCCGCGGCGGCTACAGAGCGCGGACCCGGGAGGGGTACTTCGATAGGTAGGAAGGGACCTACCCCTTCCACTCCGCCTTGATCTTCGCCAATCCATCGATGTAGGCCTGCGGGGCCTTGCCCTTGGCGAGGGCCATGGCTTTGTCCAGGTGCTGCACGGCCTCGTCCACCTTGCCCTGGCGCTGGAGGAGCTTCGCCTTGTACTCGTGCCCCCAGAAGTTCTCCTGCAGGGCGAGGGCCTTGTCCGTCCAGCCCATGGCCTCGTCGAGACGGGCACCCTTCTCCAGGGCGTAGTGGACGGCGGTCAGGTAGATCTCGGCGTCAGGCTTGCCGGCCAGCGACTTGTCGATCTCCGACCAGACCATCCGGTCCACGTCCGCCTTGACGGTGAAGGGGACGCGCAGGGTTTCCCAGGCCATCTCGATCACGGCGGAGTCGGGCGGGGTGGGAGTCATGGTGAAGGCCATCCACTCGGTGGCCGGAGCGGTCTGCGGCTTCACGTCGAAGCGGAGAATGTCCTCCTCCGGCTTGTAGAAGTAGGCGCCCCACTGCTCGGGCTGCTTGTTGAGGATCAGGGTCCACTTGTCCTTGGCAGGGATGGCGAACAGCCCGTAGGTGCCGGCCGGCACGTCGTGCCCTTCGACCTTCACGGGAGTCGAGAAAGAGATGGTGGTGGCCTCGTTGGCGCCGAGGCGCCAGACCTCGCCCCAGGGCACGAGCCCGCCCCAGATGGCCCGGCCCTTGACGCCGGGACGGTGATAGACGATCTCCACGTCCGTGACGCCGACCGTCAGGGCGGCCTTGGCGGCGGGGCTCGCCTGCGGCAGCCGGGGTGCCTGCGCCTGGGCGGACGTGGACAGAAAAAGGGCGGTGAGCAGGAGCGCGGCAGACGTTCGCATTCAGGAGACCTCCATGAGTTCAGGAGGGCGATGATAGCGCCTGCGCGGGCTACGGAGAGAGAAACGGAGCCGGGGAGGTCCCGGCTCCGCCTCCTCAGGTCCTGCTCCGCTTCAGCCGCCGGGGTTCGCCTCTGCGCCCCAGGTGCCCGACTGGCCCGTGGGCTCAGGCCTGCTGCGGAGGGCAGCAGCAGCCTTGGCCGGCGAACGGAGCTCGAGGCCGCCCTTGAGCTGATCGTTGCCGTTGGCCTCCACCGTGAGCAGGTATTCCCGGCCGGAGAGCCGGATGGGCAGCTCCAGGCGATTGTTCTGAAACCAGAAGCCATCGAGGACCCGGATAGCCTTGGACTGGTCCACCAGGGCCAAGCGGTAGACTTGGCAGAGAGCGCCGTCCTGCAACCCGATCATGATCGTGCTGCCTTTCGCGGGAAGGATCTTGGCCGCCAGACCATCGACCCTGGTGATCTTCCAACCCTCCGGCCTGAGGAAGTGGGTGATTCCAGCCATTTCCATCTCCTTTCCAATAGATTCGAATAGACCCCCTCTCACCCCTCGTCTGTATTGTCGCTAAAGGCCCAATCATTTCACATGAAGAAATAAGAGAGCACCTTGCTCAACGCCAGTCGCCCTGCAGTACGAAAGGAGCCCAATAGAAAGGGTCCTGCCAACGCGGATCGCTGCGGATGGCGAGTTGGGCAGATCTCAGGGCCGCAGCCGGAGGGAGCCCCTCTTGGAGCATGGAGCGGTAGAAACGAGTCATGAGCTCGGCGGTGGCGCGGTCCTCCACGAGCCAGAGGCTGGCCATCACCCTTTCAGACCCCGCATAGAGGAAACCCTGGGTCAGGCCCATCAACCCCTCTCCCCGGATCTCTCGACCGAGCGCGGTTTCGCACCCGGAGAGGACCACCAGGTCCGCCCCAAGCTCCAGGTTGTAGATGTCGCTCAGGCTGAGGAGCCCCTCCTGGGCCTGTCCCTTCTCATCGACCATGGACAGGGTAAGGCCGGACAGACGGGGAGTCTCGGAATCGATCCAGCCATGAGTGGCAAAATGGACAGCCCGGAACCTGGCAAGGATGCCGCTCAGCGCGGTGCCGCGGCTCGCCTGGAAATCGAGGGCCATGAAGACCTGATCAGGAGGCAGCAACGCCGCGATGGCCTTCGCCTCACGCCCGGACGCCGGCAACCGCTGGATCCGGGGCGTCTCGACAGGCATGCCGTGCGCGGCGGCCGAAGCCGCGCCACGCAGCCGGTTGTCCCAGGGCACGAACACCGGGTCGGCTAAGACCGCGATCGCCTTTTCTGCACGCGGCCGGCCGGTAAGCACCCGGCGCTGGATGTCCAGGACCGAGGCCGAAGGCAGCGAAACGATCTCATGGCCGACGACGAGCGGGGTACCCCCGGTCGGGTCGCCCGGGTCCGGCAGGACGGAGAAAGGGACGTACTGGAGAGCGCCGTCCGCGACGATCACCAGACGCTGGCCAGGCAGACGGTCCGCCACTGGGCCGAGCAGGATTCGGCTCAGCGTGCGGTGAACCTCGGACTCGGTGTCCTCGGTCTTTCGGACCTCCTCGTAGGACCGGCGCGCCGCAGACTCGATCTCGGTCCGGCCTGGTAGCTCGAAACCATCCACCCGCTCGGAGGTCACCGCCCAGAGGAAGCTCTTCTCCTCTCCCAGGGTGTATTCGAGGAGCAGGGTGTCGGTATCGAGGAGCTTGCGGATGCCGGCTGCATCCAGGGGCTGGATGAGGCCGGCATAGCGCGGGCTGCGCCGGCGGATCTCTTCTTCCAGGCGGTCCGCTTCAGCGAGCAGCTCAACCAGCTCGCGCTGGAGGCTCGTCCTCTGCTCGTCCGTGGCCGCGCCGCGCCGCATCCGTGCGTTGACGCTGAAGCGCAAGGCGAGGGATTCCTTCCGCTCCCGAAGATTCGGATCCAACCCCCGCCGGTTCTCCCTTCCAGCCTCGTGCAGCAGGTCGAGGAGGGAACGGGCTCGGGCTCGCTCGCTCAGGGCAAGGGCCAGTTCGACATGACCCTTGCCGGGTTGCTTGCGGTCCAGATCCATCCGCAGGCCGACGGCCAGTTCGAAGGCGAGCCTCTGGGAGGCGAGAAACGAGGCGCGCAGGCTCGGATCGCCTACCGTGGCGCGGACCGATTCAACGAATTCGATGGCTTTCTCGGCATGAGCCAAGGCGTCGTCGAGACGGCCCATACCGCGCTCCACTGCCGCCAGAGAGGCGAGGCTCCCCGCCTGGCCGGACCGGTCCTCCAGCACCCGGTAAAGGTCCGTGGCCTCGTGTATTGTGACTACGGCTTTTTCGCTTTGGCCGAGGCGGGCCTCGGCCTCGCCGGTCCGCTGCCGGGCCAGGGCGACCCCGGAGAGGTTGCCGAGCCCGCGCTGAAGGATGGCGGCCCGGGCAAAGAGCTCCAGCGCCTTGGCAGGATCACCGGCCTTGAGGTGCCCCTGGGCCAGGAGGTTGAGGGCCGATGCTTCCCCGGCCCGATACCCAACCGCCTGCGCGATCGTCAGGGCCTCCTCATAGGATCTCAGCGCGCTCGAGATCTCCTCGAGCTGTTCCTGAGCCAAACCCAGACTGCACAAGGTATTGACCTCGCCTCTCCGGTCCTGGAGCCCACGCCGCATGGGCAGGGCCTTTTCGAAGTAGCCTCGGGCCCGTTGGGTCTCACCCAGGCTCAGGTAGGCATTGCCGAGGTTGGCAAGGGCCCTCCCCTGCCATTCGCGGTCTCCAAGCTTCTCGAAGACCTCGAGAGCCTGACCGTAGAAGGCCAGGGCCTCACCCATCGACCCCTGGTCAGCGGCAAGCACGGCAAGGTTATTGAGGATCTTGGCCTCGGCAGCCTGGTTCTTCAGAGAGCGCTTCTTCTCCAAGGCGTGGTTGTAGTGCTCCCGGGCCTTCCGTGGCTCTCCGAGGTTGCTGTGCGCCCCGCCGAGCCCGTTGAGCGCGTCAGCGATCGCGTCCGGCTCCCGCACCTCTTCCAGCAGACGCAGGGCGCTCTCGAAGCAGGGGATCGCTTCCCGGTACTCTCCGAGGTAGAGCCGGATCGTGCAGAGGTTCTGGGATGTGATCGCTTCGCCGTAGCGGTTGTCGAGGGCACGCCGGATCTCCAGGGAACGGTTGAAGGACGTGATCGCTTCCTGGTAGCGGCTGAGACGGCTCTGGGCAAGCCCCATGTAGGTCAGGATATCGGCCTCCCTGGCGCTGTCTTGAAGGGAGGAGTAGAGCGCGAGCGCCTCTTGCAGCCGGTCCAGCGCGGCCTGCGATTCACTCAGGGACATGTGGACGATGGCCAAGCGGATGAGCGTTCGTGCTTCTTCCGGCTTCCGTTCCAGCTTCCTCCAATGGGAGCGCGCCTTGCCATACGCCGCCAAGGCCTGTCGCTGTGCCTCCTCGTTCTCCTGGGAGAAGAGCAGCCCTGCCCCGGTCATGAGCCGCTCGGCCTCGATCCTGGTTTGATCCTCAGAGGTCGCGGATAGCAACTCGTCGATCCGAACCCGGAAACGACCCGCCGGGACTTCGGCCACGGGCGAACGCACCTCCAGCCGGTACGCTCCCTCCGCGCCTTCGACCAGCAGAGTTTCGACTCCGTCACGCTCCAGGGCCGTGTTCATCATTCCGAGCGGCTTCCCGGACGCGTCTTGCCAGCTCAGGATCACGTTGATCCCGTGCTGCTCCACCGTGACCAGCAGAGGCTTCCCCGTCTGCACCTCCAGCCGGAAGCTGTGCATATCCCCTCCGGCCAGCTCCCGCTCCACCGTCTCGCCGGGAGCGAGGACAGGCAGCTCGGGAACCGGCAACAGCCATGGCAGCACCAGCATCACGGCTGGCGCCAGGGCTCGGAAAGGTGCGGACGGCATGGCGGGCTCCCCTTCTGCTGAAGCGCTCGATAGCCTTTCCATTTTGTCACGCTTAGAATCCAGGCGTCCCGCAAAGGAGAAGACCCATGATCCGGCTCCGCGCCATCGTCCTGTCTACAGCCTTCGCCCTCACCGCCGCCCATGCCCAGGCGGCCGGCGAGACCTTCGCCGTCACCAACGCCCGCATCTTCGACGGCGAGCGTCTCATCCCCCGGGGGACCGTCGTGGTCCGGGACGGCCGGATCGAGGCCGTGGGGGCGGACGTGAAGGTCCCCGAAGGAGCGACGCAGATCGACGCGGGCGGCGGCACCCTGCTCCCCGGGTTCATCGACGCGCACACCCACGCCTTCCTCGGCGGGCTGGAGCGGGCTCTCGCCTTCGGCGTCACCACCGAGCTCGATATGGGGAACGATCCGGCGACCGTGCGCCCCTTCCGGGAAGAGCAGGCCCGGCCCGGCGGCGCTCCCGGACGGGCCGACCTCTTCAGCGCCGGCAGTCTCGCCACCGCGCCGGGAGGCCATGGCACCCAGTTCGGACTGCCGGTCCCGACCCTGACCAAGCCGGAGGAGGCCCGGGCCTGGGTGGACGCCCGCGTCGCCGAAGGCTCGGACTACATCAAGATCGTGGTCGAGGACTTCTCCGCCTACGGCGGCTCCAGGCCGACCCTCGACATGAAGACCGTGGCCGCCCTCGTCGAGGCGGCTCATGCGAAAGGCAAGCTGGCGGTGGTCCACGTCAGCACCGCCGCCTCCGCCCGCCAGGTCGTGGAAGCCGGGGCCGACGCCCTCATCCACCTCTTCACCGACCGCGAGGCCGATCCGGACTTCGCCAAGCTCGCCGCCGAGCGCAAGGTCTTCGTCATCCCCACGCTCACCGTCCTCGAAAGCACCAACGGCATCCCGAGCGGCAAATCCCTGACGGAGGACGCTCGGGTCCGCGCGTTCCTGAGGCCGGACGAGGTCGAGAACCTCGGCAAGACGTTCCCGGCCACGACCGCGGGCGGCATGCCCGCGGCCTTCAAGACGGTGAGCCAGCTCGCCGCCGCCGGGGTGCCGATCCTGGCCGGCAGCGACGCGCCCAACCCGGGCACCGCCCACGGCGCGAGCATCCACCGGGAGCTGGAGCTCCTGGTCCAGGCGGGGCTCACCCCTCAGCAGGCGCTGATCGCCGCGACCTCCGCCCCGGCCCGCGCTTTCAAGCTGGCCGACCGGGGACGGATCGCCCCCGGAATGCGGGCCGACATGATCCTGGTGGCCGGCGATCCGCTCAAGGACATCACGGACACGCGGAACCTCGCGCGGATCTGGAAGGGGGGAGTCCCGTTCGAGCGGCCCGTCCCCTCCCAGGCTCCGGCGGAGGCAGCCGCACCGGCACCAGCCGCTGCGCTGCCCGCGGACGGCCTGGTGAGCAGCTTCGAGGACGGCAAGCTCTCCGCCTCCTTCGGCTCGGGCTGGTCGGAGTCCACGGACAAGATCATGGGGGGAGTCTCGGAGGTGAAGGCGGAGGTGGTGAGCGGCGGAGCGCAGGGCAGCAAGCACGCGTTGAAGATCTCGGGCGAGGTCAAGCCCGGCTTCGCCTTCCCCTGGGCCGGCGCGATCTTCATGCCCGGCGCGCAGCCCATGGGTCCGGTGAACCTTGCGGACGTTCAGGCGCTGGAGTTCTGGATGCAGGGAGACGGCGCCGTCACCGTGATGCTCTTCGCCACCAGCCTCGGACGCAACCCTTCGATGAAGACGTTCGAGGCCGGCCCCGAGTGGAAGACGTACACGTTCCCGATCTCCGACTTCCCCGGAGTCGACCCGAGCGGGCTCATGGGCATCTTCTTCGGAGTCAGTCCGGCCCCGCGGAAGTTCGAGATCCGGGTGGACGACGTGCGGCTGGTCAGGAAGTAGAGGACCTCACCCCCTGTCCCCCTCTCCCATCGCACACCCATCCCCCGGGAGAGGGGGAATACCGCCGCAGCCGAGGCGGCTTGATCGAAGGCAAAGACGGTTCGGAAACGTCCCCCTCTCCCGGTCGGGCGGGTGTGCGATGGGAGAGGGGGACAGGGGGTGAGGTTTCAGAGCCCGGCCAGCAGCGACCGCACCTGCTCCAGCTCGTCCTCGCTGACGGTGTGCGGCATGCCCGGGTAGATCTTCTCGGTGACCGTGGCGCCCCTCCCTGTGAGGACCTCGGTCGTCTCCTTCACCCGCGCCAGGGGGATGTGCGGGTCCCGGTCGCTGCAGCCCAGGAAGACCGGCGTGCCGTCGAAGGAGCCCGGATAGTCGCGGGGTGTCCCCGGCGGACCGATGAGCCCGCCGGAGAGCCCCACCAGGCCGCCGTATCGACGCGCGTTCCGCGCGGCGTACTCCATGCTGAGGCAGGCTCCCTGGGAGAAGCCGAGCAGGACCGTGCGCTCCGGCGGGATGCCCTCCGCCTCCAGCCGGGCGACCAGATGCCCGATCAGCGCCAGCCCGGAGGACAACCCCGGCTCGTTCTTCTCCATGGGAGCCATGAAGCTGTACGGGTACCAGGTGTGCCCCGTGGCCTGGGGTGCGAGGTACGCCAGGTCGGGCCGGCCCAGCTCGCGCCCCAGGCTCAGGATGTCCTCGGCCGTGGCGCCACGGCCATGGACCAGGATCATGGCCGCCTTCGCCTGCCCGAGAGGACGGCCGGCGGCCAGGACCCGCTCGCCCAGGTGAGGAGGGTGGAGAGCGCTCACACCGCCACCTCCTTCCGGAGCTCGATCCTAGGCAGGATGCCTTCGATCTTCTTCCGATCAAGCTCCAGCCAGGGCGGCAGCTTCAGGTCGGTGCCCAGGGCCTCCACCGGCTCGTCCGCGGTGAAGCCCGGCGGGTCCGTGGCGATCTCGAAGAGCACGCCGCCCGGCTCCCGAAAGTAGACCGAGTGGAAGTACTGCCGGTCCAGGATCGGGCTCACGTGGAAGCCCCGGCCGACCAGCTCCTCGTGCCAGGCGCGCTGGTTGGTGTCATCGGGCGTCCTCCAGGCCACATGGTGAACCGTTCCGGCCGCGACGTGCCCCCGCGGCGCGCTCGGGCTGCCCAGGACATCCACCCGCGTGCCGGCTCCGGCGTCGAAGCGGAAGCGGTCGCCGAGCTGGCCCGCGGGGCGGAACCCCAGAAGGCCGGTGAGCACCTCGGAGGTCACCTCCGGGTTCCACTCGGTCAGGGTGACCCCCGAGAAGCCGCGGACGGCATGCTCCACCGGAACCGGACCGCCCTCCCAGGGTTTCCGGTCATCTCCGCGGGCGACCAGCTCCAGCAGCAGGCCGTCCGGATCCCGGAGCGTCAGGACCTCCTCATCGAAGCGCTCGTCGAAGCGCGGACGCGGGGCTTCGTGGTCGATCCCGAGCCGATCCAGCCGCTCGATCCACCAGCCGAGGGAGCCCTCCGGCACCGAGAACGAGGTCACCGTGGCCTGACCGGCGCCGTGGCTCCCCAGGCGCGCCATGGGCCAGGGGAAGAAGGTCAGGATCGTGCCCGGATGCCCCTCCTCGTCCCCGTAGTAGAAGTGGTAGGTCCCCGGATCGTCGAAGTTCACGGTCTTCTTGACCAGCCGAAGCCCCAGGACCCCGGTGTAGAAGTCGACGTTGACCTGCGGATCCCGCGCGATCGCGGTGACGTGATGGATGCCCCCGATCTGTCTGTCCATGTCCCCAGCTCCTTTCACCCGTTCCAACAGGAATGTATTCCATCGGAACCGTTCCTCGCCCCATCCCCTCGCATGTACATCCGAGCAGCTTGTCTGTACATACCCTCGACTTGGGAGCATCCCCGAGTCGCTCGGGTATACAGTTGAGCCGCTCCTCTGTACACCCCAGTCGCTCGGGTGCATTCCCGAGTCGCTGCGATGTATATGCGAGGCTATCAACTGTACAGTTGAGGCTCTCGGATATACAGCCGAGCCGCTCGGTTGTACAGCCGAGTCGCTCGGCTCCGCATCCGAGACCCTCGGATGTACAGACCAGTCGCTTGGCTGTACATCCGAGTCGCTCGGGTCTCTAGCCCGAGTGATAATCTCTCTCCGATGACCTCCTGGCTCCTCAGGTTTGCCAAGGGCAAGATCCCGCGGATCTCCGAGACCGAGCGCCAGGCGCTCGAGGCGGGGACCGTCTGGGTGGACGGCGAGCTCTTCTCCGGCCGGCCCGACCTCGGACGCATGCTGCGGGAGCCCTACCCCACCCTCACCGGGCGCGAGCAGGCCTTCCTCGACGGCCCGGTCGAAACGGTCTGCGCCATGGCCGACCCGGCCCGCGAGCCGTCGCCGGAGGTCTGGCGCTATTTCAAGGAGCAGCGCTTCTTCGGCCTCGCCATCCCCGAAGAGCATGGCGGCCACGGCTTCTCCGCCCTCGCCCAGTCCACCATCTTCGGCAAGCTGGCGTCGCGCTCCCTCGGCCTGTCGGCGGTCGTCCTCATCCCCAACTCGGTCGGTCCCGGCGAGCTGCTGCTGGAGTACGGCACGCCTGAGCAGAAGGCCCACTACCTCCCCCGCCTGGCCCGCGGCGACGAAATCCCCTGCTTCGCGCTCACCGAGCCCGAGGCCGGGTCCGATGCTGCTTCGCTCCGGTCCGAGGGGATCCTGTTCCGCGACCGGGAAGGCCGCCTCGCCCTCCGGCTGAGCTGGCAGAAGCGATACATCACCCTCGCCCCGGTCGCCACCCTGCTCGGTCTTGCCTTCCGGCTGCGGGACCCCGGGAACCTCCTTGGGAAGGGAGAGGACGTGGGGATCACCGTGGCCCTCGTCCCCGCCCATCTGCCCGGCGTGAAGATCGGGGACCGCCACGACCCGCTCGGGGTCCCCTTCCCCAACGGCCCCACCGAGGGCCGGGACGTGATCGTGCCCGCGGACGCCATCCTCGGCGGAGCGGCCTGCGCCGGGCTCGGCTGGAAGATGCTCATGGAGGCGCTCTCGGCCGGCCGGGCGATCTCGCTGCCGGCCCAGTCCGTGGGAGGGGCCAAGTACGTGGCCCGGGTCGCGGGGGCCTACAGCATGGTCCGGCGGCAGTTCGGGATCGAGATCGGCCGCTTCGAGGGGATCGAGGAGCCGCTCGCCCGGATCGGCGGGCTCCTCTACCTCATGGAGGCGGCGCGGGTCTTCACCTGCGGGGGAGTGGACGCCGGGCACCGCCCCTCGGTGCTCTCCGCGGTCTCCAAGTACCACCAGACCGAGCTGCTGCGCTCCCTGGTCCAGGACGGCATGGATATCCTGGGCGGCGCCGCCATCTGCCTCGGGCCGCGCAACCTGATGGCCCGCGGCCACATGGGCGCGCCCATCGGGATCACGGTCGAGGGGGCGAACATCCTCACCCGGACGCTCATCCTTTTCGGCCAGGGGGCGATCCGCTGCCATCCCTGGGTCCAGAAGGAGATGCAGGCCCTGGAGGCGGGAGACGCGAAGGGATTCCGCAAGGCGCTCCTCGGCCATGCCGGCTTCTTCCTGCGGAACCTGGTCCGCTCCACGCTCAGGTTGGGGCGCTCGCCGGTCGCGGGTCCCACGGCCCTCTACTACCGGCGCCTGGCCAGGGCCTCGGCCCGCTTCGCGCTGCTGACCGACCTGGCGCTGCTGTCGCTCGGCAGCCGGCTCAAGCTGAAGGAGAAGCTCTCCGGCCGCTTCGCGGACGTCCTCTCCTGGATGTACCTGGGCTTCTGCGCGCTGCGGCGCTTCGAGGCCGAGGG